>CAZFMB010000014.1:0-51439 GCA_964520005.1 uncultured Occallatibacter sp.
AAGGTCACGCAGAGAAGGGTTACGAACCAGAAGGAGGAGTTGAACTTCCCGATATCCGAGAAGACGATTTTGTCGCCAGCCTCCGGTTTCGGAAGCGCAAGCACCTTCTCACCGTGAAGGTCCATGGCATTGTAGACCAGGTTGCACAGCACGGATAAGAGACAGAATCCTGCCGCGGCCCAGAGAGCCGTGCGGTAGTTGCCGTAATAGTGGGCGATAAGTTCCTCGGTATTGAAGCTGAAGAGGGTGCCGACCCGGCTGACGGTGAGGGCGATGCCGAAGGCCAGAGCCATCTCCTTGCCCTTGAACCAGCGGCTGATGATGGCGCTCTGTACCACGATCAGCGATTCGGAACCCGCGCCGAATATAAACCGGCCGGCGTAGAGCTCCCACTTGGAATTTGCGAGGGCCACGATGGTGGCGCCCAGCAGGACGAGGCTACAGAAGAGCAGGCTGGCCCGCCGGGGGCCAAGCTTGTCGTATAGCATGCCCCCGAAGAACACAATGATAATGGCGGCAACAGAGTATGCCGTGTAGAGATTGCCGATGGTGCTGCGGTCCAGATGTAACGCCTCTATAAGTGTGGTCTCAAGAGCGCCGATGCTGTCATAGGCGAAATAACTACCCAGTACCAATAGGCTGATGAACATCAGGATCGTGAAACGGTAAGGGCGCTTCGATGGATGGAAGAATCCCATTGCTTCAGGAGTTTCAGTCTTGGAAGCGGGCGGACTATAAAGCGGTTCAGGCATGTAGGCTGTGATCCTCGGGGCGCGGCGATTTTAGTGTGAAGTGACGCAACTTATGAAAATAGCAGATTGGGGCGAGGATTGGCTGGAGATGGAAGGAATTTCGGCTCATCAAAATGCTTAATTCGCGGCAAGGGAGAAGCGCTCGCGGATTTCGTAGCGGGAGCCGGAGGGCGAGAGAAAGCTTTCGTAAAGAAGAAATTCGCGGGCGACGAAGCGGGTGAAGCTTGTTGGACGGCGGAGCTTGGCTTTGAGTTGGTTGAGATTATGATGGCCCTTGCCGCGCGCTAGAGTGATATGCGGTTGGAAGGGGCGAGTCTCAGGGAGGAAGCCGCAGAGCTGGGTGGCTACGGTGACGCGCTCCTGGAGTAAGAGCAATTCGGGCGTGAGCCGGACGCGGGCTATGAGAATCCCGGCGCGCTCGAAGCAGTCCAGTTTCTCCAGGCAAATGGGAATGGGCGTCGAATGAAGCGTGCGTAAACTGGCAACCACGCACGCGTATTGCTCCGGGCTGGTGTTGCCGAGAAATTGCAGGGTGATGTGCCAGGATTCGGGCGCGGTCCAGCGGAGGCCGTCCGCATCGGAGCGAAGGCGCGAGGAGGCCGAGCGTAGTTCGTCGATTACCGTGGCGGCCAGGGGGATTGCGATGAAGAGGCGCATGGCGATTACTTAGGCTCTGTGGAGCGCATGAACTCCGCCAGATAGTCCTTCCAAACCGCGGCGGCCGTGTGAGTTCCGTGGCCGCGCGTGGCGTCGGAGATGGGCAATAGAATGAAGCGCGCGTGGGGCATACGCGTGACCATCTTTTCCGCGATGCCCAGCTCGGGCGGGTTGATGTAGTCGTCGGCGGAGTTAATCCACAGCACCGGCACGGTAATGCGTTCCAGATTGGGGCTGGGGTCGTAGTTGCGGCTGGCATTCCAATAAAAAATCAAATCGTTGGCGTCGGTGCTGGCCATGACGCGATTCAGATAAACGTCTACATACTGCTCGGCGGCATCGCGCGTAGGCGCTTGCTTTTGTAGTTGCAGCGGGCTTGAACCCATGATGAAGCCGATTTCGTTGGCCGTGCGCAGGCCCTGAATGGGTTCGGTCTGATACTCGCCATTCATCCATGCGGGGTCTTGCTTGATGGCCTGGATTGCCATGTAACGCATCATGCGGTTGCGTCCGGCGATCTGCACCGGCAGGCAGGCAAAGGGCGCGAGCGCGTCGGCAAAGCCGGGATAGGTTTCTCCCCAGACGAAGGTCTGCATGCAGCCCATCGAGGTTCCGAGGATGAGGCGCAGATGGTCGATCTTCATCTCGTCGAGCATCATGCGCTGGCTGCGCACCATGTCGTCGTAGTCGAAGGCGGGAAAGCGGGCGTGCAGGCCATCGGAGGGTTTGGAGCTTTGGCCGTGGCCGATGTCGTCGGGCAGGATGAGGAAATATTTCGTGATGTCGAGCGGCGCGCCGGCGACGAAGAGCACATTGGAGAAGAGCGGGTTCAGCAGGGAGTGGGCGTTGCCGCCGGTGCCGTGCAACAGCAGGATGGCGTTATCGATGTGGCCGGCGGCGTTGCGGTGGGGCGTGCCGAGAGTGAGGTAGTGCAGCTTGAGTTCAGGCAGCGTTTCGCCGGTGCCGAAGCGGAAGTTGGGGAGAATGACCGTTCCGTCCATGGTGGGCCAGGCGACGGCTGGCGGAGTGGCGGGCGGGGTTACGGGAGGCATGGACATGGTCTGGCTGTGGGCGAGGGTACAGAGTAGAAGGGAAGCAGTGGTGACGATGCACGCGATGCGAAGCTGCATGGAAGCTCCTGGGGTGCGACAGTTCGATTGCTCTTTTAGTATAGGCGCAGTTTTATCTCACGTTGGCTCCATTCAATGACTCGAATCCGTACTCGCGCATTCTCGAAGCGCCAAGGTGGAGTAAACTTTATCTGGATCTAATAACTCTATGCACATCTCCACGATTCTCTTACCGTTATTGTTGATTCCTGGCCTCGCATGCTCGACGGCGCAAACGAGCCAAGAACTCGCTAACCTTCCGCCGGGGGAGATATCGAACGGCGTTTACAGCAACGACGCTTTGGGAGTCAGGGTCCATATTCCTCAGGGTTGGAGTTTTTCCACCAACCTCAGCAATACCCCGACGCTTGATAGCCATCCTGATGGATTAGCCAATCGCTGCACCCGGATAATATTGCGAGAGGACGCCCCGAGAGGCAAGGAAACCTTTCCATCGTGGGGCATTTTCTTTGCAATTGATGCGAACTGTCTTTCTCTCGGGAGCTTCCCAAAATCCATCAAGGATCGAGATGGGATCATGCGGCTCACGCATTTACTGGTGGAAGACTTCAAGTCGTCCCCATTTATCCCGCCAGACGGCGTTGATTGGGGCGCAAATCCGCCAGCAGGCAAGCATGTTAACTTCATCGTCTTTCTGACGGGCTATGGTCATGTGGCAGGTCCTGACGGCGAAACGACGGGTCCCCGACTCAATACACTAATTTGCGTCACGGAACACAACGGTCATTGGTTTGGATGGGCGAATGTCAGCGATGATGCGGCCAAGGAGCAGTTGCAAAAAGAAGCCGGGGTCGTCTTCCACGTAGATTAGTGCACTTTACGGTTTCCTTCGGACTCGTTTCGCGTTAGAATTTAGCTTGCAACCATGCGCTGCCACTGCTCCATTTCGGTCAAACGAACGCCACCGCTGAGACGCTATCGTCGCGGTCGGCGTGACCGTGGACGGCGCCCCTCCTGCTGAGTAATCTATTCTCGTTAGTTTGTTGATTCCCAAGCCTCAAAATCGAGACTTGGAGCCCCTGTGTTCTGCAGCTGCCTCCGCTCGCGCGCGGAGAGAAAGGCTTCCCACATGAAGAACAGTTTTGATAGCCGGACCAAACTCACCTCCGGCAACCACACTTATACGATTTACAGTTTGCCGGCGCTCGCAGCGCGCGGCTTCAACCTGAATCGGCTGCCCTTCAGCCTGAAGATACTGTTGGAAAATTTGCTGCGCCGCGAGGATGGCGTGAATGTGACGGCGGCGGAGATTGAGTTTCTGGCCAAATGGAATGCGAAAGCCGAGCCCAGCCGGGAGATCGCCTACATGCCGGCGCGGGTGCTGATGCAGGATTTTACCGGCGTGCCGGCGGTGGTGGATCTGGCGGCGATGCGCGACGCTATTCGTACGCTGGGCGGCGATGCTGCGCGGGTGAATCCGCTTATCGCCGCCGAGCTGGTGATCGACCACTCGGTGCAGGTGGATGAGTACGGCGCCGAGGGCGCTCTTGCGGCCAATACCTTGTTGGAGTTTCAAAGAAATCGCGAGCGCTATGCATTTTTGAAGTGGGGACAGACGGCGTTTCGGAATTTTTCAGCGGTTCCGCCGGGGATGGGCATTTGCCACCAGGTGAATCTGGAGTACCTGGCGCGAGTGGTGTTTACGACTGAGGTCGACGGAAAGTTAGTTGCGTATCCCGACACGGTGGTGGGCACCGATTCGCACACCACAATGATTAATGGCCTGGGTGTGCTGGGCTGGGGAGTGGGAGGCATCGAGGCCGAGGCGGCGATGCTGGGCCAGGCTGTGTCCATGCTGGTGCCGCAGGTGGTGGGCTTTCGGCTTGTTGGGAAACTGCGCGAGGGCGCGACGGCGACTGACCTGGTTCTGACCGTGACTCAGGCGCTGCGCAAGCTGGGCGTGGTGGGCAAGTTTGTGGAGTTTTATGGGCCGGGCGTGGCGGAGCTGCCGCTGGCCGACCGGGCGACGATCAGCAACATGGCTCCCGAGTATGGGGCGACATGCGGCATCTTCCCGGTGGATGAGGAGACGCTGCGCTATCTGCGATTGACGGGGCGCAGCGAGGAACAGATTGCGCTGGTTCGGGATTACTACAAAGCTCAGGAAATGTTTCGCACCGCGGAAACGCCGGAGGCTGATTACTCACAGAGTTTGGATTTAGATCTGGCGGAGGTTGAACCTTGCGTCGCCGGACCCAAGCGCCCGCAGGATCGCGTGCTGCTGCGGGATGTGGCTGCTTTGTTCGCGGAGGAACTTCCCAACCTGCTCTCGCCAACGGCCAAGCCGCTGGGGACGCGCACGGTAGATGAGTGGAAGCGGGGAGTGGTGAGGGATGCGGCGCTGGCGGCTACGACCGTGCCCAATACAGTGCAGGGCCGATTCGGCGTCGATGCGGATAAGTATCTAGATCACGGGTCGGTGGTGATTGCGGCGATTACCAGTTGCACCAACACGTCGAATCCATCGGTGATGGTGGCGGCGGGAATTCTGGCGAAAAAGGCGGTGGAGAAAGGCTTGTCTGTGCCGCCATGGGTGAAGACTTCGCTGGCGCCGGGCTCGCGGGTGGTGACGGATTACTACGCCAAGGCGGGCTTGCTGCCGTATCTGGAAAAGCTGCGCTTCAACGTGGTGGGCTACGGCTGCACTACTTGTATTGGCAACTCGGGGCCGCTGCCCGCCGACATGTCCAAGAGCATCGAAGAGCATGGACTGGTTGCGGTCAGCGTGTTGAGCGGCAATCGCAACTTCGAGGGGCGCGTAAACGTGGATGTGCGGGCTAACTACCTGATGAGTCCGCCGCTGGTGGTGGCTTACGCACTGGCCGGCAAGATCGGACATAACTTCGAGACAGATGCGCTGGGCGTGGATGGGGCAGGGAAGCAGGTTTTTCTCAGAGACATTTGGCCAACGCAGGCGGAGGTGGCCGCGGCTATCGAAAAGGGATTGTCCAGCGAGAGCTTCCGCAAAGAATACGCGACTGTGTCGAAGGGCGACGCCAACTGGCAGGGACTGAAGTTTCCCACTGGCGAGGTTTACCAGTGGGAGCCGGAATCGACTTATATCCGCAAGGCGCCGTACTTTGACGGCATCACTCCGACTCCAGCGCCGGTTACTGACATTCTTGGCGCGCGCGTGCTGGCGGTGCTGGGCGACTCGGTGACTACCGACCACATTTCGCCGGCAGGCAACATCAAGGCCAACGGGCCTGCGGGAAAATATCTTGCGGCACACGGCGTGAAGGCGGCGGAGTTCAACAGCTACGGTTCGCGGCGCGGGAATCACGAAATCATGGTGCGCGGCACCTTTGCCAATGTGCGGCTGAGAAACAAGCTCGCGCCGGGAACCGAGGGCGGTGTGACGCGATTGCTGCCTGAGGGTGAGCAGATGTCCATCTATGACGCCAGCGTGAAGTATGCCGAGCGTGGCGTGCCTTTGGTGATTCTGGCTGGAAAGGAGTACGGGTCGGGCTCGTCGCGCGATTGGGCGGCCAAGGGGCCGAAGCTGCTGGGAGTGCGCGCGGTGATTGCCGAAAGCTTCGAGCGGATTCACCGGTCGAACCTGGTGGGGATGGGGATTCTGCCGTTGCAATTTGTCGAGGGACAGAATGCGGAGTCGCTGGGGCTGGCAGGCGAAGAGGTTTACGATTTTGCGGGGCTGACGGCGCTGTTAGCTCACCGGATGGAAAAAGTGCGGACACTTACTGTGAAGGCGACGGCCGCCGATGGCGCGGTGAAAGAGTTCACTGCCAAAGTGCGCATCGATACGCCGCAAGAGATCGAGTACTACGAGCACGGCGGGATTTTGCAGTATGTGCTGCGGCAGTTGGTGGGGAAGTAACATTGGCTTCGGACTAACCATCCAAAACGGGATGGAATATAACATCACCCCGTTTATCATTCCCTCAGTGTCAAAGCTGGTCTATACTCATTTCATGCGCAACGAATTCACAGCGGTCATTGAGCGCGACGGCGAATGGTTTGTCGCCTGGTCACCCGAGATTCCCGGAGCTAATGGGCAAGGGAGCAGCGTGGAAGAATGCCGTGAGAGCCTGAGCGCGGCCATTCAACTAATTTTGGAAGACCGCCGCGAGGATGGACTTCGCGGGGCTCCGGCAGACGCTCTTCGTGAGACGGTAACCGTCCAGTGAAGCGCGAATCGCTTTTGCGTCACCTGCGATTGCATGGCTGTTATCTCAAGCGCGAGGGTGGAGCACACTCCTTGTGGTGCAATCCAGAGACAGGACAGACGGAAGCGGTTCCGCGCCATACTGAAGTTGCCGATCTACTAGCGCGCAAGATTTGCCGGGGATTGTCGGTTCCAGAGATCGGAAGATAAAAATCTTACGAAGTGATGTACAAAAACGCCACTTCCGGCTGGTACTGGCGTTTTTATTGGGCCAATGCGGCTAGCTATTTGTTCTTTGCCGCTGCTACTTCGCGTGGGGCAAAGAAGCGCTCGCCCTACTTGCGTTCGCCGATCACGTGCAGGCGCAGGAAGTTGGTGGAGCCAGAGCGTGTGCGCGTGCCTGCCACGATGGCGATAACGTCGCGGGCTTTTACGAAGCTGCCTTCAGAGAGCATCCGTTCGGCGCACTCCACCATGGCCTCGTTGGAGTTGATCTTGGGGCAGAGGATGGGGATTGCGCCCCATAGCAGGTTAAGGCGGTTAATGGTAATTTCGAGCGGGCTGAAGGCGAAGATGGGCGCCGAGGGGTGGTACTTGGAGAGCTTGCGCGCGGTGGAGCCTGACTCGGTGAAGATGGCGATGGCGTGCAGTTCCAGATCGTCGGCTGCATGGGCCGTGGCCTCGCAGATGGTTTCGGCGATGGTCAGTTTAGCGCGGCGCTGCTTGCGGCGGTCGGTGTACTCCGCCTCCTTTATATGGATCTCGGCATCGACGACGATGCGGGCCATCATGGAGACGGCCTCGACAGGATACTTGCCCACGGCAGATTCGCCGCTGAGCATGACGGCATCGGTGCCGTCGTAGACCGCGTTGGCCACGTCGGAGACCTCGGCGCGGGTGGGGCGCGGGTTCTCAATCATCGACTCCAGCATCTGGGTAGCGGTTATGACGGGCTTGCGAAATTCGGCGGCGCGGCGAATGATGTGCTTCTGAATGGCGGGAACCTGCTCCGGCGGCAGCTCGACACCCAGGTCGCCTCGGGCCACCATGATGGCGTCGGCGGCAGTGAGGATGGCGTCCAGGTGCTCGATGGCCTGGGGTTTTTCCAGCTTGGCGATGATCCAGGTCTCGCCGCCCAGGGCGGTAACACGATTGCGCACCAGGCTGACGTCTTCCGCAGTGCGAACGAAGGAGACAGCGATGGCGTCAACGCCGTTTTTGAGCGCGAATTCGAGGTCTTCGGCATCCTTTTCGGTCAGAGAGGGCGTGCGCACCGGAATGCCAGGAAGGTTGATTCCCTTGTGCTCGCCCAATATACCGCCGTTGACGATTTCACAGAGGACGTCGCCGTTTGAAACTTCATGCACGCGTAGCTCGATGAGGCCGTCGGAGAGCAGAATGCGCGAGCCCTGCTCGACATTTTCCGCCAGAGTTTTGAAGGTGGTGCCCACCAAGGCTGCCGTACCGGGAACATCGCGCGGCGTGATGGTCAACTGCTGGCCGGCTTTGAGCAGCACCGGCTGGTGGTCTTTGAGCGTGGAAGTGCGAATCTTGGGCCCTTGTAGGTCGCCCAGGATGCAAAGCGGCTTATGCTCCTCACTGCTGATTTTACGGATCATCCGGATGACCGCTAGCTTCCCTTCATGGCTGCCGTGAGAAAAATTCAGGCGGATCACATCGACGCCAGCATGCACCATGTCCCGGATCACGGCTTCGGTGTTGGAGGCCGGGCCGAGCGTGGCAACGATCTTGGCGCGGCGCTGGGTGGTGGAATCAGTCAGGCTAAGAGGCGCGACGGACATAGGGTACCTCCAGGGAAGGTTTATGGGACAAGAGCTGAAATTGCGGGCGGCCGGCTACATGGTACACAGGGCCGGAAGCGCACCTCCCCTTATTATTATGCGGGAGAGCAGTAAATGGGCTGTGAAAATGGTTAGCGGCGGGAGCGATTCCGCTTGACGCCCGCGGAAGTCTGCTGCTGCCGTTCCCGAAAAAGAACGCCGTTCAACTCCGCTCCCAGCAGGGCACTGAACGAGGTGATGTAGAGCCAGACCAGCGTGGCGATGCCGGCGCCAAAGGAGCCGTAGAACATGGAGTAATTGGCGATTCGCGTGACATACCAGCCAAAGGCCAGGGTGGACGGGAACCAGACCAGGGTGGCGGCCACCGCGCCCGGTCCCACCAGGTCCCAATGCTCCTTGCGATGATTGAGAGGAAGTATGTATCGAACAAATAAAAACGCAATAAAGCATCCGACTCCAACAATTGCGAAAATCGATGGATTTGTAATATAGAGTTCGTGAGCTTTGTGGCCCCTGCTGGAGATCACCGCATATACCATGAAAGATAACCACACACCAGCCACAATCACCAACAGAGCCAAGCGTTTACGAGGCCACGAACTGGCATGAGTTTTCACGTGACCCGTGCCGAAGTGGTAGAGAGCGCCGAGGACACTGACGCTGGTGACAAGCGCGATGGCCCAGCGAACCATGCGCCAGAAGACAAGCACAATGTGGCGCAACTCATGAGTGGAGTTGTCGATCATCCACGCCTCGATCTGGCGGCCGAAGACCAGCACCAGGGTAGCCACCGCGAGCGGGATCAGCACGATAGGCACCAGCAATAACGCCCTGAGCCGCCGCTGCCAGAAGCTCCAATGATCTTGGGGCAGCAGATAGGCGCGGCGAAAACCCTCCATCAGCGAAAGCATCATCCCCAGGCCGGCAAAGACCGAGAGAGCGGCGGCAGAGTAGATCAACTGCGTGGAGCGGATGTGGTGGGTTTCCATGGCGGACTGCAACGGGGACATGGCGCCTTCGGGCAGGAACTGCTCAAAGGCGCCGCGCACCTCGCCCACCAGCGAGGTTCCCTCAGGCGCCTGAGCCAGCAGCGCGGTAAGGACCATCAGAGCGGGAAACAGGGCCAGCATCCCCGAATAGGCGACGGCTTTGGCCGAGTTGAGCACGTCGTGCTCCAGCGCCAGCCAGAGTGCCTTACGGAAGCTGCGAATCAACGAGGTCATAGGAGTCTAAGAAAGAGTAGAACATCAGGCCGCCTTTTGCGAAGAGGGAAAGGCATCCATATCCTAAAAGATTTGACGTTAAATTATGGGTCAAGGAATAGCGGAAACGGTTATTGAGCTGGCGAAAGATGGCGAAGCAGGCTCTCGAAGCAACCGGGAATTTGGGAGTCCCATTCAACCCAATCATGGCCGCCTGGTTTGGTGTGGAACGCGTAGGCGAAGCCGCGGCTTTTGAGAAGTGACGCGAATCTCTGGTTGGGTTCGAGCAAAGCCTCCTGTTCACCCGCGGTGAGATAGAGATAAGGAATCCGCGCCGGATCGACAGTGCGTATGAGGATGAATGGGTCGCTCTTCCGACGGGTTTCGCTGCCCTCCAGACCGAAGATGGAGCGGAATCGCATACTCTGCCCCCGGCGCTGCAAGCTGAATTTACGACTGGGCACATCAATTGCAGGGCTGATGGCGCCCGCAAAGACAAAAAGTTCAGGACGGCAAAGCGCCAGTTTTACGGCCGCGAACCCACCCATCGAGACTCCGACGATGGCACGGCTCTCGCAGTTTTGTACTGCTGGGAATCGGGTCTCGACATCGGCTATAAGGTCGTTAACAAGGTAATCTTCGTATTTGTCTTCAGGCTTCTCTACAGCATTCATGTAATACGATGATTCTCCCTCCGCCATGACGAGGATCAGGCCTTTTGAACTTCCACCTACCGCGGCATAGCGGGCTACATCGGAGTAATTCGACCAGTTTCTATAGCTGCCCCCATTACCATGCAGCAGATAAACCACAGGCAGCTTTTGGCCGTGGTCAAGCTTTGCGGGGAGAAAGACCCTGTAAGGCATCTGGCGTTGAAGTGCTGTGGAGAAAAAAGTTACATCGTGCATGACAACGCCATCAGCAACGCGGGGATAATCAGGCGCGAGTTTTTGCCTTGGCTGATAGCTCACCAGCAAGAACGCGGCAAGGCATACAGCCAAAAGTAGGCCGCTTACAATAAGGCGAATTTTCATGGAAGTATCGGACTACACCTTGCCCTTCGGAACTACGGAACTCACTTCCTCGGTTTGTAGCGTTGCCGGGAGCATTGAACTATACCAATCAATCTTGCGGGTAAAGTACATTGCCGCCGCAACCGCAAGGAAGCTGGCAACGGCGCCAACCAGCAGAGCATTGTCTTCAAGGCTCAAGAGCAGGTAAATAAGCGCATAGAGCAAGCTGAAACAGAAGAGCGCACGGAAGCCTTGAAGGCGGCTGGAGAAGATCCAGCCCGTATTGGCAGCTAGCAGAATCACTGTGGCCGCGCCAGCGAGGAGAAAACCCCAGTCGAAGCCAATCCGTTCCGCAAAGGAGAGCAGCAGCAGATAGAAGATAATCTGCGCCATGCCGACCAAAATGTACTGTGCCGGATGAACGCGCGTGCCGGTTGTCACCTCAAAAACAAAATACGATAGGAACAGCAAGCCGAGAAACAGAAGCGTATATTTGAGCGACCGGTTGACGGATTGGTAGGGGTCGGCTAACTCGACGAATGAGACGCCCAACGCCTTGGCATCGAGGCTGCCAATCATATTACTCCGTCCCTCGGCGCGGACGCCGCGAGCAATAAAGGGCACCGACCACTCTGCGGAAAAACCCTGCCTGGAGATGGTCCGATTTACAGGCAAAAAGCCGCCATCAAAACTGGGATTGGGCCAGTCTCCCTCCATAGTGAGATGCGTGGTTTTTCCATAAGCAAAAATGGCAAGTCGTTGCGCGCCGGAAAAGCGCAAAGTGGAAGTTACTTTGAATGGGGCATTTGGATGTGCTATTTCAGCAGCATTCATGCCGAAAAAAGTTAACTTTCCATGCTGGCCTGAGTAGTCTCCGAGGGAGATATACTCGGCGTCTTCCGTAGGAACCAACGTGGCTGTTTTGCCATTTACGGACAGTGTGGCATCGGCCAATGCCCCGCGTGTGTCGCTGACTCCCACCAAAATCTCCGCGCGGTTCCAATCAAGCACAGCGCCTGTAGGGGCCGCTGACGGCACACCGGTCAGGTCGAATGTGGCGTTAAAGTTCAAATCCGCCTGGAAGACCGGAACCTTGAAGAGTGAGCGGTGCCGCTCCTCGGTGTGTGTCTTGACAGTTGCTTCGGCTTGCGCCGGAAAGATAACATATATTCCGCGATCAGGTGTTGCGCTTACTACGGTAGCGCCGCTGACGGTCTGCGCGGGCACCCAGTAGGGAATGACTAGCGTGGGTCCAAGAAAGCTTTGCCTGCCGCCGACAAGCCCGCTGATCTCGTCCGTTACCTCTTTGGCCCGCTGTGTCCGTTCATCGACCAGACTATAGACAAACAGCGCGGGAATCATCATCAACAGCGCCAGCCCGCAAACCACGATCAGCTTCACGCCCATTGACCGGGAACTGAACCTGACTTTAGGATTCGATTGCACCCCAGAAATATCGCTCACGTAATCTCCTTGCATTTACCCCAAACTATCCACTATAAAACGGCAGGGTTCCAATATGTAAAAAATTCGAAGCAAGCTATCTTCTGTGGCACGGTGACCCGTCGGACAGTTAAACTGTCTACGAAAAGGAGATAGCCCATGCAAACCCGGATTCAGGGCACCACTATGCCCGTACTCGATGTGCAGCTTGAACCCAATGAGAGCGTATTCAGCGAAAGCGGCGAGCTTTCATGGATGACCGCTTCCATTCAGATGACCACCCATACGCAGATGGGCGGGGGCGGGGGAATCTTTGGCGCTTTAAAGCGCGTGGCCGGGGGCGGAAGCCTATTCATGACCGAGTACCGCGCCTCCGGGACCACCGGCGTGGTGTCGTTTGCCACCAAGGTGCCGGGCCACATTGTGCCGGTAGAAATCGCGCCCGGCAATGAGTACATGGTCCACCGGCACGGTTTTCTCTGCGCTACGGATCAGGTGACCATCGGAGTGGGCTTTCAGCAGTCGCTGGGGGCGGGCATTTTTGGCGGCAACGGGTTTCTGTTGCAGAAGGTGGGTGGCCAGGGAACGGCGTGGCTGGAGTTATCTGGCGAGCTGATCGAGAAGAAGCTGGCTCCGGGCGAGGTGCTGAGAGTGCATCCGGGGCATGTGGGCGCGTTTCAGGCGTCGGTGGCTTTCCAGATCACCACGGTGCCGGGGATCAAGAATATGCTCTTCGGCGGGGATGGCCTGTTTCTGGCAGTGCTGCAAGGACCGGGAACGGTCTTGCTGCAAACGCTGCCGATTTCGCGGCTGGCGCAGCAGATTGCCGAATACATACCGCGCAACGATAGCCGTCAGGCAACACCGGCAACCGCGGGCGGCGCGATAGTGGGCGGAATCCTGGGGTCGATGCTGGGCGGGGATCGGTAGAGTCAACGAGAAGGGTATCTCGCAAATTCTGGAATCGAGAGTCGCTTGAGCTGTCAGACTTCATGTCCGAAGCATCTCGACTACAGGAGTATACTTTTCCTAAATTCCAGACTAGTTTGGAGAGGAATCCATGCTCGACTCTCGCCGTTCGTCTAGCCGGCTCTTGTGGATGGGCCGGATCGCCGTTGTTCCGGTATTCGCTGCGGTCTTTGCCTTTGCTCAAAGTGCGACAGGTCCACGCACATCAGCCATTGCCGCGCACGCGACCGAGAGCGGCCCGGATTTATGCCCGCACATTGCCGGTGCGGTTATTCCGTTCAATGCAACCATTCAAGCCAATTTGCAGGGAACGCTGGACTCTGCGCATCTGAAGGTGGGCAAGGAAATTTGGGTGACTGTCTCGAACAGCCTGGTCTATCCTGGTTGCACTCTGAATGAGGGAACTGTCCTTTACGGGCACGTCAAGGCAGTTGGTCCGGGAAAGGATACAAATTCCTCTGAGCTGTCGGTGGCCTTCGATTCCGCCGATTGTATAGGCCACTCAAAGAAAGAGATGCCACTGTGGCTGATCGCCTTGGTGGCGCCCGCAGAGCGATTGGAAAGACTGCATGAAGAGTTGCCCATTGAAATGAAGGGAGGCGCGAAACGGAACATTCGCGACGTTGCCAAGAAACAGTATTTTTCAGATGACACTCTTAATCCTGGAGGCAATCCGCAGACCGTGAAAGCTGGAATTGTGGTCGAATTACCTAAGTTAAAGCTGGAGGTTACCGGAGGGCCGGGATGCAGCGCGCGAATCACCAGCGCGGAAAACAGCGTTCTACTGCCGCGGAATTCGGAAATGATTCTGCTGGTGCAAAGCAAGATGTAAGAGCAGACGCGCGGGGAATTTCACTATACGCAAGCCTTATGTCACAGCTCACTTCATAGAATTCGCGATCACACAAAAAATCCCCAGGCTTCAAAATTGAGGCCTGGGGAGCTGTTCATTGCATTGGTAGAAACTAGTAGCGATGCTCTCTTTCAATGCCGTGCATGGCATGTTCGAGGGCTTCCCGCGCCTCATCAATGTGATGCAGCGCGCGCTCTTGCAGCCCGCGATGTCCGGTCTCGTCGGTCCCTTCGGCGATGTCCCGGTGTGCTTCATTCAGAAGAGTCAGTGACGAACGCAGAGGGCGATTGGGATCTCCCCCGCTTTGAGGAGGAGGAGTGTGGTGGGGGTTCCTTCCCTCGTCGCGGACCGCTGCTTTCACTTCCTCGATGGCGCGGTCAATTTCCTCGATGGCGTGGTCCCGCGCACCGACAAATCCCGGCCGGTGATCCGTTTGCAACAGCTCACGCGCCTCCCGCAGGTCGGAGAGGGCATGAAGATAGTGAGGACGCTGGGCCTGAGCCGGTGTTCCCATAGCAAAAAGTAAAAAAGCCGCCAGTCCAAGAACTGTAGCGGCAAGTGTTTTGAACATACGCATTTCAGTATCACCTTTCATGGGTAAATTGGGATTGCGAACTACCCGCCAGTGAGACTAGCACAACTTTCTTGCTGCTCACAATCGTTGGGTGCTGTTGGCCTATTTTGTGGAAACGGCAGCTTTGATTTCGGCTTCGACCGCAGCTTTCATTACGCCGTAGTTGGAGAAGAAACGGACTAGGTTTCCGGTGAGTGACTGCCGTGGTTCGGAATCGAGAATTGGGATGCTCACAATTACGGTTTCAGCAGTGTATCGGCAGACACGTATGTAGTAACAACCATGCCGGGATTGATGATTGCATCTTTTGGCTTCTTTCCGTGTTCACCTTCGAGGGTTTCGCCGCCGATGAGTGGAATCGATTTTCCTGCTACGTTGATCGAACGGACCTCGAAGACAATATCTCCCGGTATATCGCGTTTTTCTGCCGGATCGGCAACGGTGATGACCGCATCGACCGGTGTCCCCTTGGCGGCTATGACGGTGTCGCCCGCCTTCACGTCCTGGTCAAGCAGCAACGAAATTTTGTCACCAACCTGGGCCGTCTGCGAACTGACCACGGAGCTGGTCACCAAATGCAGTGTGGTTCCCGCGCGCAACATTCCATCGGTATTCAGAGGTGTCTGCGCAACCGAAGGTGTTGCGGGAGCGTCCACGGTGTAATCTACTCGCGCGATCGAGCTATGAACCAAATTCGGTCCCAGAGCCATGGCCTGTATATGAGTCTCTGCGTTGATAATGATGGGGCCTGTATACCGCATCGAGGCCTTAGTAGGTGACCATCCGTCAGTGGTGTAATAGATGGTCGCATAGTGGGTGGCGGATTTGATGCGCACTTGAGTCCCAGCAGCCACCTTGCCCTCCTTGACAGAAAAAGTGGGCTGGAGTGCTGCGCCAATGATAGGTCCAGGGCATCCCGGCGAGGATGTATTGGCCATGGCTTGTTGCATATTGATTGTCGATTGCAGGCTGGAAATTGTGGCTTGGTCCATCATTTGCTGTGCGGTTTGCTGTGCCTGCATGGTTATTTGATTGGCTTGCTGCGCGGCCATCATTCCGGCATCCTGACCGTACGCAGAAGCAATACCAAGAACGAACACGAGCAGAACTGCTTTCATCATCTGTTCCCCAATCTTCTGATTTGAGTTACTGACTTATTTAACCGAATCATTCCTGAATAGTTGCGGAAGCGTGTGAATTATCTTGCCGCGGCTTTGATTTCGGCTTCGACCGCAGCTTTCATCACGCCGCAGTTGGAGAAGAAACGAATGAGGTTGCCAGTGAGCGATTGCCGGGGTTCGGAATCGAGAGCCGGGATTGGCGGCTGCACGGTTTCAGCCATCTTGAGTTCGCCGGTTCCTTGCGCGTCCAGGATCAGAGTGGTGAGTTTGCGAGACAGGTCAAGCGGAAAGCTCTCCGCGACGAAGACCATCTTGCCGCGAATGGTGATCACCACCGGGCCTTCGCTGGTGGAGTAGACCTGCTCCTCGCCGGATGAAACTGGCGGCGGAAATACTGAGAATCCAGAGGAGCGGCCGGCGGGGGCGTCGCGTTCATCGGTCGACACGAGCTTGACGCCGGAGTATTTTCGGTCCAGTTCATCGGCATAGATGCGCGCGAAGGCCTGGGCGGAGGCGGAGTTCTTCCAGACGGAGAGATAAAAAAGGGCGATGGAGTTGGTGCTGGCTTGTTCTTCAGGCGTTTTGGCGCTAAGCCGCTGGCCGGCCCAGTATAGGCCGCCGTCCCATGCCGAGGTAAGGTCGGTGGCGACCTGCTCACCGCCGAAAAGCTCGGAGAGTATGCGTAGATCGAGCTGGCCGATTTGGCCGATGTCGTAGGGCTTGTAGAGCTTGTCCACCAGCGGGTGAATGTTGGGCAGAAGAGGTACGGCAGGTATGTGGTGCTTTTCGTACTCGCGTGGGTTGATAATCTCCCAGCTCGAGGAAGGCGGGCGGTCCAGGGTTCCGGCAAAGGCCGCCGCCTGGCCCTGGTCCATCCACACATCCTGCTCAAAGCTGAGACCATCGCGGTAGGGAAACAGCAGCGATTCAGAGAGCAGCAGCGGCGCGCGCGACAGTACGGGAGAATCTGCCGATGCGGCCATATGCTGCTTGACGAACTCCATCACCTCCGGGTCTTTGACGAGGCTCTTGCCCATGGGCTTGAGCATGTAGTCCATCATGACGGCCGTGGCCTGGCCCTCGGCGACAGCCTCGCGCGCCGCGTCCATCTCGTCTTTGGCCAGGTGGTCGCTGTCGTCGCTGGAGTTGAGCGAGACATCTTCGGGGGTCTGGTTGTTCCATTTCTCAAGGTCGGAGTGCTGGTCCTGGAGGGCGTGGGTCAGCTCATGGGCCAGCACCGGCTTTTGTTCTTCAACGTCTACCCAGTCCAGCATATAAACCGTTTTGGTTTTGGAGTCGTAGTAGGCCTCGATCTGCTCTTTGAGGAGCTGCAGCAGAAAGGGCTTGAGGGCGAAATCGCGGTCCAGCAGGCCGAACTTCTTGAGTACAATCTCGCTGCGCTGGAGGCGCTTGGCGCTCTCGTCTTCTTCGAACTTTTCTTTCAGATAGCTTTCGACCGTGTCGCGGGAGGTGATTTGGCGCTTGACGGTGCTCTTGATGGGCAGTCCGGTTTCGTCGGAGGAGAACTTGATCAGCTCATCCACCAAACTAAAGAGCTGGAGCGACTGCTCGGGGGTGATCTTGCCAGTTACCTGCGGCGGGGTCACTTGCGGCGGGGCTGGCTGGGCCTGCGGCGCAATGTTCGCTACCACGCAAATCGCCGCCGCCAAGGCCCATCCGCGAACTATTCCATGCTGCTTGCTCATTGATTCATCCTATCTTCTTTCAAGGCTATAATCAGGATGCGGCCTGGTGCGAGAAATTCGCTGAAAAATTGTGCCTGAACCCGCAAAAAAGATCCCCTATGACGGAAACGGACCTCACTTTGGCTACAACTCTCGCGACGTGGCTGGCTCAAGCCGGCGCGGGGCCGGAGCTTGTGGCCTATCGCGGCAGCTTGACCCCACGGGAGTTGGACGCGCCAGTGAAGGAAACAGCGGCGCTGGTCCGGGGAGCCGCTGTGCACGACCTGGGCTGGCTGCGGCGAGTGGCGGTGCGCGGCGAGGACCGCTTCCGCTGGCTCAGCGGCATGGTCACCAACACGGTGAACGAGCTGGGCGAGAATGCCGGCGCCTGGAACCTGGTGCTCAACGCGCAGGGGCGCATCCAGGGCGACCTGCACGTTTGGCACGAGAGCGACAAACTGGAATTGGAGATTGCCGCCGATCAGTACGACCGACTGCTGGCCCATCTGGAACGCTTCATCATCATGGACGATGTGGAACTGGTGTCGTTGAATGAGGAGTCGGCGCTAGGGCTTGTGGGACCATTGGCAGCCGGTGTGCTGGAGCGGCTTGGATTGCCCGCTCTCGCCGAGCCCCCGGACGAATCCATGACCAACGCAAGTGCTGCCTGGAAGGGTGGAAAAGTGCGAGTGGTTCACGGCTACGGAGTGTTGGCGCCGCATTACGAGATTTGGGCGCGGGCGTCGGAGATTCCCGCGCTTTGGCAGGCGCTGATTGAGGCTGGAGCAACCCCGGTGGGAGCTGCCACACTGGAGGCTTTTCGCATCGCCGAAGGGATTCCCGCTTATGGCATCGATATTGCCGAGCGAGATCTGCCTCAGGAGACCTCACAGATGCGGGCGCTTCACTTCAACAAGGGCTGCTATCTGGGCCAGGAGATCGTGGAACGCATCCGGTCGCGCGGCAGCGTTCACCGGCATTTGCGGCATTTGGAGTTGTCAGGCCCCGTTCCGGATGCGGGTGCTGAACTTACATTGGAAGGCGGAGCGATTGCCGGCGCGATTACGAGCGCTGCGGAGTTGCCGCTGACAACAGGCAACCGTATCTTTGCTTTGGGTATGATGCGCGGCGAGGCTGAATTAGGCAATCACACTTTCAGCTACTCATCTGGAACGGCTGCCGGCACGGCTCACATACTGCCCGCGCCGCCGGTGCTTGATGCAAGTTAGCAACGCAACGATTTTGCAAATCAGAAATTCAATAGGAAACGGAAAACCATGAGCGATAAACCGAAGTTTGAAGTGATTGACCGCCGCAAGATGAAGGCGGAAGAAGAGCACGAGAACCAGCAGCAGCCGGCGACTCATACAGAACCCGAGCCGGCTTCAGGCGGAGGCCCGCGCCTGGTCGTCAACGAATCGAAGTCCGAGGCCCGGCGTGAGCCCGCGCCCGTTGCAACTCCCGTGGTGGGGGCGGGCGCTGAAGCTGAGTTGCCTTCTCCGCCCACAGCCCAGGAGAGCCGTGAGCAGAAGGCGGCTTACGACGCCTCGTCGCAGCGGCTGGAAGACATGGTGCGCGCGCAGAACCCGGCCGCGGGCGCTCCGCCGCAGATCAGCTTCGAGCACCTGGTGCAGCAGTTTTATGTTTCCGCGATGATCCAGATGGGAGCGGGCGCGCAGGAGGGACAGCGTCCGAAAGTCGACATCCTGGGCGCGCGGACAACCATCGATTTGCTGGGCGTGCTGGCGGAGAAGACTCGCGGCAACCTGACCGAGGCCGAAGATAAGATCATGCAGACGGTTCTGTTTGAACTGCGCATGGCCTTTTTGGAATTGACCAGCATGATTACCGCGCAGGGCATGCAACCGCCGCCGCCTCCGAAGAAGGCATAACGGGCTCGCCACGCATGGACGGTTTGCTCACATTTTTGGGGACGGGAACTTCGATGGGAGTTCCTACGCTGGGGTGCGATTGTTCTGTTTGCACCTCGGACGACCCGCGCGACCGCAGGCTCAGGCCGTCGATTCTGTTGCGCTGGCAAGAGCAGGCCGACGGTCGCGAGCGCGTGGTGGTGATCGATACCGGGCCGGACTTCCGCGAGCAGGCCTTGCGCAACGGCCTCACCCGCGTGGACGCGGTTTTTTATACCCACTCCCACGCCGACCACATTTTGGGCATGGACGACCTACGCCCGCTCAGCTTTGCGATTTTTCGCGAGGGCGGACCGATTCCGCTCTATGCCGCGCTGGAGACGGCCGAGGTGCTGAAGCGCATCTATGAGTACACATTTTCGCCGCAAGCCACGTATCCTACCCGCGCGCGCGTCCAACTGATGCCACTAGCCGAGCAGACCGCCGTTCATGGCGTCGAGTTTTTACGTGTGCCGGTACTGCATGGGGAGATGGAGATTGCCGGTTTTCGCTTTGGCCGTGCCGCTTATCTGACCGACGTGAGCGCCATCCCTGAATCGAGCTTCGCGCTGCTTGAAGGGCTGGATCACCTGGTTGTCTCCGCGTTGCGCCACAAGCCGCATCCCACACACGCCACCGTGGAGCAGGCCGTTGGCTGGGCGCGGCGCATCGGCGCGCGCCACACCTGGTTCACGCATATCGCCCATGAACTGGGCCACGAGGAAACCAACCGCATGCTGCCTGAAGGCATCCAACTGGCTTATGACGGCCTCAGCCTGCCGGTGAATCTGGAGACCGCGCATTGATGACCGAGGGCAAGGTGATTTCTGTTTATCATTCGGTCGCGGAGATTCCCGCCGGCTTCGGCCCCGGCGTGGCCGCCATCGGCAACTTCGACGGCGTGCATCTGGGCCATCAGGAGATTTTATCGGCGGTGGTTCGCGAAGCCCGAGAATATGATGCGCGGTTGCAGCGTGCGCAAGCAGTGGCCGTCACCTTCGACCCTCACCCGGAACAGTTTCTGCGCCCCTCCTCCGCACTGCGGCTGCTTACGCCCATCGACGAACGCCTGCGCCTGCTGGCCCTCACTGGGATCGACGCGGTTGTCGTTTTGCCCTTCGATGCGGTGCTGGCCTCGCTGACGGCGCGGGAGTTTGTGCAAGGCATTTTAGTGGATGCTCTCGCCGTTCGCAGCCTGCACGAAGGCGGAAACTTCCGCTTCGGTCATCAAGCCGAGGCCGGAGTGGCCGAGCTTCAAACGTTTGGCGCGGAATTTGGCTTTGATGTTCATGTCCACGCGCCGGTGCGGGTGCGCAAACTGGAAGTATCCAGTTCGGCCATTCGGGAGTGCGTGGCCTCGGGCGATATGACTCGCGCGCGCTGGATGCTGGGCCGGCCTTTTGAGATTCGCTCCACACAGGCCCGCGGGCGCGGCATTGGCACGCGTCTGCTAGTGCCCACAGTAAACCTAGCGCCTTATGACGGGCAGCTTCCTGCCTTCGGCGTCTACGTCACGCGGCTCACGGTAGGCGGGCGCAAATTTCAAGCGGTCACCAACGTGGGCAACCGGCCTACCTTTGGCGAGGCGTCGTTTGCAGTCGAGTCTCACATCCTGGACTTCGAGCCAATCGAACTCGACGAGCAGACTCCCATCGACTTAGAGTTCTTGCTCCGCCTGCGCGGCGAGCATGAGTGGCCCTCGCCGGATGCGCTCAAGGCACAGATCTTAAGGGATGTGGCCAAAGCCAAGCGGTATTTCCGGCTCATCCCCTAACACCAAAACTCTTCTTCACCGGATTCGCAGAGTACGACACGCTCACCGACGGTGGATATGCCAGATAACGCCAGCGGAGAGCCGCAGTTCGTTCTGAATATTAGCGGCGCCGTTGGGCAGAGCTGTGCGCACATAGTCGGCCTCCAGCAGGCGCAGGCCGAAGTTTCTGGTGAGGTAATAGTTGAAACCGCCGCCAGTCTGCATGGCAAACGAGTTGGCACTGGAAGTCGCGCCGCTGGTGGCCGGATAGATGCCGTCGTAGCCATGCGTCACGCCAAACAACGCCTGCCCAAAGACTTGCAACCGGCGATTGTCCGCGTCAGAGGCATGACTCTGCCAGGCCTTCCAGGTGTAGCGTGGGCCGGCCAGGTAGGTGAACTTTTTAGCATCCACGCCCGGCGTGATGTTGACGGCTTGATCGCCGGTCAGACTGGCTGCAATGCCCAGGCCACTCATGCCCAAAACACTCTTGAAGGTCACTGCCGCGTCCGCTCCGCCTCCCTTAAACCACAGGCTGGTCGGGCCGGGCAATGCCTGGAACCGTTCGCCAGCATAGGTAACAGCCAGATCGGTGGAGATATTATCCGCCTTGACCGGCTTCTGGGTTTGCTGGGCCCAACCTGCTGCGCCCGTCAATATGAATGCGCCCACAAGGAGCACCTTTCCGCGATTCGATATACGCATCTCAGTTCTCCTATTTACTCAACCGTCAAGTTGACGGTGGATGTGTGCGACAGCGAGCCAGAGGCTACGGTCACGGTTATTGTGTAGCTCTGCTGCTTCTGAGCAAAGTAGCCGGCGTTGCTGCCGCAACCGCTCAATCCGGCCAGTGTTACTGCACCCGCGCCCGCCAGCAATAGGATCGCGAGCTTCCTGCCCAGCCGCTTGCCGCTTTTACGCAGCCTGCCGGCGAAGGGCAGCAGGAATAGCGCCAGCGAGAACGGCGCCAGGCGCGAGACCAGATTGCCGCTTGCGGGTTGCGCGGACGCTGTGGTCTGCGGAAGCTGGATGGTCAGTACCGTATCGCTGGTCAGCGAGGTGTTGGCGGGCAGAGTCCACGACCACGGGTTGTTGGTAGTAAAATTCCACGCCGACGGGGTAAGGGTCATGGTCGTCCCCGATGGCAATGCAGGCGACGAGGTGACGGTGAAAGTCAATGGCGATGGGAAGGTGGTGCCGCTGCTGGGAGCGAGGGGGAACGAATACGTTGCCGTAGCGCCCGGAAGGATGGTTTCCGATGTGGTAGCAGGAGTGCCCAAATTAATGTCGATCGCCGCCTCGGAGACAGTATTGCTGGGTCCGGCAGCGAGGAAGTTTGTATCGCCGTTATATACAGCGGTGATGTTGTGCGTTCCCGTGACCGTGTAGGTGACGGCACAGTTCGCCTGGCCGTTTGACGCAGTCACCGCCGCGCTGGCGCAGGCCGTGATCGCCGTTCCGCCATCCGAGAAGGTCACCGCGCCCGTTGGCTTACCGGCCGTGGAAGAAACCGTCGCCGTATAGGTGACCGGATTCTGCAGCAGAATCGGATTCAGGCTGGTGACCTGAGTGATGGTTGGCGCGACTTGCGTGATGGTGAAGTAAGCCGACACCGGGTTCGCCGCCGAGTAGTTGGCGTTGCCCGTCTGCGTGGCCTGAATGGTGCAGGTTCCGGCGGTGACAATGTATGCCGTTATTCCGTTAACGGTGCAGACGCCGTTGGTGAGCGAGGCAAAGCTAGTCGGCAGACCAGAGTTGGTTGAAGCTCTGAGAGTGAACGAGCCGCCTGCCGAATAAGTGTACGTAGTGATGGCCGGAGTAGATGGATTTATTCCCACCGGGAACGTGATTGTCTGCGAGGCCTGGTTGATGGTCAGCGTCCCAGTCGCCGTGCCTTGATAGTTCGGGTCGCTGATCGTGCCCACCACTGTGTAAGTTCCCGCCGCCGTCGGCGCCGCCGTCAACCCATTGTAAGTGATGTTCACCGTAAGATTGGCGGGCGTGGTGGTAGCCGTCGCCGACAATGGCAACCCGGTATAAGTCTGGTTCAGGTTACCCAGCGACACAATCGCCGTCGCCTTCGCGTAGGTGTATTGGTCGAATGCGGATGTAGCGCTGGTGCCGCCTGGGGTTGTCACCGTCACATCAACGGTTCCCACACTCTCAGCAGGCGAGGTCGCGGTAATCGTTGTTGAGTTGACGACCGTGAAGGCGGTAGCCGGCGTGGACCCGAAGCTTACGACCGTTGCGCCGGCGAAGTTGGTTCCAGTGATGGTCACGGAGGTTCCGCCAGACGGTATGCCGCTGGATGGAGAGATTCCGGTCACCGTGGGTGTTGGCTCAAACAGGTTGAAGTTAGTGCTTGTTGACGTGAGGGTGGGCGGGGACGGCAGAGTAGCCGTCAATGAAAGGCCGGAAAGAGCCGTCGAGTTTGCGACCGTCAGCGTATAGCTGGCTACGCCGCTCGCGTTGGTGCTGGCCGATCCGCCGGAGAGCGTGCCACCGCCATTCAACGTCAACGGAATTGTTACTCCGCTCACCGGGCTGGCGCTCTCGGTCAGGGTCACGGCCGCGGCAAAGGGAACCCCGGCAACCTGCGAAGCTCCAGGTTCGGTGGTGAAACTCAGTGCGTAGTTGGTCTGCACCGCGCCGGCATCGACATGGCCCGATGGGCAATACGTGGAGACGAACCCGAAACCGCGTTGATCGGTGCTGGGCAGAGTGAGGCCGCCGCCGGGTGACGAGGTTCCGGAACAGATGCCATTGCTGCTCGGCATGGGCATGATGGTCTGCGCGGGTCCTCCGTAGTTGCCCAGCGAGGAGAGTTTGATGCTGCTGGCGAGTACGCCATTCCAACCGGCAATCACATTGCCGCCATAGTCGACGGCGTTAGCACTGGGATTGGCCCATAGATCGGCACTCAGGTTGTTAGCGAGGTAGAGTTCCCCAATGTTGTCGATGCCGGGCCCGAATGCAGCGGTATTGCCGCTGAAGGTACTGTTGCTCACCGTCAGTGTGAATGAGTTATAGATACCGCCGCCGGTACCGCTTGGTGCGGTATTTCCGCTGAAGGTGCTGTTGGTCACTGTCAGTATGCCGCTGTTTGAGATGGCGCCGCCGAACCCATCTAGTACGGTATTTCCGCTGAGGGTGCTGTTGGTCACTATCAGTGTGCCAGCATTGTAGATGCCACCGCCGCTGCCACCAGCGCCAGTTGCGGTATTGCTGCTGAAGGTGCTGTTGCTCACCGTCAGTGTGCCACTGTTATTGATACCGCCGCCGATGCTTCCGTTTCCTTTGGTGATGGTCAGATTGTTGAGGGCCGCCCCGGTCACGCCGGAGCCAACGGTGAAAACGGTCCAAGCGCCGGCCCCGCTCACCGTCACCAGGTTGGTCAGCGTGGCCCCGCTGCCGCTGGTCGCGCCGGTAATCGTCGTATTCGAAGGAATGTTCAGCGTGCCGTTGCTCAACAGGTTGATGGTATTCTGCGACACCGTGTTGGTGGCGGCAAACTTTGTCGAGTCGAAGCTGATGTTGCCTGAACCGGCGCTGGTCGCGAACAGCAGCGCGTCACGCAGGCTGCACGCCGCATCCACGGTGTTGGTTCCCGGCGTTGCCTGTGGCGTGCAATTCGCGGCCGAGCCAGAGTCGTCGTTTGCTGTGTTGACCACCAGTGTCGGCGTAGTCACGGTCAGCGCGATGGTGGTGCTGCTGGCTACGTAGCCGATCGCTCCGGTGAAGTTGACTGTAATAGAGTGCGCGCCCACCGTCAAAGGCGTTGCGGGTAGTGCGATGTTGAAGTTGTTGTCCGTTCCAGCCGTCACCGTCAGCATGGTCGAGTTGTCCAGCATAGCCGTAAAATCAGACGCGCCGATGCCAGCCGCGTTCGACGGAGATAGAGCGACGGAGATGCTGGGTTGCAGGCTGTAGACAAAGGTCGAGCTGGGCGTCACCGTGGGCGTCAGTGAGGTAGCAATGGGAGCGATATAGGTAAATTGATCGGCGGCGGATACAGCGCTTGTGCCTCCAGGAGTAATCACCGTCACATCCACTGTGCCGCTTCCAACCGGAGCTGTTGCGACAATCTGCGTTGAACTGACGGACGTGATGGTCGCGGCTATGCTGCCGAATTGGACTCCCATTCCGCCTAATAAGTTCGTTCCCGTAATCGTCACGATTGTTCCGCCGGTCGTTAGCCCGGTGGAGGGAGAGATTCCGCTTATCGTGGGCGGCGCAAAGTAGGTGAATAGCGAGTTGGCGGCGTTGCTGCCATAAGGTGAGGTGACCAATACGCTCGCCGGTCCCGCCGTTCCTGCCGGGATGGTCGCCGTGATCGTCGTACTGCTCACCACCACAACGTTGGTAGCTGGCGCGCCGCCGATGGTGACGCCGGTTGCCGCGATAAAGTTCGTTCCCGTAATGGTCACATTCAATCCACCAGCCGTCTTCCCGCTGGATGGTGAGATTCCGCTCACTGTGGGGGGCGCAACGTAGGTGAACAACGTGTTGGCGGCGTTGCTGCCACCAGAAGTGGTGACGACAACGCTAGCCTTTCCCGCCGTGCCTGACGGGGTCACCGCCGTGATAGTCGTGCTGCTCACCACCATAACGCTGGTAGCCGGCACGCCGCCGATGGTGACGCCGGTTGCGCCGGTAAAGTTCGTTCCCGTGATGGTCACCGGCGTCCCTCCTGCCGTCGGCCCGCTGGACGGAGAAATTCCGGTCACCGTGGGCGGAAGGAGAACGTTCACCGTGCTGGTCGCGGTCGCACTGCTAACGCTGCTGTCGATGACGGTCCAATTGATGGTGCGGGGCGTTACGTTCGTGCTGGTGGTGGAGAAGGTCACGCTTTCCAGCGCCACCTGGTAAATGGGGACGATCGCTGTGCCGCTCAGCGTCAGAGTCAGCGTGCTAGCGTTGAAGCTGCCGGTGATGCCGTTTTGGCTGATGAAGTTCAGCGTATCGGCGCTTGCCCCGCCGGCGATCGACACCGTCGCGCCTGTCACTGTCGAGGTGGACGCGCTAACCATCAGCCCGGAATCCAGCGCCACGGGGCTGCCGCCAACGACGAACGTGACGGTCGCCCCAGCGGTCACCGTGGGAGGACTAATGTTGGTCAAACTGAAACTGGCCGCTGTAGCCGGGCTGTCGGTCACGCTGACCGAGTAGGGACCACCCGCGGTTCCATTTGCCGTGAACGTGCCGGCAGTGGCAACGCCGCTCGTGTTCGTAATTTCCGTAATGGTGGCGCTGCTGTTGCTGAAGGTTCCGCTGGCGCCCGAAGGCGGCGCACTAAATGTAACGGAAGAATTCGGAATGGCGACGCCGCCCGCATCCTTCACCGTCACCGCCAGAGGTGTTCCGAAGGCCGTCGAGATCTGTGTCGATTGCGTACCTCCGCCATTGATGGTGATGGAAGCCGGCACTTGCACGACGGTCACGTTGCTGTCGCTACCCGATGCAGCGTTTCCCAAATCTGTTTGGGTCACACTTCCGCCGCCATACGCATAAGCCGTATTGCTCACCGAGATCGGAGATGCAGCCGCTACATTTACGGTCAACTGAAGCAGACTGGAAGAGCCGCCGCCGGATATCGACTGCGTGGTGCTGCAAATGACCGTTGTCGTGCCGGAGCATGTCCAACCCGTGCCGCTGTAGCTGGCCAGGGTGTAGCCCGTTGGAAGCGTGTCGGAAACATTCGTCGTGCCGGAGGTCGCACCGCTCCCCGCCGCGTTGCTCACGGTGATGTTCCATTGGGCGGTCGAGCCTTGCGTAAAGGTTCCCGTATGGCTCTTGGTCACCGACAGCACCGGGGCAACCTCCGACGCACCGGTCACCTTAATGGACTGGGACGCCGAACTGACATAGAGCGAATTGTCGTCGATGGTCACGTACTCCGTGAACCCGCTCGTATTCACAGACTGTGGCTCGAATTCGATGTTGATGTTGCATAGCGCGCTTGCGCCCAGGGTGCTTCCGCATGCATCCGTGCCGGAAGTGTCTTTGATGAAATCGGTGGGAAAGTTGACCGAGGAAATATCCAGCGTTGCGGTGCCGATGTTCTCCATCTCAACGGTCATCGTGCCATCGGTGGTGTCAACTGTGTGTACAGGAGTAAGGTTCGGAAAGTTCACGGGCGGCGGGGTCGCGCGGCCCAGCTCGATCACCGGTCCGGGCGTCTGGCCCGAGGTGTAGAGATTGCCGGATCCGTCGATGGCCAGGCCGAAACCTCCGCTAGTCACGGTGGCTACGGTCGTTTTTGAGCCGCCAGATGGCACCTGGTACACAGCATGTGCGGAATCGTCGGAGATATAGACGGTTCCCGCTCCATCGACGGCAACACCATCCGGCGAGGTCAATCCGCTGGCCACGGTGGACCGCGTGCCGCCGGGGGTCATCATGTACACTTCGCCGCCGCCAGTGTTGGCAACATAGACATTGCCCGCCGCGTCCACGGCCACGCCCTCGGGCGAGCTCAGACCGGTGTACACCGTGGTCTTCGTGCCGCTTGGGGTCACTTCATAGACCTTCCCTGCGGTATGGTCGGAAACGTAAAAATCGCCTTGCCCGTCCAGGGCAATGCCGTAGGGACTGCTAAAAGTACTATTCACGGTAGACTTTGTGCCACCCGGCGTCACCATGTACACCGTGGTGCTGGAATCGGCAACATACAAGTTACCCGCCCCGTCCACAGCCACCCCGTATGGATTCGCGATGGAACTGGTGACAGTGTTCTGCGCACCTCCCGGCGTTACCTTGTCAACCTTGCCGGCGCCATTGTCGGCGACAAACACATTTCCAGCAGCGTCCGCGGCGATTCCCAGGGGCGTCGTGAATCCGGAGCCCACATTGATGTTCCCGGCCGGTCCAAAGGCCGCCTGGGGTCCGGTCCCGGTTCCGTAGATCTGCACTATCGCCTGCAGGGTCCCTGTCAGGTTTGCGCCGGAATAGAAGACCACCGCGCCGCGGCGCAGGCCGGTTGCGAGGGGCTTAAACTTCACGCTGACCACGCAGTTTGTGGCCGAGGAGTATGTCGTTGCCGTGCAGGTGGTCGATCCGCCATCCAGAAAATCCAGGTTCGCGATGCCGGTGGTCAGAATGCCGATGCTGCCCACGGTCGTGCCCGCGTCGATGGAGAAGTTGAGCGATTGCGCGGAGGTGGTGGAATTTATCGCCTCCGAACCGAAATTGACGTACGGCAGCGGGCTGGTTCCAATAATATTCAGGTCGTAGTTCGTATCGTATCCGCCAATAAAAAGCTGGCCGTTGGAGTCTACGCCAAGTCCGGTGGTTCCATAGCCGAACTCGTTATTCACCGCAACCAGCGAACTGCCGGAAACCTCATCCACCGTGGTGCCGCCCAGGTAGATGGTGTTCGTGGGGCTGGGGCCAACGGCCAGGCCCGACTGGATGTCGGGGATATTGTTTACGATGATCGAGGCGTTGACACCGCCCGAAGCAATATTTGAACTGAATGAGGAAGCAGAGACCGATGCGAGCGCCTGTGTCGTCGAATCGTACGTAAAGTAAATCGTTCCGTTCCCGTTCACCGCGATCTCCCACGGCTGTACGTAGAGAAAGACGAAGGAGGCCGGGGTGCTCGAAGCGGTGACAGGCCCGTTTAACTCGTAGATGGCGCCGCCGCCGAAGTCGGCTACATACAGATTTCCATTATTGGGGTTGACGGCAATGCCGGTCGCGTCAGTATAGCCAACACAATAGGTGGAAAACGTGAAGGTTTGGGGCAAATTGGATGGCGTCGCGGTGAAGGGGCTGTTCAGAACGGCCACGACCGGAAGAGAGGTCGAACCTCCGGAGCACAACGAACCAGTCCCATAATAGATAAAGTAGAGTGCCGTGCCGGCGTTGTTGACAGCGATCGCGGAGGGGAGAAAAGGAAAGTTTGTATTCTTTGCTGTTTGCGAGCCCCCGAACGGGATCTCATATAGGGTGTTGACGAAGGTGTTGCCGTCCTGCACCACATAAAACACGTCGCCGGCTCCGTCCACGGCGATGGGCGATAGCATATCTGCCGTTGCGCCGCTGATTGTTGTCAACGTGCTCTGGGTCCCTGCGTAGGTGACCTGAGCGCGCGCGCCGGCGGGCAGTAGCAGGGAGGCCAGCACAATCAACCCTGGCAGGAAAAATGCGAAACGAGGACTACTCTTCCTGCTTGCGAAGGAAATGAAGGCTGAACACAGGGAAACAACAGAGAGAGAAAGACGGCGGCAATCAGACATGGCGAACTCCGTATCGGTAGAGCATTCGCGGCCCGCGATGGCGCCGGAAGCATTGGTGAAGGAAGGCATTTGCGGCGTGATGGAAGGTCCGGCAGTTGGTGAGCCAAAGTTTGGGCTCAGTGCCGGCTCCACAGGACACAGATTCAAGGCAAAACGCTGGTGTATAGCGCTAATAAAAGTGAGGAAAAACATATCGAACATCCTCGAAAAGCCTGAGTGCAACATTTGGAAATCAAGCTATGGCAACAAACCTATCCGCGCCCAGACATGCGGAAATCCCGGTAGTCAGTGCTTGACCCGCCGCAAATAGTGCTGGGCAGTGAGCAGCAAAGCCATCGCGAGTTCTTTCGCTGAGTGCAGATGAAAATACAGCTTCGTATTCAATGGAGGAGATGCTGTAAGAATTTCTTCTCCGTGTCTGACGAATCTTGCGAGACACTGTAGCGTCCTTGAGTCTTCTCATGAATATGGGTGCTCGCTGAATCCGGGGGGTGGATCGGCGAACTCTTACTCTAACAGTAAATATTCATTCAAATATAGGTCAAGCTTATTTAGATGAAGGTCAAGTATCTTTAGATACACGGAAAACGATCTTTGGTCACCGCGCCGCTGCCAAGAAGCTTAACTCGCATTGTGTGGCTATGGGTCATCATCGTGTATTTGCGAGAGAAGAAATATGTGAATTAAGTCTATATATGTCAATAGGTTGACAGTTGCATGGTTGTTATGGTCAAACACGCTATCATTCAACACGGTGAAGCTCTTCAACAGATTAAGGTCGAACGCCCAGGCACTCCTGATACTTCATCCAATAAAACAACTCGATCTCTGTCAACCAATGAACGGATCTTTTAAGGCCGATCATTAGGTTATTTCGGAGCAGTCGCTGGGATCACTACGGGTTTGACCGCGACTTTTGGCGGGGCGGGAGCAGGCGATGTAGCCAAGGCTGTTTTCACAGGCGCTTTGGCTGGGGTGGAACTGTCGGCGGGTAGTTGCGACGGGCGCGCAACCGCTGGCGCTGGCGGTTTTGCAACCAGGCTGGGAGAGCCTGGAGGCGTAACTGGCTTTAACGGCGCTATGACCGGTTTGATGGTTCCGGTGGTTGTGGATTGAGCGGTTTGCGGAATAAATGCGGGTTTAATCCGCTGCCCGGTTGGCGCAGAGCCGCCTGCTGGCTGCGCGGCTGGTCTTGCCGCGGGTTGAGACGGCGGTTTTGCCACGAGGACAGAAGATGGCGGAGTGATGTTCGGCTTGGTGGGCGAAGTGAATACTGGCAAAGCTGGTGACTGAATGGTGGCAGTTGATCTTGATTGCTCGGGCGGTTGCAAATTGGCGGACGCATTGGCCTTCAAGGGCCTGGCGGGCGAGGCGGCTACTACAGGTTTCGCGAGCGGCTGCGCGGCCGACTTCTGATTGGGATTGTCCGTTTCATCGCCCAGAAACTTCTCGTCGTCCTTGCCGATGATGGCAGCGCGCATCCAGGTCATCCAGATGGGCAGGGCTGCGCGGGCTCCGGCTTCTTTATCTCCCAGGGACTGGTTGTTGTCGAAGCCCACCCAAACGCCGCAGGTGATGGAGGGCGAAAAGCCCAGGAACCATGCGTCGGTGTATTCGCTGGTGGTGCCTGTCTTGCCGCCCAGCGGGTGGTTGAGCTGCGACGCGGCTGCACCGGTGCCGTGCTGCTGCCGGATCACGGCTTGAAGAAGGATCATCATGGTGCGCGCCGTCTGCTGGCTGATTACCTCGTTTACGGCGGGCGGCTCCTCCCACAGCGTGACACCATCGGCGTTGGAGACTTTTTTGATGAGCCGCGGCTTGACACGCAGCCCATCGTTGGGAAAGACGGCGTAGCTGGCTACCTGCTCTTGGAGCGTAATATCGACCGCGCCCAGAGCAATCGGCAGATACGCGGGTATGTTGGTGGTGACGCCAAAACGGTGGGCCACGTCGATGACCTTTTGAATGCCGACGTGGTCGGCCAGCTTGAGTGCGGGAATGTTGCGCGACTCGGCGAAGGCATCGATGAGGGTCATTCGGCCCATGAAGTTGTTTTCGTAGTTGCGGGGGATGTAGCCGCCGAAGCTGACCGGGGCATCTTCGATGATGTCGATGGGTTTGGCGCCGTCTTCGACGGCAGCGGTGTAGACGTAGGGCTTGAAGCTGGAGCCGGTCTGCCGCTCGGCCTGGGTGGCGCGGTTGAATTGGGAGAGCGCGTAATCGCGCCCGCCGACCATGGCCAGCACGTCGCCGCTGGTGTTGTCGATGGCCAGCAGAGCGCCTTGTGCGCCGGAGTCTTGTTCAAGCGAGGCGCGTTGCGCACTGCCCACCTTCAATTCTGTCAGGTGAACGTAGATCACGTCGCCGGGCTTGAGCAGCGCGTCGCCGTAACGCTTCCCGGTCCATCTCCAATCTTCGGGCAGAAGCACAATCTGGGTGTCGCCCACGCGTGCTTGAATCTCCATAGGCAGAGCGCGGGTGACTACGGCATGCACGTAGTCGCCGGGTGCGTAGCTCATTTCCCAGTCGGGATGCTTGTAGTCCTCGATGGTGGAGCCCGAGGCGAGGATGTTTTCCACTTTGCCCAGCCAGCCGTGCCGCCGCTCGTAGGCAGCCAGACCGTCCGCGACGGCGCGATCGGCTGTTTTTTGCAGGTCCATGTCGAGCGTGGTTTCCACCTTCAGGCCGGCCTCGTGCACCTGTTCGCTGCCGAAGCGTTTTTCCAGCTCCCGTCTTACTTCCTCCTGAAACCATGGGGCGACTGAGGTTTCGGGAAGGACAATGTGCAGTCCCAGCGGGGTGTTGCGAGCCTGCTCCGCCTGCTGGTGAGAGATAACCTTGTCAAGCTCCATTTCCGAGAGTACGAGGTTGCGCCGGCGCAGTGCCTTCTCCGGATTCAGCAGCGGAGAAAAGGCGACCGGTCCCTTGGGCAAACCGGCCAGCAAAGCCGCTTCAGGGAGCGTCAACTCTTTGGCGTGCTTGTTGAAGTAAAACTGAGAAGCGGCCTCGAAGCCGTACCTTCCGTGTCCCAGGTAGATCTGGTTGCCATAGAGGGTGAAGATTTGTTGTTTGGTGAAGGCGCGCTCAATCTGAATGGCCAGATAAGCCTCCTGCACTTTGCGGCTGGCGGTACGCTCAGAGGAGAAAAAGAGGTTGCGCGCCAATTGCATAGTAAGGGTGGAAGCGCCCTGAGCGCGCCCGTGGCTTCTGAGGTCGTACCACAGCGCTCCACCGACACGCAGCATATTGATGCCCCAGTGCGACTCGAAGCTCTTGTCTTCGATGGAGATTACGGCTTGGCGCAATACCGGCGGAAAGTCATCATAGTTGACCACAATGCGCCGCTCCAGTGCGAAGGAGCCGATGATGCGGCCCTTCTGGTCGTATAGATCGGTGGTGGTGGAGGGGTGATAGCGCTCAAGGTCGTGAATCTGGGGCAGATCGACGGAGAAGATCAGCATGAGCCCGCCCAGCGAGCCGGTAATCACAGCCAAAATAAGCAGCGCGGCCAGGATGAGCTTGCCTGCCAGCTTGCGCCGCTTGCGCGTGGGCGCGGGCATGGCGCGAAGCAGATGGCTGCGGCCAAGGCTACGCATCTCGGGCGGCTTGATTGGTGAGTCAGCCAAGCGATTCATGCCTCGTTGGCACTTTCACTGAGTACCGTAATGAAATGCTACAGCCCAAGGCTAGCACGGGAGCGTTCGGAATGCGTACACAGAGCCTGTTGCGAACCAGATAATGCAAGAGGTAGAAATCCAGACCTGGCTGTGGAATTGGATTCATGAAGCGAGCAGCATTAGCTGTTCCGATTTTCGCGCCGCAATCTCGGTTACTCCCACAGGAAAATTCACAACCAGTGCTTCCACAACGGAATTCCTGTTTTCCTCTTTACCCCCGACATGATAGAAGTGGTCCTTAGTAAGAACATTGAATCTACTCCACAGGGTCTTGATGTATTCATTCTCCCTGAAGTTATTATGATGCCAGGTTGATAGTATGAATTTTCCTCCAAAATCCGATAATGCTTTATAAAGACTGGTCTCATGAGACTCATCCCAGCCACTGTAGTAATCGACGTGCCGGTCGATGTATGGGGGATCGCAATAAATAATGTCACCCGAAGTTGCCTCCCGGATGGTTGTTAAAAAATCCTGACACTTAAAAACAAAGCTCTTCGTGCGCAGCAGCTTTTCCACGCAACTAACTTGATTAACAATCTTGGTTACATAGGCCTGGGCAAAGCGTTGCGGTTTTCTGCAGAAAGGAATGTTGAATTCCCCCTTTCGGTTGAATCGGATCATCCCGTTGAATCCCGCTCTATTCAAGAAGAGAAAATCCAGCGGACTGTGGTGCTTGTTGAATCGATCCCTCACTTCGTAGTAGTGATCCTCACCTTTTTCAAGAAGATCATTTCCTTCCGCCACTAAATATTCGCGTACCATGCCGGATGTAGTTTCTCCGCGCGCGAGTGAAGAATAGAAATTCACCAAGTGCGGATTCGTGTCACACATGAGCGCACTCGCCGGGGCAATATTGAATGCTACTACTCCTGTACCCATAAAAGGCTCAATCCAGAAACCATTGAAGTTGCATGGGACAATACTTTTTACCCAAGGCACGAGTTTTGTCTTGATACCTTGGGACTTAATGGGAGGCACATTCACTCTCATGCCTCCTCCTCAGCTTCATCATTGTTTATCGGGACGATCTGTGATGCAACGCCCTTTCTGTACTTAATGAAATCGGCGAGATTGGCTATCTTCTTAGTCGTGCCTTTCTTGCTTTTGACGGTGATCTTTCCATAATTCATCCAGTAATCGTCAAACCATGGCTCGCCGAGCTTTGAGAACATTCCGCGACCAGCAACGATATCGGCTATATTCTTGATACTTCCGATATTCGCCGTATTGCCACTCCCACCTTTATCACTCGCAATCTTCCATTTTTCAGCCGCGAAAAACTCGAAATTCTTCACTACGGAAGTAATGGACTTCAATTCATCGACACAGTGAATGCGGGTTTCATCGATAGTCGCGTTATCCACCCTGTCGTAAATGATCCCCAGGCAGAAATGGCCTGAATAAGAACTATAAGGAAACTGGATATTCTTTCTGCTCGTGCGCTCCGTAAAATACTCGCCGTGAGACCCTAGGGTGAATCCGTTACAGAGATGAGGCTTCTGTAGATTTCTGTAGGTAGTCTTAAAATCAACGGCGAACTTGATAGATTCATCATCCGATTTGACGAAGGAAATATCAGGATAATAGTTCTGGTGTTCAGCCAGGACAATTTTGTAACCATTGGTTTGAGCAAACATCAGAATCTTTGGAAATAAATGAATTTCAAGAATCTTGGATACGATTTTCGTATCCGAAGAAATCGTGTAGACATTGCGGAAAATATCGATAAACCCTTTCACTGTCCATTGGCCGTCTTCCGTGCTGAAGTGACTCTTCAACTGGGTTACCAGTTGAAACAGCTTGGCGGCAAAGTCACCTTTAGCGCTCATGAATTTTCAGCCATCTCTATTTTGCCCCGAAGAGGCGACGCCAGAAGCCGGGCTTTTTCTCTACTGGCGGCGGGGTTGAGGGAGGAGTTGCGCTGGTTGCGGGAACCGTTTGCGCCACGGGCAGGCTGGCGTTGTCGCCGTTATTCGCCTTCAACAGCCGTATAGCCTTGTTAAGCGGCTCATCGCCGGTGACGGCAGGAGCTTCCTCGTAATCTTCTTCAGAGACCTGGCCGACGAGTACAGTGGGCGTCACGGCCTCGTCCGGAATCTTCTTGCCGCTGGGGGACTGGTATTTGGCCACGGTCAGCAGCAGCGCGGCGCCGTCGGGCAGGTCGATGGTTCGCTGCACCGAGCCCTGACCGAAGGTCCGCTCACCCACCACGTCGCCGCGCTTCAGATCCTCGATAGCGGCGGTTGTCAGCTCGGCCGGGCCTGCGGTGCCGCGGTTCACCAGCACGGTCAGCGGCGCGTCCGTCAGAAACGTTGCCGGGTCGGCGGAGAAGGTTTGGCGGGGAAACTTCTGGCCTTCGAGCGAGGCGAGAGTTCCCTGCTTTACGAAGAGGTTGGCCAGCCGCAAACCCGCTTGATAGTCGCCTCCGGAGGAGTCGCGCAGGTCGAGCAGCACCTTGCGGCCCTTGGCAGATTTGATCTTGGCGGCAATCTCGTCCACGCGAGAGGCGGTCAGCGCGCCGGGCTTCAGATAGAGAATCGTCCCGCCTTCATACTGCTGCTCGGCCAGCGCTGGGGCTTCAGTGATGGAACGGGTCAGCGTGATTTTGTCTGGGTCGGATTTGCGCGGACGCACCACTGAGAGGGTTAAAGTGCTCCCCGGCTTGCCTTCCAGCAGCAGGCGAATGACGGCCAGCGACAACTCGCGCGTGGACTGGTCGCCTATGGACTCAATCACATCGCCGTCGGCGATATGCTCTTTGTCGGCAGGCGAACCGGGCAGGACACTCACGACGATGGCGTAACCATAGCGCTTGGAGACAGTTATGCCCACCTGCGCCAGGCCCGTCGCGGGGCGCTCCTTGTAGATTTTGTACTCGGTCGGAGTGAGGTAGCTGGAGTCCGCATCGAGCGACTCGAGCAGGCCGTGCAGCGCGCCGGTGGTCACGTCGTTGATATTGGGTTCGGTGACGTATTCGGTCTGAATCTTATTCAGCACCTGGCGATAAACGACCATCTGGCGGTAGGCGCCATCCTGCTGGCCACCGGCGTGAACGCCAAGCCAGCCAAATTCGCCAAAGAGTACGGCCAGGCCGAGAGCGGCAAAGATGGCCGCCGAAAGAACAAAGACAAATCGCTGGAAGAATCGAGACACGCACACCACCTGGGCGGCCCTAGAGGGGAAACAGGCCGCTCTACCTTATAGACGCAATGATAACGCAAGGGGCGCGCGAAGCCCGATTTGCCGAGCCGTTTGTTGCCTTGCAGGAGTACTTTCAGGGGTCAAAAAGGCGCTACAAAAGCCTTTACTCAGAAGTAGAGGTTTTTTGCGCATAATGGGGCGATTTGGGAAGCGGAGAACAGGGGTCAGTGGTCAGAAATCAGGGAATTAGGGGTCAGAGATCAGAGATCAGGGATCTGGGGGAACAAAGCCAGCGTCCATAGTTACTAAAGTTACCGTATTTTGTATTGCGGTGAAACGTGATCTGTATCACTGATTGCAGAGATTACCGGTTCAATACTTGTAGACCGTACTCAGGAGGTCTGTCCATGAATAATTTTTGTGCGCGCATGTTCGGTCTCAGCCTATTCGTTTTTCTCGTTCTGGCTATTGCCGCTCAACCTGCCATTGCTCAACAGGAACAAGCCAAGCATATTTACCATCGGCTGATTCCAGCTGGGGATACCTGTGCCACCTGCCACAAGGCGATTTCTGAACAATGGAAGGCCAGCCCGCATGGCGCCGGCGGCGTCGAATGCACCGTGTGCCATGGGGAGACAACAGCAAAGGACTTTGCGGGCACGCCGGCGTTAAGCACATGCGACAACTGTCACAGCGATCAGGTGGCACAACTGAAGACTGATCCATTTATGAAAGGCAAGACGTGCGTGAACTGCCATCAAGCGCACATCTTCGTGGAGCACAAGAAGGCGGCCCCAGCAGAGAAGAAATAACAATTTTCAGGAGTGACATTCTCGAAGCGCCGGCCGGCGCATACGCGCTCGCCGCCTGAGGAAACGTGGCCTCACGTACGACCGGTTGCCCTGAAAACAAGCGATCATGCGCCGGAAGATTCCGCGCGGCGCGGCTTTCGATTCCCGCAGAGGGCTGTCGTCTTCCATTGAGAACCTCGTCTGGGCAGGTCAATGACTACTGGGCGACTTTCCGGGAGTGACCTGGCGGGACGATCGGGAGTTTTCAATCCCCGGTCCCCAATTGCAAGGGACCGGGGGCACCCTCATTTTGGTTTGGAAACAACACCGAGCCCGAGGCCACCCGCCTCTAGAGTAGAATGATCCTACATTGGGAACCGTAGAAGCGTTCATTGGTGCAATCGGTAAATACTCGTGGCGCATATTCTTCGGAATATTCTGCGCAGCCGGCTTCGTGTTGTTATTCGCAGGAATGTTAGGATTTGCTGATCTGTTGCAACCATATCGTCACCTGGCATGGATATTGTTGGTGCTGACTGGGGTAATCTCCGCGACATATTTAGCGACCTATTTGCTCGAGTGGTACACGATCAAACCGAAAAAGGGGAAAATAGCCTTCTTTCCCGACGCCAACAACAACGGATGGAGCAAGCAGCATGAGACGCAGATGAATCTCCGCGTCTGCGGCACATTCACTTATTCGGGTGGTGCTGCGCGAGTACTTATCATGAAGATGTATTTGAAGGGAACGAATTCTCTTGATGATCTACATCCACAGTCCATTGTGCATGGCGGGCGTACAGTATCTGTCGATGTATGGTATCTGAATAAAGATATGCCACAAAAAGTGATAGATGACCTGAGGCTAACACCGGTAATAGGAATACCGAAGCAACCCCTTAGAGCCAAACTCATTCTCAAAGACAACATGCACAGAGAGTTCAAAGTCGGCGAATTCGAATTCCCCTACATCGGCCCGTAAGACGGGCGGGTGGTCCTGGTCTCATATCGAATTTATCAAGTTGAGGGTGCCCCCGGTCCCTCGCTTTTGGGGACCGGGGAGAGGGAATCGAACTGCCGGTGGCGCATCCATTCGGGCAGTTGCCAACCTCTCTCACGGGCTGTCCACTCGGATTCGATTTCTACTGTTCCGTGCATGCCCGTTTGATAATGGCGAAAGCTTGACCACTTCCAATCCTCTGGCTTTTCCACCAGCCCTCGCTGCACCGGATTGCGATGAATATAGCGCAACTTCTCCACGTACTTCTCATGATTGGAAATATTGAAATCATAATAGTGCGCCTGCCAAAAGGGCCTTTCCCGGCTGCGCATCGAAACCGACAGCTTGAGGGCTTGAACGGTCCTGGATAAAAGCCCGCACCGTGGCTCATTGACCAGCAGATGCACGTGCTCCGGCATCACCACGTAACCAGCGACTACAAAAAGATAGCGCAGCCGAACGCGCTCCAATGCATCTTCAAATAGCTCCATGGCCGCGACCGTCGACAGGTAGGTCCGACGACGGAAACAACTGAAGGTGAGGAAGTGGAACTCCCCCGTTTGCTGATAACGGATGCGCTCACCTTTCATACACTGCGAGGATACTCCAACCGAGGCCAGCTTGGGCAATGAGCCGCTCCCATCCCCGGTCCCCAACTGCGAGGGACCGGGGGCACCCTCAGCGGGGATTAGAAAAAGTCACTGGGACCGGGGGCACTCGCCGCTTCCATCCCCGGTCCCCAATTGCAAGGGACCGGGGGCACCCTCATTTTGGTTTGGAAACATCACCGAGACCGAGGCCAACCGCCTTGGGGAAAGAAGGCGGTAGCGACGATCTAACCTGATATATTGATCGCGGCCGGCCAGGGCTCGCAGCCCCACCCAATAGGACGAGAAAGATTTGCATGCTAGTGACAAACGAATGACAACTCCGAATTGCGAATCGCCCTACGCTTAGTCACGGTAGTCAAGAGAAGGCCGCGCTCGCATTGATTTTCAGACGGTTCAACCTTCTCTTCGCTGCTAACTTCCCTAAGGAGAGATGAAAATGCAGATTCGCAGGACCATAGCCGCCGCTTGCCTCAGCGCGCTTCTTGTCATGCTTTCGGCCCCGGCCAAAGCACAATATCACATCACAAACCTGGTATCGAATCAAGTCGATTCTCATGCCCCGACCATCGATCCACTACTGGCCAATCCCTGGGGATTAGCTCGGAGCGCTACCAGCCCTTGGTGGCTCTCAGATAACGACACCGGTTGGTCGACCATCTATACCGGAACCGGAACACAAGAGTCAATCAAGGTTGTGATACCCACCCAAGGGAATGGACCGTCCTCACCGACAGGTCTAAACGGCCCGGGGACGCCGACGGGAATTGTATATAACGGATCGTCGACGGATTTCCAGGTTGAGGGGAATTCAGCGAGTTTCATTTTTGCCGCGCTTGATGGCACCATCAGCGCATGGTCACCGAAGGTGAACAAGAACCAGTCAACGATCATGGTCGACAACTCGGCCAACAAAGCAATGTACACGGGCCTGGCCATCACCAGCTATCCCTCGGGAAATTTTCTATATGCGGCGGATAACACGAACAACCACATTGATATGTTTAACGGCAGTTACACATGGGTGAAGTCATTCGGTGATCCGTCGGTTCCATCGACCTACTCGGTCTTCGGCGTTCAGGACATCAATGGCCTGGTTTATGTCACCTATGCCGTGCCAAACGTCGGCGCCGGGGGATATGTGGACGTTTTCAAGGAAGACGGCACCTTCGTGAAGACACTTATTCAAGGAGATATACTCAACCAGGCTTGGGGTGTCGCCGCTGCGCCGTCCAATTTTGGCCCCCTTAGCAATACTCTTCTGATTTCAAACAACTCCGTGGACGGAACAATCAATGCGTTCGATCCGGCTACCGGGAGATTTGTCGGCACAATCAGAGATGAGTTCGGGAGAAAGATTGTTCTCAATAATCTTTGGGGAATTGCTTTCGGCGGCGGCGGCACGAACAATGGAGCAACAAATGAGTTGTTCGTCACCGTGGGTCAAGGGATTGGCACCGCCGAATTGGCCGGCACCTTTGCGTCGATCGTCTACAAGCCGTTATGGGCAGGTGCCCCTGGTCTCGTACCGTAAATTACCAGGTTGAGTGTGCCCCTGGTTCCAAACTGTGAGGGACCGGGGCACAAGCCTGTTGCTCATCCGAAGAAGCTGAAGATTTTTTTCTTTTCGGGGATAGGCGGCTGGCCGCAGACCGAACGGGTCATCTGCAGGATTACGCGTGAAATCGGCGAGTCATCTTCAGTGAGCGGGGTAGCGGTGTGCTGCATCTTGCGCACGGCGGCGTAGTTGTTGGGAATTTTCCATTGCGCGGGCCGGGTGAGAGCCATGGTGATGTGCTCTTCATCGATTTCCTTATAGCGCGGGTCGTAGCGATTGATCACGATTTCGAGTTTGGGGCTGCCCGCGGCGGAAAGCTGCGCGATGAGGCGATGGGAGTTGCGTAGTTCAGGAATGCCGACCTGCGTGACGAGGTAGATGGTGGCCGATTCGTCGAAGAGATGCTTGCGCTGCAAGTCAAGCCTTGAGCCAGCGTCCACCACTACATAATCGAAGTCCTGGCAGGCTATTTCGAGCAGCTTGTCAATGACCTCAGCGGAGACATATGTGGGAGCCAGCTCACTGGGCGCGGCGAGTACAAATAGCCCGGAGCTATGCTGTACCAGCAAGCCGGAAAGGAAATGCGAATCGAGCCGGTCGGAATTATGAAATGCAGTGACAATGGAGTAATCAGCCTTGATACCGAGATTGATTGCCGCGTCTCCCAGGGGGAGATTGAGATCGATCAGCAGGGTTCTTTTCCGGGACTCCTGGGCCAGAGATACGGCAAAATTGCAGGCCAAGGTGGTAGCTCCTGAACCGCCTTTGGCGCTGAGGAATACGAGCAGCTTGCCGTTGGCAATTTTTGCGGGGCGAAGCGCCAAGCGCATGACCGAGGCCCTGACCAGAGCCTCGGCCATGACGCCGGGGGCAAAGGGCATAGTGAGAAACTCACGAGCTCCCACACGCATACATTTGAGCATCAGTTCCGGATCATTCTGCTCGGAATAGACCATTACGATTGCCAGGCCACGGGTGCTGATGCTCTCCACCAGATCGAGGGCATACTCGGGGTCGCTGTCCAGGTCAATGAGAACGACGTCGTAGTTATTTCCAAGCGTCCGAGGCACATTGTCGAGGTTGGGAGGGTAAGAAATGAACTCGCGGATGGGGCCGGAGTGACATTCACCCAAAGCGTTGATTGCTTCGTTACGGCGGCGCATGTCGGGGCTGATGACCGCAGTAGACAATGCGCCTGAGGTTAAACGAAGGGGATCAGTAAGCTTTACAATGGCGGACATGTTGATATGGCTTCTCCATAATGCATAGTTTTCCTCGCAGATCAACGTGGACCTTGTAAGCGGTTATAGCCTGCTTTCGTGCATGAGGCAGACTAGCTCACCATGTCCTCGTGTCCCGCAGAGGCTTTGGTCCTGAATATGCGGATAATCGTAAGCGCCCGGAAGGAAAGACAAAACAGCCAAACTCGATAAAGAGTAAACCTTGGGCATGAGTAAAACAGTGGCCAAGGAAAGATCAAAGACAGATCGCTGAAGTAACAAGACAGCGCACAACCGGAGCGACTTGGGGGAGATGCCGCGATCTCTTATAGATGCAGAAATGGCACAATGGGTGCGCATTAATCATGCGCGAGTTTAGGGAGTAAACAGGGGCAAATGCCGCGCCGAGAGGAGAAATGCCGCTCTGATTTCATCCGAAGAAGCTAAACTTCTTTTTCTTTTCGGGAACAGGCGGCTGGCCGCATACCGAGCGGGTCATCTGCTTAATGGCTCTTGAGATGGTCGAGTCTTCTTCTGTAAATGGGGTAGCGGTGTTCTGCATGCGGCGGACGGCGGCGTAGTTATTGGGGATTTTCCATTGCGCTGGCCGGGTGAGAGCTTTGGTGATGTGCTCTTCATCAATTTCCAGGGAGCGCGGGTCGTAGCGGTTGATAATGATTTCGAGTTTGGGGCTGCCCTCGGCGGAGAGTTGCGAGATCAGGCGATGGGAATTGCGCAGTTCAGGAATGCCGATTTGCGTGACCAGGTAGACGGTGGCGGATTCGTCGAAGAGATGCTTGCGCTGCATGTCGAGCCTTGAACCTGCGTCGACCACCACATAATCGAAGTCATGGCAGGCTACTTCGAGCAACTTGTCAATGACCTCAGCGGAGACATGCGTGGGCGCCAGTTCGCTGGGCGCCGCAAGAACGAAAAGCCCGGAACTATGCTGCACGAGCAGGCCGGAAAGTAAATGCGAATCGAGCCGGCCGGAATTTTGAAAGGCGGTGACGATGGAGTATTCGGCCTTGATACCGAGGTTGATGGCCGCGTCTCCCAGGGGGAGATTGAGATCGATCAGGAGAGTTTTTTGCATGGACTCCTGGGCCAGCGAAACGGCAAAATTGCAGGCCAGTGTGGTGGCCCCGGAACCGCCTTTGGCGCTGAGAAATACGAGCAGCCTGCCGTTGGTTATTTTCGCGGGGCGAAGCGCTACGCGCAGGGTTGAAACCCTGACCAACGCCTCAGAGATTTCAGATTTATCGAAAGGCAGCATGAGGTACTCGCGCGCGCCGGCGCGCATGCAGCGGACCAGCAGATCAGGGTCGGACTGCGCCGAATAGACGATGGCGGTTGCCAGGCCGAGGGTGCAAATGCTCTCCACCAGATCGAGGGCATACTCCGTATCGCTGTCCAGGTCAACGAAAGCGATGTTGAAGTTATTGCCCAGCATGCGCGATACATCGTTGAGATTGGAAGGGTAGGAAACGAACTCACGGATGTGACTGTTCTGACATTCACCCAAAGCGATGGTAGCGGCGTTGCGTCGTTGCTGGTTGGGGCTGATGACGGCAATGGACAAGTCGCCTGCGCTCTTCAGGGGATCGAAGATTTGGATGGCGGTTGACACGGCGAGATGGCTTCTCCCAGTTGCGAATTTGAGGGCGCGGGATGCTTGCAGGCCCTCGGAAACTTAATAAAGGCTCATTTGAGTTATCGGCGGCAGGGGGATTGACGTTACGTCTGCTGAGCATTTGATTGTGGAAGACGGCAAGCTTCGGGACGGTGAAGAGCAATTGATTGAGGGGGAATACAGGAGCGGGAGGGCGTACCGCATCTTGACACGGCATCCCATATTCGACATACTGAAAAGGAAGATATTTTGCGCAACAGAGGACCATCATGCGAGAAACAACCCCGCAAGGCACCTATAAAGTTCAGGCTTTGGACCGGGCATTTGCCGTGTTGGATTTGCTGGGAGAGAGCGATACGCCACTGGGGCTGGCGCAGGTAGCCTCGTCGCTGCAGTTGCACAAGAGCACGGCGCACCGGTTTCTGATGGTGTTGGAGAAGCACCGCATGGTGGAACGCACCGCGGGCGGGAAATTCCGCCTGGGGCTTCGACTTTTTGATTTAGGCAATCGCGCTATCGAACAATATGATCTGCGCGAGCGCGCGCAACCGCACCTCAGGCGGCTGGTGGCCGAGACCGAGGAGACGGCGCACCTTTGCATATTGGAGGGCGCGCATGTGATTTACATCGACAAGATTGAGCCGGCGCGCTCGGTGCGCATGATTACGCGCATCGGGGCCAGCAATCCTATCCACTGCACGGCGGTGGGCAAGGCGATGCTGTCGTTTCTTCCCGAGGAGCGAATCACGGATATTTTGAGCCGTCTTCGTTTTGAGCGGTATACGAGTCATACGATTTCCACAGCTGAGGCCTTGCGCGCGGAGATTGAGAAGACGCGCCGCCGCGGCTATGCCGTAGACGACGAGGAGTTTGAGGAGGGATTGCGCTGCATCGCCGTGCCGGTGCTGGATGCGCAGCGGCTACCGGTGGCGGCGGTAAGCGTATCCGGGCCATCGTTTCGCGTGACAGCGCAGAAACTGCCCGCGATTGCCAACCAACTGCTGCAGTGCGTGCGGGGCATTTCAGTGGATATGGGATTTGTTTCCAGCGGCCGGGGCAACCGCGCTGTTTGGCCGGCTTAGTTTATGGTCTTCAAAGGCCCGTGATCTCTGATACACTAATTCATGTTTGGTAAGAAAATTCATCAGGGGACGTAGCTCAGTCGGTTAGAGCGCTGCCCTGTCACGGCAGAGGTCGCGAGTTCGAGTCTCGTCGTCCCCGCCAGATTCCAAAGGACTTAAGTCCAATCTGGCATGTGACATTAAAGCACAAAAAGTACAAGTTCAGATTTCAGTCTTCTTTGGATGGGGAGGACAACAAGTTTTAAGACAAGAAGAGGCTCCCAGCTAGTGGGGGCCTCTTCTGATTTTGAACTTAATGCGCCCTACGTTAATCCGATATCGAATAGATACCCTTGGGTGTTTTCGGGGAGTAATCTAGTTTGTCGAACCGAACTAAACCCATTGCACACTGAGTGGTTTTCTTGGAGGCACCAGCTTATATGAATACTTGCGCTCTCCGAGCATCAGGCCACCGCAGACAACATAGCTCTCGGGGACCGATAGCGCGTGACGTATGGGTGCATGAGTGCTTGCGACACGGGTCAGGTAGCCAGCCCAGCAGGCGCCCAGCCCACGCGCCTCCGCCGCCAGTTCAAGGAAGGTCAAGGCAATGGCGCAATCCTGTTTCCCCCAGCCATAATCTGCTGGCGCACAGGCCACAACAACTGTTGAAGCTCCTCGCAAAATAAAGTCGTATCCGCTGTTCCATTGCGCCAACCTTGCGGGACTGACGTCCGAGGCGCGCATCCCGTTCACGACCTCGACAGACAGAGCGTGTATCTTTGCCTTACCTTCAACAACAATCCAGTGCAGCTTCTGGGAGTTGGAAGCTGTTGGAGCGCGACGCGCCACATCCAGCAGCGCCTGCATTGTTTCTCTGGCGACGGGCCGGTCTTTGAACTCTCGCACCGACCGCCGGCTTATCAGAAAACTGTCGATAACCGCCGTATCTGGCAGCGTTCTGGATGCAGATAAAAATGGTTCCGGCGGCAGGCCAGCGTGGGTGAGAGCGTCATGGGGACAAACAGCAACACAGTGGCCGCAGAATATGCAAATACTCTCCGGTACTTCTTCCGGAATATGATTTGCATTCAGAGCGAGCACTCCGGCAGGGCAAACCGCCACGCATGCACCGTCACCCTTGCACAAATTCACATCAGCAGTAATCTGATTCACGATGGCACTCCACCTACGGAAGCATGGGACGAAGATCTGCTGAAAAGCGCACTTGGCATCCTGTCCGATTTTCTACGGCATCTTTCGTCACGCCTTCAGCGATCTCCCGCATGACAAGTCCTTCGGCGGAGACGTGGAACCAGCCCAATTCGGTAACGATGTCATGAACGACGCGTTTCCCAGTAAGCGGCAGCGAGCACTCATTGACGATCTTAAAAGCTCCATCTTTGGCATTATGTTCCATGGCGACGATAACGCGAGCAGCGCCAGCGACAAGATCCATCGCTCCACCCATACCTTTCATCATCTTACCCGGAATCATCCAGTTGGCAAGATCGCCTCGACAAGAGACCTGCATCGCGCCCAATATGCTCATGTTTATGTGCCCGCCTCGGATCATGGCGAAAGACACTTCGGTTCCGAAGTAACTGGAACCGGGAAGGGCAGTCACCGGTTGTTTCCCGGCGTTGACTAGATCGGGATCTTCCTGATCCTCAGCCGGCGGAGGCCCGATTCCCAACATGCCGTTTTCAGCGTGCAAGATGACTTCGATTCCCGCAGGCACATACGCTGCGACATCGGTGGGCAGTCCGATGCCAAGGTTGACATAGAAGCCATCCTTGAGTTCCCGGGCAATCCGTTTTGCGATCAGTTCTTTACCGTTCACCTTGATACCCCTCCCCGATATTCGATTCGGGACATAACATAAACGCGACAGGGATGTCGCATCAAAAATGATACCCGCCGCTACAAATCAGCACTTCACCGGTAACGTAGTCCGATAACGGAGAACAGAAGAAGAGCACAGCGCCGGCGGCCTCTTCGGGAGTTCCAATGCGTCCCAGCGGACACGCGGCCGCAATTGAATCGAGCATGGCTGGCTGGACGCCGATAGGAATCTCTCTGCCTGACATCTCGATTCTTGCTTCAGGCTTAAGCGGCTGCGTCATGCGCGTCTGGATCAGGCCAAAACCGACCGCATTCACATTGATGTTGTACCGGCCCCACTCCTTTGCCATAGTCTTTGTGAGTCCGATAATGCCGGCCTTGCCCGCGGAGTAGCCTGCCTGGCCAGGATTCCCTTCCGTTCCTGAAATGGAGGTGATGTTCACGACTTTGCGCATCACACGCTGGCCGTTGGCTATCTCCCGTTTAGCGGTTTCACGAAGATAGCCGGAAGCCGCGCGCAGTAGGCGGAAGGGCGCCATAACGTGGATGTTTAACATCGCCAGGAACTGCTCGTCAGAGGTCTTCTGGATCACGTTGTCCCAACTAAAGCCAGCGCAGTTGACGATAATGTCGATCGATCCGAAGGCTTTGAGCGCGGCATTCACGATTTGCTGGGGAAGATCAGGCTCCATCAAATCTCCACGGAAGATTGCGACGCGCTGTGAATTGCGCATGGATGCCCGCGTATCGCGCAATGCGTCTTGATCCAAGTCGCATACGAACGCATTGGCGCCTGCTGACACGAGTCGCTGCACAATGGCCCTGCCAATCCCTCGTCCGCCTCCCGTCACGATGGCGGTTTTGTCGCTCAGCGTGAACGGAGATTCCGGCGGTACTGTGTCTTTTTCTGTCATTGTTGTAAGTGCTCCTTCATAAAGCGAGACTCGATGGGTTTCTTATACACCGGCCCCACAACAATCCTGTCTACATAGATACCCGGAGTGGCAATTGCATCCGGGTCCAACTGGCCCGGTTCGACGAGTTCTTCAACCTCGGCAATCGTCAAATCCGCCGCGGTCGCCATTACGGGATTGAAATTGCGAGCTGTCTTGCGGTAGATAAGGTTGCCGTGGCGGTCTGCTTTCCAGGCTTTGATCAGTGAGACGTCGGCGCGCAAAGCGCGCTCCATCAGGTGGGGCTTTCCATCAAACTCGCGCACCTCTTTCCCTTCAGCGACGATGGTGCCCGCACCCGCATGGACATAGAAGGCCGGAATGCCGGCGCCACCGGCGCGAATGCACTCGGCCATCGTGCCTTGTGGAATCAGAGTCAGGTCCAGATCGCCGGAGAACACGAGTTTCTCGAGCAAACGGTTTTCTCCCACGTAGCTTCCGATGTGAGATGCAATCATTCCAGCTTCGAGCATAAGCCCCAGACCGAATCCATCGACGCCCATGTTGCAACTAATCGTGTGAAGCCCTTTGAGGCCTTTGCGGATCGCCGCGGCAATCAGATTTTCAGGAATGCCACAAAGCCCGAAGCCGCCAACCATGACCGTCATGCCGTCTCGCAGATCCGCGACCGCAGCATCCGGAGAGTTGATTACTTTATTCACGTTCTTGCCTTCCCTCGGGTCACATCACAATTCACAATGCCCGATCTTCTTACCTGCCAACACAAACAAGCGCCGTGTGCCAATGGAAATACATAACCGCTACGCTTTTCATTCAGCCGAAATCACCATTGCGATTCCCATGCCTCCGCCAATACAAAGGCTGGCGACACCATACTGCTTCTCAAGTCTCCTCAGGGAGTGAACCAGCGTTACCAGCACGCGAGCGCCCGAAGCGCCGATGGGATGTCCAAGCGCGATTGCTCCTCCGTTGACGTTGACCCTGGCCGGGTCAAGACTGAGCTTACGGACGACAGCGATCGATTGCGCGGCGAATGCTTCGTTTAATTCGAAGAGATCGATTTGTCCCAAGGTCAGGCCCGCCTTCTTTAGAGCGATCGGCACCGCCGCCGCCGGACCAAGTCCCATAACCGCGGGGGCGACCCCGGCCAGACCATAGGAGAGAATGCGCGCCAGCACGGGTAGTCCATGACTCTTGGCGTACTCCCCGGTGGTCACGGCCAGCATCGCCGCTCCATCGTTCAGGCCACTGGAGTTTCCTGCCGTTACCGTCCCATTCGGTTTGAAGGCCGGCTTCAGCTTGGCCAATTGTTCCGGTGTGGAATCGGGGCGGGGATGTTCATCCGTCGTGAATTCGACGATGCCTTTTTTGGTTTTAACGGGAACTGGAACAATTTCCGAGCTGAAGACTCCATCCTTTAATGCCTTTGCCGCGCGTGTCTGGCTTTCGAACGCGAAAGCATCCTGCTCTTCGCGAGTTATCCCGCATTGTTCCGCAATGTTCTCCGCTGTAACACCCATCGCATAGCTGAGAGTGGGATCGGTCAGACCCTCGCTCAGGATGCTGTCGACCAGTTCACCAGAACCATATCGATATCCGGCGCGTGCTTGCGGCAGAAGATAGGGTGCTCGCGACATGCTTTCCGTGCCGCCGGCGAGGTATAACTTGCCCTCTCCGCATTGCAACCCTTGCACAGCTGATACGACTGCCTGAAGGCCACTGCCGCAAACACGATTGATAGTCTGCGCAGTCACGTGATCAGGAAGACCGGATCCGAGTGCGATCTGACGACCTGGATTCATACCGTTACCCGCCTGCAGAACATTGCCGACAATCACATCGGCAATATCTTCGGCGGGAATTCCGGACAAAATCGCCTTGGTTGCAACAACGCCCAAGTCAACCGCCGAACTGTCTTTTAGAGTCCCCTGAAATCCGCCAATTGCAGTGCGCTTAGCTGCTGTGATAACGAATTCTGACATAAGATTCCGATCTGAGCTGAAAGCAGGCTCGGGCCTATAGGGCTTCTTCTTCTAGCGCAGAAATGTTTTCAACCGCAAACGCCGCAGCAGAGCGCCCGAAAACGCTCTGCCTAATCTCGATTCTGTGCCGATCATTACAACCCTGAAAGCCATTCGGGAGCGACTTTCGCGACCATTTCATGAATCTCGCAAAAACCACTTCCAAAATGGAATGCTAATGATGCATAATTTAGCTGCACAGGTCTAATTCGGACATAAGAGTGTTCTTTTAGGACAGGGTATGGCGTCATGGACTTACCTCTATGGAACGAAAAGCGGTATGCGCCTTACAAGGTTGCAGCCCTTGTAGAAGTACTGGAGGAGCAGGGAATTGTACCCGAGAAGAGCTTGTCGGGTACAGGTTTAACAGCAGAGAATCTTTCCAATCCTGACACTCTCACCTCCGTTCTGCAGTACATTACAGTAGTCCGCAACGCTCTCCAGCTATCGAAGACCCCCGAAACCCCATTTCGTACAGGCAGCCGAATTCCGTTGTCGGCCTATGGGATGTACGGATTCGCCTTGGTATGCAGTCCCACGATTCGCGAGTACTTTCAAGTGGCAATCAAATACCACCGGCTCGCAACCCCACTTCTTTCTATGTCGTGGCGCGAAGAGGGCGATTATGTATCATGGATTTTCCCGATGAACGCAGCCGTTACGTATCCCGATTTATTGCTGCGCTTTCTCGTGGAGCAACAGCTGACCCAACTCTCGACGCATCTGAGAGCGGTGCTGGAAAACGACTCATACCTGCCTGTTCGCGCCGCGCTTTCATATTCTGCTCCAAAACACGCCAATCTTTACAAGCGCTTTCTCGGCTGCCCGGTACAGTTCGATCAGCCGATGTCGGAACTCACCTATCCGAAATCGATTCTCTCCGCGAAGCCACGCCTGGCGCATGGCCTAACTTCGAAAATACTGCGGGAAACCTGCGATCGCATTCTGGGCGAGGTAAAGACATCGACCGGCGTCTCCGGTGAGATCTATCAGATCATCGCCTCTACACCTGGACATTCACCAAGCATGGAGGGAGTAGCCAAGCAGCTGGCCACAACCGTGCGAACGCTCAATCGAAAGCTTCACGCAGAGGGTACTTCCTTTACACAGATTCTCGATGATGTGCGCTGCAATCTGGCAAGCGAGTATCTCCGTTCCACCAGGCTGAGTATCGAGGATATTTCAGAACTTGTGGGGTTCAGTGAAGCGGCGAACTTTCGTCATGCGTTCCGCAGATGGACGGGCAGCACGCCAGCACGTTTTCGATCGTGACCGCAAGAATTCCGTAGCGCAGAACACCATCGAAAAAGAGAAAGTGCTGAAAAATTCGTTCAAGCCTTTGATTTTTGCAGAGGAAAAGTATGCCAAAGTTCGAATCCCTGATCAGCGGCCTGTCGTTCACCGAATGTCCGCGTTGGCACGATGGAAGGCTGTACTTGTCAGACTTTTATACCCAGCGAGTCCTGGCCGTTGCTCTGGATGGCACGGTAGAGACAATCGCTGAAGTGCCGGGCCGGCCCTCGGGACTTGGGTTTCTGCCCGACGGCCGAATGCTGATTGTGTCCATGCGCGACCGCAAGATCATGCGTCGTGAGCTCGATTCTTCTCTCGTTGAGCACGCCGATCTGTCGAGTCTTGCTCCATGGCATTTGAACGACATGCTTGTCGATTATCAGGGGCGAGCCTGGGCAGGCAATTTCGGGTTTGATCTGATGAGTGGCGCCAAAGTCACCACTACCAACCTGATCTGCGTCGATCTGGACGGCCGCGCCCGAGTCGCAGCAGAGGGACTTGGTTTTCCTAATGGAATGGCGCTGACAGCAGACGGCAGCACATTGATTGTTGCCGAAACTACCATGAACCGACTCAGCGCCTTTGACGTTGCCTCCGGTGCTCTGGGCAAGCGAAGAACCTGGGCAGCCTTCGGAGATCTGCCCACATCGACTAATTTTACAGAGCTTCTTCGTCAGGTGGACGTTGCACCAGATGGAATATGTCTCGATGCGGAAGGGGCAATTTGGGTGGCCGATGCAAAAGACGGCCGGTTGATCCGGGTGGCCGAAGGCGGGGAGATTCTTGAAGAACTCAAGATCGATGGACTGGGTGTATTTGCGTGCATGCTCGGAGGAGAAAACGAGCGAACACTGTTTGCCTGCGTCGCACCAACATTCAACGAGGCTGAGGCATCTGCGAACCACTGCGCCGCAATTTGGATGATCAATGTGGATGTGCCCAGAGCTGGACTGCCTTAGCTCCTGCAATGCTAGAATCACCCCATTGTAAATGCAGGTTACCTGCGTTCCGAGACACTTTCTGATTTTTTCATTACAGTGATGGGGTGACGGCGGTGTCAGAAAACGACATGAAAATGTCTGCTGTGAACCTGTCGTATATTGCCTTCAACTTCTTATTATCTTTCAGTTCTTAATCCAATCGAGACCGAAAATGGCAAAAAACAATCGCAAAGTCATCCTTACCTGCGCAGTTACCGGTTCTGTCCACACTCCGAGCATGTCGGAGTATCTTCCCATCACTCCCTCGCAGATTGTAGACAGTGCTGTTGAGGCTGCTCAGGCCGGGGCCTCGATTCTCCATCTCCACGCAAGAAACGGGATGGATGGAAAACCTTCGGGAGATCCTGCGATCTATCGTCAAATTTGCTCCGCTGTAGCGGGGCGAACGAATGCAATCATCAACATCACGACGGGCGGCAGTACTCACATGACCATCGAGGAAC
>CAZFMB010000015.1:0-50248 GCA_964520005.1 uncultured Occallatibacter sp.
GGACCATGAAGGGCATGGGCAGGGTGTAGCCGGGCGGTGGCGGCATATGCAGCCCGGACGAGTTCAGCAGCGCGCCCAGAAGATTGCCCGCAACCAGGCCGACGGCAGCGCCCACCATGCCGAGCAGCGTGGCCTCGACCATAAACAGCGCCACGATCCATGCGCGGGGCGTGCCCATGGCCAGCATGGTGCCGATCTCGCGGGTGCGCTCGAACATGCTCATCAGCAGCGTGTTCACGCTGGACATGAGAACCATAAAGAAAACAATGATGCCCATGAAGAGAAATATGCCGTTGAACATGGAGTTTACCTGCTTGTAATAGGTGGCCAGGTCGATCCATTTTTTCAATTCCATTCGCTGCGCCAGGCTGTTCAGGCGCGGCATCATTTCGACGTATGCCTGATCGGTGTTCTCCGTGGAATCGAGACCCACCACGAGGTTGGTGACTCGATCGCTCTGCAGCAGGCGCTGCGCGGCGGGCAGTGTGATGCGCAGATAGCGCGCGTCCCTTTCCGCGGCGCCGGAGTTGATGATGCCAACGATCTGAACATCGACGCCGTTCAGCGCGCCGTCAGAGGTCATGGCCAGAACCGTCAAGCCGTCGCCGATGCCGACGTTCATCGACTTGGCCAGGCCTTTACCAATGAGCGCCTCGACCTCGCCGATGGGCTTTGGATCGAGATTGCGTCCCGTTTCGATGTTGGAGTTGAAACCAAGAGATTTTTCTGCTTCCGGATCAACGGCGCTGCCCATGAATCCGGAGGCTTTGTTACCATTGGAAACCATTCCGTAGAAATCGATGCGGGGGGCGATGCCGCGCACATGACCGCCAGTCTTGACGGATGCGGCCACCTGGCGCCAGTTGTCGATGCCGGTATCGAGAACGCGATTTTCGTCGCGGGTGAAGTGCTCGGCCGTGAAGATCTGCATGTGACCGAGGCCGCTGTTGATAGTGTCTTCGCGGAGGCCATGCGTCATGAAGGCAAAGTAGCCGCCGGCCAGCAACAATCCAGCTACTCCTCCGCCCACCATGAACAATGTCATCAGGGTGCGGCGGCGGTTGCGGAAGATGTTTCTGAATGCAAGAAGAAGATATTTAGCCACGGCCGCCTCCTTCGCTCGCGGTATCGGAAACTACTTCGCCATCGGTAAGCCGGACGATGCGCTCGGTATGTTCCAGCAGGCGCGCATCGTGCGTGGAGAAGATGAAGGTGAGGCCCTTGCTGCGGTTGAGGCCGTGCATCAGGTCGATCAGTTGCGTGGCGTTGTGCGTGTCCAGGTTAGCGGTCGGCTCGTCGGCCAGCACCAGCTCGGGATGATGCACAATAGCGCGGGCAACGGCTACGCGCTGACGTTCGCCGCCGGAGAGCAGGTCGGGCCGTTGATTGGCGCGGGCGGAGAGGCCAACGCTATCCAACGCCTCGGCCACACGCTCGCGGCGCTCGCGGCTGCTCACGCCCTGAATCAGCAGCGGATACTCGACGTTCTCGGCGGCCGTAAAGACCGGGATGAGGTTGAAGGTCTGAAAGACGAAGCCGATCTTTTCGCGGCGAAGCTTGCTCATGCCGGCGGGCTTCAGTTGCGAGGTATCCACGCCATCCACCATGACGCGGCCAGTGGTGGGCTGATCGATGCAGCCGATCAGGTTCAGCAGTGTCGTCTTGCCGCTTCCGCTGGGGCCGGCAATCGCCAAAAACTCGCCTGCGGTGACGCGCAGGCTGGCGTGCGATAGGGCGCTTACAAAACTGTGGGCCGGGTGGTGGGTTGGACTATTGTCCAGGGGAAATCTACGGGTGACTGCTTCGACGTTGACAAGTTCTTCCATTGGCCATTCCTCTTCCAGAGCGACTTTGCTCTTTTTGGAAGATAGTTGCGGTCATGGTGGAAATGCGCGGTGTTCCGGACGAGGGGTTGGAAAAACGGATGAGGGGTGGGAATTGGGGGATGAAGCGGGAGGAAAGATATCCATGGATTGTATGAATTGTCGTCACCTTCCGAAAAACTGAACACCCCCGGGCCCGCTTGCCGCGATGACTACACAGGCTGTTTGCCCCCAATTCAGGGGCAAACATTGGCCATCGGAAAATGATCGGTTCGTCCGCCGGGTTAGCACAAAGATAGGCTGCAATCTTCGGAGTCTACAAGTTCACAGGAACATGCACGGAATCAAGCACATAGAGATTTTGAATCAAATCGGTACCGACAAACACCCTGGCGCCAGGCCATTCAGTCGCATTGAACGCATCTGGCAGATTCCAAGATATTTGGCGACTTCATGTGAATGTAACTAAGCAGCGATTCGCGTTATCGCCTAAAAGGTAATTGGCCACACGATAGCGAACGGTTTCCTTTTCTGGAATGCTGCCTGAAGTCTCGTAACCTCCTCCAAACAGTAATGACAGTGCCCTAAAGCGTACCCCAAGGCTCCGAATCCAAGGTTTCATCCGATAGAAAACACGGCAGTTTCTGGTCAGAGGAAGATTTGGAGAGAAATAGGCCGAAATCTCCACCTAAAGATTGATGTCAGGCGTCTCGCTGAGCGGCTATGCTACTCGTGCAGATCAGCAGTGAGGTCGCTTGGGGGTCTTTGATCTGCGCAGCCACACCAATCTATTTGGAGTTTGGAATAGGAGTCTATGAGACGATTCCTGATTGCAGGGATTCTTGGCCTTGCAGGGAGCGCACTGTATTTGTTTGCGTTTCCGTCGGCCACAATCTTCTATGAGTGCATTGTTCTGCTCCACATTCTCCTTGGAGTAGTCTTCCTCGTCATCGGCGTACCGTGGATAGCGTGGTTGATGCGCGGCCGCAGCCTGTGGGAGAAGATCGGCTGGGTAGTAGTGCTGTTCGGCGGAGCAGCCGGCGCCGGCCTCCTGTTTACAGGCGCGCGCCGCAACATGTGGCCCGTGCTGTACACCCACGAGTTTGTTTCCCTTGCCGGCTGCGCGGTGCTGCTGTTTGTGTGGAGTGGGCGCCAGAGATGGTTCCGGCGCTTCAGCGGCGGCAACCTGCGCGAAGCGGTCCGGCTGGCTTGCTGCCTCGCCATCTCGGCAGGCATTGCGGCCGGAGCCTGGTTGGTGCGCACCGTGCCGTGGCAGCGCTCGTACAGAATTCACAATCCCTCCATCGCGCCTGCGTCCATGGACCAGGAAGGCGCAGGGCCTAAGAGCGAATTCTATCCAAGCTCAGCAGAAACCAGCACGGGGAAGACCGTCCCGGAGGATTACTTCGTCGATTCGGCAGCCTGCAAACAGTGTCACGCCGAGATTTACCGCGAGTGGGAAAGCTCCGCCCACCACTTCTCGTCTTTCAACAACCAGTGGTATCGCCAATCCATCGTCTACATGCAGGATGCCAACGGCGTGCAGGCTTCAAAATGGTGCGCGGGCTGCCACGATGCGGCGCTCTTCTTTCCCGGCAACTTCAATACGCCCATCAAAGACCGCGTCAACACGCGCGCGGCGCAGGCGGGCATCGGCTGCATGGTTTGCCACTCCATCCGCAATGTGCATAGCACCATGGGCAACGGCGGATACACCATCGAGTACCCGGCCCTCTTCAAACTGGTTGACACCAAGAATCCCGTTATACGCAAGGTTATCGACTTTCTCATCGAGGAAGATCCGGAGCCGCACCGCCGCACCTTCCTCAAGCCCTTTATGAAGAACAATGCGGCGGATTTCTGCTCCTCTTGCCACAAGGTTCACCTCGACGTGCCGGTGAATCACTACCGTTGGGTGCGCGGCTTCAACGATTACGACAACTGGCAGGCCAGCGGCGTCTCGGGATTCGGCGCGCGCTCGTTTTACTATCCACCTCATTCGCAAGATTGCGTTGACTGTCACATGGGACAGGTCCGCTCGAACGATGCGGGCAACATCAACGGGATGATTCATTCGCATCGCTTCATCGGCGCCAACACCGCTCTGCCCTTTGTCAACGGCGACCAGACCCAGCTCGACGACACCGTGCGCTTCCTTCAGGATCGCAAGGTGAGCGTGGACATTTTCGCGGTCTCGCCTGAAACCAGCGAGAACCGCATCATACAGTCCCCGGCTGCGTCGCCCATGCAGGCGGAAACCACCTTCGCCGTCGGCGAAGAGGCCGAACACGAGACGGTCGGCATGACCGGCGAGACCAACATCGCCCCAGTGACCGCGCCGCTCGATCGCGTTGCAGGAGCCGTCGTCCCCGGCGAAACCGCCCGCGTCGATGTGGTCGTCCGCACCCTCGCCGTCGGCCATTTCTTCCCCGGCGGCACCGTGGATGCCTACGACTGCTGGCTGGAACTGAAGGCCTACGACGACAGCGGCAAGGTACTCTTCTGGAGCGGTATGGCTGAAGACCATGGCAAAGGCCCCGTCGATCCGGGCGCGGAGTTCTACCGCTCGCTCTCCATCGACGCGCATGCCAATGCCATCAACAAGCGCAATGCGTGGGCGGCGCGCGCCACGGTTTACGCGCATCTCATTCCGCCCGGTGCCGCGGACACGGTCTATTTCCGGCTGCGAGTCCCGAAGGATGCGCGTGGCCGCATCCATCTGGAGGCGCGGCTTAACTACCGTAAATTCGCATGGGTGAACACGCAGTTTTCCTTTGACGGCGCGTTTGAGAGCACCGGCGCGAAGGACGTGACGCCGGAGTACGATGACCGCCGCATGGTATTCACGGCCAGCACCAGCGACGTCTCCGGCAAGATCAAGGCCGTACCCAACCTGCCCATTGTGGTTATGGCTCAATCCACCGCGGATCTCACCGTGCTGCGGCCGGGCTCAAAACTGCCCGCGCCCAAAGCCATTACCGAGAAGGCCGACTGGCACCGCTGGAACGACTACGGCATCGGCTTGCTTTTGCAGGGAGATCTGAAGGCCGCGGAAGAGGCATTTGTCCACGTGACTGAGGCTGATCCCGGCAATCCCGACGGCTGGGTGAACATCGGCCGCGTTCGCCTGCAGGAGGGCAATCTTGCCGGAGCCACACAGGTGCTGGAAAAGGCCCTGCAAATGTCGCCTCATTTGGCGCGCGCCCACTATTTCTACTCTCGCGTGCTGCGCCAACAGGGCAAGTACCCCGATGCAATCGCCCACTTACAAATTGTCACCGCACAGTATCCATACGACCGGGTGGTTCGCAACGATCTCGGCCGCGTGCACTTCCTGGAGCGCCAATATGCACAGGCGCGCGATGAGTTTCTGAAGGCCATCGCCGTCGATCCGGAAGACCTTGAGGCGAACTACAACTTGATGCTCTGCTATACCGGCTTGGGCGATGCCAAACAGGCCGCGGCCTACCAGCAGAGATACATGCGTTTCAAGGCTGATGAGGCGTCACAGACACTCACCGGTCCATTCCGCGCCAAACATCCCTTCGAAAATCTGCAACGGCAGCCGATTCACGAGCACGACTCGGTTCCACTGGCTGGAGCCAACGCCAACAAGGTCGCGGAAAGTGACGTTGTGGGGTTGCCGCAGGCCAAGGGAACGGTTGCAAATCAAAGCTCGGCGCCATCGTCAACCCAGGTGGCTCGATCTGGCGGAGGTGCACGTTGAGGGCTTCTCGCGCTTTGCCGATTTTTGCCGCTGTTCTCGTCGCCTCGGGTTTCATTATGCTGGCCGCAGTATTTGCCGCCTCGGCTCCGCCTGCCGATATTCCAGAGCATATCCGCTTTGTCGACATCACCCGCGCCGCGGGCATCCACTTCGTCCACAACAGCGGCGCTTTCGGCAAGAAATATCTGCCTGAAACGCTCGGCCCCGGCGTCGCATTTATCGATTACAAAAACGACGGCTGGCAGTCCCTCTTTTTCGTCAACGGCACGGGCTGGCCCGGCGAACCCGGCCGCGTGACCACGCCCGCCCTCTATCGTAATAACCACGACGGCACGTTTACCGACGTAACCAAGCAGGCAGGACTCGATATACCCATGTACGGGCTGGGCGTTGCCGTAGGCGACTACGACAATGACGGCTACGACGACCTCTTTGTGACTTGCTACGGCCAGAGCCATCTCTTCCACAACAACGGCAACGGCACCTTCACTGACGTGACTAAGAAAGCCGGGCTTTGGGGGCCAAACGAGTTGAGCACCAGCGCCGCGTGGGTCGATATCAACCGCGACGGCCACCTCGACCTGCTGGTCGCAAATTACGTCCAATGGACACCCCAGACTGACCTGTATTGCACCATGGACGGTGTCCACAAGTCCTTCTGTACGCCGGAATCCTATCAGGGTGCATCGTTGCGCCTGTGGCACAACAACGGCGACGGCACGTTCACTGACGTGACTACAAAGGCGGGCCTCTACGATCCAACCTCAAAGAGCCTGGGTATTGCTATCCTCGATGCCAACCAGGATGGCTGGCCCGACATAGCCGTCAGCAACGACACCCAGCCGAACAAGCTCTACATCAACAACCGGAATGGCACGTTTACCGAGAACGGGATTCCCGAGGGCATCGCCTACAGCGAAGACGGAGTGGCGCGCGCCGGCATGGGAATCGACGCCGTCGACTACAACCGCTCCGGCTACCCAAGTCTGCTTGTCACCAACTTCTCAAACCAGATGATCGCGCTCTACCAGAACCAGCAGAACGGCCTCTTTGTCGATGTGGCTCCCACTTCATCGATAGGCCGCACCAGCTTGCTCACGCTCGGCTTCGGCTGCTTCTTCTTCGACTACGACCTCGACGGCTGGCCCGACATCTATATTGCCGATGGTCACCTCGACTCCGCCATCGAAACAATCCAGCACCGTGTTCACTACGCCGAACCGCCGCACCTCTATCGCAATATCGATGGCCAGAGCTTTGTGGACGAGGCTGCTGAGGTGGGCTCCGATTTCGATAAGCCACGTGTCGCCCGCGGCGCCGCTTATGGCGACATCAACAACGACGGCGCGCCGGATATCGTGATCACCACGAACAATGGCCCCGCACTGCTCTTCCTCAACGAAGGCGCTACCAATCATGCCTTGCGCATCAAGCTGGTCGGGACGAGATCGAATCGCGACGGCATCGGCTCGGTGGTATGGGTTCAATCCAATACAACCTCGCAGAAACAGATGTTGCGCAGTGGATCGAGCTACCTGTCGTCGAGCGAGCTGGTTCTGACCTTCGGCCTCGGCACATCAACAAAGGCAAACGTGATTGAAATCCACTGGCCCAGCGGCGCAGTTACGAAGTTGAACGACGTGAATTGCGATCAGATCCTGACGGTTCGCGAAGGATCTGGCATCATCCACAGCGAGCCCTTCCGCAAGCGCGCTTGAACGGCGATACCGGTCGTAGCAAAAAGTCGAGGTCCATCATTATCGGCCCAGGTTCATTTGCCAGCATTCAGCAGCTCATCGCATATTTTCGCTGTAGTCGATTTTGTAGCTGCCCATGCATCCTTCTCACGGCAGAAAGACAAGCCTTTCAGGCCTAGAGTATCTGCGCTACAAGCATAGGGTCTGGTTCCGAACCCACTTTTATGTTTGTAAACAGTTGAAAATAATGGTCGGGGCGGTCCGATTTGAACGGACGACCCTCTGCTCCCAAAACAGGTCAAACGATTTATTGAAGCCTGTTGAAATTGGATGGAAATAAGTGCTTTTGATTGATCTGTTTACCGTGTGCCTGCCGATCCTAGTTGATTCTTGTGGCTCTTGGGTGCTTTGACAGTTACAAATTCGACTACAGTGAAATATTGGTATCCTAGAGTACCCGCCAGGAGAGACCGACAGGAAGGAGGAGGACGCTACGAGATGGAAACTGTATCCAACCGTCGCGCTCATCGCGAGCGCGCCTACGCTATGAAAAAGCATCACGCAACGCGCCTCCATTACGACCTCAGACTGGAGTGGAACGGAGTGTTGTTGAGCTGGGCCCTTCCGGAGGAGCCCTGCTGCTGCGCCGGAGCGATTCGTGAGGCTATCGAGATGGAGGATCACCGCAGGGCGTACCTGCTGTTCGAGGGCGTGCATGAGACGGGTCCCATCATGCTCTGGGATCGCGGAACGTGGGAACCGCATCTGGATTCCGACGATATCGAGAGCAGCCTGCGCAGGGGCATCCTGCGATTTACGCTACACGGAGAAGAACTGAAAGGCGGCTGGACGCTTGCCAGGGTGAACAGCGCGAGGAATGCGCCACGGCCAATCTGGACACTCTGTAAGCAAGCCGATTCGTTTGCCCGAAGCCGCGCCGACAAGTGCGTCTTGGAGGAATGGCAGAACAGCGTCAGCACAGGAAGAACTATGGAAGAGATCGTTCGTGATTGGACAAGGGGCAGAGATAAACACGGGCGGCAAACGAGACTCTTCGACGAGAGATAGGTCATAAGAACAATTTCTTCTGCGTGATGTCTTACGGATGGTAGGTGTGGCCTACTCGAACAGGTGTGCGTCACAACGAGCATCACTCTATTCACTCGCCAGCTAGTGTTTCCGCTTCTTCGTGGCGGCACGCTTTTGACCGAGGAACTTCTTCGACGCACGCTCAAAATCGCTCTCGAAACTGCGATCCTGGATGACATTGAAGCTCTCAAACTGCTTCTCCGCCAATTCTTTGGCCACCTCGTGCGAGACCTGGCCCGCATTCGTTAGCACATCGAACTCATTGAACTTCAGGAAGGCATCGAGCTTTTCTACCCAGTCGGCCATGCGCATTGGAATTTGCCGTGAAGCCTGATTCTCGGCATAGTCCAGATACATACTGACAATCCGTTCGAGAGCTTTGATCTCATGCTCTTCCAGATAATTCTTCGCAACGGCAACGTCCGCTTTCTGGATACGACCGTGAGGAGCGTTCTTCCACGTCTTAAGCCCCATGTTAGGCTGGCTGGCCTGGGCGCGCTCGGCAATCAACTCGGCTGCCGTTTTGCCGGTAATCGCCCAATGCAATTTGTTCTGCACCGTCTTGAAGAACAACTGCGTGATCTCGGCATTCTGGTTGTAGTCGATGCTGCACTGCTCGTAGATGTCGGTGATCTTGAGATAAAAGCGGCGCTCGCTGGCGCGGATGGAGCGAATCCGCTCCAGTAGTTCATCAAAGTAGTCTTTGCCGAGACGCTTGCCCTGTTTAAGACGTTCATCGTCGAGTACGAAGCCCTTGACGAGATACTCGCGCAAAACCTGTGTAGCCCAGATGCGAAATTGCGTCGCCTCGCGGCTGTTGACGCGATAGCCGACGGCGATGATGGCGTCCAGATTGTAGAAGTCCACCTCGCGGGAAACCGTCCGCGTCCCCTCGATTTGAACTATCCGATTTTTCCGGATAGTTGCCGATCCTTTCAGTTCGCCGGTGGCATAGATGTTCTTGAGGTGCTCATTGACGGTTCTCAGGTTTACGCCAAAGAGTTCCGCCATCTTTTTCTGGGTCAACCAAAAGGTCTCGCCCTCGAACAACACCTCAACGCGCACAGTTCCATCGGGCGTGGCATACAAGATGATCTCGTGGTGCAATGGAGCCTGCCCGTCCCCTGTCATTTCGCTCCAACCCTCCACTATCCAATTTACAGGAAACCAACGGGAATCCTACCGTTGATCTGGCGTCTATTCTGCTACAACTGGCGTATGCTCCGTTCGTTGAAGCTCTTGTTTGTCCTGATCGCTCAGTCCTGCTCCTCTCGCCGAGATCTGTTGTTGGAAAACCTGGCACTTCGCCAACAACTCACCGTATTGGAGCAGAAGCATCCTAAGCCTAGGTTTGCCTCCCCGAACAAATTGTTCTGGGTGGTGCTGAAGTGGATCTGGCCTGGATGGAAGCGGGCATTGATTCTCGTCCAGCCGGACACCGTAGTTCGCTGGCATAAGGCGGGATTCAAGTCGTATCGGACGTGGCTCTCGCGGCATCGTAACCGCGCTGGAAGAAAATGCGTCAGCAAGAAATTGCGTGAACTGATCTTCCGCATGGTCGCCGAGAACCCCACCTGGGGCGCGCCGCGCATTCATGGCGAATTGAAGATGCTGGGCTTCGATATATCGGAGCGTACGGTGCTGCGATGGATGCGAAAGGCCCCTCGGAATCCTGAGCCGGCGAAGCGATGGATGACCTTTCTGAGCAACCATCGTGAAGTCATCGCGGCAATGGATTTCTTTACCGTGCCGACACTCACTTTTGGTTTTCTCTACTGCTTCTTCGTGATTGCGCATGACCGGCGGCGTATCCTGCACTGCAACGTGACAAGGCATCCGACCAGCACTTAAGTCATTCAGCAGTTGCGTGAAGCCTTCCCTTACGACTCCGCGCCCGGCTACTTGATCTTTGATCGCGGCTCACAATTCAATGAAGAAGTGATCGATACAGTAAAAAGCTTCGGCATTAAGCTCAAGCGAACCAGTTTCCGCAGTCCGTGGCAGAACGGTGTTGCCGAGCGCTGGGTTGGCAACTGCCGCCGTGATCTGCTCGACCATGTGATCGTTCTCAATGAACGCCACCTGAAACGCCTGATGAACGAATACATCCGCTACTACCACGAGGACCGCACTCATCTCGTGCTGGCGAAAGAAACACCATCGGGTCGTGAAGCGGCGATGGAGTCCGATACCGGGAGCCGTATCATATCCATGCCAAGGCTCGGCGGTTTGCATCATCGCTACGAACTGGCCGCGTGAGCCACTGCTCGACAAATATTATACTTAAAAAATAAAGATGAACTGCGGGAGAGTTGTGCTCGCTGGCTTTCTGTCGCCAACTTGCGGATATCTTCGTGACAATCCGAGGTCACGATTCCACCCATTCCCTCAGTCAAAATCAGACTCCAAATTGTCTCCGAGTTCAAAATCCTGCCTTCAACGGGTCCGGATGGAATTTTGGCGAGGGACAGCGTGGCCGGAAACGGTCATATCGCTTGTATTATCAATACTTTATGCTGGTCGGGGCGGTCCGATTTGAACGGACGACCCTCTGCTCCCAAAGCAGATGCGCTACCAGGCTGCGCCACGCCCCGACACTCTTCGATTGTAACGTGGATTGGATTCCCGTGGAATGGCCTCAGCTCATCTTTTGTCCGCCGTCCAGGTCCATTTTTGACCCTTGACGTTCCAGGCGTCGCCCTGCATATGCGAGCCGGTGATTCGACCCTGCCGTTCCGAGTATTTATTGTTGATCGACATGTAAATGGAATCCCCATCCTGCTTCCACGCACCATCAGTAAAGGATCCATTCTCATACGTGTAGTGCATCGAGCCATCCGTCAGAAACTCATATGTATAGTGTCTGCCCATGGTATCTGGACCGGTCCATGTGGTCCCGGCAACGCTTGCTACCGAAGAATTGATTGGCGGTGCATTCCTAGCCGAAGCCGCAGATTGAATATCTGCCGTCCAAGTCCAATTATGCCCCTTGACATTCGAGGCTGTTCCTTCGATATGCGATCCTGAGATTCGACCTCGATATTCTACGAACTTATTGTTCATCTCGATATAGATCGAAGCCCCATCCTGCTTCCACGTGCCGTTGGTGTAGGAGCCATTCTGATACGAGTAGGACAAAGTGCAATTGGCTAGAAAATTGAAAATGTCTCTAGAACCTTCAGTATCGGTCTCCACGACGGTCCAGGAAGTTCCCGCAAGGCTGGCTGCAGCGCAATTTGAATAAGCCGAGGATGTGTTACGCAGGTCTGCAACCCATGTCCAATGCTTGTCCTTGATGTTCCAAGCATTGCCTTCCATGTGCGTGGCTGAGATTCGGCCTTGATATTCGGAGTATTTATTGTTGGTCTCCATGTAGATAGAATTTCCGTCTTGTTTCCAAGTTCCGTTGGTCCAGAGTCCAGACGGTGATTTATATTGCAAGACGCCAGTGGCCAGGAAAGTGTACTCGTAGTAGTCGCCATCGGAATCGGTGCCGACCCAGGTCGTTCCTGACACATTGATGGCCGATTGCGCTCTCGCATTCTGCGCGAAAGCAGTCATGACCAGGCCCACGGCCAAAGTCAAAAAAGTGGAGATTACGATGTTCTTAGAGAGAATTTTCATAGCTCCTCCTCGGAGAAACGCCTGGCGTTGGAAACAGGAGAAGTGTACAAGATTTGGGTCAGTGAAGCTACTGGTTTCGCCAGCTTCTGTGGGTAGGAAATTCTGATTCGGTGCTACAATCGGTGTATATGGCGGCTATAGTTCAGCGGCAGAACGCCTGACTGTGGCTCAGGATGTCGTGGGTTCGATCCCCACTAGCCGCCCCAACTTGCACATGCGGCAAGAGCCAACCCTCTCGATAACCGAGACTTTGTGACTCTGAAAATCAAAGAAAATAAAGGGCTTGACAGTAATTTTCCCAAATTGCCGTCAGGCTTTCCTGCGTTTGTTCCGCGCCGCGGCCTGAGCAACGGCCACCTGCAGACCATTGCCGGGAATTATTACCCCCGGCCGGCCTTCCGCCTTGCGGCTGTCTCGGAAACGGTGGAGGTAAACCCGGCAGATGGCAGCCGTGTACTGTGCCATTGCCACTGGCAGGCCGAGCCGGAACGCGCGGCGCGGCTGACAGTGGTGCTGGTTCACGGCCTCGAAGGCTCGTCGGACTCCCGCTACATTCAGGGCATTGCCGCGCGCGCCTGGGCTGCCGGCTGGAACGTCGTACGGATGAACATGCGCACCTGCGGCGGCACGGAGACATTGTCGCCCACGCTGTATCACTCCGGCCTTTCGTGCGATGTGGGTGTGGTGGTTCGCCATTATGCGAAGCGATACGGCCTTGAGCGAGTGGTGCTGGTGGGCTACTCGATGGGCGGAAATCTGGTACTGAAGCTAGCCGGGGAGTGGGGCAGCAACGCGCCGCTGGCCGCCGTGGCCGCGGTCTGTCCAGCTATTGACCTGGCCCCCGGCGCTGACGCCCTGCATGAGGGATTCAACCGCCTCTACGAGTGGAATTTTCTGCGCGGGTTGTTGGCGCGATATCAGCGCAAGGCGAAGCTGTTCCCTGGCATTTATGCAAGTCGACAATCCATTGGGCCGGTGCGCTCCATCCGCGAATTCGATGACAAGATTGTGGCCCGCTACTGGGGTTTCCGCGACGCCGACGACTACTATGATCGCGCCGCCGCCGCCCGCGTGGTGGACCGGATCGCGGTTCCTACGCTGGTGCTGCACGCGCAGGACGACCCCTTCATTCGCCTGCTGCCGGAGACACGCGCCAAACTGCTCGCCAACCCGCACATAACTTTTGTAGAGACCCGACACGGCGGCCACTGCGCCTACCTTTCCCGCGACCCTGGCAACGAGATTCACTGGGCGGAGACGACCGTGATACGGTTCCTGAAGGCAGCAACGGCCGAGTCTCATGGAAGCTGACTGGGAGTTCGAGGTGGGTGGCGATGCGCCGATAATCGAGGCGCACTGGGTGGGTTTTGTCGATCTGCGACGACATCCGGAGCGCGCTGGGGATCTGCCTGAGGCTGCTCAGTTTCCGGCATTAGGCGAGGCCCTGGCAAGGCTGAATGCCGCTGATTCTCCGGTCTGGACATCGAAATGCGATTACTGGCCACACCTTAAAACGGATGAATATGACCCCGATGAGTTGGATTCGCCGTCCCGCTGCACAGCTCACGCCATAGGCTGTTACATTGACCTGTTGCCCAAGAACGACCGGCAATGGTCGCTGCCGGAGATGGCCGAAAAAGCGTGCAGACGTGTCTGCGGCCTTCTCATCGCCGCCCCTCTCCGTTGCTGTCGCGCTGATCTTGTCATTCGCCGCGCAATCATCACGCCGGAAGTGATGGACCTGGGAATCACTGCCTACCTTACCTCCTGCGGCGAGTCTCCAGCAGAGGCCCAGCGGACACTAGAAGCTGCGCTGGCGGCATTTACAGATGCGTTTGGGGCCAACTCGACGTTAAAATAGCAATATGTGGGCGAGTAGCTCAATTGGATAGAGCACCGGCCTTCTAAGCCGGGGGTTTCGGGTTCGATTCCCGACTCGCCTACCACTTACCATCCATAATTTGTTTGAATCGTCATTCGTTCGCCTTTATCTTGCCGGCTTACATTGAATCACTACTGCCTAGACTGAATATCTAGCGCGCGTGGGTGTGTATGGCTCCGGCAATCGAATTGAGCGGCATTATTTTGTCAACGCCGCCGAGTTTGATGGCCTCCTTGGGCATTCCGAAGACGATGCAGGAAGCCTCGTCCTGAGCGATGGTCATGGCGCCGGCCTGCTTCATCTCCAGCATTCCGCGAGCACCGTCGTCGCCCATTCCGGTCATGATAACGCCCACGGTGTTGCTCCCCGCATAGCGGGCGGCGGAGCGGAACAACACATCGACCGACGGCCTATGGCGGCAGACCAGCGGCCCGTCCTTGATCTCGACGTAGTAGCGCGCACCGCTGCGCTTGAGCAGCATATGATGGTTTCCCGGCGCAATGAGCGCGCGACCGCGAATCACCGTGTCGTTGGTCTCCGCCTCCTTTACGGTGATGGCGCAGAGGCCGTCTAGCCGCTGGGCGAAGGCGCGCGTAAACAATTCCGGCATATGCTGCACGATCACAATGCCGGCAGTGTCGGCGGGTAGCATTTCGAGCACGGTCTTCAGCGCCTCTGTGCCGCCGGTCGAAGCGCCAATGGCCACTATCTTCTCTGTAGTCTCGGCCATGGCGTGGGTAGCCTGGGAGAGAATGCAGTCTGCGTTGTACTTGGGCTCGACTGTCTGGCTGGGCCTCAGTGTATGCAGTCTGGCTTGAGCCGCAGCTTTGACCGCGGAGCAGATTTCAATTTGCGAGTCTTCAAGAAACTGTTTGGTGCCCATCTTTGGCTTGGTGATGATCTCTACCGCGCCGTACTCCAGCGCACGAAATGTACTCTGCGCCCCTTCTTCAGCCAAGCTTGAACAGATCACCACCGGGATGGGATGCTGGCTCATGAGCTTCTTAAGGAAGGTAAGCCCGTCCATGCGCGGCATCTCGATGTCCAGCGTGATCACATCAGGGACCTGCTCGGCGATCCGCTCAGCAGCCACAAAGGGATCACCGGCCGTGGCAATCACCTCAATCTCCGGGTCCGATTCGAGCACCTCGCGCAAGGTCTGGCGAACTACGGCGGAGTCGTCCACGATCAATACGCGAATTTTAGGTGTGCTCATATGTTGAACCTCGTTGTTCTCATTCCTGCTTACGCCAGTCTGTGGCGGTCTCAACTTGTTTGGCTTGCAAAATCCTGGTTCACGCGTGCCGCTTGAGCAAAACTTCCCCGGTTTTCGTATTGAAGTAAATGTTGACGCCGCGTTTGCCGCCCAGGGAAGAAGCACTAACGGCGAAGCCTTCCTCCTCAAGCACCTTCATCGCGATCTCGCAATTCAGCCTGCCCACCGTGGGCCGTGCCGAATCATTGACCATCAATAACACATCTCCGCCTCCGAAGATCTTCACCTCCACCTCTTCGCGCCGCACGCCGAGTGTATCGAATTGCCTGGCCAGATCGCGAATTGCATAATCCACGTAACGGCGGCCAGCGGAGCGGCTTAACGTAGCGGCCTGCTTTACCGGAGAACGCGGCAGCATGGGATGGCAGAGCGCGCCCAAGCCCAGCCGCGGAACCCGGAACGCGATGCCCACACAGGAGCCCAACAGGGTACGCAGAATCGATGGCTCCCTGACCAGGCGCGATTCCCCTGGCTGCAAGTACACTTCGGGTAATTCCACATTAGGCTCTGCCATTGTTCCTCCGGTAAAGCGCCGGAGCCACCGGCGTCAGCGGAAGATTCATATCGTGCAGGGTCTCGGCGTGGCCCACGAACATATATCCGCCCGGAAGCAGGCAGTTGGACAGCTTCTGCAGAATGCGTTCCTGCGTCGCGCGGTCAAAGTAGATGATCACGTTGCGGCAGAAGATTGCATCCTGTTTTTCGGAGACGCCGTAATCGGCGTCCATGAAGTTCAGGCGGCGAAACTCGATGCTGCGCCGCAACTCCGGCACTACCCGCACATGCTCGGAGCCGGGTTCGCGGCTGCGCATGAAGTACTTTTTTCTGAGCAGTGGCTGAACCGGAGCTACGACAGCGTTGGTATATACACCCAACTCGGCTTTGTCCAATACGATGTTGGAGATGTCGCTGGCCATGATGCGAAAGCGAAACCCAGGATGGGCGAGCGCATACTCACTCAACACGATGGCCATCGTAAATGGCTCTTCGCCAGTGGAACAGCCCGCGCTCCAAATCAGGAACGGCCGCCCGCCATTGCGCTCCGTCCACTCCGGCAGCGCATGATCGGCCAGATAATTGAAATGTTTTGGTTCGCGAAAAAAGTCGGTTTTGTTAGTCGTCACCACGTCGATCAGATGGGTAATCTCATCCTTGAGCCCCTCATGACCGAAGAGATAATCGCAGTACTCGCTATAGGATTGCAGGTTGAGAATCTTCAGGCGCCGTTTAATGCGCACCTCAAGCATGGTTTTTCTTTCCGTGCCCAGGTGAATGCCCGCCTCGTCATAAATCAGACCGCAAAGCCGCGCATAATCTTTTCCGGAAATCGATTCGTCGTGTGCGCTCATTTGATGAATGGGGCGGCGTAAGAGCGGAACCAGAGTCATAGTGTCCTGTTGAGCTTCGTGCCGGGTCGCCGCTCCCTGAAGGTCCCACCCCAACGACAAAGACCTGTCGTTGGGGACCCCGGGATGGTCGCGTCGACTTGAATGCAGTGGCTTCGAGATACATCTACTCTGGTTCCGCTATACCCGCCCCATTCCCCCCTTATGCAGCTGCTCCCGCAAGCTGATTGTCGGCAATGGGCTGTTTCTCCACAGCCTTCTTGACGGCTTCCTTTTTGACGGTTTCCTGTTTTACCGTTTCCTGCTTGGTCGCTTCATGATTGACTGTTTCCTGCTTGACAACTTCTTGCTTGACTACATCCTGCGCCTGCCCACGAACCGCGGAAAGCTCCTCGGCTGAGAAGACGCGATCGATGTCCAGGATCATGATGAACTGCGTGTCGCGCTTCCCCATCCCTTTGATGAAGTCGGTTTTTATCTGGGTTCCGATGCGCGGCGCCGGCTGAATCTGATCCGGCTCCAGATCAATTACCTCCTCGACCGAATCGGTTAGCGCGCCGATGACAGTCGATTCGTTATCCAGCAGCACCTCGACGACAACAATGCAGGTGTTGCGCGTGTTCTCGGTCTTCGACATCTCAAAGCAAAGCCTGAGATCGACGACCGGGACCACGCTGCCCCGAAGATTGATGACCCCAGCCATGAACTCCGGCGTACGGGGAATTTGCGTGATGGTGGTTAGGTCGAGCACCTCTCTTACCTTCGCCACATCGGTGGCGAAGATCTCGTTGCCGAGCTTGAAGGTGAGGTACTGACGAGTCTCCGTGATTTCGCTGACACTCATACTGCAACTCCTCTCTCGCTCAGTACTCAGTAACGCTCGAACTCGCCGTCCAGCTCGTCGTGTTTATCTTTGAGACGGAGATTGACCCCGCCCCCGGTTTTCGCGCCTGGGCCAGCCGCGTGGCCGCCTGATTTTGCCGTTCTGGCTGGCGCGGACTGCGCCGGCCGGGCGCTCTTTGTGCTGGCGGCCTTCCGTCCCCCACCTTCGTCTCCGGTGTGGAAGAAGCCCAACGCGCTGACTAACTGATCGGACTGCCCGGTCAGCTCCTCGGTCGTCGATGCCATCTCCTCGGAGGCGGAGGCATTCTGCTGAATGACCTGCTCAAGTTGTTGCAGCGCCTTGTTGATCTGCTCGGCGCCGGTGTCCTGCTCCTTGCTGGCCGCGGAAATCTCCTGCACTAATTCCGCGGTGCGCTGAATATCGGGCACCAGTTTATCCAGCATCTCGCCGGATTTCTCTGAAACCCTCAGCGTGTTTGCCGAGAGCTGGTTGATCTCCGCCGCCGCCTTCTGGCTGCGCTCGGCGAGCTTCCTCACCTCGGCCGCCACCACCGCAAAGCCCTTGCCATGCTCGCCGGCGCGGGCCGCCTCAATAGCCGCGTTGAGCGCCAACAGGTTGGTCTGACGGGCAATCTCCTCGATGATCGAGATCTTGTTGGCGATCTCCTTCATCGCGGATACGGCCTCCAGAACCGACTTGCCGCTCTCCTGCGCGTCCTTGGCGCTCTTGTTGGCGATCTTGTCGGTCTGCGACGCGTTGTCGGCGTTCTGCTTGATGTTGGAGACCATCTCCTCCATCGAGGAAGAAGCCTCCTCGGCCGCCGCCGCCTGCGCGCTGGCGCCCTTCGATACCTGCACCGAGGCCGTCGAGATGGACTGCGAGGCAGCCGCCACTTCACCGGCAATTCCCCGGATATCGGAGACCGTCTTTGTCAGCCCAGCCACCATCGCCGCCAGAGCCTGCATCAACTTGTCCTGCGGAGACCGCTCGTGAAGTTCCACCGTCAGGTTGCCGTTGGATACTTCTTCGGCTGCCGCGGTGATGTCGTTCATGGCCACCACCAGCACATTCAGATTGTTCTTGATGGTGTTGAAGTCGCCGTTGTAGGTGTCGGTGATCTGCGAGGGCACATCGCCCTTGGAAATCAGGTCCACGTAGCGCGCGGCTACATTCAAAGGTCCAATCACCGCGTCCAGGCAATCGTCCACGCCTTGCACGATTTTGCGGAAGTCGCCCTGGTGCTTGGAAGCGTCAGCGCGCGTGGCCAGCTTGCCCTCAACAGCAGCCTTTGCCAGTATGCCGGCGTCTGTCACCAGCGCGTTCACCGCGTCGATGCAGGTGTTGAGGTTGTTCTTGAGAACATTGAAATCGCCGTTGTAGGTGTCGGTGATCTTGGCGGGAATGTCGCCTCGGCTGATGCGATCCACGTAATTGGCGGCTACATTGAGAGGAGCAATCACGGCATCAAGAACAGCATTCACGCCGCGAACGATTTCGGCATAGGCGCCCGTGAACTGATCATACTTGCCGCGTTCGGCGAGGTGACCTTCCTTGGCAGCGTCAGTCAGCCGCGCCAATTCCTTTTGAAGCCCTTGCAGCACGATGGCTACATTGTTGATTGCCTGCTTCATTTTTTCGTGGTCGCCCTTGTAAGTCGCGGCAATCAGTTCGTCGATCTTGCCGTTCGATACCTGTCCCAGGATGCGATTGCCTTCGCCAATGGGCAGCAGAATCGCGTCCAGCATGGTGTTGACGCCGCGCACGATATCCGCATAAGCGCCCTTAAACTGATCCGGCTTGCCGCGGTCGGAGAGTTGCCCTTCCTTGGAGGCCTCGATCAGACGAACCAGTTCCTTTTGCAGTTCCTGAAGCACGATGGCCACATTATTGATGGCCTGCTTCATCTTTTCGTGGTCGCCCTTGTAGGTTGCGGCGATCAGTTCGTCGATCTTGCCGTTGGAGACTTGAGCGAGGATGCGGTTGCCTTCTCCGATGGGCAGCAGAATCGCGTCCAGCATGGTATTGACGCCGCGAACAATCTCGGCATATGCGCCCTTGAACTGATCCGGTTTGCCACGGTCGGAGAGTTGCCCCTCTCGCGAGGCCTCTACCAGCCGCGCCAATTCCTTTTGAAGCCCTTGCAGTACAAGGGCGACATTGTTGATAGCCTGCTTCATCTTTTCGTGATCGCCCTTGTAGGTCGCGGCGATCAACTCGTCGATCTTGCCATTGGAGACTTGAGCGAGGATGCGGTTGCCTTCGCCGATGGGCAGCAGAATCGCGTCCAGCATGGTGTTAACGCCGCGCACGATCTCGGCATACGCACCCTGGAATTGTTCCGGCTTGCCGCGGTCAGAGAGTTGTCCCTCCTTGGATGCCTCGATCAGCCGCGCCATTTCCTTCTGTAGCCCTTGCGTCACCACGGCCACATTGTTGACAGCTATCTTCATCTTTTCGTGGTCGCCTTTGTAGGTCTGTGTGATCAGTTCATCGATCTTGCCGCCGGAGATCTGCGCCAGAATCCGGTTGCCTTCACCGATGGGCAGCAGAATCGCGTCCAGCATCTCGTTGACGCCTTGAACTATCTCGCGATGCGTACCGTTGAACAGGGTTGCCTTGCCGCGCTCAGCGAGCCGCCCCTCTTTCGAGGCGTCCACCAATCGCATGATCTCCTGCAACACAAGCATCGAGTCATCGTCTTCGACCAGATGCGCTTTGGATGCCTCGCGTTCGCGGGCTCCGTGACCGTTTCCACCGTTTCCGGAACCTGCGCCATGCAGCTTCCGGCCTTCATTTACCAATGCAGTTGGCATGAATTACGCCCCTCCCTTTCGCTGGAATTCGTTCTCTCCGGAATCCGCGGCCTTTGCCCGTTGATACGTTCGCCCCTGGACCAGGAACCGTAGAAACACAAAACACAGCAGTTTGAATCGTTATTTGACGGGCGCTGGCGCTCGATCCAGCACCGACGACGGCTTAAACAGTTTTTTGCGGCGCGGCGCTCCTTCCCCGGAGGCTCTGCTTGACAGCCGCCGCAATCGCGGCCGCGGAAGGCCCCGCGCGTGTTCCATGCGTGATGGCGCGCACCGCGTCCTGCGCCACCCGCTCCGGATCGAGAACCAGCGCTACCGTTCCGTCACCCAGAATGGTTGCCCCGCTGACCACCTTCACGTGCCGGTAGAAGCGGCCCAGGTTCTTGATCACCGTCTGGCAGTTTCCCAGCACCTTATCCACTACAAATCCGTATCGCCCTCCCTCGGTGGAGACAATCATGATCTGCTCGATCTCCGGGCGCGGCGTGCGGATATTGAAGTGCTCGCGCAGGCGAATATAGGGAACGATCTCGCCGCGCACGTCGGCGATATGCTTGCCGTTGGCGCGCACAATGTCCGCCGTGGTCAGCTCGATACATTCCAGGATGTTGGCCAGCGGCAACACAAAACTGGCATCTGCAATGCTTACCAGGATGCCGTCGATGATGGCCAGGGTGAGCGGCAGTCGCAGCGTCACGCTGGTTCCCTCGCCCGGCTTGCTGGCCACGTCAATCGAGCCCCGCAGGCTGTCAACGCGCTGCCGGACAACGTCCATGCCCACACCGCGCCCGCTGACATCGGTGACCTGCTTGGCGGTGGAAAATCCCGGCTGAAAGAGGAGGGCGAAGATCTCGGCCTCGGTGAGATCTGCGCCCGCAGCCACCAAACCCCGCTCGATGGCGCGGTTTCGCACCGCCTCGGCGTTGATGCCGCCGCCGTCGTCCGAGACCATGATTAGAACGCTGGCGCCGGAGTGTTTGGCGGCAAGATGAATGGTCGCGGTGGGACGCTTGCCTCGCTCGACGCGTACCGCCGGCGGCTCGATGCCGTGGTCCATGCTGTTGCGGATCAGGTGCATCAGCGGATCGCTCAACTGATCGATAACCGTCTTGTCCAACTCTGTATCCGCGCCCTCGATGGTTAGCTCGACATTCTTGCCCAGGTCGCGCGCCAGATCGTGCACCAGGCGGCGGAACTTCTCAAAGGTCGCGCGAATGGGCATCATGCGGATGTTCATGGAGTTATCGCGCAAGGACGCGGTCAGCCGCTCCACCTCCTCGGAGACCGCGGCAATCTCTGGATCGTCGCAGCGCGCGGCAATCTCGCTTAGCCGCGCCTGCACCGTGACCAGCTCGCCCACCAGATCGACAAACTGGTCCAGCTTGGCGGCGGGCACGCGCAGGCTCGAGGCGTTGTCGGGCGTGTCGTAATCGCGACGGCCTCCGCGCTTTTCGCGCTTATCGTCGAGCGCCCGGGCCATCAGGTCGGCCGCGCTGGCTACCGCTGGGGTTGTCTCGGTGGAATCCTCAGCGGAACCCAACAATGGCTCGATGGTCAGCTCGCAACTGTCCTCTACGAAAATAAAGACATCGCGAATCGCGTCGCGCTCCGCCGCCGTGGCCAGCACCATCTCCCAACTGATGTAGCAGCGCTCGGGGTCCAGTTCGCCGAGAGGCGGCACCGCTGCCATGCTGGCCTTGACTGCCAGGCCTCCCAACTGCTTCAGTTCGCGCAGCAGCAACAGGGGATTGGCGCCGTTCAGCATGAAATCCGGCCCCGGCGCAAAGTGAATAGCCCACTCCCGCGCCTTACCGGTAGCGGCCTCGGAGACAGTTTCAGCCCCAATCTCAATGCCCGTCTGTGGAGGCACGTTCTTTTCCTTGACGGGATGTTTTTCCGGTTTACCGGTCAGATGCCGCACCTTGGCCAGGATCTCCGCACAGGCCGCCGGGTCGGCTAGTTCGGCTCCGCCGATGCCTTCTTCGAGCATTGCCCGGATTTGATCGAGGGCCGCCAGGGTCAGATCAATCAACTCCGAGCTGATCGCAAGCCGCCCGTTGCGCACCTCGTCGAAGGCCGTCTCTAGGTTGTGCGTGAAAGTGGCCAGATCTTCGAAGCCGAACATCGCCCCGGAGCCCTTCATGGTATGCAGGGCGCGAAATACACGCCCTACCAGCTCCATGTCGCCGCGGTTGTCGTTCAATTCCAGCAGGGCCGATTCGAGATCGACAAGAACCTCGCGGCCCTCTTCTCGAAAGGCTTGCTTGAACTGATCGGCCTTGCTGGTCATGGACAAATACACACCCTGCTTGCTTATCCGGCATCCACGGATAATTTGGGCTCAGAAACCAGAAACTGCTGTAGACCCGCTTGGCTTAGCGCGGCGGAAACCTCAACCGGTGCTGGCCCAGAGAATGAGAACTTAATGCTCGCTTTGCTTGCCTCGCGCTCCGCAGCCCAGAGCAACTCTACGGCTGTAACATCCAGAACAGTCGCCTTATCGAGCGATACGCGCACCTTCTTGCCGGAGTCGAGCGCTCGCAGCAGCAGCGTCTTCAACTCCGCCGCGGAAGAGATGTCCACCGCGCCCTCAAGGCTTATCACAGCCTTCGATTTACTTTCATCGAGAGTTATTCCCATGTTGCGCTCCATGACGAGTTATCAACGAAGATCACACTAATCTTGCGCCTGCGAATCACGAGACACTCCAAGACCACAATGCCAGCCCATGCGCCGGAGGGATATTTGTGATGTTCGAACCGTCTGCACGGCGACGGTCGCTCACTTGTTGGAGCCATTGTTTCGACTGCGCCGCAAACGCTGGCTCAAGCCCTGGAGGACACCTTTGGCCGACCCGCGCTACTGCACTAATTCATCGACATGACTGGGGCAATCCACGAGTAGGGTTTGAACATAAATTTGTTGGATTTCTCTAAGAGCGGACTTCATCAACATCCTCCAGCCCATAAACTATGATTCTAAAGAGCAGGACGTGGCGGGAGAGCATTGTTGAAACACAAGATAGAAAACTGCTCGAAGTTAATGCCTTGTGCAGGAACAATCTACAAAGCGAGATTCGCCTGCAATACAACTGTTAACCTTCTGACAAATGTCGCCGATGAATTAGCTGGACTTTTGATTCAGGCGAATGGCAGGGTATTAGGCTGTTGGGGGACACTCTTGGTTGAGCCTTGGTTGGAGAATCTCAGGAGAACGCAAATCCGGTTATGCGGCTCTCTGTCCAACATATGTGCCATTCTGAACCAGATAGTCCAGCGAGAGATGAAGCCGGCCGGCCAAACACGACCTGTTGACTAGTGAACTCTGAACTGCACGTATTCCTGAAGCTGGCGTTGACACTGACCTATGAGGAGCCTGCATGGCAATGACAATTCTTGTTGTCGATGACTCTGCCACCATGGTGATGAGCCTCAAGACCACCCTGAGCATGAATGGCTTCCAGGTGGAGACGGCCAACAACGGCCAGGCAGCGCTGGATAAGTTGAATTTGGGAATCAAGCCCAATCTGATACTTACCGATGTGAATATGCCTGTGATGGGAGGGTTGGAGCTGATTGGTAAGGTACGCGCACTGCCAGGATTTAAGTTTATTCCCATCTTGACGCTGACCACTGAGAGCGAGGCATCCAAGCGCGACGAGGGTAAGCGCCAAGGCGCCACCGGCTGGCTGGTCAAGCCGGTATCCGGCGAAGACCTCATTAAAGTCATTAAAAAAGTTCTGCCGGGAGCATGAGGGCATGGCGCAGGCTCCCACAGCACGCACGGCAATGTCTCCACGGCAAGACAATGCCGCAGACACCATCGATCAAATCGCGGCGGACAGCAGTCCGCGCCTGCGCAAAGCCCGCAAGCGTCTGATTCACGGGCTAGCGCTCGATCTAGTGTGCCTGGCTGCGCTTTGGCAGAGCAGCGCATATCCATTATCATGGTATCCCGCTCATCCCACGCTCTATTTCGCGACCATGTGTTTCCTGCTGGTTCTGGTGCCTCAAATTGTCATCGCGTTGCTGAACTGGAGCGGGGCGTGCAAGGGTATTGCCGAACTCGGAATTGTGGGGACTTTTAGTAAAGCCCAAATGTCGAGTGTGGAGACGCGGCGCATCTCAATGGGAAACGAATTGAAAGACTCCGCTCCTTACATCGACGTGATGCACGATCAGATCGGTGATTCATTGACCGAATCCGAGAGCGAAGTCATTCAGGTGATCGAGCAAATCAGCTACCTCAATGAAAGAAGCGTCCGGCAGAGGGAGCGCATCGCCCAATCCATCCAGAGCGGCAAGGCGCTGACGGAAAGCACGCATCTGCGCGCGGAAAACAACAAGCAGATCGTCGCCGCCTTGGAGATGCAGATGCGACAACAGACACGCGAACTGCGGGACGACTTCGAGCATGTGCAGAACATGGCCTCTGAGGTACGCGCGATGGCTCCAATGATTAAAGTCATCACCACTATCGCCCAGCAGACTAGCCTACTGGCCCTGAATGCGGAGATTGAAGCGGCGCGCGCGGGCAACGCAGGACGCGGCTTCGCCGTGGTGGCCTTCGAGGTGAGAAAGCTGTCCGTCTCCTCCACCAAAGCGGCCTCTGATATTGCCGCTAAGATCAATACAACCTGTGCAAGAGTGGACCGGGAGTTGGCCGAGGCCCAAGCCTCGCTTAAGCAGCACGAATCCAGCGAGGCGATGAGTCATTTGGTCTCCGATTTGAACGAAATGCAGATGGAGTTCAATAAGAACGGCCAATTACTTCTGGATGTCATCACTGAGGTGGATACAAACTACGCGGAGAACGTGCAACGGCTCTCCGAGGCTCTTGGCCATATCCAGTTCCAGGACGTGATGCGGCAGAGAATGCAGCACGTGCAGGAATCTCTGATCGAAATGCGCGAGCATATGCAGAAGATGTCAGAAAGAACCTTCGATTTTAACTGGGAAGGAAATTTGTTTGAGCATTCCTTCAAGGAACTACTGGACTCTCATCGCACTAAGTACCGCATGGCCAGCCAACACGTTACGCACACTAATGTGATGTCTGGCGGAGGCGGCGCCAGCGAGCAGGATCACAGCCGGCCTTCCATTGAGTTGTTTTGACTGTTGTCATGCAATACAGGGGAACAGGGATTTGAGGCGATTATGGCAACGAAACACAACTGAGTAAAGTCGATTGTTTTATTTGATTAATCTTTTAGCTTAACTAGAAAGTAATCCTATGGCGGAGAGAGCGGGATTCTGCTCGCATAGCATGTAATATGCGCATAATGATAGAAATATTATACATATACAGATGAGGACGCCGGCTTATATGCCGCGCGCGTGGAACAATAACAATCCAGGCCTGATAGGCAAACGAGAGTCCTCCACCGCCTAGAGTTTATCGTAAACAGCGCGTCTTCCAGGATGCGTCCCTATTTCTTCATCTTATCCCTGCAGGAGCGCAGGTAAGCGATCAGATCCGCAAGCTCCGTCTTCTGTAACTCATCTCCGAAGGGCGGCATCCGTTTGCCGCCATTGATAATCTGCCGACGCATCTGGTCTTCGTTCAACCAGCGGCCTACTCCGGATAAGTCAGGTCCATAGTGGCCGCCAACACTGCGAATGCTATGGCAATGAGAGCATCCAGACACAGCAAAGACCGATGCGCCGCGGGCACGCTGGGCGCGCGAGGAAGCAAACATCGCGGTAGAGCATGCCAGGAGAATTACCAAGACCGGCAAACAAATCCTCACTGGGTAACCGTCTTTCCGCTCGCGGCCGGCATGAATGTCAGCTCGCTGTGCGTGTTCCAAGGAGCGCTCTCCAGTACACTTTTCTAATCACGCTTAAAGATCAAAACAGATTGCCTGCAATCTGCTCGGCTGCCGTGTCGATTCTGACTATAAGAGTCGCGCGAGTGAGAATCGGATCATCTTTGAGTGTGGTCTTGATCGTAATCGTGAAGACTTGATCACGGACCCGTCCCACCGCAAATTCACCCTGTCCATTCTTATGATCAATTATCGGGCAGAAAAGCGCCTCATTGCCGATAGCCTTCAAGGGAGCAGCATCGCCTCCGCAGTTTCGCGCAACTGTTTGCAGCCGTGTATGAGCATCTGGTGTAACTTCAACGGTCACGCTCAGTGTGCGCCTGAAGCCTGCGGCCAGTTGCGTGAATTCACAAGTAGTCGCCCCTTCAGCGCCGCTGCCTGTTACCATTCCCATGGCCTCACCGCCCAATATTCCTGACGCCGTCGCTTCGTTCATCCACGGGCACTTATTCTCTGCTCGGCCGAGAGCAGGCAGGACAAGCAAGCAAAAAAAGGCGGCAACAGAAATGAAATTCCTGAAAGTGCCTTTATGGCATTCCGACTGACTTGCCATTTAGTGGTTGTCCTCCCTCCATCTCGTTATCGGTATGCAAATGCCATGGGATGCTCTCGATTGTAATCTCAGGATGTGCATGAAGATAATTGAGTGAGTAAGTCGGCGCGCCCGGATCGGTCTTCTTGTCAGCAAACATGGCCTGCTGTGCGGCGGCTTCATTCGGCCTGCCCGTGCGGCGGTAGAGAATGGACAGATTGTAGTGTGCCGCGAGATCATCCGGATCGATCTTCTGCAATGCTTCAAATTGCTCTATCGCCGCGGGATAGTCATGCTGCCGGTAGTAGAATATGCCCAGCTCGCGGCGCGCATCGCGGGACTGTGGAAACATTTTCACTACTTTATTGAAGTCGGCTGACTCCTGCTCTGTATTTCCCGCCCGCCGTTGCAGAAGCCCATCATAATACAACGCTCGCGCGCTCTCCGGGTCAAGCGAGAGCGCCTTGTGTATCGCCTTCCGGGCCGATTCAAATTTCTCCCACACAATATCGGTGAGACCAACGTTGATGTAGCCGTCGGGATATCCGGGCCGCAGCTTAACCACATGGGAAAAGGCCTGGATGGACTCTTGATACTGAAACTGGTCAAGAAGCGCGATGCCGAGATTGTTCCAGCGCATCCATTCAGGATTATCCTCGGGACTCTCCTTTTCCGGCCTGTTTTCGCCTAACTTCAAGACGCGGCTTCGCGAGGCAATCTCGACAACCGGATAAGCCGGATGGTCTTTTCCCAACACATTGTCGAGATAACTTTGGCGCAAATGCCGGTAATTCACCTTGGCGGTAACGGTGCATGCACCACTGGCATCGGCCGGAACCTGAAACTGATAGCGCACCAGAACCGAGCGGCCAGCCTGTACTGTATTGTCGTAGGCGACCGAATGGATCGTCCACACCTTGTGGTTGTCAACAAACTCGCCACTGTCAGTGACTGGGCGATTGGTAAAGCTGTGCGCGCGCGGGTCAATCATGCCATCAGGCGAGAGAAATCCGCTGTGATATATCTCTTTGCCGCCTGCATCTTTTACCGTGAACTCAAGCCAGGCCTCATATAGATCGCGCACCTCGGGAATCAGTGAATGGCCGATGTTCTTGTTCTGGACAACGATGAAGACTTGGACGATGTCTTTGGGGGCGAGGCTGTAGGTGGCTTTACCCAGCGGCGCAATCAACTTCTCGTCGCCGTTTATCTTGAGTGCAAAAATATCAACATTCAGGTAGTTGCCTGATCGCAGGAATTCAATGGTTTTGTTGAGTTGCGCGTCGAAGCCATAATAGAAGGGAACTGCGGTGTTTCCGGCGAGCCAGCGGTGCGAGGCAAAGGTGCCGTTCTTCGCGCCGTAGTCCGGCAAGGTGTTGGGGTTGCGCTTCATGTGGCAGCCTTGGCAGGTAGTATAGTCCGCAGTATAGAAGGTAAGTGGATTGCGCTGTGAGAACTTCGACTGTTGCCATTCATCGTAGGCCGTGAAAGCACGGATAAACTTGTAGTCATTCAGCGAAACGGGAAGGTTGGCTTTGTGGCAGGCGGCGCAAAACTCAGGCGTATGCAAGAAGTCATGCATAACTGCTTGGGAATGACGCTCCGGATGTTTGAGAATCATCTCAAACGGAACCATGCCGGGAATGCGCTCTCCCCTTTCGTCCACGATCACGGAAGGTACACCCATCTTGACACTGGCATTGCCGTTGGTCGAGTCCAAAGCCACCACCGAGTGGCAGGTCATGCAGGTCAGTCCGTCCGCGTCAAAGTGGGAGCGATCTATCTTCGAGTCTTCGGTGAGCGCGCCACTCAGCACGCCTATGGGATTGTGGCAACTGTCGCAGTGGCGGGCAAACGCGATTCCGCGAGTCTGATCTCGAATCAAAAGGTTGACGCTGGTGCGATAGAACGGAGTTCGGAAGGCGTTCGAGTGAAGGGCCTGACGCCATTGGCTATAAGCCTCCTGGTGGCAGGTGCCACAATATTCCGCGCTAGGATAGGCATCAGGCTGAAGAAACCCTTTACCCTGAACCGTTATATTTCCGGGAGTGTAGGGATTAAGTTTTCCAAAATGGAAGTTATAGCTTCGAGTTACAGCCGCGTTGTGGGCCATGCGATCGGACTCCAGCAGTTGCTCTTCCCTCGCCTTCCATTTGGCCAGTGCCTCACGTTGAGCCGGAGTATCCTCAATGGGTGGAGTTCCGTTGGGCAGTGGCGTGTACGCGGGCGGCGGAGACGGATCGGCCGCGGCCTGCTGTAAGCCGCCCTGTTGCGCCAGGACAGGAACTATCCAGCGACCGGCCAGCAACATTCCGCAGATCATCAACACAACACCAATAGAATATCTCATGCAATCTCCCGCAATGTGTCTCTCGCTCGGAGCTGCCTATCAGCCGAATGCAAACTCCTTCATGCTCATTTAGCTGCGCGCATGCGAGACGGTTTGCGCTTGGACATCTCCGCGGCAATGGCGTCATAAACGCGGGGTACTATACCCTTGTCTTCTTCGATGGCAAAATAGCGATCCACACTGGGCAACGTGAGCGTTTCTAGTTTGCCGTCGGGCCAGTGAATCTCCACCTTGTCGATCTTCGTCGCTTGACCCAGTCCGTAGTGAAGGCGCTGATCGTTCGACGACATATAACTTCCGCCGCTCATGACATCGCCTCGCTGACGCATGCCTCCGGCGGTTACATAGACGGTTGCCCCGATCGCATCGTGAGGGCTCTTTGCTCCGCCGATCAGCACCAGTCCAACCCAATGATTGGTATCCGCATTTACGTTTCGGAGCAGGACCGGCGTATGGTCAATGCAGTTGACGACCACGTCGATCTTGCCATCGTTGAACAAGTCCCCGAAGGCCGCGCCGCGGGCGGGAATCACATCGGCCAGTCCGGTTCCCTCCACCGCGGGCATAACCTCGAACTTCCTCCCATGGTCCACATTATGAAAGAGCAGAGGACGCTCGGAGTAGCTGGTGCCCCAGTTATAGTGATCCGCCTGCGGCAGAAGGTGGCCGTTCAGAACCATGATGTCCTTCCAACCATCGTTGTCATAGTCAATGAACTCTGTTCCCCAACTGAGAAATGGATAGGTAATTTCGGCGATCCCCATCTTGTTCGTTATCTCCGAGAAATTCCCTCCGCCTTCATTGCGAAAAAGCGTCTTGTAATCATCCGAGAAGGTGGTCGTATAGAGATCGAGTTGTCCGTTGTTGAGATAATCACCAACGGCAATGCCCATATTTGCGGTCTCGCGAGCATCTTGATTGAGCGCAAAACCCGACGCATAACTATCATCCTCGAAGGTTCCGTCGCCCCTGTTGATATACAAATAGTTTGGCGAAGCATCGTCGGAGACCAGCAGATCTACCTTGCCATCATTATTAATATCGACAAAGGTGGAAGAGAACCCGTAGTAATGCGCCTTATCGCTGACCCCGGCCTTCTCACTTACATCTGTAAAGGTGCCATCGCCGTTGTTATGAAACAAATGGTCCGGCTCTCCGGGAAGCCCGCGTGGACCGCAAATTGTCGGCACCCCGCGATACTGGCAGAAGACGGCGGCGACGCTATCATGCCCCGCAAACGGCGGATGTGCCATATCATAATGAACATATCCCGGAACAAAAAGATCCAATCGCCCATCGCCGTCATAATCGCCGAAGGTCGCCCCATTTGACCAGTTGCCTAGAGTTACACCTGCCTTTTCCGCCACATCCGTAAAGGTGCCATCGTGATTGTTGTGGTAGAGACGGTTCTTGCCAAAGTTCGATACAAAAATGTCGGGCCAGCCATCGTTATCATAGTCACCTACCGCAACGCCGGTACCCCAGCGATCATTCGTCACGCCCGCTTGTTCCGCCACATTCGTAAATGTGCCATCGTGGTTGTTATGAAAGAGAGCTGCATGAGGAGGCTCAACCTTTCCGCTCATGGCATCATAGGTTGAGCCATTGACCAAATAAATGTCGAGCCATCCATCGTTGTCATAATCCAGCAGTGCGACGCCGGATCCGTTCACTTCAATGATGTATTTCTTCTCAAGCGTTCCCATCGTATGATGCCAACTGGTCAGTCCCGCTTTTTCCGATATATCCTGAAAGACGATTGGACCCTCTTTGACAAACCCTCCAGCTGTGATCGGGCGCTTTTCAGAGTCGAGCACTGGTGCAAACTCTCCCCCCGTCGCCACACCGCTTTGTCTCTCGGTGTTGGCGGGATTACCGTATAGAGGCGGTTGTGAGGATGGTTGATCCTGCGAATAGACCCTTCCGCAAGGGAGAACAAGCATTGCAGAGACAACGATTCCATACCAGCACCGAAGTGCTGAATCCTGGAGCAAGGCAATCATGAAGCGACCTCACCACGGGAGGGGAAGTCCCGCAACTTGTATATATCTTATTCTTAGGGCCTCTGGCAACAGAATTATTAAACAAGCGGTGACTCCTTGGAGGGATTCACTTCGCATTTGGCACGGCTGGCGCTTCAGCCGCTGGCTTGTCTTTCGTCTCTGCTTCAATCAGCGTCTTGCCGAGCGCGTCTTCAACCGCGTTTTTCAAATTATGCAGTTTGTCGAACTCCGCCTTTGCCTCGTCTTTGTCCCCTGCGATCTGATAGATGTGCCCCAGGCGCCAATGCGCATTCTGGTTGTCGGGTTCCAAAGTCTCTGCCAACTTCAGTTCGCGCACGGCGTCGTCGCGGCGGCCCGAATCGCTGTACACTATGCCCAGATCAAGATGAATCAGTGCTATCCCAGATTCGATCTTGCTGGCCTTCTCCAGCAGCAGTTGTGCTGCCTCGCGCTGGTTCAAATGCACCTCCGCGTCTGCCAGATAAGTCATCGCCTGAGCATCGTTTGGACTGTTGTCCAACTCCGTTTGAAACTCGGCTTTCGCCTCCCGGAACTGGCTTTGCGCCCACAAAAGATAACCCAAGTTCAAGTGGACGCCGGGTTCATTGGGGTTGGCCTGGATTGCCGCGCGAAACTCCTGGATGGCGCCGGCACGGTCCTTCTTAGCGTCCAACGCTTCGCCGGCTAACATGTGAGCCTCGGCGGAATTAGGGTCCAGCGCGAGAATCTCATGATAAGCATCGAGTACGCACTGATACTGCTTGGACCATAAGCAACTATGCGCCAAAACCAGTTTGAGCTCCAGATTTTGCGCATCGGCGGCTGCAGCATCTTTCAGGTAAGGGATGGCCTCTGCGTGCTCGCCGAGCCCATAGTGCGCCATCCCTAGCAGGGTCGTCAGTCTTATGGCCTGAGGGGAATCGAGAGGCTGGCTGTTGAGGAGTTCTGTGAAGAGCTCAATCGACTGCTTCAGTTCGCCGCTCTTGAAAAGCGCAAGGCCCAGGTTAAGCTTTACACTCGATATCTCCGGACCCAGTTTCAGAGCCATCCGGTAGAGAGGCACAGCCTCCTTGTAGTGCTCCTGGCGTGCCTCGACCAATCCCATATGAGCATACACTTCAGGGTTCGATGGATCTGACTCCAGGCACAACTTCCATGCGGCCTCAGCCGCAGCGTTGTCGCCTTGTCTCTCTAGGGCGAGCGCTGTCTCCCGTTGGCACGTCGCGGGCGCCGGTGTTTGCCCCGCGCAGTGGCCGGCCGCCAAAGTCAGAACGGCGGTTAGTGTCAGACGTACTCTCAGCACCATAGCGCGTCTCACTCCTACACTAGGGAAATTTTATCCGAAAGGGTCAGCGAGTTTGAATTGAAATTTTGCGTGATGGGTCACGGGGTACATGCGTTTAGACAGCAGGTAAACAAATGTCTACTCCGAAGTTGAACTGTAGTGACGATCCGTCGGGCTATGGCTCGCACAGCATACCTCAAAAGTGGGACATTTTTAATGTCCGACACAAAGTAGATAATTCGCTTTTTAAGGTTCAGCGGACCGTGCTCTAAGCTGTTGTCCTGCTCCCTTCATCACTGATCGTGAGTTCATATACCATGTCGCCAACAAAGCGATTAAAACGACTCGTTTTCTACGAACTGCTTGTAGACCTGTGTGTCGTCCTTTAGGAGATGCTGCATTGCCTTCGCCAGCGCCTGATCGTGGGCCATACGCGCTGTGTGCGGCGTATTTTGCTTCGCATTTTGGTAGTCCATGCAGGCGGCTACCTTGGGGGCTATGTCGTCACGTATTCGCTTCGCTATGGCGAATGCGCTCGGTATCCTCGGGCGATAGCTTGCAGTTCTTCTTTCACAGGTTCTTGAGCAGTGCCTTGAACCACTCGGTAGCATCGATAAGCTGAACCTGGCCGCACCGGTGTGCGGGCTTCCGGTTGGAGAGCACCCATATATAGGTATCGATGCCGGTGTCGTAGAAGATGTTGAGCGGGAACACGACGATGGCTTCGAGCCAGTCGTTCTCAATGAGCCAGCGCCGGATATTGCGCTCGCCCTGGCCTGCGTCGCCAGTAAAGAATGAGGAGCCATTGTGGACCTTGGCGATGCGGCTGTCGGAGAGCAGGAACCATTCATGGAGGCATTGTTCCATTTCGTGTCTCTAACAGTATTCGAGTATCACAATTCCTGGCCACATTCGTCGATGAAATTTACGCCGATCTGGAGAAGGTTTGGAACACTGCGCAGCATCAGCCTTCGAGGTCATCGTGTCAACGTAGGAAATTGACCGAGACGCCTTCTTATGAGATCAATACAGGTGGTGATGCGAATAGAAATGCCTTACACCGCAACCCTTTTAAATTGCCGCCAAGCTGTCTGTTTTGTATGATTTATGATCTGTTTCAATCACTTGCTTTGTAAGCTGGCGGAGAGAGGGGGATTCGAACCCCCGGTACAGCTTTAGACCGTACAACGGTTTAGCAAACCGCCGCCTTCAGCCACTCGGCCATCTCTCCGTGCCTGAGAGCGATTATACCGGAAGTTGAGTTGGCGGGGCGTAGGAGCACAGGCTGGCAGAGAGGATTGTTACCTTGCAGGTGTACTTTCTGGGGGTAAAACGCGCGCAAAAAAGCTTTACATATAGATAGAGGTTTATTGCACGAAATTGGGTTATTTGGGAAGCGGGGACTTGCCGTCCAGGCAGACGCCTTCGGCCCGTCTCAAGACAGAGTCAAGGAGTCAGGAGATAAAGGTTAGAATCCGCGGGAATGTTCCACGTGGAACATATTCATTCTTTTGGGTTTATCTCTATGTTTACTACATAATTATCAGCAAGGTTTTGAAAATAAATCAGTAAAAAAGTGAAAGAGTGAAACAGTGAAGCTGGGAACCGTAAAGCTCCGCTCTACGGACTCCTTCTATTTGCGCCGGTGGAGGGGAATTTTCCGGATACCCCTGCTCCCCCCTCGGGGTCGCAGGGGTATCCAGTCCAGGTGGATCGTGGTCTGTGGCTTCTGACCCTCGCCTACCGTATGGATTACTGCACCGTCACATTGAAAGTAGCGGTTCGCGTGATATTCATGGATGTTGCCGTCACATTCACAGTGTAGGTTCCTGCCGGGGTTCCGTTATCCATGGGCGTGCTTTTGCCTCCACCCCCGCAACCTCCGAAGCCGAAAACACAGGCCAGCAAGAGCAGCGCGAAGTGAAATCTCCGCCACCGTCTTCCCGGCAGAACGAAGATGAAGGCGCATGCCAGCACGCCAAAGCCATAGAGCCCTTCGCCGTCCGTGCGGCTGGCCGTCAATGGATGGGGAGCAGTAGTGGTAATCGACAATTGTGCGTTGGCCGTGGTGTTGTTGCCGAGGTTCGCGGTGACCGCCGGGCAGGCCGCCTCTATCATCGTAGTTGGCAGAGTGCAGGTCACGTTCACCGTCCCGAAGAAGTTATCCACTCCGGTCAGCGCCATGGTTGTTGTGCCGGATTGTCCTGGCGCGGCGATGGTCATATCAGGAATCGGCGGGGTGATGTTAAATGTTGTATCCGTCACGAGTACACTTAACGAATAAGGGCTCTGCGATCCCAGGTAGTGTGCATCTCCCGCGTAGGAGGCGGTGAACGTGTAGGTTCCCGGAGTATCGATGGAAATGCCGAGCGTCCCATCCAGATAAGCAATATATCCTCCGCTGTAGCTCCCGTTCTGTGTGTACATCACCAGAGTGCCGGAGGAAGGGTTGCCATTTTCCAGAAATGTAACTGTCCCCGTGGGAGCCAGTAAAATGCTCTGCGTGTAAACCGGCGCGACAATATGGAATAACTGTCCGGACCACGCAAGATAGTTAGCCCCGCCCCCGTTATAATAAGGAAGGTCGGCGAGTTCCATATACATAGAAGTCGGCGCCTGAGCCACCGTCGCGTTCAAGGTGGCTGAACTCGGGTTAAAGCTGCTGTCCCCGCTGTACTGTGCTCCAAGCGTGAAGTTCCCCACCGTTCCAAAATTGGCGAATAGCGTCTGGTTTTCGGTGTAGCCCTGGCTGTTGAGAGCGGAGGTTCCGTCACTGACACTGTTAGTCGTGAAAGTTATGTTGCCGGTTGGGCAAGCAACGCTACTCTGCGCGGGGTTCGGCGCGCAAGCCGTGCCGGACGTGTTGGCAACGTCGCTGCGCAGTAAGAAGATTGAACCGTAAGGAACAGTGTTGGTCTGAGAAAAGGTCCGACTCGTGGAGTTATATGCTACCAACGTCGCTGTCGTCTGGCTGTTTTCCTTTCCCACGGTCACTTGCACTGGCATCGAATCGCTGGCGCTGAAGGTTGAGTCGCCGGCATAGTGAGCCGTCACATTATAGGTTCCGCCGGGGAGCAGATTCGTATTGCCGCTGGCCTCACCGTTGACCAGCGGAAAGCTCTCGATACCCAGGCTCTGGCCGGCTGGCGCAGCGATCAACGCAATCGATCCTGTGGGCGTTCCCGATCCGCTCTTCGCGGCTACCGTGGCGCTGAAGTTTACCGTCTGTCCATGAACAAGGTTGACGGGAGAGATATTGGTCAACGTGGTTGTGCTGGGCGTGAAAGTCGCGGCATTCCAGGCATTCACCAGATTGTTGACGTTCACCGAGCCGAGACCAGTGGCCAGATCGTAGCCCATGGCAGCCATCCATGCTGGGTTACCGCTGGAATCCACCATGATGCCATACGTGTTCGACGTGGAGGCCCCGCAGTAAAACCCAGAGCACGGCACAGAATTGTTGCCTTTGGTGATGTCATAAAAGACGCATGGGTTTCCTGTTGCGGCAGCCTTGGTGGAGTTGCAACTGGCGCCACTTTGCGCCGCCAGATTATAGAGAACATAGTTGGCGTTGCCCTGCCGCGCGCCCGTTTTCTGATTGACCAGCGCCATGATAGCCGCGAAGGAGGGCGCCGAGGCCGAAGTTCCGCCGATGCCCAAGAAGCTTTCATTGGTCAGGCTGCACGGAATATTCACCCCGGATATGATCCCAAATGGAGTCATGTCTCCCTCGCAGATGATGTAGAAGCTGCCGTTGAAGCCGCCGCTGGCAAAGAGCGAAACATCAGGTATGTCACGTACGCCATCCTGCGGCACTCCCGCGCCGGTTTGCCAGGAGGGCTTGGGATAACCTGACGGCGTTCCATAGCTGTTTGGGATTGCGCTACTGCTGCGACCGCCGCTTCCTGCGACGATGTTCAGGTCATTTGTACCGGTATTGCATTGCCCAACACCCTGCCCGGCGCAGGATTGATTCCAGGTTGTCTCTGGAATGTAGCCCAGAGCCGATGCGCCGGTGGTTGGGTTGTTGGTTGCGCTCCAATAGTTTGGAGCCGTGGCAGCGGTCTGATCGAAATCCGTGCCGCCCACAGCCACGTTGTACGGAGTGGAAGCGAAACCGCTGACCGCCAATCCGTAACCGGCCAGGGCTTCGGTATCGAAGTTGTCACAGCCGGCCGAGCCGCTGTCGCCCGCGGCGATCACCACAGTGATGCCCTGCGCCGCCGCCTGTTGCCAGAGCGCGTTGTAGAAGGCGTTGCCCGCATTGCCTAGCGTGGCCTCGCACTCGCCGTAACTCTCGCTCATCACCGGGGCCAAGTTGTTATCCACAATGTAGAGGGCGGAGAGATCGACACCCAGCGTACTCTCCGTGGAGGCGGATACGACCAGGTCAATGGTGGCATTTTTGGCCACCGCACCGGACCAGGATACGTCCAGCACGGCTTCCGGCTCGTCGCCCACAATTCCAGGATCGGGACCGTTCAGAATGATCTGAGGAGCCTTGGCGGGCAGTCCGAAGAGGCTGCGAAAGGATGCTATATCCGTGAGGTGGATGTTGGTTTCGCCGACGATAGCGATGGTCTGCCCGGCGCCGTCGATGCCAGCATTCCACAGAGGGAGCACGTTGTAGATAGTCGCGAAATCGGTGGGGCCGACGCCGTATAGGGTGTTCTTATCCGACGTAAATGTGAACATGGGCAAGGGCGCGGGAGGGCCTTGTGTGGCGCGCACCGGCATGCCCTGCAGCGTGGATTGCGGATGCCTGGGAAAGTTATGCAACGAGAGCACACCCTTCACTGCCGGCGTGAGCGCTGTGGGAATCGATGGTTCACTACTGTTGGCCCAGTGCTGTTCGCCGTTCACCTCGTATTGATGAATCGAAGTGTGGAATGCATCCTGCACCTGGGCGGCGGTGCCGGAAAACTCGATGGTGGTGCGGCCTTTGGAGATGGCGGAGACCTGAAAACCATGCGATTCGAGCCACGCCTGGACGGTTGCAATGTCGCTGTCAGACGGGCCAAACTGCTGGCCGAATTGCTCGGGAGTGAGCCATTGGTGATAGTTCGGCGAGGAGTTGGTTTGCTGTGCGTCGAGCAGAACATGCAAAGCGGATTCCTGTTCAGCGCTGCGCTGAAGAACCAGGATCATGCGCCGCATGGGCATACTGGCGGGGGCCGCGCCCCGATCGAATTCAGCGCGCGCAAGGGGGTGCGTATTGCCCTTGAGAACGGATCGCAGCGACTCATCAACCGGCTGCTTAATCAGGTGCGGTGCAGCCATGGCAGAGCCAGCTACGCCGGTATTCTGCGCTACCGCAACACTCCACGCACCGCATAGCAGCAGAGTCAGAATCGTGCATAGGGCCGCCAGCTTGTTCCGTATCCATGGTCGGTTGGAAGGGCGAAAAGAGTCAACGCGAAAAATTGCAGGGCAGAAGGAGAAAAATATCGAGACCATGGCCAACTTGCTCCCAAGCAAAGGTAAAGTTGCATACCTCTGCTTTATTTAACCCAGGATTTCCAATTAGTTTCTCGACAACAAACCAATATACTCTTTTCTCCGAAATCAGCAATGTGAAAATGGGTGCATCTCGCATCGCCAGCCGCGCTCGCTTAGAATCAATCTATGTGCGGAATTGTCGGTTATGTTGGTCCCAAGAAGGTTGTTCCCGTCATAATTGAAGGGCTGCGGCGGCTGGAGTACCGCGGCTATGACTCGGCGGGGATCGCCGTGGGCTCGCCCACCAGCAAGACGCTGGAGGTGCGGCGCGCGCCGGGAAAGCTGTGCAACCTGGAAGAGGTTTTGCGCGAGCATCCGGTGGATGGCAGCTTCGGCATCGGGCACACGCGCTGGGCCACGCATGGGCGTCCCACGGAAGAGAATGCGCACCCGCATCGGGATTGCACAGGGCGCATCGTGGTGGTGCACAACGGGATTGTGGAGAATTACCTGGAGCTGAAGCGCGAGCTGACGGCGCAAGGGCACAAGTTTGTGACCGAGACGGATACGGAGATTGTTGCCCACCTCATAGAGCAAGTGCAGAAGGATGCAGAGAAGGCGGGCAAGGCGATTCCGCTGGAAGTGGCTGTGCGGCGCACCGTCAAGCGGCTCACGGGAGCCTTTGCGCTGGTATTTTTATCGGCTCTGGAGCCGGACAAGATTGTTGCGGCGCGCTTTGGTCCGCCGGTGGTGATTGGAGTAGGCGAGGGCGAGTCATTTGTAGCTTCCGATGTGCCCGGCATTTTGCAGCACACGCGCAACATTTATTTTTTGGCCGATGGCGACATGGCCATACTGACGCTGGCGGGCGTGGCGCTGACGGATTTTGAAGGCAAGCCGATCCAGCGCAAGCTGACGCACATTCAGTGGGACCCGATTCAGGCGGAAAAAGGCGGCTACAAACATTTCATGCTCAAGGAGATTTGGGAGCAGCCGCGAGCGGTGCGCGACACCACTCTAGGGCGCGTTTCGCTGGAATCGGGCAAGGTTTACCTGGGCGAGATGAAGTTGAGCGACAAGGAACTGGCGGAGGCGACAAGCATCAACATCGCGGCCTGCGGGACGAGCTGGCACGCGGCGCTGACGGGAAAATATATGATCGAGCGGCTGGCGCGGCTGCCGGTGGATGTGGACTACGCCAGCGAATATCGCTATCGCAATCCGATTCCCGACGCCAAGGCGCTGGGGTTGCTGATTACGCAATCGGGCGAGACGGCTGACACGCTGGCCGCGCAACGCGAGATGATTTCGCTGGGTTCAAAGACCGTGGCCATCTGCAACGTGGTGGACGCCATGGTGGCGCGCGAGGCACACGGCGCCATTTATACACATGCCGGACCGGAGATTGGCGTGGCCTCGACGAAGGCCTTCACCGCGCAACTGACGGCGCTGTTTTTGCTGGCGCTCAAGCTGGGGCAACTGCGCGGCGAACTCGATCAGGCCCAGTCGGTGAAGCTGATTGAGGAGTTGAGCCGCATTCCCGGCAAGATTGAAGAGACGCTGCGCTCCTGCACCGCGCAGTGCGAGCAACTGGCCAAGGTATTTTCCACCTCGCGCGATTTTCTTTATCTGGGCCGCGGCATTCACTTCCCCATCGCTCTGGAAGGGGCGCTGAAGCTGAAGGAGATTTCATATATTCATGCCGAGGGCTACCCGGCGGGTGAGATGAAGCATGGGCCCAATGCGCTGATTGATGAGACGCTGCCGGTGGTGGTGCTGGCGACGCGAGACGAGAGCGATCCTGCGTCAAAGCTGCGCTACGAGAAGACTCTCTCGAACATTCAGGAGGTTACCGCGCGGTCTGGCCGGGTGATCGCTATTGCCACCGTAGGCGATGCGACTATCGGCGGACTGGTGGAGCACGTCATTCCCATTCCTCCGGCCATCGAGCTGCTTGTACCGCTGATTGAGATTGTGCCGCTGCAACTGCTGGCTTATTACATCGCCGTGCGCCGCGGCTGCGACGTGGACCAACCGAGAAACCTGGCCAAGTCGGTAACCGTGGAATAGGGATTATTACGGTCGATGACTGTGGTGAGAAAGCGAAAGATGCCGGAGTTTGCACAACACGACACTGTTCAGCCTTTGGGTGAGCTTGAGGGCGATTGCACGCCGGATCATACCCTGGAGCAGAAGTGGTTTGCCGTCTACACCTCGCCGCGCCATGAGAAGAGCGTGAGTCATTACATGGACCTGAGGGAAATTGAGCATTATTTGCCTCTATATCAGACGCGGCGCAAGTGGAATAACGGCTTGAAAGTCACGCTGGATCTGCCCTTGTTTCCCGGATATATTTTTGTCCACATCGGCTTGCGCGAGCGCGTGCGGGTGCTGCAAGTTCCGGGAGTCCTGAGCATTGTGGGCGGCACGGGAGGCCAGCCGGCATCGATGCCCGAGGCGGATATCAACGCACTGCGCACGGGGCTTCCGTTGCGCAATGCCGAACCACATCCTTTGCTGACCGCGGGGCAGCGGGTTCGCATACGATCCGGCGCACTGGCGGGGATGGAAGGATTGATGTTGCGGCGTAAAAACAGCCTGCGCGTCGTCCTCACTATGGAGCTCATCCAGCGAAGCGTGGCAGTAGAGGTGGATGAAACGGAGCTGGAGATTCTGGATTCTAAAAGCTCCCGCGGCGGCAGAGAGAGCGCGAGTATGCCGGGCCCTAGCCAGGCTGGAGAGTTCCGCGGCAGTTCGTATTCCCGAAATCTATCCTGAAAGCGCGCTACTTCTTCTCGACATCCGCGGGCGTAACCGCTCCGGGAAAGATGCCTTCGAGGGGGGCGCGCTTCTTGTCTTCCTGGTCGGGCTGCGGCAGAGGCTTGCGCGGCAGCATCTGATCGCGCTGTGCCGCGTTGTAAAGGAAGATGGCCTCGACGGTGGCAATTTGCTTCAGGTCCGCGGGTTGCAAGCGCTCGTAGACATCTTCATTGGAGTGGTGGGTGCGCGATTCGTAGTCCAGCATCTCTTGCACAAACTGGAATCCGGGAATGCCCACCGCGTCAAAGCTGAGGTGATCGGTGCCGCCGGTGTTGCGGTTGGTGACGACGGTGACGCCCAAATCTTTTAGCGGGGCGATCCACTGTGCGAAGATGGGCGCGATGGCCGCGTTGCCCTGCGTGTAGATGCCGCGGATTTTGCCGGTGCCGTTGTCTACGTTGAAGTAGGCGGAGATAAGCTTCTGCTCCGGCTTGACTTCAAGCGGCCCGGCAGCGCGGCGCATGAACTCCGGCAGCAGCAACTGGTCGGGCGCGGTGGAGAGTTTGGCCGAGCCGAAATGAATAGTGCAGTAGCCCTTGGAACCGAAAATGCCTTCCTCTTCGCCGGTCCATAAAGCAATGCGGATGGTGCGCCGCGGCTTCACGTCGAGCGCTTTGAGGATGCGCACGGCTTCCATGGCGACGATGGTGCCCGCGCCGTTGTCGGTGGCGCCGGTGCCAGCTATCCAGCTGTCCAGGTGGCCGCCCACCATCACCACCTGCTCCTTGAGTTTCGGGTCGGTGCCAGGAATCTCGGCCACCGTGTCGTAGCCGTGTTCGTGCTCGCCAAAGAATTTGGTATCCACGTCGATCTCCACGCTGACTGGAGCGTGAGCCTGAGTGAGCCGGTAGAGACGGCCATAGCTCTCGATGGCCGCGACCACCACGGGAATCTTCATCCGCTTTTCTGCGAGGTAGGGCGAGCGGCCGAGCGTTGCGCCGGTGTCGTCGAAGATGGTTCCACCGGAGCCTCCGCCATATTTGCCGTCGCGGCTGGGCACAATCACCGCAGCTACTTTTTCATCGGCGAGGAACTGGCCAATCTTTTCGAGCAGGCGAGAGCGCTCCTGGCGTTCCCGCATCATAGCCTGCATCTGCGGAGATTGCCCACCCGCGCCAACGCTGACGGGAAACTCGGCGATGGAGTCGAGATCTGTATTGGTGTAACGCTCAAAGAGCGGCTTGTCTACCGGAGGAACTTCGCGCATGGCGCCCAGCAAAACCACCTTGCCTACAAGTTTGCCTTTGTACTGATCTAAATCTTTCTCGGTTTGAATGTTGACGAAGACCACATCGCCGGTGACCGGGCCGGGGGTAGAAGGCGACCAGGGCGTAGCCTGCACAATCAGCACCGCGGTGTCGGGCGTGACCATGCGCGCCCAGGTGTTCAACTGCTGCCAGCCCAAGCCGAACTCGCCCCAATCCTCGAGGCGCGCGTTCTCCAGGCCGATTTTGGTGAGCGTGTCGCGGGTCCACGCGTTGGCCTTGGCCAGATTGGGCGAGCCGGTCAGCCGCGGCCCGATGCCGTCCATCAGCGCGGTAGCAAACTCCATCACGTGCGAGCGGTTCAGCCCCTCATCGCGAATCCGCTGGTACATGGCCAGATCCAGCGTTTCGGTGGCGGGCTGCACCTCGGTGTACGGGTCGGCAGCGGCCGGAGCGGGGGCGGCGGGCTTGGGCTTGCTGGCGGCGTGCAGAGAGAGCGAGGCGGCCAACAGCAGCAGGGGGAGGAAGCGAAGGTTTTTCATGGACATTGGTATGTTCTCCGGCCGGACGGTGTATGTGTTCGCTGATGAAATTGTAAGTCACGCCACCGGGGCACTGTTCTGTCGCAGTGCGGATGGGCTATATTGACTACGTACCTAACTGGGATGCGCGGCTATTCCCCAACTGCTCAAGCCGTGCTCGCAGGAATGCACACGCCGGCACACTGCTGCCAGCGGCCAGGAGGTTCTGATGAAGATAACCGACACAATTGGATTGGTGCTGAAAAACAAAGGCGATACCAGAATACTGTCGATCGCGCCCGAGCAGTCGGTCTACGAGGCGATCAAAATGATGTCCGAACACAATGTCGGCGCCCTGCTGGTGATGTCCAAGCAGCGGCTGGTGGGCATTCTGTCGGAACGCGACTATGCGCGCAAGGGCGACCTGAAGGACCACCTCGCCAAAGAAACCAAGGTGGAACAAATCATGAGCAGCCCGGTGGTCTTCGTGAGCCCGAAGCAGACCGTGGATGAATGCATGACCTTAATGACCGAGCGGCATTTCCGCCATCTGCCAGTATTGGAGGATGAGAAGGTGGTGGGCGTGATCTCCATCGGCGACCTGGTGAAATGCGTGATCTCAGGCCAGGAGAAGACTATTGAGGCTTTGCAGGGCTACATTACGGGAGCGTATCCGGGATAACGCCGCACTCGAACTGCAACCTTACTTATAGCGAGTAGACTCGTAATCTGTCTCAGGAGAAACTTCAAGGCAGGTCTGCGAGGATTCCCAAACTCGCAGCCACACTTTTCAAAGCGTTGTCGCGCGTCCACAACTGCGTCCCCGGCGTCATCAGACATGACGCGAGCAAGTGCGCGTCTGTGAGGCCGATGCCCTTCGAATAGAGCGAGCGAGACTCAATCATGTGACGCACTTCATTGAGCGTGGCAACATTCACTTCGAGCAGCGCTTCCAGATCGTTGAGTCTCTTTTGCCGGTTATGCAGGGAACCTAAAGAAATTTCCGCAACGATGAAGGGATGCATCACAATTTGCCCACCGCCAAGAAGTCGCTCCATCTCCGGGTTGCGGTTGCGCAGGTGGTCAACCCAGATGGATGTGTCGGCCAAGATCATAGGTTGTCAGCGCGAAGGCGCTTGATCTCCTCAAGGTACGGCTCCGTACCCCCAACCGCCGCCAGCCGGCGCGAAGCCTCCAGGTGAATCAATGCCTTCAATGCTTTGCGAAGCAGGGCGGTTCTCTCGGTTACGCCCGTAAACTCCTGAGCCTTCTGGATTAAATCGTCGTCGAGCGCCACAGTTGCTCTCATAAAAACCTCATATCACCTATATTATCACCAAATGGTGATAAATGTTATGCGCAATGATGAATGTTTGGAATTGCCGGTAATGCAATTCGCTATAGAATCAGCCTTGTTTCGACCACGAAACTTCCAGATAGATCAATGAATCATTCATAAACTTTGCATGGATATATACCTCAAGATCATATCCGTGTTTGTTAATCCATTCGCGTAGCTCTTGTTTCGAATACTCTTTCAGTTCATTCTGCAACAACGGAGCGAGTTCTTTTGCGCTCATCCTCTTATGAGCTTCAAGACTGTACTCCAGGTCATCCCGCCCGTTCTTGACATTCTGACTACGTCTTGTGGGAAGTCCGAGAATAGCGATGAGCTGCTCCTGCGTCTGCCCCAGATGCAAGCCGGATGCGGTTGCAAGGCTGCGAGTGATTTTTGTCGACCGCTTACAGGGAGTCTTCCACTTCCAAGCTGAACCATCTGAAGAGAGAATGAACGACTGATCGACTTCCCCTTGGCCAAAGATAATATGTGTGGTGTCGCTCGCATTCGCTGTCTGATAGCAGGACTCGTTATCAGACTCAGCTCCATCTCCGCTCCATACAGTCGTAACTTTCCCAAAGACCTTTGCAACTTGTGTCTGGAAATCTTCGTCGGCAGTCAAATCCACTCCGGCAATTTGAAAATTGTTTCCCGCGACTTCACAGTGCTGAACCCGGAATCTCTTGCCGCGCTCATCTGTCGCGAAGGAATCCGATTTAGCGGGCGGGGCCACTTGTGGCTTTTCTTGCCCGTAGAGCCGGACGATAGGAATTGTTGTGTAGATGCACAGCAATACAGAGACTGTATTTCGTTTTGTAAGAATCAGTTTCAGCATGATTCATCCTAGCTTGTCAGGTTGTAGATCAGGCCGAATGGGTCCTTAATGTAGCATCTGGGGAACTCCGGTTCATCCTTTACGATTTCGCAGCCGGACTTTACGAGCCGCGCCTTGGCTCCTTCGACGCTGTCCACTGTGACTTCCATAACCGGTCCCAGCGCCGGACCTCGCTCTATGAACAGGTTGATGTGCCGGCCATGAAGGCTGATCATCTGCGGCTCCTCGCCGGTGATCTCGAAGCCGAGATGGTCGACGTAGAAGGCAGCCGCCTTCTTGGGGTCGGGCGCCTGAAGGAGAATGTCTGTGCCGAAGGTGTTTGCCATTGGGACCTCCTCTTGCTTGTGGGGTACTTGATTTAGGTTCAGTCTTCCAGCGCCGGTGCTGCCCACCTTACCTGCAAGGGGCGCATGACGCCCTTTGGAAGTATCGGATTGCCAACTACCTCGAATGCTCCGTCCCTAATAATGGAGGTTTCGCTAGCTGTTTTCAAAACTGGGTCTAGAACAGCCCGGATCTCTTCGTATCGCGCCTTATCTTGGGGCAGGGCTGGGTGCGATTTGAGAGTTGTTTTTCCAGTCTGGAAGGCCAACTCCCACCTTTGCCAGATTGCCCAGGATTCTCTTACGAGGTTTAATATGTCTTGCGAAATCGGGGTAAGCCGATACAGGCTGGAGTATCCGTCCTCCGTCTCAGAAAAGATACAGTCATAAAAATGAGGCTGCCCGTTGAAGTTAGCGACGCCTTGGCGGGGACCGTCGTAGTAATCCGTAACGGTGAACACCTGTTCAAAGCCGGGTTTGAGTTCTTCTGAGGTCACTATGAGGATTATCGCTTCTTTCCGCCAGGTTTAGCTTTATAGCCGGAATTGGAAAAGCCGCCGGGCTTTGGCTTGGAGTGTGCTCTGGAGGCTGGCTTTCCGGGGCCGTAACGAGTCTTCGGCTTCCACCCCCCGGACGAAGACCTGTCCGCGGGTGCCCCGGGCCGAAACGGCTTGCTGCTGGGCCGCGCGCCGCCCGCGCGGGGCTTGCCACTGCTGGTGGTGAAGGGGCGCGATTGTCCGCCTTCGCCACGGAAGGGCTTTGAGGCGGGACGGCTCGAAGAGGCTGGCCTCTCGAAGCTGGTACGGGGCCGGTCAGAATACGGCCTTGGCGCGCTGGGCCGCGTACCACCACCGCGAGGCTTGCCGCTGCTGGCGGAGAAGGGACGGTCTGGGCCTGTGATCTCCTCGATGTGCAGGTTGGGCGGTCGTATAGGGCCAAGGTCCTCGTCAAAAACTGGCGCTTCGCGCCGGGACGCGGCAGGACGATTGTAGGGCGGGCGAGCAGAACGGTCGTCTTTCTTCCAGATGGGACGAGCGGCTGGCCGATTTGAGCCAAATCTATTTGGAGTTGGACGGGTTGGGCCTGAACGATCTGATGTTGGGCGCTCCGGCTTCTTCCATGCGGGTTTGGCGGAGAAGGGGCGGCCTGGACTGGGACGGCCTTCGGTGGCTGAACCTGGGGCAAAGCGCGTGGGCGGACGGGTTGGGCGGTCGTCTTTCTTCCAGACTGGGCGGGCTGAGGGGCGATCAAAGCTGCGCCCGGCAGAAGGGCGATTGTAGGGCGGGCGAGTAGGGCGGGCGTCTTTCTTCCAGGCGGGTTTGGCGGTGAAGGGGCGGGGTGCGCTGGGACGGCCTTCGGCGGTTGAACCTGCGGCAAAGCGCGTGGGCGGACGGGTTGGGCGGTCTTCTTTCTTCCAGGTTGGGCGGAAAGGTTTGGCTGCACCCTTATCGAATGAGCCTGCCGGACGGGGGGCACGGTCCGCACCAAACTTCTTTGGAGGAAAATCGCTGGGGCGGGCGGGGCGGAAGAGTTTGTTGGCCGCGCCGCTGGCGAAGGAATCCTCAGACCGGGAGGGCCGGCCGCTGGGCTTGGGGAGGACCGTCGGCAGTTGACCTGAATCAAGCAGGTTGCGGCGGCGAAGGTCTTTGGATTTTGGTGTGCGCAGAGTGCCTTCGGCGGCCTGGCGCAGTGCGTCCAATTCGGCTGGCTCAAGCTCGCGCAGACTGCCCGGCTCCTGATCGAGAACCAGAGGTCCGTAGCCGGTGCGGCGGATTTTTTCGACGAAATGGCCGACCTCCTCGAACATCTTGCGCAGTTCGCGGTTGCGGCCTTCGATGAGAACCACTTCATACCAGGGGTTGTCGCCCTGGCGAACCTGGCGAATGCGTGCCGGCGAGGTGCGAACGGGAGGCGAGCCGGGCTTGCCGCGCTCGATGGAGACGCCGCTGCGCAGAATGTTGAGCTCGGCTTCGGTGGGTTGGCCAGAGACTTTGACGAGATAAGTTTTTTCTACGCCGGAGGAGGCTTTGGTGAGGCGGTTGGCCAGCTCGCCATCGTTGGTGACAACGAGCAGGCCTTCGCTGAGATAGTCGAGGCGGCCGACGGGGTAGAGGCGCTCGCTGAATTTGGAGAAGAACTGCATCACCGTAGGCCGGCCTTCAGGGTCCTTGACAGTGGTGACGAAGCCTCGTGGCTTGTTGAGGACGAAGTAGCGATGGCGCTCGGGACCCTGGAGGAGCTTGCCGTCCACGCGGATGTGGTCGCGGGTTGCGTCGGCCTTGGTTCCCAGAACGGTGACCACCTTGCCGTTAAGCTGGACGCGGCCTTGCTCGATCATGGCCTCGGCGCCGCGGCGGCTGGCTACTCCGGCAGCAGCGAGGATTTTTTGCAGGCGCTCTAGCTTGGCAGGAGGACGCGGTTGGGGCGTGAACTTTGGCTCATCTTCAGACTCAGAACCGTCTTCGGCTTCTGCCTTGGTTTCCGAGCGTATTTCCGGGGCTAAAGCCCTCGCTGATTTTTTGGGCTTTATGCGGGGATTGAAACCCCCGCCTCCCTCCGGAACGATGCTACCCTCAGGGGCTAAAGCCCTGTCTCCTATTAATTGCTCATGCGGCACGACTGAAGTCGTGCCCTGATACAAAACCGACTCAGTTTCTAGTTTTTCCGTAGCCTGTTCAACGGTGGTTTTGGCCTCACCGTCGGTCTCGTTTCCGATAGGGTCTTCAAGTTTGGGGACTTCGACTACGGGAGCGGCAGCTAACTTCGGCTCGGTCGATACTGGCTTGGGGAGCGCTATCTTCTTGCTCTTCGCGGTTTTCTTTGTTACCGGCTTCTTTGTTACAGGTTTCTTGGGACTCGCCATGGGGAACTTCTCGGTTTCTGCCTGCTCAGTAGGGGGAGGCGCAGCAGGAGCGGCCTCTTCGGTGGTGGGTTAGTTGCTGGCCGCCGTCTCGGCGGTCGTGGTGGACGAGTTCGTTTCGGTCCCCGGTTCAGGTTCCAGGCTTTCATCCGGCGAGTCTTCTGAATCTTCGCTCGCGGTGTCGTCGAATTCGAGATTTAGGCTGGATTTTTGTTTGGAGTCTTCTTCGACGGCCTGCTCCTGCTCGTCGAATTCAAGAGCGGCCAGCTTCTCGAACTCTTCCATGGAGGGCAGCTCGGAAACATCGCGGAGGCCGAAGCGGAGCAGGAACTCGCGGGTGGTTTTGTAGAGGATGGGCCGGCCGAGAACCGCTTTGCGTCCGGCTGTGGTGATGAGCTTGCGGGAGAGTAGAGTGCCGAAGACGGCGGATGTGTCCACGCCGCGAATTTCATTGACCTCGGGCGCGGTGACCGGCTGCTTGTAGGCGATGACAGCCAGTGTTTCCAGAGCCGGCAAGGAGAGCTTGAGCGGCGGCTTGATGCTTTTGATGAAGAGCCGGACGGCGTCGTGATACTCGGGCTTGGTGGCCATGCGGAAGCCGCCGGCAACCTCGCGAATCTCGACTCCGCAGTCATCGGAGGCGCAAGAGGCGATCAGCTCATCGAGCAGCGGGCGAAGAATCTCGCGGACTTCACGGTCACGCAGGCGGGCCAGGCGGCGGAGTTCGAGTTCAGCCTCGGCTTTTTCTTCATCGGAAAGCTCCGGAGATGCGTCGGTTGGCCCTGTCTCCGCGGCGGAATCCGGTTCCGGTTCCGGCTTCATGGATACGAACTCCTCCTGCTCCGGAGGTGTGGGTTGTTTGTCGTCGAGATCGGTTGAGGCCGTTTGATCGGCAGACACAGCTGCCTGCTGCGCCTTCCATTCAAAGGCGTCGTCGGCAAAGAGGGCGGCGAGCTGGGCCAGTGTGACCGGCTCCTCCGCGGCGTAGATGACTGCTTCCAGCTTGGCTTTCAGGCTCATTCTTCGATAGGTACCTCTAATATGGTACCGGAAGCGGAGCAGACCTGCTCATGGATATAGGTTTAATTGCCGGCGCGATGGATTTAAAAAGGCGTCCGGATGGCGCCGGACGCCCTTGCAGGGCTGCTAAAGAAGAGAATTATCCCACAACCTGGCGGAAGAGCCAGAAAAGACCGCCGGAGAGCAGTGCGGCTGCGGGGAGCGTCATGATCCAGGCCATGGCGATATTGCGGATGGTGGACAGTTGCAGGCCGCTGCCGTTGGCGGCCATGGTTCCGGCCACGCCGGAGCTAAGGACGTGCGTGGTGGAGACGGGCAGGCCGTAGTTGTCTGCGGCGGAGATGGTGCACATGGCGACCAGCTCGGCACAGGCGCCTTGCGCGTAGGTCAGGTGCTCTTTGCCGATCTTTTCGCCGACGGTGACCACGATGCGCTTCCAGCCAATCATGGTGCCCATGCCCAGCGCCAGAGCTACAGCGACCTTGACCCACGAGGGAATGAACTTGGTCGCCTGATCCACCTTGCTCTTGTAACTCTTGAGGGTGGCATTCTCCTCGACGGTGAAGACCGCCGGCTTGCCGGCTGCCTTCAAGCTATCATCGTTCTTCTGAATGAGGCGGATGGCCTCGCTGGCCACGTACATATCGTTGCGAACGTTGGCCTGCTTGCTGGGCGGAACTGATTTGTACTCCTTATAGGTGATCACGTCGCCCTTGAGATCGTTGACCAGCTCGCGCAGCGCCAGCATGGTGTCCGGCTTGATCTCCTTGGTGCGGATGTAGTCGGTGACCTCGGCGCGGGCATCTTCGCCCAGAATTCCGGACGTGTCCACATGCCGGTTGATGACCTGGCCTGCTTGTTCGCTGTCGGCGATAAAAGACTGCACATCGTGGCTGCTGACGGCGTGGTTGAGCGCGTAGGCTGTCGGCACGGTGCCGATGAGGATGAGCATAATCAGGCCCATGCCCTTCTGGCCGTCGTTGGAGCCGTGCGCAAAGCTGACGCCGGAACAGGTAAAGATCAGCAGCGCGCGGATGGGCCATGGCGGAGGCGTAGCGCCCTTGGGAGCCGTGAAGAGCACGTCGGCGTTCTCAATGACGATGCGGGCGAAAAGGGAGATAAGGTAAAGCCCCAGGATGCCCACCAACAGCATGACGGTGTACAAACCATAGGGAACGTACCTGGACTGGAAGGATTGGATGGGCGCCCACAGGGCCTTCCCTGGATCGCCAAAGAGGCCCAGAACTAAGGGAGCGATAAAGTTGAAGATGTACGCCCCTGGAATTCCTGTAATCAATATGGTGGTAATCGCCCATAAAGGCTTTTTATGATTCGCATCGAAGAGGATGGCGAAGTTCTTGGCTGTTTTTGTCAGGATAAACAGTTTGGAAAGCAGCAGCAGAATCGCCGCCGCGCCGAAGCCGATCAACGGGGAGATGAGCAGCACCTTGAAGACTTTGATGGCCTGCTCCCAATCCACGCCAGAGGTTCCGGTGTGGATGCTCATCAGCTGGTTGGCGATACCGACACCGATGATGGAGCCGACCATAGTGTGCGAACTGGAAGCGGGAAGGCCGAACCACCAGGTGCTCAGGTTCCAGATGATGGCCGCAATCAGCAGGGCGAAGACCATGGCAAAGCCCGCGCCGGAGCTGACCTGAAGAATCAGCTCGACCGGCAGCAGCGTGATGATGGCGTAAGCCACAGCGCCGGAAGAAAGCAGCACACCGCAGAGGTTGCAAAGGCCCGACCAGACGACGGCGATATT
>CAZFMB010000016.1:0-49216 GCA_964520005.1 uncultured Occallatibacter sp.
TGGCAGCCGCGCGCCAAAAAGAGATGAACGTCAGCATCACCGAGGATGCCACGATGAGTTTGACGCGGTCGGAAGGAGGGGCAAAGGTCGTTCGGGTGGATGCCATTGCGATTGTGCCGGCTCCGGAGCCGACTTTCCTGGGTTGAGGGAGCGGAAATCATCGCCCGCACTTCGTTGAGTTTATTGCCAATTCAAGACAGAGTCAATGGTTGAGAACATGCCATGTCGGATTGCGCCCTTAGGCGCGTGTCTCAGGCGGCTCATCCTTGCCGAAAAGCTCGATTCCATCCTCGACAAAACTGATGAGCACGACCACGGTCGAGCCCGCCAGGCCGATGAAAAACATGACTTCCAACAGCCGCATTGCAAAGATTGCCAGCCACATATGTAAATTGTAGCCTTTTTCCCCAATCTGTTCATGGGTTGCCCCGGAGAATGTACGGGACCGGCGTATTTTATTTCTTGTTGAGGTCAGATATTGGTTGATTACCTGTTTTGGGCTGGCGAGTCCGCATAATAGCCGGTGCGATGGCGGATAGTGAAGGATAGAGGCGCGGCCCTTGGGATGGTTACCTGAATACGGTGAAAAGTCTTTCCAAATTCTTGATTGTGAGGATAATAGGCGAGTAAATATTGCGTGTGCAGGTCGTCGCTCACTTGCGTGAAGGCATTATGCAGCCCGCCGCCGCTCACATAGAAGCTCTTCCCGCCGGTCTGCTCGGCCAGTGTAATCAGCGCGTGTTCACCGCCAAGATCGCGCCCGGCGCTGGCCTCAATGGGAACGTCGATGAGGCTGTAGATCATCACTTCATTGCGCAGCGCTTGCTCCACTGCCTGGGCGTAGGTGGCGTTGCTGGCGGTATCATCGCCGTCTGAGATGAGCACCAGCACCCTTCGTCCCTGATTGCCGCCCAGCTTTGTAGAAGCCAGGCAGATGGCGTCGTAGAGTGACGTAGCCCAATCGCCGCGCAACTGGCCCAGCCCGTGATCGATTTGGCTCACCTTGTTGGTGAAGGGAGTCAGCTCGCGTACCTCGGTGGCAAATTGCAAGAGGCTCATCTGGTCTTGCGAGCGCAACAGGGCGTGGGCAAACCGCCGGGCCGCATCCGCTTCCTCGACCATATCCTTTTGCACGCTGCCACTGGTGTCGATGGCCAGCGTCAGATTCAACGGCAGCTCCGACTGGCGCTCGAAGATCGCAATCTGCTGCGGCCGGCCGTCCTCTGAGAGCGCGAAGTCTTCACGCGTCAAGCCGCCCACAATGGCCCCGTCCTGGTCGAGCACGTTCACAAAAATATTGACCAGTTTTACATCTACATGCAGAGTTAGTTCCTGCGCTGCCAGCGTCAGGGGCGCCAGTGCAAGCATCGCCCAGATACTGGACCGCCGGCAATCGCTCAACACGCCAAAGGAGAGAATACGCGCCTGCATTCCCAAAGAATACCGCCTGTTGATTAGACGTGGTAGGAGGCAATCAATCGAATTTATAAAGGAATCCCGAGGGCGTGCCCCATAGGTTCCGCGACCGGTCTTCATAAAAGATGCTGAACTCAATGCCGGAGATGTCGTAATCGAACAGAGGCACGCGGTCGAAGGTAATGTCACCGCGCAATGAGTACTCGTCGCCGCCGCAGTCGATCATCAGCGTGTCTTCGGTTGATAACCTCTCGGGATGGGTTAGCAGCATACAGGCGACGGCATAGACGCCGGCTCCGAATTCATTGCCGGCCATCCGCATACGGGCACGGCGGGCCGAGCAGCCGCGGTGCAACATGCCGGACTGCGCGGCAACCACTAAAATGTCATGTCCTTGCTGCTGGTCGGCCAGAATTTTGCCTGCAATTTTGGATCGTTCACCTTGTCGTAAAAAAGTTGGCCCAAGGCGACCGGTGAGGCGGTGTTGAAACTTGCGTTTTGTGGCCAGAACGCCTAGAACAATTTCGACAGCCTCGTTGTAGGTTGGGGCCAGAGCCTGCCAGCGGGGAATCGCAAACCATGCCTCCGCGCCTTCCAGCAGCGGCTTGCGTGCCAGCTTTTCCATGCAAGTGCCCAGTACCGGAAAGAGCTTCTTCAACTCAGTGACTTGGGCCTCGATGGGGCGCACCTTGTAGGTGGGCGGATAAGTCCGATTCGAGCCCACCTCCTCATCCTTGAACTTATCGCTGGTCGTGTACCGTTGGATGATCTCCTCTACTGAAGCGGCCACATCGGCTTTGAGCTTCTTGCCAGCATCCAGCACGGTCTGCGCGCTAATCATGTCCAATCGTTCGATAGACGCAAGGTAGGCTGTTTTCACGGCTGTTGCGAGGAACTCCTGGAGTTGGGCATTCTGGCTATCTGTTGTGTTTCCAGATAGATGCAGTGGAGTAACGGTCGGAGCGGAGGTCGGAGTGGAGGTCGGAGTGAGGGGAGATGTGAGCGCCATAGTCACCCTATTAGTGCGTTTTCGCGCACTGGATACTATGACTCTTATCGGCACATTCGCCGTTTTCAGCAGGGCTGAGGCACTAAAGTTGCTCCTTTTTGGAACAGGGGACGGGGTAGGGACTCTGGACAGAACTCTCCGGATATCTGGTTCAATCTACAGAACGATTACGAGTTCTGGCAGGCGTCCCACGCATGTGCAGGGCGCAGAAAAATTGAGCCGCTGCAATCGGAGGCGGCGTGAGCCAAGAATCTGAGCCCGTAATTACACAGAGGCGCCAACACTCTGCTCGTCTTCCACTGGCAACACATCGGGCATTGCATCCGGCCTCGCCTTCAGCAGCGGCAGGGCCACGGCCAGCACATCTTCAATGCGGCTGGCATAGTGGATGGTGACGCCTTCGATAAGTTCAGAAGTAAGATCTTCTTCCACATCCTGACGGTTTTCGGCGGGCAGGATGATGGTTTGCACCCCTGCGCGTCGCGCGGCCAGGAATTTTTCCTTGATGCCGCCCACCGGCAGCACATTGCCGCTGAGGGTGATTTCACCGGTCATGGCGGTCAGCGGCAGCACCGGCGTGTCGGTGAGTAGCGATACCAGCACCGTGGTCATCGTCACTCCCGCCGAGGGGCCGTCCTTGGGGATGGCTCCGGCGGGCACATGAATGTGCAAGTCCATTTCCTTGGTGAAGTCCTCAGCCAGGCCCAGCGTGGCGGCATTGGAGCGCACCCAGGTCAGTGCGGCCTGCATGGATTCCTGCATCACCTCGCCGATCTGCCCGGTCATGGCGAAGTTTCCTTTGCCCTTCATCTTGTTGGCTTCGATAAAGAGGATGTCGCCGCCGGCCGCAGTCCAGGCCAAGCCAACAGCCACGCCGGGGCGCTTGACGCGCTCTGCGACCTCGGTGTCCACGCGCACCTGAATGCCGCCCAGAAACTCCTTGAGCACCTCGCGGGTTACGATCAATTTTTCCGTTTTGCCCTCGACCACGCGCCGCGCCTGTTTGCGGCAGACCGTACCCAGCGTCTGCTCCAGCTTCCTCACCCCGGCCTCGCGCGTGTAGTGGCGCACAATGTGGAGCACCGCATCCTCGGGAAACTCGATTTGCTCGGGAATAATGCCGTTCTCCTTGATCTGGCGGGGAATCAGGTAGCGAAAGGCGATGTGCTTCTTCTCATCCTCGCTGTAGCCCTGCAGAAAGATCAGCTCCATGCGGTCCAGTAGCGGCGGCGGAACCGTGTCCAGCTGGTTGGCTGTGCAGATGAACAAGGTCTTCGAAAGGTCGAAGGGCACGTCGAGGTAGTTGTCGCGAAATGTATTGTTCTGCTCCGGGTCAAGAGTTTCCAGCAAAGCGGAGGCAGGATCGCCGCGGAAGTCGCGGCCCAGCTTGTCGACCTCGTCCAGCATCATCACCGGGTCGTTGGTTTCGGCGCGGCGGATGCTCTGGATAATTTGCCCTGGCATTGCGCCGATGTAAGTGCGGCGATGGCCGCGAATCTCCGCTTCGTCGTGCATGCCGCCCAGCGACACACGCTGGAATTTGCGGCCCAAAGCCCTGGCGATTGAACGGCCCAGGCTTGTTTTGCCCACGCCCGGAGGCCCAACAAAGCATAGGATCGGCCCCTTCATGTCCGGCTTCAACTGAAGCACGCTGAGGTAGTCCAGGATGCGGTCCTTCACCTTTTTCAGTTCGTAGTGATCCTCGTCCAGAATCTCTTTAGCCTTGCTGATGTCAATTTTGGGACCTGAGCTTTTGGTCCAGGGCAGCAATGCCAGCCACTCGATGTAGTTGCGGGTGAGCGAGTAGTCGGCGGCCATGGGAGACATGCGCGACAGGCGCGCGAGTTCCTTAAGGGCTTCTTTCTTCACATCCTCGGGCATTCCAGCGGCTTCGATCTTCTGGCGCAGTTCGTCCGACTCGCGCTGGCCTTCGTCCTGCTCGCCCAGCTCCTTCTGGATGGCCTTGAGCTGTTCGCGCAGGTAGTAGTCGCGCTGCGACTGTTGCACCTGGTCCTGCACCTCGGTCTGAATCTTGGTGCGCAACTGCTGCACCTCGATCTCTTTGGCCATATGATGATTCAGCAGTTCCAGCCGCGTACCGATGCTGGGCGTCTCTAGCAGTTGCTGCTTGTCATCTGTGGTCAGGAAGGGCAGCGATGAGGCCACAAAATCCACCAGCCGGCTTGGCTCCTCAATGTTCGCCGCTATGGTCCGCAGTTCATCAGAGAGCGTGGGGGACTCAGCGACAATCTGCTGAAACTGCCCTATGACGTTGCGCACCAGCGCCTCCGCGCTGGCCGTAGCCTCCGGATCCACGTCCGCCAGCGTCTCCACCTCAGCGATCATGAACGGTTCGGTCTGGGTGTAGCGCACCAGCCGAACACGCTCCGTCCCCTCGGTGAAGACAAACCGGCTCTGATTGGGCATGCGCACAACCTTGTGCACCGTGGCCAGGGTTCCCACAACGTGCATGTCGGCTGGCTGGGGCGAGTCAAGACGCGGGTCTAACTGAGCCACCACCGCGATGGCCCGCTCCTCGCCCAGAGACTCGATCAACTGGATGGAACTTTCCCGGCCCACGGTCAGAGGCAGCACTGCATGGGGAAACAAGACCGTGTCCCGGACCGGCAGGACGGAAACCAGGCGCACACTGGACATATCATTTCCGGAGAGGATCTTTGAGGAAGGCGGAATGGAAGGGTGGTTGGGCATTGAGTGTCCTCGTATCAACTTATCTTATGTTAGACGGCGCAAACTTACAAGAGATTCAGGATTATCTCTTTTCCTGCCTATTTCCTCCATCCTATGGCCGGGCAGAACCTCTGGTACGGTTTAGCCTACACGGCAGTTCCACTGCTGGACTGCAGATTGTCGGCTATCTTAGCAATGCGCGGGATAATCTCAAGCTAAGTTCGTCCCGAGGATCCGGAAATGATGTGAAGCCAGACCATCCCATTCTCCCATCCGTAGCCAGCGGAATGCACTGTAACTGGAAGAATGTATCGGCTAAAGCAAGCGGAAAGTGAGCGCAACAGAGCGTTAGAAGCAGACGAAGCTGAAGGCTATGAACACGCCGGTACTAAAAAATAACCCACGCTGTTTCCGCAAGGGGAAGAGTGGGGCGATTATGGGGCATTTTACGGTCTAAACAACTGCTGGAATGCCAGCGGAGGCCGATCCTCGTTAGTATAGAAGAACAGTGGTCAGTGAACAGTGCACAAGCAGGGATCGGGAATACTGATCACGGTCCTCTGTTCACTGATTCAGGAGATATGGTTTTGAGGGTAAAGCCAAGGGGTCAATGCGGCAGGCGGTCTCGGTGCGGCATTCTCCTGGCCTGTGTCCTTGCTTGTGGACTTTCGAACGGTAGCGGCATTTGGGGCCAAGCCTTGGTGAATACCGCCGGCAGTTCCATCAAAGGTGACACTCCGGCTACATCGATGAGTGAAGCTTCAGATACACGGATTTCTGTAAGTACCCTCTCTGAATGGGAGGGTTTTCCTGTCAAAAGCATCTCTTTCGCTGGCGTTTCGGCTGATCGTCTTGCCCCGCTGGCTGGGCATCTGGATCAGGCTGCGGGAGCGCCGCTGGGCCGGGAAGAGTTGAAGAGAAGCCTTCGCCAGCTCTTTGCTACCGGCCTCTATGAAACCATTGCCGTGGATGGAGTTCGAGAACAGGAGGGCGTAGCCCTCACCTTTCGCGGGACGCCGCGCACCTTCATCGGCACGGTCAGCGTGGACGGCGCCCGGAGCGACACGGTCAATACGCAGTTGGAGCGCGCCAGCCAACTGGCTCCCGGCGCACGTTTTACCCCCGCCAAACTCACCCAGGCCTTGGAACAGATGCATTTGACACTGGCGCAGAACGGCTTTCACGAGCCGGTGATTACTCAGACCTTGACGGCCCACACGGAGGAGCAGCTGGTTGACATTGCATTTCATGTTGTCAGCGGCCCGCTGGCGCGCGTGGGCTCAGTGGATGTAAGCGGCGAACCAGGGATGAGCTTGAACGATTTTCGCCGTCATGCGCACCTCAGAGAAGGGGAGCGCGTAGATCGTGAAACCGGCAACCGGGCCCTGGCCGGAGTGTTGAAGGCCTATCGGGGCGAACAGCGCTTGGAAGCTGAAATCAAGCTGGAAAGCCAGCAGTATTCTTCGGAGAGCAAAAAGGTCAATTACCGTTTTTCCGCCAACCGTGGCCCAGAGGTCAGGGTGCGGGTAGAAGGCGCCAGCGCCAGTCCGGAACTGCTGCAAAAGGTGATTCCCATCTTCGAGGAAGGCAGTGTGGACGAAGATCTGCTCAATGAGGGCAATCGCCGGCTGCGCGACTACTACCAGCGAATAGGCTACTTCGACGTAAAGGTGGAGCACGAACAGCAGTCCGCGACCGCCGGGCAAGTGACGATCCTCTACACGGTGCGCTTGGGACCACGGCGGCGAGTAGAGAAGGTCTCGGTGATCGGCAACCACTACTTTGATTCCGCTACGCTCAAAGCGCTGCTCAGTGTTCATGCCGCCGACGCCCTTGACCGGCACGGCGACTACAGTCAGGCGCTGGCCTCCGCCGACGTCAACACCCTTCAGAATCTCTATCAGAACAACGGCTTCTCCAAGGCCAGGATTACACCCGAGACCAGTGCGGCAGGGATGAAAACCAATAAAACCAACCCGCTCACTGTGACCTATCGCATTGAGGAAGGCGAACAACTGCGGGTAGGCACGGTACACCTTGTCGGAAACGCTCATGCGGAGGCAGCCCAGCTCGCTCTTCTGATGAACACCGTCGCAGGACAACTGCTTTCACCTCAAAATCTGGCAGGAGACCGTGACGCGCTTCTGATCGACTACTTGAGCCGGGGCTTTGACCAGGTGCGGGTGGAGGTTAGCCAGCAGATTGAGCCGGCGGATGCGAGCAAGGTGGACGTGGTCTTCCATATCACCGAGGGGCGGCAGATTTTTGTGCGCAAGGTGCTGCTGACAGGGCTGCATTACACCCGTCCCGAGACGGTATCCAAAGCCATCACCCTGCATCCCGGCGACCCGCTCAACGAGACGGCGCTGATGGATACGCAGCGCAATCTCTACGACTTTGCATTGTTCAACGAGATCGACACGGCCATCGAGAACCCCTCCGGCGAGGAGACAAATAAGACCGTGCTTCTGCAAGCTACAGAGGCGCGGCGCTGGGCACTGACCTATGGTTTTGGTCTCGAGTCTCAGACCGGAACCCCGCAGTTCAACTGCGGCGGCATCATCGCCAGCGGCGCCACTTGCAATCCCAACGGCAAGGTGGGCGTAAGCCCTCGTGTACTGGCCGACATCACCCGCAATAATCTCTTCGGCCGTGAGCAATCCATCTCGCTGCGCGCCACCTACGGATTGCTGGAGCAGAAGATCAATCTGCTATTCCAGAACCCGCACTTCGAGGGCAATCGGAACTTTGGGCTGACGATCTCCGGCGGCTACGCCAACAGCCTGGATGTCTCTACTTACGTGGCCTCCAAGCTGGAAACCGGGGTGCGCTGGACCCAACACACCAATGCGCGGGGGTTTGCCTTCTCCAAGGCCAACACCTTCATCTACGAATTCGACTTTCGCCGAGTCAAGGTGCAGGCCAATAGCCTGCAGGTTTATCCAACAGAGATCGCGCTGTTGTCCACGGCGGTGCGCGTGGCAGGCCCGTCGCTGACGTGGATTCGCGATACCCGCGATTCACCCCTGGATGCGCATCGCGGCACCTATACCAGCTTCCAGGAGTTTCTCTCCGGAGATAGTTTCGGCGCGCAGGCCAACTTCAATCGTCTTGATCTGTCGAATTCGAGTTACTACAGGTTCGATAAGGGCCGTTTTGTTTTGGCTCGCAATACGCGCTACGGGCAGGAACGGGCCTTCGGCAAACTCCAGGCGGAGCTGATACCCCTGCCCGAGCGGCTCTACGCCGGTGGGGCCACTTCACTGCGAAGCTTCGGCCAGAACCAGGCTGGGCCGCGCGATCCTGAGACGGGCTACCCCATCGGCGGGGCGGGCGCGCTCATTAATAGCACCGAATTGCGCCTGCCGCCGCCTACGCTGCCCTGGCTGGGCAATACGGTCAGCGTTGTACTCTTCCACGATATGGGCAACGTCTTCACCAACGCGGGCGATGCCTGGGCGAGCGCACTCCGGGTTCGCCAGCCGCTGCGCGATAACTGCAAGGCACTTGCGACAGTCGGCGATTCCAACAGCTACCTGCCTGGCGGAGCCGATACATCGACCGGTAAACAAGGGACGTGCAGCTTCAACTACTTCTCCCACGCACCGGGAGCGGGCTTGCGCTACCATACGCCGGTGGGGCCCATCCGTTTTGACTTCAGCTATAACCTGAATCCTCCCATCTATCCGGTGAATTACAACTACTCGCTTACTCTACCGGGGTCTAACCCGCATGTGGGCGAAGGCACGCACTTCAACTTCTTCTTCAGCCTGGGGCAGACTTTCTGATGCGCATCCGGACTCAAACACGGCACAAGAGCAAGCTCGGACTCGCCTGCATGGGAGCGATGGCGGCCTGCCTGGCCGTCCTTGGATCAAATTCTGCTCTGGCTCAGAATCCCGCGCATGCGGCTCCGCCCGTCAACGCCGTGGTGCTTGACCGTGTGGTGGCCGTGGTCAATAACCAGGCCATCCTGGCCAGCGATGTGGACGATGAGGTGCGGCTGGCGGTGCTGGACCCCGGTGTGGCGGGAATGGTGCTTACACCACAGCGCGCCCTGGAGCAGTTGATCAGCCGCGCGCTCATCCAGCAACAGATTCGCCAGGAAGACGCGCAGGTCGCTGAGCCGACACACGCCGAAGTTGATGCCCGTTTGATGGAGATTCGCAGGGAAGTGCCGGCCTGTATTCACTTCAACTGTGCCACGGAGCAGGGTTGGGCGGCGTTTCTGGCCGCGCATGGGTTGACGCCGAAGCGTGTGGAGAGCTATCTCCGCTACCGGGTTCAGATTTTGCGCTTCATTGAACTGCGCTTCCGGCCGGGGATTCGCATCACTCCCGAGGAGATTGACAAGTACTACCGCGAAACGCTGCTGCCGCAGTACACGCCGGGCGAGGCGATTCCGCCGCTGGACGAGGTAGCCCCGCGCATTGAGGAGATTCTGCTGGAACGGCAGGTGAATGTGCTCTTCGATGACTGGCTCAGGAACCTGCGCAAGCAGGGTGATGTGGAGGTGCTCGACCCGGCGCTCGACGCACCTGAAACCCCAGGCGGAGCAGGGAAGGGAGGAGCATGAGCGAGCAAGAACCCACGCCTCCAGATAATTTGGATCCCGGCGCGTCTGAACCAGATAAAGCGCCCCGCCCCAGCCGTCTGCGCCGCTTCTTCCTGCGCCATCTTCCCTTGTCGTTGGCTGCCGTGACGATTCTGTTGGCAGCAACTCTAGCCGGCCTATATTTTGCGGCGAGCTCGGCGGCTTTTGAGAATTATGTTCGCCGCCAGATGGTGAACAGGCTGGAGACGACCACAGGCGGGCGCGTTGAAATCGCTTCCTTCCACTGGCATTTGCTCAGTCAGGAGGCTGAGGCAGACGGGTTGGTCATTCACGGCCTCGAAGCTCCTGGCGAAGCACCTTACGCCCAAGTCGAGCACATGCGCATGCGTTTCAGCGTGCTGGGTTTCCTGAGCCCGCGCATTCAATTACGCGATCTGGACATCGTGAAGCCCCAACTTCACATGATCGTGTACTCCGACGGCTCGACCAACCAGCCGCAACCCCGCAAGGCCAGCAAACCGGGGGAGCCTTTGTTCGATAGATTTTTTGATTTGAAGGCCGATCACGTCACCTTCGAGCAGGGCGTTCTGGACTACGATAATCGCGCATCGGAGTTCGACTACCAGGACCGGCACATTCCGCTCGATTTTGCAGCCAGCGATTTCTCCCTGCGCCTGGTTTATTATCCGAAGGGCTTCACTACGCCAGTGCAGAGCGTCCCTCCCTTGCGCCGGTCAATCGAGAAAATAACCGGCGCACGAGCGAAAGATCAGGAGTCCTTTCTTATTGAAGCCGGCGTCCGCGATCTGAGCCTCTCGCGCGGCGCTTCGTCCAAGCAGGGCAAAACGCCGCTTCCGGTACAGGGATACATTCAGGCCACGCTGGAGCTGACGCGCAACGCCGCGACCCTGCGTTCGCTGCGCATCACCGCCAGCAGCCGCGGAATCAAGGACCGGAGCCTAGACATCTCCGGCACATTGGATGATTTTGCCCATCCCCGCTGGCAGGCCAAGGCCGTGGGCGAGCTGGACCTGCGCCTGGTTGAACCGATTACAGGCTACAATCGCGCGCCGGAAGGCATTGCCCATCTGGACCTCACCGCGTCAGGAGATGCAGGAAGCTTCCGCACCGATGGCGGCGTTCACGTCGAGGGCGGCTCTTACATCGGGACCGGCGTGGTGGCCACCGGCTTTGGACTCGATGCGCGCGTTCATGCCGATGCAAAGCAGTTGATGGTTACCTCGATTGTTGCGCGCTTGCGTCAGGGAGGCCAGATTGAAGGTGATCTCTCGCTGGCTCCCTGGCTGACTCCGCCACCGAGCCCGGCCAAGAGTAAGGCCCGCGCCGCCGCTCATCCGCTCCCGTCCGCGGACGAGATCATTATCCCCGTCAACGGCAAGGTTGCTGCTCAATTCAAAGACGTTGCTCTGGACACAATCCTGGAGATGGTTTGCGATCCTCCCTTTCAGCATCTTGGCTTTGATGCGCGGGTCAACGGCGCCGCCAACGCACTGTGGGTCAAAGGCGACGATCATACGCTCTCAGTGGGCGCGCAGTTCAGCCTTACACCGCCGGCCAAGGCAGCGCAGGGGAAAGTGCTGGCTGGAGGCCTGATTGATGCAACCTACACCCACCGCGACGGTGCGGTTGATCTGCGCAGGCTGAAGCTCAATCTGCCCGCGAGCCAACTGGAGGCTCACGGCCATCTGGGCGCGTACCCCATGACCAGTCCCTCAGCGCTCACGGTCGATTTCCATAGCGGCAACCTGGGCGAGTTCGACACTGTGCTGCGTGCACTGGGGCTGAGCCGCAAAGGAAGGGAAGGCACGGCCGCGCTGCCTGTCGCACTCTACGGACAAGGCGAGTTTCACGGCGCCTGGACAGGCTCGTTGGTCGATCCGCACCTTGCCGGCTTCGCCAAGGCCACGCAACTGGGGGTCGAGATTCCTGTTAGCAGCAGCGGCGACTCTGCCCATAAGCCACCCCAATTCGTCCGACTCGATGCAGTCGAAGCCACAGGCAGCTACTCGGCAGCCCGGATTGAGATTACCCATGCGCTGCTGCGCCAGGGAAACGGCGTGATTGATCTCAGTGGCAGCCTGACCCCAAGCCTGGTAGCTGGGAGCGTTGCTCGCGGCTCAGCGCCTCCGCCACCTTTCGACGCCAATGCAGTGCTTCATCTGCGAATGCACGCCGGCCAGGTTGGCATGGACGGCTTGCGCCCGCTCATTGGAGAGAACCTGCCCGTGGCTGGCTTTCTGGATACGCAAATACAAGCCGACGGGCCCATCAACGTACTGGCCGGCTCAGGATGGGTCGAGCTGAATCATGGAAGCGTCTATGGAGAGCCTGTGGCGCGCATTCGCGCGCAAGGCAACATTGCCAATCAGATCATCAATTTGACCTCAGTAACGGTAAGCGAGGACGCGGGAAAAATTGCGGCAACTGGCAGCTACAATCTCTCCTCACGACGATTCCAGTTGGACGCCAAAGGCGCGGGGATCGATGTGGCCCGCATCGAAACTATTCGCCGTCACGGCCTGGCGATGACCGGCAAATTGGGATTTACAGTGCAGGGCACGGGGACGCTCGACGACCCGCGCCTTGAAGCCCGCGCCACCCTGACCAGCCTCGCGCTGAGCGGGGAACCGCTGGGCAGCATGGAATTGAAGGCACACACTGCCAACCACTCCATCACTTACGATCTGACAAGCCGGCTGGAGGCTGCCGAACTTACAGCACATGGCCAGACGGAGCTAGTCGGCGACTATGACACCAAAGCGCAACTTGATTTTTCGCGATTCGACATCGGTGCGCTCATCAGATTGGCTCATATTAAAGGGTTAAACGGACAATCCGCGCTGGCTGGTACAGTCACCTTCGAGGGGCCTCTGGCGCGGCTCTCTGACATGCGTGGCGAGGCTCGCTTGCAGGAGTTGGCCGCGACTGTCTCCGGCGTTTATCTGAAGAGCGAGGGCGGTGCCCATTTCACACTCGATCATGGCGTCCTTCATCTCAATCCTTTACATGTTACCGGCGAACAAACCGACCTGCGCGCCCAGGGCAGCCTGTCGCTTAAGGACAAGAACGAATTGGATTTTTCCGCCAGCGGGGCGATTAATTTGAAAGTGGCCGAGACCATCGACCCCGACCTGACCGCCAGTGGCAACACCAGCTTCCAGGTAGAGGGGCACGGGCCGCTGATGAATCCCAATCTGCAGGGCCGCATTGACTTTCAGGACGCGGCGCTCTCTTTTGAAGACCTGCCCAACGGCCTGAGCCAGTTGCGTGGAAGGCTGGAGTTCAACCAGAACCGGCTGGAGGTTAAGTCGCTGACAGCCATGAGCGGCGGCGGCCTGCTGAGCGTAGGCGGCTATCTGGCCTACCAGCACGGCATCTATGCGGATCTGACGGTTAAGGGAGATCAAATTCGCATCCGCTACCCGCAAGGGGTTAGCTCTCTGGCCGACGCTTCGCTTCGCCTGCAAGGCTTGCAGAACAACATGCTGCTCTCCGGCGACGTGCTCGTTACACGCTTCACGGTAAGCTCCGAACTGGATCTGGCGGCGCTGGCCGCGCAGGCCAATACCATTGAGACTATCGCCCCTCCGGATGCTCCATCCAACCACGTTCGCCTCGATGTGCACATCACCTCATCGCCGCAGTTGAGCTTCCAGAACGCCTACGCCAAGCTGGCTGGCAATGTCGATCTGCGCCTAAGGGGCACCCTGGCTGCGCCCTCGCTGCTGGGCCGCATCTCCATCACCGAGGGCAGCGCCATCCTCGCCGGAACCCGCTACGAGTTGCAGCACGGCGACATCTATTTCACTAACCCGGTGCGCATTCAACCCACCATCGACCTGAACGCCACCGCCCGCGTCGAGGACTACGACATTACCCTAGGCTTGCGCGGAACGCCAGAGAAATTAGCGGTCACCTACCGCTCCGATCCTCCGCTGCCGGAGGCCGACGTGGTGGCCCTGTTGGCGTTGGGCCGAACCGAGAATCAACAGCGCCTCTACACCCAGCAGCAAGAGACCGCCGGCGCCAACCCCACCACCGACGCCTTGCTCGGCGGCGCGCTCAACGCCACCGTCAGCTCTCGTGTTCAAAGGCTTTTCGGAGCTGGCTCGGTGAAGGTGGACCCCAACTACCTTGGCGCTCTGGGCAACTCCACCTCGCGCATCATCGTTGAGGAGCGGCTGGGCCCCAACGTCACCCTCACCTACGCCACCAACGTAAACACCACCGCCCAGCAGTTGATCCAGGCGGAAGTTGCCGTCAACCGCCACGTCTCGTTGCAGTTGGCTCGCGACGAGTCTGGCGTTTTTTCTGTGGTTATCAAAGCCACACAACGTTTCCGCTGAGGTGTTTACGGCTGCTAACGGACCAGAATCTAGACCCGCCTAATCCGCAGATTGGTTTGCGGCGAATTCCGGCTCCAGAGCGCGTTCGGCTCCAACCCAGGATATGAAACGGCCTGGTTGCAAGCGTCTCCATGGCAGCACGCCGGAAACTAACAGGACAACCACGGCAGGCTCAATCGCCTGGCGATAATCCATGATCGGTTTGGTCATGTAGTAAGTGAGAGGAAAGATGCCGATGAGCACCAGATAGGGCCAGAGGGCGGTGCGGTTCCGGCGCCAGAACCGGCAAATGCCGCGCAGCATCAGCAGAGTGATGCAGGTTAGATAAAAACAATTTTCCAGGGTGAATGGTTGCGCCCGAAGTTCTTCAGAGGAGAAGCTCCAGTAGCCCGTCCAGTAATAAACAATGCGGCGCAGAGTCTTGGTCACCAGAAATGCATAATGCGGATGATGGTGGAAATCGTCCATGGACATATCGTGCTTGTTCTTCAGATAGGCCGTTTCACCCATGGAGAGATATTTCTGCATCTCTTGCGCACTGTCTGGTGGATATCCCCGGCCACCCGCGGTCGGCGGTGAGGTATTGTCCCAGGGAGCATTGCCGAAGTCGTCGGCATAAAATTCCAGCCAAATGTTGTCGCGGATGGGGCAGAGGACTCCGAGGACCTGATAGTTGCGCACGGTCCACGGGGTGAGCACGGCAAGTAGAGCAACAGAAGTAAGCGCGCCGTTCATGAGCCAGCGTCCGCCCGCCTTGCGTACCTTGTAGAGCGCCAGCAAAAGCAGGAATGGAATCGAGGACAGTATCGCGGGATTGGAAAGCGCGGTGAGGCCGCAGAGCGCGCCCCAGCCCAGCCATGCCCAGAGACTCGAGGAGTGGTGCAGGCGCTGTGCAATGCAGAAGCAGGTGGTAAAGAGCAGGCCGGTCAGGGCATACTCCCATACGCGACCGGCGGAAAAGTAGATGGCAAAAGGATAAAAGGCCCATACCCAGGCCGCAACCCGAGCGCCGCGCGCGCCGAGAGAATATTTGGCGCTGAGGTAGACCGGAATGCAGGTGAGGGCGCTGAACAGGCTGTTGATGGAAAGGATGATGAATCCCGAGGTCAGCGAGTAGATGCCGAAGAGCTTGAAAACGCCAGCGAGAAGCGCTGGGTAGAGTGGAGACTCGATAGCGGTCGGTCCGCTGATGGGGTAATATGGCGAACTGAATCCGTGGCCGCTGGCCAACGCGCGCGCGATCCAACCCATTTCCCAGCCGAACTGCTCGTAGTATTTATCCGCGTCGGGCAGGCCGCGATAAGTGAAACAGACCACCACCATGCGGATGGCAAAGGCGGCAAGAATAATGAGTGGAAGAAGCCAGCGGGACAAGCCCTTTTGTTCGGCTTGCGCGGTGAGATCTGTAGATGTCGGCATATACGTATTATATTGAAGCGCGGCCCAGGACCCTGCCTCCCGGAAGCCTAACGGAGAGTACAATACTCTTTGTGTTGCTACACCGGATGACCGGGCCTGTACTCCTTCGTTGCGCTCCAAAGCTGACTTAGGGATTTCAATTCAGAGGCGGGAATTGCATTAAAGACAGCGGCGCTGGAGTTGCAAGGAGATAATTCGTGGCGAAGGATCTAGATAATAAGAACAAGAAAAGCAAACATTCAAGCAATGCTGTCTACATAAGCGTGATTGCTCCCTGTCACAACGAGCAGGAGTGCATCGATGAGTTTTACCGACGTATGCGGCGTGTTCTGGAAGCAACAAATATAGCCTATGAAATTGTATTTGTGAACGATGGCTCCTCCGACCGGACGGAGGAGAAACTCATAGAGATACAACATCGAGACCCAAATGTAGTCATAGTTGATCTATCCCGCAATCATGGGCATCAACTGGCTCTGACAGCGGGTTTGGACGTAGCCCAGGGCGAGAGAGTGCTGCTTATCGACGCCGATTTGCAGGACCCTCCGGAGTTGTTGCCGGAGATGATGGCGGCGATGGACTCCGGAGCCGATGTGGCCTACGCCAGGCGCATTTCGCGGGACGGCGAAAGCAGCTTCAAACGGATAACCGCCGGACTCTTCTACCGGCTTCTTCGCCGCTTGTCCAAAACCGATGTACCTCTGGATACAGGCGATTTCCGCTTGATGAGCCGGCGAGTCGCCGATGTTTTACGGCAGATGCCGGAGCCGCATCGCTTTCTGCGGGGCATGGTTACCTGGGTCGGTTTTCGTCAGGTGGCGGTGAATTATCACCGCGACTCCAGATTTGCGGGGAAGACTAAATACAGCGTCAAAAATATGATGGGGCTGGCCATAGACGCCATTACAGGATTCGCTTCAGCGCCCCTGAGGTTCATGTTTTATTTGAGCGCCGTGGCGGGCATTGCGGCGGTATGTTTTCTTGCCTGGACGTTGTATGTGTTTATGATTCTTCGAGCCGTTCCGCAATTGGCGATCATGCTGTTCGTTCTACTTATATTTTCGGCCATTAACTTCTTCGCTTTGGGGCTGATTGGCGAATATGTTGGGCGCTCCTTCATTCAGGGAAAAGGCAGGCCGCTGTTTATTATTCGCTCTGTGACGCGGGGCGTAAGCGATATGGAAACCATGCCGGATGACTCGTCTGACAACGCGGGCAAGAGCAACAAAAAACTCTCCCGTGGCTAAGACGGGATTCAGCGCAACTATTCCCTGAAAACCGTGTCTAATCACGCAATGGCAAGCCTCAGAGTATACTGTGGCTCCATGAACCATTGGGTTCGATTCACGAGGAGGAATGAAAACATGACTTGGACGATAAGCAATCCCCGCAAGATACTCCTGGCGGTGATGATCGCCGGAGTCATTTTGAGTCTCCCCCAGATATCGGTGGCGGCAGGCCAGGACCAGACCCCGGCTCAGACTCCGGCTCAGACCCCTACTCCTGCTGCCACCGCGCAGGCAGCCAGCCCGGCGGAGAGCGATGTCGCGGCCCGGCTGGACAAGAAGCAATTTCACAATGTAAAGGTGACGGTGGACGGGGGCACCGCTACCTTGACCGGGACTGTGGACCTCTACGCATACAAGGCTGAGGCCGACAAGCGCGTGCGCAAGGCCAAGGGCGTCACCGCGGTGCACAATTTGATTGTGGTCGCCGGCCCCACTATTTCCGACCAGATTCTCAAGGAAAAACTCGGGGAGAAGCTGGAATATGACCAAGTTTTCTATGGCAATGCCTTCAACGCCATTACTCTCAGCGTCCATAATGGCGTTGTCACCCTCGGCGGCCACGCCTTCAACTACTTCAATTCAAAGGATTCCGCACTGGCATTGGTCAGCTTCTTTCCCGGCGTCAAAGGCGTGGAAGACGAGATACAGGTCGATCCCGCCTCCATCTTGGACGACGGGATTCGAATGCGGGTCTACCGCGCTGTCTATGGCTATCCGACTCTGAACCGGTACGCCAGGGATCCCGGCAAGCCTATCCGCATCTCCGTACAGAACGGCCATGTGGGGTTGTATGGAATGGTGGACACGCAGGCCGACAAGGATGTCGCCTTTATGCGCGCCAACGGCGTTCCTGGCGTCTTTGAAGTGAAGAACTATCTGGAGATTGCCCCACCACCGGCTCCAAAACAGAAGAACTAATTTCTGCGCGGGTGGCGAACGGCTCAGAGATTACAGACAAGGCCGGCCTGAGAGAATCGTAGGATTCTCTCAGGCCGGCCTTGTGAGTTTACCGGGATTTCCTCTTAGAACTTGACCGCCGGAGCCGTCCTCGCGCTTTCCGGGGCCGCGAAGTAGGCGGTGTTCTCCTTGAACCCGGCCATGCCTGCCCAGATGTTATTGGGGAATTGAAGAATGAATGTGTTGTACTCCTGAATCGCGTCGTTGTAACGCTTGCGCGCCACGCTGATGCGATTCTCTGTCCCCGCCAACTCATCCTGCAAGCGCATGAACTGGTCGCTGGAGCGTAGTTGCGGGTAATTTTCCGTGAGCAGCAGCAGGCGGCCGATGGCCGAATCCAACCGGCCGTTGGCGGCTATTTTGGCCTGCGGTCCCTGTGCATTCAACATGCCGGCGCGTGCGTTGGCAATGTCGCCGAAGACCGTGCTCTCCTCCTTGGTAAAGCCCTTCACGGTCTCCACCAGGTTGGGAATCAGGTCGGCGCGCCGTTCCAACTGCACGTCAACCTCCGACCACTTGCTCTTCACCGCCTGATCCTTGGCCACCATCTGGTTTCTGGCGCCCACATAGCTGGAGAAGGCCGCCAACGCAACCACAATGATAAGAACAAACAAACCGCCAATCACCGCCAATGCAATCTTCAGTCCCTTGCTCATATAGTGCTTTTCTCCTCCGGGTTACCCTCTGGTAGCCCTGTCATCAATCTACCAGCTTCCGTCCGAACCGCCGCCACCGGTTTCGCCGCCGCCAAAACCTCCAAAATCGCTCCCGCCGGAATCCCCCCCGCCGCCGGAATCTCCTCCGCTATCGATTCCGCCACCCGAGCCTCCGCCACCAGAACTTCCTCTTCTGCCGGAGCCGACAGACAGGGTCCAGCCCCTGCGCTTGAAAAAATCAAGACGAAACAATGGGCGCAGAATCCAAGGGCTGATAACGATCAATGGAATGATAGTCAACATGAAAATGGCGCCAATTTTCGCCCCCAACGGCCATGGCTCTTCCTTCAATGGAGCGGGAGCAGGAGGCATTTCCGTAGCCTCCTCATCCAGCGTCACATTGGCATCGGCGGCGATCACCTGCGCCACCTCACTCACGCCCAGCGTCACAGCCCCGTCAAAGTCGTTGTTGCGTAGATAGGGAACCATGTCGCGGCCAATATCGCCGGTCTTGGCGTCAGGCAGGATGCCTTCCAAACCGTAGCCAATCTTGATGGAGCGCTTATGGTCGTCGATGGCAAACAAAAACAGAACGCCGCGATCCGTTCCCTTGCCGCCGATCTTCATTTTTTCGAAGAGGCGGACAGCATAACTGGCCGAGTCGTCGCCACCCAGGGTATGGATGGTCACCACGGCGATTTGTGTATGGGCGTTCGAGTGGTCCAGTTGCGCGCAGAGTTTATCCAGCCGTGCAATGGCCTCGGGCGAAAGCACATGCGCATGATCGCTGACGTAATCTGTGGGTTTAGGAAGGTCTTCGACCCGTTCGGCTTGTACAGTCTGTGCAGCGAATGCGACGAAGGCAACACAGACTGCCACGAACAGCCAGCAAACGGCTAAAGGTACACGACGAAATATCCTCATAGCTTATTTATTGTACGTGGAGTGCCAAGGGTAGGTTCCCAAAGCGCCGTTCTGCTTTGCATTCGAGCGTTATCGATCCGGCTGAAAGAGTGAAACCTACCAGCTACCGCCAGCGCCGCCGCCGCCAAATCCGCCGCCGCCACCACCGAATCCGCCAAAGCCTCCGCCACCGCCACCAAAGCCTCCGCCTCCGCCGAATCCGCCGCCGCTGATCCACACTCCTCGGTGACCCCAACTACGCGGCAAAATACCGATAAAGGACAAGAAGCGCATAAGGGCAAATACGCCGAAAAATATAAAAAATAAGATCAATTTCGCAATGCTCGCAGAGGCGTGCGCCGAATTCCGATGATGAACAGGAGCTATCTCCTCTTCCCCCGAGAGCGTGACATTGGCGTCGGCGGCGATCACCTGCGCGATCTCGCCCACTGCCAGAGTCACGGCGCCGTCATAATCGTTGGCGCGCAAATTGGGAACCATCTCCCGGCCTATGTCGCCCACTTTGCCATCGGGCAGAATGCCTTCCAGGTCGTAGCCGACATCGATCCGTCTCTTATGGTCGTTCACGGCCAAAAAGACCATAATGTCGCGACTCGAGCCCTTCTTGCCCATCTTCCACTTCTCTTCAAGCGCATTGGTAAATTCGGCCGCGTCCACGCCATCCAGCGTGTGGATGGTGACCACGGCGATCTGCGCATTGGCCTGCCCATGGTCGAGTTGGGCGCAGAGCGCGTCCAGATGGGCGATGGCCTGCGGCGAGAGAACATGGGCGAAGTCGTTCACGTAATCAGTCGGCTGGGGCAGATCCTCGACCCGCTCTGCCAGTGCAGTCTGTACGGCGACGGTAAAGACGAAAACGCAAGCTGCCACCAGCAGCGGAAAGAGGGAGGAATGTGCGCGGCGATAGCCTTTCATCGCTTTCTATTGTACGGCACCTGCGGTGCGGCAGCCGCTCGCTATTCGCTCGCAATGGCTTCAGGCTAAAATCTAGTAGCTGTCTTTGCACTACACTTATTAAGAAATGATCGAGAAACCTCAACTCCAGCCCCCCATCGCCCGCAAGGTACCCAAAGAGACCGTACTGCACGGCGTTGTCCTTAAGGACGACTATGCCTGGCTGCGCGAGAAGGATAACCCCGAGGTGACCGCATATCTGGAGGCTGAAAACGCTTACGCCGAGGCGGTGATGGCTCCGCAGAGCGGCCTGCGCGAGGAGCTTTACCAGGAGATGCTCTCGCACATGAAGCAGACCGACGTTTCGGTCCCCTTTCGCGATGGCGGCTGGTGGTATCTGACGCGCACCGAGGAGGGTAAGCAGTACGCCATTCACAGCCGCCAGCAGGGCACAGCCTCGGGACCGGATGCGGATGCGCCGGAGCAGGTCATTCTCGACGGCAATCAGTTGGCCGAGGGCCACGCCTTTTTCGCCATTGGCGCAACCGATATTTCCCGCGACGGCCGCTGGTTGGCCTACACCACTGACACCACTGGCTTTCGCCAGTACACGCTGCACATCAAGGACCTGGAGACAGGCAAGACGCTTCCCGATGAGGTCGAGCGCGTCGGCTCGGTCACCTGGGCCGCCGACAACCGAACGCTTTTTTACACCGTCGAGGACGAGGAGCAGAAGCGACAATACCAACTCTGGCGACATGTGCTAGGTACGCCGCACTCGGCCGACGTTCTGGTCTATCAGGACGACGACGAGCGCTTCAATCTAGGCGTGGGACGCACGCGCGACGGCAAGTATATTGTGATGGAATCGGCCAGCCACATCACCACCGAATCGTGTGTGCTCGCGGCCAGCGAGCCTGATGGCCAATTCACCATCATCACTCCGCGCGAGGGAGAGCACGAGTACTCCATCGATCATCGCAACGGCCTGTGGTTTATCCGCACCAACGATCGCGGGCGGAACTTCCGCCTGGTCACCGCGCCGGTGGCCACGCCGGGCCGCGAGTACTGGACCGAACTGATTCCACACCGCGACGGCGTGATGATCGAGGAGATCGATCTCTTCGCCGATTTCATCATCGCCTGCGAGCGCGAAGATGGCCTGCCGCGTCTGCGCGTGGGGCGTTTCCGGGGCGACGGACCTGAGTTTACGCCAGCTGGAGAGATCAGCTTCCCCGAGCCGGCCTATAGTGCGCAGCCCCACGTCAATCGCATCTTTGACACGCCCACCTTCCGCTACGCATACCAGTCGTTGGTGACGCCGGCTTCGGTCTACGAGTACGATGTGGCCACCAGCGCTTCGACCTTACTCAAGCAGCTTGAGATTCCCGGCGGCTTCGATCGGACGCTCTACGCCAGCGAGCGCATTCATGCCGTCGCGACGGACGGAGTCAAGGTGCCGGTTTCGCTGGTTTATAGAAAGGACAAGCGCGAGCCGGGCAGCAATCCGCTGTACGTCTATGGCTACGGTTCTTATGGATATTCTCTGCCCCTGGGCTTCAGCTCCAACCGGCTGAGTTTGCTCGATCGCGGCGTGGTGATGGCCTATGCGCATGTTCGCGGTGGCGGCGACCTGGGCAAACCCTGGCACGATGCCGGCAAGATGCTCGTCAAGCGCAACACCTTCACCGACTTCATTGCCGCCGTCGAGCATCTGACCGCGGCTCGCTATGGCGATCCCGCGCGCGTGGCCATTGAGGGTGGGTCGGCAGGCGGCCTGCTGATGGGCGCGGTGGTGAACCTCAAGCCGCAGCTCTTCCGCGCCGTCCTCTCCCACGTGCCTTTTGTGGACGTGATGAACACCATGCTCGACGCCTCGTTGCCGCTGACCGTTCCGGAGTACGAAGAGTGGGGAAACCCCAACGAATCCGCATATTTTTCTTATATGCTGAGTTATTCGCCCTACGACAATCTCCAGGCGGCGAATTATCCGGCCATGCTGGTGAAGACCTCGCTGCACGACAGCCAGGTCATGTTCTGGGAGCCGGCCAAGTATGTAGCCAAACTGCGCACGCTCAAAACGGATAGCAATGTGCTGTTGCTGGTGACCAATATGCAGGCCGGCCACGGTGGCGCTAGTGGACGCTACGATTACCTCAAGGAGATCGCCCTCGACTACGCCTTTCTGCTGCGCGAGTTGGGACTGGTGTGATAGAGTTTTTTCGAATATCCGGAGAGACTTATGCGACGTTTCTGTGTGATCGCGCTGACACTGGCGCTTGCGACAAGCCTTGGTCACGCACAGCAAACCAGGTCCGCCGCAGATGCACCTCTGCTCACCGGGGAGTTGATAGCGAAAGGGAAAATCAACCCACCAAAGCCGATTAATACTCCTGAAGCTCATTTCTCCGACGAGGCGCGGCGGAATATGCTCAATGGCCTCTGCCTGGTTTCGCTGATAGTGGATGTGAACGGAATGCCGCAGAATCTAAAATTGGTTCGCTGCACAGATCCATCTTTTGAACAAACTAGTTTGGAAGCTGTGCAACAATACCGGTTCAAGCCGGCAACGACGCAAGAGGGCAAACCTGTTCCTCTGACGATTCAAGTAGTGATTAATTACCACCTGTATGATGGAGTATTCAAACATTCTACAGTTGGACAAACACCGATTCGTTGCACATTCATAACTCCTCCGGGAACCACCACCTCCACGCCTGGCCCGGACGGCATATATCCGCTCACCAGTTCGGCTACGCCGCCTACCGTGATCAAATTCTCCGATGAGGGCTATGGAGTAGCCGCATTTCTATTAAAAGGCAACGGCGCATGCGACATTGTGCTCACCATCAGCGCGAAAGGGAAGGCCTCAGACCCGGCAGTGACCCATTGTGAGCGGCCTTCTTTGGAAACGCCCGCGATTCAGTCACTTCTCAAATCCCTTTACAAGCCTGGTCAAGTCAACGGGAAAGCTGTGGCGATACGGACCTCCATTCATCTCGAACTTGCGGACCTTTCTCCCGATTACACTGCCCCTCCTCCAGAAGATGATGAAGTTCCACCCGAATATTAGATCGCTCTGGACTACGCCTTTCTGCTACGCGAGCTGGAACTGGTTTAATCGACGCGGCGAGCAAATCGGCCGGATTTTCCGGACGGCTTTTGTTCGTTTCGTCCCAGCCTTGCAGGAGACGCCCCAGGCGACCCAACCCCGGTAAATGCCTGATTTTCCACCGCTCCGCAAGAAATCTTCACGGGTTCCTTATGCGTCATATCTATAATTCAGTAGAAAGTCATATACCCTCGCTGTTGCCCCCAAAGGAGACCTATGTCCACCGATTATCGGAATTTTCTTGCTCTCTCATATGAGGAGCTGGAAGCGAAGAACCTGGAAGCCAAAGCTGACCGTGCCAATCGCGTTGCGGCCGGCGAGATTCGCGAGAAGCGGTTGAAGTACCTGACCGATGAGAAGCGGATCAAGGCCGTGACCGTGCTGTTCACAGATCTTGAAGGCCGTTTGCACCTGCTTGACTACGACAAGAAGTTTATTCTCGGAGCCCACGAAAACCTCACCTTCGACGGCTCATCGATCCGCGGCTTTACGGCGCAGAAGGAGAGCGATCTCCGCCTGGGCATTGACTGGGCATCATTTTACTGGACGCCCGCCGACGTCTTCGGCAACGGCAAGATTCTGGTCTTCGGCAACGTCATCGACAAGGACGGAACGCCCTACTCCGGCGATATGCGCGGCGTGCTTAAGGGCTACGCCGAGGAGCAGCACAAGAAGAATGGCTACACCCTCAATGCGGCCAGCGAGATCGAGGGCTTCGTCTTCGCGGGCCGTGACGCCGAGCGCACATACCACAAGACCGGCAAATTCGAGTTCATCAGCGATGGCGGATACTACCATGCTCTGCCACTCGATCCGCTGCGCCAGTTCATCGACACCTCCGCCGAGGTGCAGCGCGCCATGGGCTTCCAAAACGAAAAGGATCACCCGGAAGTCGCCCCCAGCCAGTTCGAGATCAACTACAGCTACGCTGAAGCGGTGGGCGCGGCCGACCAGATTCAGCTCTACAAGCTGCTCACCCGCCAGATCGCCAATAACATGGGCTTCACGGCCAGCTACCTGCCCAAGCCGGTGGTCGGCATCAACGGCAGCGGCATGCACACCAATGTCTCGGTTTCCAAGGGCAAGACCAACCTCTTCTGGAACGAGAAGGGCGAAGAGCAGCTCGACGCCTTCGGCTGGAACTTCCTGGACCGCATCCTGACCAGTGCGCTGGACCTGTGCCTGATCTTCAACTCCAGCGTGAACGCCTATCGCCGCCTCGATCCGCACTTCGAGGCGCCCAACCAGATTCGCGCCTCGGCAGTTGACCGCGGAGCCATGATTCGCGTACCCATCGGCAACCACCGCTCCATGCGCACCGAGGTTCGCGCCGTTGCTCCCGACGCCAACCCCTACCTCTCACTCTACGGCATCTTCAAGACCGGCCTCGACGGCGAGATCTCCAAGGACAAGAACCTGCGCGCCGGCGGACGCTACTTGCCCGACAACATCCAGAAGGCGATTGCGGACTTCGAGTCTTCCGAGTGGATCAAGAAGATTCTCGGCGCGGATGTGCAGGGGCGCTATGCCGAACTGAAGCAAGCCTCGGCCAATCGCTGCCCGCGCGAGCTGGGCACTGTGGTCAAGGGCTGCGAGGTGCAATTCCACCACGAGGTCTACAACCAGTCGCTTTGGAACTTGTTCTAGAACGAGAGTTGTAGATTTCACATTCCCCAGATAAAACAAGGGCGAGGCCACAATGGCTTCGCCCTTGCTGCGTTTGGGTTGTATCTTGAGTTACTTCGCCAGCGGCACCCTCAGATCCCCGCCGGTCATCTCTTTGGGCAGGCCCATGTTGAGAATGGCGAGCAGCGTGGGCGAAATGTCGCGCAGCGAGCCGTCGGGGCGTAGGCGGTAATGCTTTGCTTCCTCGGCCACATAGATCAACGGCACCGGGTTGGTGGTGTGCGCGGTGTGCGGATTGCCGGTCACTAGGTCCACCATTTGCTCGGCGTTGCCGTGGTCGGCGGTAATCAGCCAACTGCCGTTCTTCTCCCGGATGGCTTTGTAGATGCGGCCCAGTTGCGCGTCGATAGCCTCGATAGCCCGGATGGTCGGCTCCAGCTTGCCGCTGTGCCCCACCATGTCAGCGTTAGCGAAGTTGGCGACAATTAAATCAAAGGTCCCGTCGTTGATGGCCTTTACCAGAGCGTCGCCGATGGCCTCGGCCTTCATTTCCGGAGCCAGATCATAAGTGGCCACCTTCAGTGATGGAATCAGCACGCGATCCTCGCCGGGGAAGGGCGTCTCCACGCCGCCGTTGAAGAAGTATGTCACGTGCGCAAACTTCTCCGTCTCGGCCACTCTCAGATTGCGAAGTTGATGCTGGGCGAGCACGTTGGCCAGAATATTATCCAGCGACTCCGGCGGAATGATGACTGGCAAATCGTAGAGCTTGTCGTACTGCGTCATGCACAGGTAGGTAAGGTTTTTGGGAATCTCGCTGCGGGGAATCGTCGCGTCCAGCGCCTCCCAGCCGTCCAGGTCGCGTCCGCCCTGCTTGTTCAATCCGCTCTCGCGCGTCAGCACACGGGTAATCTCGCGTGCGCGATCGGCGCGGAAGTTGAAGTTGATGCACACATCCTCGTCGCGAATCTGCGCAATCGGCTTGCCCGCGCCATCCACCACGACAAAAGGAACCAGAAACTCATCGGTGATGCCGTTGTTGTAATTCTCCTTGATGCGCGCCACGGCATCGGGATAGGCGCCGCCCTCGGCTTTGCCGTTAACCATGGCGTCGAAGGCCTTGCGCTCACGCTCCCAGCGCTTGTCGCGATCCATGGCGTAATAGCGGCCGTTGATGGTGGCCACCTTGCCCACGCCGTACTCGCGCATTTTTTGTTCTAACTGCGCGATATAGCCAGCACCGGAGTCGGGTGGCGTGTCGCGGCCGTCCATGAAGGCGTGAACGAAGACGCGAGTCAGGCCGTACTCGCGCGCTGTCCGCAGCAGCGCATAGAGGTGCTCCTGGTGGGAGTGAACGCCGCCGTCGGAGACCAGGCCGAAGAGGTGTAGTTGCCGCCCGCCCTCGCGCGCACGCATCACGGCCCGAGCAATGGCCGGGTCCTTCTGAAATGTGCCGGCTGCGATCATCGCGTCGATACGCGTGATGTCCATCTGCACGATGCGCCCCGCGCCGATGTTCAGGTGGCCGACTTCGCTGTTGCCCATCTGCCCGTCGGGCAGCCCCACAAAGTGGTCCGAGGCCTGAATCAGCGTGTTGGGATACTCGGCGAGCAGCTTGTCGTAGGTGGGCTTCTTGGCCAGCGCAATGGCGTTGTTGGCGGTTTCGGCGCGATAACCCCATCCGTCGAGGATGGTCAGTACGAGTGGACGCTTGAAGATAGACACGAAAATGACACCTCAGAATGGATCGAAGTTCTCATCTTTAGGATAACCTGTCACACTTGACAGCGGGTGCGGTTGCGCATGCGCCTAGCCGCTAGCGGGAATCAAGCCAGTCGCAGTACAATCCATGAAAGCCCATCTTTGACCGCCTCACTGGCGGAGAACGGAAAGTGCCTGGAACGATGATAGAGAACGTTTCTAGCAATGCGTTAGAGCCCATTCGTGTCTTCGTCAGCTATGCGCGCCAAGATGCCAAGTGGCTTGACCCGGCCTATTCTTTCAACATTGTGCCTTTCCTGGCCGATTCTCTGCGGCGTTACAGCGTTACCTTTTGGTTCGACAGAGAGCTGGTACCCGGCGACGAGTACAAGCGTCACATCGATGCCGAGATTGATAAGTCGCAGATTGCGTTGCTGATCATCACGCAGCACTTTCTAAACTCTGAGTTCATCGAAACCCGCGAGTTGCCCCGTATTGCGGGACATGCCGAGCGAGACCGGATGATCGTAATTCCCATGCTGGTCGAGCCCTGCGACTGGAACGAATACATGTTCCTGTCCGACCGGCAGATGGTTCCTAGCGAACCGCTGGTCGATTACACGGACAGCGATAAAAAATGGACGAACGTGAGGTCACAGATTCTAAGAGGCCTGAGAGAGCAGGTAGATCGCATTCGCGGCGGAGGCGACTTGCAACACGTCAGGCATATCAAGACGCTGAAACCGGAGGTAGGAAAGAACTATCTGGGAACGGTTGTGCGCCTGGCTGAATTCGGCGCCTTTCTCGAGATTCTTCCCGGCGTGGATGGCCTAATGCACATCTCAGAGATTGCTGAGCATCGGGTTAAGGATCTTAAGGATGAGCTGCATGAAGGCGACAAGTTAATCGCTAAGGTGCTAAGCATCGACGGTAACCGTATCAAGTTGAGCCGCAAGGCGGTCATCCTGGAGGAACGCGAAAAAGGCAGTAAGGTTGAGCCTGGGACCGGGGAAGGGACTTTGGCGGGAATTTAGAGCTGCCGGGAACAGATTGGCCACCGTAGGGATGGCGATTGCAATACCAGCCAATGAAAGAAAATCAGTGGAGGAGGCCGAAGCCCCCTCCCTTTCTGTGTGGCGAAGCCGTCAGCCCCACCGCAGGGGTTTAGTCGTTGTAATTCAGCCCTTCCAGCCCGAGGAAGACAGCGCCACCGCCCAGTTCCTCTTCGATGCGGAGCAACTGGTTGTACTTGCAGATGCGGTCGGTGCGGCTCACCGAGCCGGTCTTGATCTGGGCCACGCCAGTGGCGACGGCGAGATCGGCGATGAAGGTATCTTCGGTTTCGCCCGAACGATGCGAGATCACCGAGGTGTAGCCGTAGCGGCGGCCCAGGTCAATGGCCTCCAGCGTTTCGGTGATGGTGCCGATTTGGTTGAGCTTGATGAGGATGGAGTTGCCCACGCCCTCTTCAATGCCACGCTGCAAGCGCTTGATGTTGGTGACAAAGATGTCGTCGCCCACAATCTGAATGCGGCCGCCTAGCTTGTCGGTGAGGATTCTCCAGCCAGCCCAGTCGTCCTCGGCTAAGCCGTCCTCCAGCGAAACGATGGGATACTGGCGCGTCCAATTGTCGTAGAAGGCTACCATCTCCTCGCTGGTCAACTCGCGCTTGTCGCTCTTCTTGAAGACGTACTTGTTCTTTTCCTTGTCATAAAACTCGCTCGATGCGGGATCGAGCGCGATGGCAATCTGCTCGCCGGGTTTATATCCGGCTGCTTCGATAGCTTCGAGAATCAATTCGATGGCCTCGCTGTTGGACTTGAGCGAGGGAGCAAAGCCGCCCTCATCGCCGACAGCGGTGTTGTAGCCCTTCTTCTTCAGCACGCCCTTGAGCGTATGGAAAGTTTCAGCGGCCCAGCGCAGCGCCTCAGAGAAGCTCTCGGCACCCACCGGCATAATCATGAACTCCTGAAAGTCCACGTTGCTGTCGGCATGCGCTCCGCCGTTCAGCACGTTGAGCATCGGCGTGGGCAGCACGGAGGCATTCACGCCGCCCAGGTAGCGATAGAGCGGAATCTCCAGCGTTTGGGCCACGGCGCGCGCGGAAGCCATGGAGACGGCCAGAATGGCATTGGCGCCCAGCTTGGCCTTGTTCGGCGTGCCGTCCAGCGCAATCATGGTCTGGTCAATGAGTCTTTGATTAGAGGCGTCCATGCCCTCCAACTCGGGCGCAATCACGGTTTCCACGTTGGCCACGGCCTGCAGCACGCCCTTGCCCAGATAGTGGCTCTTGTCGCCGTCGCGCAGTTCCACGGCCTCATGCTCGCCGGTGGAAGCGCCCGAGGGCACGATGGCGCGGCCCAATGCGCCGCTTTCCAGGATTACGTCCGCCTCTACGGTCGGATTGCCGCGAGAATCCAATACCTCGCGGGCGCGGATGGCAATAATCTCAGTCATATCGGTCCTCATGATGCGGTGCTGTAGCCGGGCGTTAAGTTGGGGACGGCGATCCACGGCAAGTGCTTCTCCGGCGGCGCTTTGAATGGTGTTCAGAAGCTCCTGCGCGCTCACAATTACCTCTCCGTCCAAGGGGAAAAGGCTAATGTCTCATAGGAATTCTAGCAAACCGGCCCTCAGTGGACGGTGTAATCCCGTTCATGGGACGCTGCCATTTCCAGCTTGGGAATTGTGCCGGAGTGGGTTGCCTAGGCTGATTCGTGCCGTCTAAGGAACTAGTAGGGCTGTTCGCAGTACGTTGGTAGACGGTCTACGTTAGCCTTACCTTGAATGCCATGGCGCATAAACCCGGCATGGAATGGGTTGCCCGCACAAGCAACTCTTCCCCTCCAACGGGGTTTAAATCAGAGGAAGATGACTTTACATGCCCGGAAAAAGGAGACTTGGATGAATCGGCCGATTCTTGTGTTCGCCTTGTTGGTGATGGCCACTGCCGCTCTGGGAGCGCAGGAGGCAAACGATTCGAGCCCCTACCAGGGAACCTCGACGCCCCCACCGGATGACACCATCGTGACCACCAGTACGCCCCAGGCCAAGCCGCCTGCCGGGCGGAGACCTGCGCCTGTGCAAAATCAAGCGCCGGCTCAGGCTCAGACTATTATGCCGGCTCAAGCTCAGACTATTGCGCCAGTGCAGGCGCAGACTGCATACACTGATCCCGCCGTGAATGATCCTGACCCGGACAGCGGAATCGTTGGCGATCAGCGCAACGCAACCCCGCGGCGCGAACCGGTGTTGACAAGGCGCAACTACGCTGATGATCCGGACGGCGACATCGTGCATCCGCGTCCACTGCGTCCCGGCGAACTCCCTGAAGGGACTTCCATCCGCGTCCGCCTGCTGGATCGGCTTTCCTCCGCCAACAGCGAACGGGGCGAAACCTTCCGCAGCCGCGTGGCCTCCGACGTGATGCTGGGCGATAAAGTTGTGATTCCCGCCGGAGCGGAGATTGACGGCCGTGTGGCCGGGGTTTCCACGGGCCACGTAGGCGGTCACGGTTCCATGCAACTGCTGCCGGAGACGGTAATTCTCGCCAACGGCACGCGCTACCAACTGCGCGCCGTGATTACCGGAACCCCCGGCTCTAAAACGAAGACTGGGTCCGAAGGTACGATTCTGCCGGCCTCGCGCCTGAAACGCGACGGCATTGAATACGGCGGAGCGGTGGGAGCAGGCGCAACCACAGGAGCCATCCTGGGCGGCCCGGTCGGCGCTTTAGCCGGCAGCATGGTCGGGGCAGGCGTCATCACCACACACCTGCTGGTCAGCCATCCCCAGGCCACATTGGAACCGGGAACAGCGATGATCTTTACCCTGACAGAGCCGCTGCAAATGGCCTCGGCAAGAGCCGCTGCAGCCAACGAAAACTGATCCGTAATGAGTGTCTTTTTACCGGCGATTAGTAAGGCCACAATTTTGCTGGTATTTCTGGATGCGGGAGTCCGATTTCTCCTTACATAACGGGGCTATGCTCTTTTCTAGAGGCTGCCGATGTACACCGCGACCGTTAATTCGAAAGGCCAAATCACGATTCCAGCCGAAGTTCGCAAGGATATTGGACTGAAGACGGGAGATTGGCTATGGTTCATCAAAGGCGAACGCGGCGAATATATTCTCAAGCACAAGACCGGCTCGATCATGGATTTGCTGGGTTGTATTCATTGGACGGGCAAGCCGGTCACAATCGAAGAAATGAACGAGACGATTGCCAAGGGTTGGGCCGGGCAATTGACCTTCGAGGATTGAGCTTCCGGGACAGTCTTGCTGTTTACACCGGCGGCAGCGCGTACACCACCGGCACACATATGTGCGCCGTACAGCAGAAAGAATCAACTGTAGCCGTCCTGGCTGTCTCTGCCATGTTCAACGGCATAATTCATTCCATTTGAGCAGCTAACCTCATCCCCATCGAGGCGCTGAGATACGAGTGATAATAATTATTTAGATGAAGAACAAGGGAGGAATTGAAATGACAGGCATAGCCGGTTTCGAAATTGCAGGCGATGCGCAGGGTGGTTCGCGGCGCAAACTGGCCAGATTGGCGGGGTTCCTTTATCTCGCCTATATCGTTCTCTTTGCTTCTGCGACTTTTATTCAGCACAAGCCCTTTGTCTGGGATGATCCCGCGGCAATGGCCAGGAATATAGCGGATTCTGAGCTGATGATTAGGATCGGGTTCATGAGCACAATAGTCGCCGATCTGTTATTTCTTTCGACGGCCTGGGCTTTGTACGTGCTGCTGAAGCCTGTGAACAGGAATCTGGCTTTGTTGTTCGTACTGTTCAATTTGACCGGTGTCGCCGTGGAATGCGTTTATACGCTGATCCAATTCGAAGCCTTTTTGCTATTAGGCAGATCCGATTATTTGCACGCATTCAAACCGGATCAACTACAGGCTCTCTCGATGTTTTTCCTCAATTTGGGCGGCAGCGCGAATATGATTTTGACTCTATTATATGGAGTCTGGCTCTTCCCCCTCGGCTATCTGGTCTATAAATCCGGCTTCCTTCCGCGGATTCTGGGCGTGTTGCTTCTCCTGGATGGTTTGAGCCTGATAATCTGTTTCATTCAGCTCGGCCTCTTCCCCGCCTACCAAAAACTGACCTATCCACTGTATCCGATTATGTTCATTGCGGAGTTCGGATTGGCTATGTGGCTCATCATCAAGGGCGTAAAAGAGAATGTAACCGAAATCAAAGTCACGGCCATCTAATCCAGAAGAGGTGCGGAATCATGAAGTGGAGCAAATGGGCTGTCGCCCCCGCGGTCCTTCTGGTCTTCGTCGCTGTGGGGCAAGGGCAATCCTCCGTAGGCCAATCCGCTGGAAGCGTGGCAGATGACCCAGAGGTTCGCCCGCCTGTCACCAAGGTTGATGTGCAGATCGTGCAGCGTGCGCGAGAGATCCTCGACTCCGAATCAAAGTGGAATCGCGCCGACACACGGGTCTGCCCGGCCGATGCCAAAACATTTAGCCTGTACTGTGCGCTGGAGATGGCTACTCACCAAGTGTCGGGTAAATTTGAACATCGCGGAGCGGCGATGCAGGAGGCGCGCTTCGTGATCGATGAGATAGCCCCCAACAGCAAGAATTATGAACACCGTTTGATGGACTATAACAACGATCCCACCACCACATTTGCTGATGTGCAGAGATTTTTCCAGATTCTTAAGGATCGCGTGGCTCGGCGGCTGAAAGAGGAATCTGGCAGTCCCGTTCAGTGAACAGCAAAGTGATTCCGCAGTTGGTGCAGATCACATGCTGCAGTTGTGTTTATCCTGCTTACACTGGCGGCAGCGCGTCCACCACCGGCACGCCTTTGGGCGGAGTAAAGCGGAATGTCCCGGCAGGAAACGTCACATCAGGCTGCTCACCCGTGAAGGTGAAGCGGGTCAGCGCGCCATCGGCCTCTTCCATCTCGATTCCGGTGATGGTTCCATCCGCGGTTACGGTCAGCGTGAGTCGCGACACGCGTTTCTCCTGACCACGGGGCTGGCCGGTCAGCGTGAACTGGCCGTTCGCGGCGGGCCGTAGAGCCAGGTTGCTCAACTCCTTTTCCAGCTTAGTGCGGCCCAGCAAAAAACGCAGCGGCGAGCGCAAATCATTCATTTGTTTTTCAAGGATGCGCTGCACTTGAGAGTCGCCCTGGGAGTAGTACCAGGCAAAGGTGCCGTCGAGCAGGAAGAGCTTTCCGGCAGGCTCGCCGTACTCCCACTTCATGCGGCCGGGCTTCATCATCATCAGCGTTCCGCTCTCCGTGCGCCGCATTCCCAGCCCCTCATAGCTCTCCGTGAAGCCGGCCTTGAGCGAGTGCAACTGGTTGTAGTGCTGATCAACCTTCTGTGCCAGTTGGTGCGCCGCATCCTGCACGGCGTCCTTAGCGGACGGATCCTGTGCGGACGGCGAACGTCCTTGAGCGTAGAGGCAAGTCGAGATGAATGCGGCAGCTACCACGATCCAGACGCCTAGCCTGAAATATTTAATCATCTCGATTCCAGCGGCTGAACGCACTGGGTGCCCCCCGTAGGGTCATATTTGATGGCGCCGAACGTATCGCTGCAAAAGCCGCGGCTGCCGGTTTTTCCGGGAGTCTGAGGAACGGCGGTGAGAATGTAGCCGGTGACGCGCTCCGTGCCGTTCTGGCTCACACTGGTGCAGTTGCTGAGGTTGAAGATGTAGCCTGACTTGAAGCCCGAGGCCAGATCGCCCGGCAATAGCTGCGCCGCCTCCGCCGAGGGCGGCCCGGCATTCGGATCGCCTCCCAAAGCCCTCAACGAGCAGGCATAGCCGCGGGAGGGATAGTTGGTCGAGTACATCATCTCCGCCTCTTGAATGGCCCGCATGGACTTCATCGCCGCGATTTCATTAGCCTGTTTCTTCATGTGGTCGAAGTTGGGAATCGCAAGCAGCATGATGAGTGGGATGCCCGCCAAGAGGAATACTGCGACCCCCACCAGAACCCAAACAAAGACTGGTACACGCTGCTTCTCAACTGGCGGCTGTGGCCAGCTCTGGGTTGCGTCTTGTGGGATGCCTATCGCAACATCCTGCGTCTTGATGAGCGCCGTCCCATCAGCTTTGCAAAAAGCGTGATTAGGAGGATAGACCGCGTTGCAAACGGGACATTTCTTCATTGCGAACTCCACTCCCATTGCCGATGATTGTCAGGCAGAATCATCACACAAATATTCGTATCGAGAAGACCAGAATCATGCTTGCGCCACGTGATTCCGTCGCGTCACTGGACATTTTCGACGCAGTTGATTCCGCCGGCACGGTCCTCTTTAAGCACGCCGCCATCGTCGGTGCAGAAGCCCAGATCCCCGGTCTTGCCCACCACCTCGGGAACCGCCGTGAGCGTATACCCATCGACCCTGTCTGAGCCGCTCTGCGTATTCTTCACGCAGTTGGTGATGACAAATATGTAGCCGTCTTTGTTTCCCTTGGCCAGCTCCTCGGGCAGCAGCTCGGATGCCGTGGCGGATGGCGTCTTGCCCTGCTCACCACCCAGGTACTGCAGATTGCAGGCATATCCCTTGGCGGGGTAGCTCTGCTCGTACAACATCTCCGCTTCATGAATCGCCCGCAGTGACTGCTTAGCCGATAGTTCGCGGACATGCTTCATGACCATCTTGTAGGTTGGAAAGCCGATCAGCATCAGTACGGTGATGATGGACATAACAATCAGCAACTCCATCAGCGTAAAGCCGTTGGGTTGCCGGAAGCGTCGCGTGCGGGAGTTCGAGTTCTTGCGATTCATACGATTTCCATTCCTCTGTGAGCGGCCAAATCTTTCAGCCCATCCGAGAAAATCCTACAACGAATGGACGCGAAAGGGAAACAGGACGCTCAAAATGCAGGGAATAGGGATTAGGGAATAGGGAACAGTATGTTATTGCTGCTCCCAACGTTGTCGTTCCCCTGAAAGGCTCAAACTGCTTTCTGTATCCCGTTGTCTTTTTACTTTTCTATTCCCTATTCCCTGGTCCCTATTCCCTACTTCTGTCCGGTGGCGCTTTCCTGACGGGCCAGCTTGATGCGAGCCGAGTCCAGTTTCTTTTGCACCTTGGCCACTTCGGCCTGGTCCACGTCAACCGAGGCTGACTTGGCGAACTCCTCCAGTGAAAGCTCCCACTGCGCCGTGGCCAAACGGAAGCGGCCGGTTTTCTCATACAGCTCGCCCATGTGGTCATGGACCGTGGGATCGGTCTGGTCGCGCTCCACGGCCTGATGCAGGTACTGCTCGGCCAGTTCATACTCGCCCATCTTGAAGTACACCCAACCCAGCGAGTCGAGGTAGGCGCCATTCATAGGCTCCAGCTCCACGGCTTTGCGAATCAACTTGAGGGCTTCGGGCAACTGTTTTCCCTTGTCGGCCAGCATGTAGCCCAGGTAGTTGAGAACCATGGCATTGTCCGGCTCCATCTCCAGCGCTTGGTGGAAGAACTGCTCGGCCGGCTCATAATGTTTCTGACGCTCGGCCAGCTCGCCGCGGAGAAAAATCAGATAGCCGCGGTCTTCCTTCTTGGTGGTCAGCGCTTCGGCCTTGTTGAAGGCCTCCTCGGCCTCCTTCCAGCGATGCGCGCGGACGCACATCTGGCCAATCGCCAGCCACACCTGGCGATCTTCCGTGGTGTTCGCCAGCAGCCCTTTGGCCTGCGCCAGTCCTTCGTCGGTCTTGCCCAGATCGCCCATTTCCGCGGCCAGCATCAGTTTCAGCTCGCGATTTTTGGGGTTAGCCTCCACGGCCTTGCGCGCCACCTCGATGGCTTTGTCATACTGTTTGGCGTCGCGCCAGGTGTCCACCTGGAACTGATAGCCGCGCACCGCCGAATCGCCGCCCATGTCGATAAGTTTTTGGTAGGTGGCGATGGCCTCGGCCGTCTTGTTCTGCTCGTGATAAACCGATCCCAGCCGCTCCAGAAAGATGCTGCGATTGTTCTTCTCCTCGGTGGTGTAGGCGCCATTGGCATGCGAGGTCAGGTCCACCATCTTCTCGTATGTCTGTGCGGATTCGTCGTAGCGGCCCAGCACGTCCAGTAGCAGCCCTTCGTTATAGCCGGCTTCAAGGCTGCTAGAGTCCATCCTACGCGCTCTGCGAGTGGTGGCCAGCGCATCCTCATATTTTCCCTGGCGGCGCTGTATCTCGCCAATGCGCACCAGAGCTGAAGCGTTCTCCGGGTCGGCCTCGGCCAGCTCTTGGTAGCGCTTCAGCGCCTCATCGAGCTGGTTATCGTTGAGCAGAGCATGGGCCAGCGCATCCAGCGTGCGCGGGTCTCCCTGCTCCAGGCTGTCGGAGCGCTGATAGGCGGCAATGGCATCTTTGGTCCGCTTTAACTGCTCATAGGTCGAGCCCAGCACAGCTTCCATTTTGGCCGTACGGTCGGCTACTGGTACCGTCTCAATGGCCTTGGCTGCCTGTTCAAGGTCGCCGCTCTCCGCAAATAGGCGGGCCAGGTTCAGCACCACCTCCTCGGAATCAGGCTCCATGGTTTGCGCTATTTTGAACTGCTCTTCGGCCTTTTTCTGGTCGTGCTTGACGGTGTAGAGCTGGCCCAGAACCATGCGATTCTCGACGTTCTTCGGTTGCAATGCGACAATCTTCTCGAATTCCGTGATCGCCAGATTCAGCACGTTGCCACTGGGCGAGGAGGCGGGCGACGCATTTTGCCCTTCGCTCAGCGTGCGCAGGTAGATGCGTCCCAGCAGCTTGTGCGCCTCAATATCGTCGGGCGCGCTCTTCAGCAGCCCACGAGCCGTGCTCTCAGCTTCGCGCGAACGGCCGGCACGGAAGTACAGGTTGGCCAGCATCAGGTTCAGCTGCGGCGAAGTAGGGTCTGCGTTCAGCGCCAGTTTGTACTCCTCGATGGCTCTTGTCACCAACTCCGGGCGGCCCTCGCTGACTGCCTGCTCCTCATAGCCGCTGGCCAGCGCCAGATGATAGTACGCCTGGGCGCGGTTCGGCGGTGGCGTGGTGGAATCCGTAGCTTTAGCCGGGGCAATCTGTATCGGGCTGGCGATGGGCGTCTTAACTGGGTCGTCCTTGGACGGAGCAACTGTTTCCGGATTGGCCGGAGCCGTGACTCCCGGAACGATCTGCACAGGGGTGGTCTGGGCGCAGGCGGGCCTGGCCGGAAGCACGAAAGCGATTACGGCGGCTAAAACGAGCCAGAGGGTCAGCAAACGGTATTTTCTTGTCATCATCCTGGGGATTCCATGCCTTCTCATCCGGGCCGTCTGGAGATGAAAAATCAACGACTTGGGCCGGTTGGAAGTGCAGGCAGCCGGTGGGAGCAACTCTGCCTACTGTACAGACGATTCTAACCTGTGTTGGGCTTGCGCCGCACGGCAGATTTATACATTTCCATAGTTTTCCCTCTATGGAATGCCGAGAAACTTGTGGGTTTGCAGACTTAGCCGCCATTGCGGATGATCGAGGCAATAGCGCAACGCAAGCTCGGTATAAGCCTCGCGATGGGGGCCGTCCAACGGCTGCAAGGAAAAATGCCGGAAAGCAAGCGCCTCAAACTCCGCCGGATCGACGCCCAATTGGGGAAAAACCAGCTTCAGCTCCTCCCCGCTGCGCTGCTTCAAATCGGTTCCGGCCTTGGGGCTGACCGTAATCCAGTCCACCCCCTCCGGCGCGGCAATCGTTCCGTTAGTCTCCACGGCAATCTCAAATTTGCGCCCATGCAGCGCGGCAATCAGCTTTGCGTCCAATTGCAGCAGAGGCTCGCCGCCGGTGCAAACCACGAACCGCCTGCCCGCCCCGGAATCCGCGGGCCACTTCTGCTCGATAGCCTCCGACAAATCCTCAGCCCTCTCGAAACTTCCGCCGCCATCCCCATCCACACCCACGAAATCGGTGTCACAAAATTTACAGACAGCCTCCGCACGGTCCTGCTCGCGCCCCGACCAAAGGTTGCATCCGGCAAAGCGGCAAAAGACCGCCGCGCGCCCCGCCTGCGCCCCCTCGCCCTGCAGCGTGTAATAGATTTCCTTGACCGCGTAGCTCATAAGACCAGTTTTCAGTTGTCAGTGGTCAGTGGTCAGCCCCGTGCCCCATCCATTCGCGTTCTATGCGAATGGGTGGGAAACCACGAAACCAAAACACTTTCATAGTTAAAAAATGATGGGTGCCCCCGGTCTCGATTTTGAGACCGGGGAAACCACAAAACTCAATGATCGAGTCAAGAAGAAGCCAGACCTTCCTTATAGGTCAATGGATCGACTACCCCATTCTCCCGAAAACCCTTCCGCCTCAGCAAACACGAATCGCACTCTCCGCACGGCTCGCCCCTGGGCCCCGGATCGTAGCAACTGCTGGTCAGCCCGTAATCCACGCCCAACTTAAGCCCCTTGGCGATAATCTCCGCCTTGGTCAGCGCAATCAGCGGCGTATGTACCCGCAGCGTCTGTCGTCCTTCAACCCCAGCTTTGGTCGCCAGATTCGCCATCTTCTCAAATGCCTCAATAAACTCTGGCCGGCAATCGGGATAGCCCGAGTAATCCAGCGCGTTCACGCCAATAAAAATGTCGCTCGAACCCAGCACCTCCGCCCAGGCCAGCGCAAACGAAAGAAAAATCGTGTTGCGCGCCGGAACATAAGTGATGGGAATGCCGTGGCTCATGGCCTCCGCGTCGCGCCCCTTGGGAACCTCGATCTCCGCGGTTAGTGCCGAGCCGCCGAAGACGCGCAGATCAATCTTCGCAATGCGGTGATCCGCCACGCCAATGGCTGCTGCCACACGCCGCGCCGCTTCAAGTTCAATCACGTGCCGCTGCCCATAGGAAAACGAGAGTGCAAACAACTCGTAGCCTTGGCTCTTGGCAACGGCCAGCACCGTGGCGGAATCCAAGCCTCCACTCAACAGTACGACAGCGCGTTTTGGTCGGGTCGCCATTACTTCAAATCCCCGCCCCTGCCAATATCAATCGACGGCGGCAGCGGATTGCTCTCGTCAATCGACGCCTTGAGGCACTGCTCCAGCAATCCCTTGGCTTCGAGGATAAACTCAATCACATCGCGTCCTGCGCCCTCGCCACCACGGTGCGGCGTCACGTAATGCGCCTCGGCCTTGACCTGCTCCCGCGCATTAGCCACAGCGACGGCCAATCCGCACTCCCGCATCACCGCCAGGTCGATCACGTCGTCGCCCACGAAGGCGATCTCCTCCAGCGTCATGCCTTCCTTGGCCATAATCTCGCGCACCGGACGCATCTTGAAGGCTTCGCCCTGGTAAACAAAATCCAACTTCAAATCGCGCGCGCGTAGGGCCACGGCCTCCGTGATGCGCTTGGTAATCACGCCCAGCTTCATGCCGCCCAGCCGCGCCAGCGTCACGCCCGCGCCGTCATGTGCGTTGAAGCCCTTGGCCTCAACCATCCTGGTGGTCACGGCTCCGTCCGGCCCGGCCACCGGAGCCGGAATCACCCAGATGGTGCCGTCGGTCAGTACTCCATCCACGTCGAAGAGAATAATTTTGATGCGCCGTGCGCGATCCTGTGCGGTGAGGGTCATGCTTTGATTTTAGCAAGACCGCGGGTGTCTTAACCTTTTGAGCTCTGTCGGCTAGGTACGATACAACGATTCCCAAACAGTCTTCCGTTCGTCAGAAATACACTAGGGTGAGGGGGACTGGCCATGAAGTTTGTATTCCTGGGTGCGATTGTGTGCCTGCCGGCGGCGTTGGCTCAAACTCCAGCTTCCCCCGCATCGCAGAATCCTGTTTTCACGACGCGCACCACGCTGGTTCTTGTGCCAGCCTTGGTCAGGACCAAAGCCGGAGAGCCGGTCTTCACGCTCTCCGCAAAGGATTTCATTCTCACCGACGACGGCATCGAAGAGAAGATCAAGGTCGAAGAGGACACAGGCAGCGAGCCGCTGGTGCTGGTTGTCGCCATTGAAACCGGCGGCGCGGGCGCTCGTCAACTCGACAAATATCGCAACCTGGGCCCATCCATCGAAGCAGTCATCGGCGCAGTCCCCCATAAGGTCGCGGTGGTGGAGTTCGATAGCGCGCCCCGCCTGGCCCAGGAGTTTACCTCCGACATAAACGCAGTGGCAGACGCGCTGCACGATCTCGAACCCGGAGATCGCGGCGCTGCCATCCTCGACGGCCTGCGTTTTTCCGTCGATCTGTTGCGCAGGCAACCTCCAGAATACCGCCGTGTCATTTTGCTAATAAGCGAAACCTTGGATCATGGCAGCCAGGCGCAACTGGAACAAGCGCTTCATGACCTCAGTGGCACAAACACCGCGATTTACTGCCTGATGTTTTCTTCCACAAAGTCCTCCGCTAAAAACGAAGCCTCGCAGATGTTTAGTTCCAGCACTCCCGGGCCTCCTCACGGCTGCATGAGCAAGGATCCTGATGCTGAGCCAGGCAAAAATCGGTTGGAGCAAACCTACGACTGCCTCAGCCTGCTTGCGCCTCCTCTCAGAGCGGCTAAGATCGCGGCGATTCTAGTCACAGATGGCTTCCAGCGCAATGTTCCGGAGAGCGTGGCGCGGCTGACTGGCGGCGAGAGCTTCAAATTCACCGATGCCCACAGTTTGGAGCGCGGCGTCATTGCCATCTCCCATCACTTGCCCAATCGTTATCTTCTGAGTTTTTATCCGCAAGCTCCTCATCCGGGCTATCACGCGCTTGGTCTGCGGCTGAAGGACTACCCAGGCCTGGTGATTGAGGGCAGAAACGGCTATTGGGCCGACGAAGAAACAACGGCGGCAACCCGTCCCTGAGGAGATTTAGCTGCTGCCCGCTGCGTACTTCAGCGTTTCATTGCGGCGCGGCAGCCGGTGTGGCAACCGGCTCCTTCACCAGCACCGCAAAACGCGGAAAGGCGAAGCTGCCGGCCGCGTCATCGATCACATTCAACTGGCACACGTATTGGCCCGCCTTGAGTCCGCTGAGCGGAACATCGAGTTCCACGGCCACTGCGTCGCGGCCCTCCACATTGATCACTCGCGCCTGCACCAGCGGCGTTTCATAGACCTTGGTCGAGCCTTGAATCAGTTCTAGGCTGCTGAGAAGATTTATACCCGGCTTGGTTCCCTTCGGCTGGTTTTCAGCCGCTTTTTCGCGTGCGGGTGAGTAGATTTCATAGAGCAGGTAGAGGTGCTGGTCCCGGCGAAAGACGTGGCTGATGTTGGGCACGTACTCCTGGCCGCCGCGCACCAGAGGTGTGTTTTTCTTGCTCGGCTGACGCATCGATGCCAGCACAATCGAACTCATTTTCAGCGGAGCCTTCTTCATCTCCGGCAGTGTAATCTCAGCTTCGAAGGAGCCCATGCGGCCGGTCTGATTCTCGCGGACAACATATTTGAGGCGGAATTTTCCCGGCGGAAGATTGAAGCTGGTAGTGTACTGAATGTTTTTCTGCCGCGCCTTCAAACCGGGATCGAGGTTCAGCTTGACCGTCTCGCGCGCGTGGCCGATGGGCCGCTTGGCCTCGTCGATCACAGTGCCGATGATGTCCAGCGTGGCTTTGTCCTTGTCTCCGCCCTTCACAAATGGAATCTGCGAGCCGGGCACGATCAGCGAAACCGGCACAAAAAAGCGATTTTCGTCGAGGCGAAAGTAGAGCGCATCCAGATAAACGGCCATGTCAGTAGCCGGCAAGTCGCTGGCTAACTGCTCATCCAGATCGCGCTCGCGGTCCTGCTTGCCTGCGTGTTGAAAATCGGCCGGAGCATAGTATCCGGGCCTGTATTCCAGCTTCACTCCGGGCCTGTTCACCTTGATGGTCAGCTTGCGATAGCGGCCGTCGCGCGCCGGATTCGAGCTGCGAAATCCGATGGCGTAGTAAGCCGAAGTGTCGCGCTGCACCTGCGCAAACGCGGGAGCAAAATCGTTGGAATCAAGAAATGCCTTGCCGCCGGTGTCGACGCTGAGCGTGGTCATTACCTCCTGCGTGGCGAAGTTGGCGTTCATGGTATTGGTGAGCGCGCCGCCATTGAAGGCGCCTGTTCCGCGCAGGCTGCCCGTTGATGCGTCGCCCAGCGGCGTAACGGCCTGCAATCCGCGCGTGTCTACTGAATAAATCGCCAGATTGGCGCGCACCGCAGCGTTGATGGCAGCCCGCAACGAAGCCTGATTCTCGATGCCGTCGCGCTGAATACCGCCCGAAAAGTACAACAGCGATTTTTTCTCGGTGATCTTTTCGAGTGACTTGGCCACGGCTTTCAGAGCAAACAGTTCGCGGTCGGTATTGAGGTCGTTGTATTCGCTTTCGTCGGGCGTGTAGCCGGTCGCATCTTCCACCTGGTTGGTGTTTGCCGTTGCGCCCTCAACGTAACCTTGTCCTTCAGTACCGTTGTAGACTGCAACCTCTTTGATGAGCGCGGTCTTGTCGGCGGTAAAATCCTGGTCAACCTTGAGCGTATTGCCCAGCGAGATAAGCGCCACGAGATCTGCGGGCTGCATCTTGTTACGCAGAAACTCCTGCGCAGCCGCTACGCTGCGGTCCAGATCCTCGGGCTGCATCGATGTCAGATCGAAGAACATCACGATCAGCCGGTGATTGCGCAGCTCTTCGGGCTTTGCAACCATAGCGGCCTTGTTCGCGTTGCTTCCTACAGCCAGTCCGCTTATGGTGGCCTCGTTGAGCGGCGCGGCCATCTCCACAGTTTCAAAGTCAAAGGACGAGATGCGCTGCTGCTTGCCGTTCTCGTAGATGCTGAAGTCGCTCTGCTTAAGCCCGCGCACCAACTCCCCGGTCTTCGCGTCGCGCGCCACCACGTTGGTCAGCACCAACTCGGCGTTCATCTTGAACACAAAGCCGCCCGGCGTGGACTGTTCGGAACTCTGCGCAAAGGCAAGCTCTGGCCATGCGACCGCCAACACCATCGCCAGCGCTGCAAAACCCACTCCGACTTTTTGTGCCCAATTTCTCATGAACTGCCTTCCAGCGCTGACTCGCTAACTCGCTGCTCTTCAGAATCTGAACCTCGCCGTAAACTGGAACGACCTCATGGAAGCGGCTGAAATCACCTGCCCAAAGCTCGGCGAAGCCGCGTTAGTGTCCACGCCCGCGTACTGAACGGTGTTAAATACATTGTTGGCCGTGGCGCGGAACTCCGAGCTGCGCGTGCCGCCCAGCTGCATCGTCTTCGAGAGAGCCATATTGTTCTGCACGGTTCCCGGCCCAACTATGGAGTTGCGCGAAACATTGCCACAGTTGGGGCAGTTCGGCGTAGTTGTGTTGTTTGGCGGCTGCGTGAATGCCGCGGGGTTAAACCACTCTTTCAGCGATCCTGCTCCCGCGGTAACCGAAACGCCTGTGTAATTCGGCCGCTGCGTACCGGCTGTGCCACTAGTCACATCCGCCACGCCTGCCTGGTATGTGGGCGTAAGCGGCGTTCCAGTGGCAAAGATGAAGCTGCCGGAGACGGAAAATCCCTCCAGAATATGCGCGCCCACGCCGCTGGTAACCCATCGCTTATCTTTGCCAAAAGGCAACTCATAAAGATAAGTTCCACTGACCTTGTGGCGCTGGTCGAAGCCGGAGTTGCCTTCTTCGGCCTTGAGGTCTTGCCAGTTCTGCGCCACCACCGTCGATGTGCCACCCACCGAGCCCGCGTTGTCGATGGAGTGTGAGTACTGGTAATTCGCGCCGAACGAAATCCCTTTGCTCAATCTCTTATTGAGCCGCAATTGTCCTGCGTTGAACTTCGAAAATGCCGCGGCTTGCTCATAGTTGAAAACCTGGTCCGTGGGGTCTGTGCCCGGGCTGCTGACGCTCACGCGCGGCGCGCTGGTAATGTCCAGATGATTGCCTCGCGACCCGTTGTAACCGATGTTCAGTACCACATTCCAGCGCAGCGTCTTCTGCACATCTAGGTTCCACACTTCGACGTAGGGAAGACGGTAGTGCGGATCGAGTTCATAGCTGCCTTCAGTTGCTGGAATGGAAAATCCATCGGCCAGGCGATTCCCGGTTCCGGAGGTGAACTCGTTAGTCTGCTCGTTAACAAAGGACGGCTGATTGGTGATCGGCTGGCGCGCCATGATGGTTGCAAAAGTGGCATATTGGCCGACGGTGTAATTAACGCCATAGCCGGCACGCACTACGGTCTGCTTAGGCAGCCGTAGAGCCAGACCCACGCGCGGCGCAAAGGCGGTGTGGAAGGGAAAGACCAGCGAGGCGGGCAAGTTGCCGCTCAGAGCGGAGCCACCCGGCCCAACTTCGACGGGAGGATTCAGACTAAACGCCGCGCTGGGATCGGTGTAGATCATGCCCAGGCGATCATACTTCTCCGTGTAGGGCGAAAAGTATTCGTAGCGCAGGCCGTAGTTCAGCGTCAGGTTGGTCCGCACGCGCCAGTCGTCGGTAGCGTAGGCGTCCCAGACATTCTCGCGCAGGTAGCTTTTGCCGGCGGCGGCATCAATGGTGGTCTCCTGCGGAAGTCCGAGCAGAAAATCTGCCAGCGAGGAGCCAGTGGTTGTATCGCGCGCGGCATCCTCGGTGAACAGGCCGCTAAAAGTAAAGGTTCCGGTGGCGTTCGAACCGCCCAGGAAGTCGCGATGCACGCGGCGGTAGTCGCTACCGAAGCGAAGGTTGTGCTTGCCGTGAATCCAGCTCAGCACCTCAGAAAACGAGATGGTCTGCGTGAGCGAAAAGCTGGGCTGCTGCTCATTGAATCCCTGGATGCTACTGAGCACTAGATTCGGCAAGCCGTAATTGAGCGGTGCGCTATTGATTCCGCCGATGCCGAGGCCTGTTGCTATGTCCGTCTTGTTCGTAAAGTAGTTAGTCGCCTGGCTGGTGCTGCGATTCCAGTTGGCGTTGAAGATGTTGGTCAGCTTGTGGTAGCCCACCGTGTATCCGGCTTGCACGGAGTTCGCGCTGGAAGAACTCTTGCCGCCCAGTTGCGGAAAGATGTTTACATTGTCCGAAGCCGAATCGGTCCAGTTGTAATTGAAGTTGATGCTCTGGCGCAACCCCTGATTCTGTTGCGAGCGCCGGCCTCCGCCAAGTCCTCCGCGTCCTCCGGGTAGGGTGGCGTTCTTGCCCAGGCTGCGCATATAACGAGCGCCGGCCTGCGTCGAGTTCGTCTGCGCGGTGGTCAGCAGATGGTAGTTCTGCGCGTAGCCAGGTAGGTTGGGTGCAGGGAAGAATGGCTGGCAATTTGTTCCGCTGGAATAGGGATTCGGGTAAGTCAAAAGCGCTGTAGCCTGTGTTGCGATCCGTCCGCCCACTCCGCCAGGGATGATGTTATTGGGGAATGGAAGACCGGTCGTTGGATCGTAAATCGTCGGCAGGCTAGCTGTGTTGAAGTAGCCTGTTCGCTCATCGACCGTGCCAAAAGTGGGATTGCCATCCGTAGGCACTGTCGCATATTGGTCCAGCGGATTGGAACTGCGCTGCCCGCTGAGCGTCAGGAACATCATGTCTTTGCCGCTGGGCTTGGTGAGATGCGGCAGATAAGGCGCGCTCATAAAGGTAATACCGAAGCGGTTGGTGCCGGAGGGTGGCTGCTGCTGCGGCTGTCCACGCAGGCTGAAGGGCTCCGCGTTGAGTGCCGAGTTGCTACCGATCCAAAAGATCGCGCCGTGCGGCTGGTTGAGGTTGAAGCCGCGGAAGTTGCCGCGTCCGCCTCCGCCGCCAAACCCACCCGGTCCGCCAAAACCACCACCTGATCCGCCGCCTCCGCCAAAGAGACCGCCTCCGCCGCCGAAGTTCCCGACGTCTTGCCCGCTTGGCAGAACTCCCTGCGCGCGCAGCGTTTCCACCGCATCGCGGACGCGGTCCATATCCAGGCCGGCCAGCGGACTCACCGCACCAGTCTGGCCGCTGATAGCCACGGATTCGTCTCCAAAGTCGGAGTTACCCGTAATCGAGGGCAGCGCCGCGCCGGTCACACCGGAAGTCCCAGCCTGGCTCTCGTTGTCGCTCGTGAGCGCGCTCATCAGGCTCAGGCTCTGTGCGCCGTTGGTTGTGAGTTGCTGAATGGTCGACCGGATAGCTTGCTGATTAGCCGCCTCGCTCTCCTGCTGTTTGGCCGCTCGCGAGGCCAGCACCAGTTCAAAGCTCACCGTCTGGTCGCGGCTGGCGGCGTTGAGCACCGTCTCCTGCGAGCCGGGCGCAAATCCCGCGAACTGGGTGCGAAGCACATAGCGTCCATTCTGAGGAATGTTTAGAACCCATGCGCCTGTAATATCGGTGGTGGTGGAATAGCGCTTGCCGGTAAGCGTGTTCTGGGCGGTTACGGTCACGCCGGGCAGGGGAATGTTCCCGCTTTTGACTATGCCGTGCAGTTTTCCACCCGTGATCACCGGTGTGGATGGACTTTGCACAGCCGGCTCACCTGCGCCAGGCGTGCTGACGGGCATAACGGGCTGGACCGCTGCCGTGGCCGGCGACTGGGCCAGGGCGGCAAGGCCGCCTGCCACAAAGATTCCCGCCACAACGGTCCAACGCATGGCATCTTGCCGCATTCATGCTCCCTGACCTTTCGCGCTCTTACTCTTTCAGACGGACTACGCGCCATGAAGGTTTACGATAGCGAAACGACAACAACTCATCGTAAACTTTGTTATGGCCACTTGTGAGGCCGAATCCCGGCCATTTCAACTGGATGAAATCACCACCACCTCCTCTCCGGCCACAATCGCGCAAGCGCGGGAATTGCTGCTCGAATATGGCCGCTTTGTGATTGCGCAGCCGGCAAGCGCGCGCTTTTGCTATGGTTCCCTAGAAAAGGAAGCCGCTCGCCTGCCCCTCAGCTTCCACGAACAAGGTGGCGGCTGCCTGTTGGCTCTGGCCTTCGAAAAACCAGCCGGATTCGTTGCCTGGCGTACACTGCCTGCATCGGTTGCGCCCCATGCCTGGGAACTGAAGCGCCTCTGGGTGCGCCCCAGTGGTCGCGGCCTGGGACTCGGTCGTGCCTTGACCCAAGCCGTCCTCGACCGCGCTGCCGCCGCGGGATGCACAGCAGTATTCCTCGACACTGTCCCCGCTGCCATGGATGCCGCGTATCGCCTCTATCTGCAAATAGGATTTGAGCCTTGCGCGCCATACAACGACAATCCTGTGGAAGAACTCGCTTACCTCGTGAAGCGTCTATGATCCTGTAACCGGTCCAAAATATCAGGCCTTAGGCGCTCAAGTTACTTGCTGTTCAAACCTTACGAATAATTTGCTTGCATTCATGCTCGGCCCATGTTAACTATTATGACAATAATCTATTGATTGCTACCGTGATAGTAACCCCGGCGGCATCGGAACAGGAAATATCCATGTTGAAAATCGGCACATCCATCCGCGCTTTCCGCCTCCAAAAAGGGCTTTCCCAGGGAGACATAGAAAAGAAAACGGGTCTGTTGCGATGCTATCTCTCGCGCGTGGAGAATGGCCATACAGTTCCTTCGCTGGACACGCTGTCGAAGATTGCGCGCGCCCTCGACCTGCCCATCACCGATTTTTTCTCTGACGATTCGCAGGGCAAGCAGCCGAACCTGCAAAAACTCTCCGACGAAGAGCTGCGCTTTCTCAACCAGATCCGCCGCTACTCCACCAACCTGAACGAGAGCGACCGCAAACTGCTGCTGGCCATGGTAAAAAAGTTCGCCGCCACGGCGACGCGTTAACTCCCAGCTTGTTTGTGTGCTCCAGCCTTCGTGAATTATTAGCTCGAAGTGCGGGAAACCATATTCAGAATATGGTGAAACTGCCTTACCGCGGCAGCTGGGCCAGATAGAAACCGAACAGCACTAATATTCCCACCACCATCGCGATGGTCACGCGGAGGCGGAAGAGAAACAGATCGCGGGGCGCGCCAATGCGGGGCACCATGGGGGCCGCGAAGAGCAAGCCGCAGAGAACTCCGCCCAGGTGGGCTGAATTGTCGATCAGAATTCCGGTATGCCTCGCCACCACGCCCAGGCTGATGGTGAAGCCGATTCCCAGATTGATGGTGGCAAACAGGATTACCGATCTATGCAGCTTGTACAGCTCCCGGGGAGGTATAGGCAGCCGCTGCGACTTGAGCAGAATAATCAATGCTCCGGCAATGCCGAAGACCGCGCCGGACGCGCCGGCTCCGGCTGGAAATACGGTGATGCTGTGGGTAATCATCCACCCGTGGTAGTTCATCCACCAGTTGTAAAGGGTGGAAAGAAGGTTGCCTGCCGCGCCGGTAAGGATGTACACCGCAAGCATGCCTGCCGAACCCATCAGAGGCTCTGCCAGCAATCCAAGGCTCCACAGGCACCACATGTTTACCAGCAGGTGAATCCAACCCACATGCACGAACATGGCGGTGACGATACGCCACCACTCGCCTTTGATGAGCACAGAGCCGGCGTTATCCGCGCCCCAGTACATCAGTTGATCGAGGGTGGGGCTCCAGATGCTGGCCCCGCGCAGCGTCATCACCAGAAAAACCAGGCAGTTCAGGCCGACCAACGCATAGGTAGCAGGCGCGTAAGACCATGAGGAACGCCGCCGTCGAACCGGGGGCGGCGGAGACGGATTGAAACCCGGCTCCGGACGCATGATCTGCGGGTTAAGAGGATTGGGAGGGGAACTACCCATATCTCAACTTTAGCATTTCCAACAAACTCACAGACGAATTCTCGCCACTCAAGTAACAGCAGCCGCTGCATCATCATGGATCCCACTCCTCTTCCAGGTGAATCTTGTACTCTGGAGCTTGGCGAAACCTCAAACAGGAGTGGAACTGTGAGTGCAGAAAAACGGATTCGGCGGGCGTTGCTGAGCGTGACGGACAAGACCGGCCTGGTGGAGTTTGCCCAGGCTCTGGCCGGCTTTGGCGTGGAACTGATCTCCACCGGCGGTACTGCGCGAGCGTTGCGCGAAGCCGGCCTCGCCGTCAAGGACATCAGCGAACTGACCGGCTTTCCGGAGATGCTCGACGGCCGCGTCAAAACCCTGCATCCCAAGGTCCATGGCGGCCTGCTCTACATCCGCGGTAACAAAGAGCACGAGGCCGCCGTCGCCGCGCACGGCATCCAGCCCATCGACATGGTAATGGTGAATCTCTATGCATTCGAAAAAACGGCAGCCCAGCCCGGCGTCGCCTTCGGCCACCTCATCGAGAACATCGACATCGGCGGTCCGTCGATGGTCCGCTCCGCCGCCAAGAACTTTGAAGACGTGGCCATTGTGACCCGCGTCGCCGATTATCCCGCGCTGGCTGCCGAACTAAAGGCCAACGACGGTGCTCTGAGCCGGGAGACGCGCTGGCGGCTGGCGCGTCAGGCCTTCGCGCTGACCGCGGCCTACGACACGGCCATTGCCAACACGCTGGATCAGATTGCCGATGCCCCAGAGCCTTCAGCGCCCGCCGCGCTGGACACATCCAGTCTGCCAGCCACCCTGCGCATCAACCTCGCGCTGGCGCAGTCCTTGCGCTACGGCGAAAATCCCCATCAGCGCGCCGCGCTTTACACCGACGGCTCAGGGCAGGGAATTGCCGGCGCTCGCCAGCTTCAGGGCAAGGAACTCAGCTTCAACAACCTCGTCGATCTCGACGCTTGTTGGGAGTTGGCGCAGGAGTTTGACGAGCCTGCCGTCATCATCGTCAAGCACACCAACCCCTGCGGCGCGGCCACCGGC
>CAZFMB010000017.1:0-49139 GCA_964520005.1 uncultured Occallatibacter sp.
ACATCGACAAGCACGCCTTCACCACGCCCTTCGTCTGCGGCGCGCGCAACCTCGGAGAAGCACTCCGCCGCATCGCCGAGGGAGCGGCTATGATCCGCACCAAGGGCGAAGCCGGCACCGGCGACGTGGTCCACGCCGTGCAGCACATGCGCCAGATCATCCGCGAGATGCGCGCCCTCACCGTGCTTTCAGAACAGGAACTCTACGCCGCCGCCAAGGATCACCAGGCCCCGTATGAACTCATCCGCATGGTCGCCCAAACCGGCAAGCTGCCCGTGCCCAATTTTTCCGCCGGAGGCATCGCCACCCCCGCCGACGCCGCTCTCATGATGCAGCTTGGCGCAGAGGCCATCTTCGTCGGCAGCGGAATCTTCATGAAGGAGCGGGCCACTCCTTTGGATGTCGAAAACGATCCCGCCGAACGCGCCGAAGCCGTCTCCCGCGCCAAGGCCATCGTTGTAGCCACCACCCACTACAACGACCCCAAAATTCTCGCCGAGGTCGCCGCCCAGGTCACCGGCACGATGAAAGGCCTGGCCGCCGCCGCCATCGAAGAGAAAGACCAACTCCAAACCCGCGGCTGGTGAGGACTGGCCGTCCAGGCAGACGCTCGCTATTCGCTCGCATGTGCTTCTTGCTTTCCCTCCTTTCGCTAGAAAAAAGCGCAAGGATGGAGAATTTGATCAATGAGTGAAGAGAATGATTTCTCCAGATAATGACGCTCACAATGCGGTTTTGTTGTCACTAGCAGCATTTCTGCTTGCTGTTCCCGCATTCTTTGTTTCTTTGTGGGCTGTACTAGTGTCGCGCACTATTGCACGCCGTACAACAGAACCGATCCTCACACTGCACATTGTCAGTCCTGCCTATATGGGGCATATAGACCTTCAGAATTCGGGCACGGTTCCAGCGACAGGTATTCGAATCGAGCTAATTGAGAAACGGAGACGGCCAAGTGCATCGCTTCATGTAGATGAAACCATAGCGATAGGCGAGTCATGCACCATTCTCGCTTGGAGCTTCCCCGAAGAACTCAACGACGAATTCCGAGATCAACATCCGTTTGGAGATGCCACTACCGATCTTATGAACATTCAACGCTCATTGAACAACCAACAGCCTCTTGCATATCCGGAAGATCAAATGGCGTTTCATCTCCTGACTCGTCAAGGAGGCCAGAGGATCATAGTCTCATGTGCGATACCTGATAGACCACGCCAACAGAGGATTTACAAAGTGCGAAATCTTAAATCTGCGAATCCAGAGTTTCAAATGTGCAACACGTTTCTTGTCAGATTCCGAGCAAATTATTTACGATTCAGGTTTAAGAAGAATGCAGTCTTGAGACCGATACCTGAAATGCCCGAGTTTTTAAGGACTGATAATGAAGAATCATGAGCCGAGTGCCCCATCCTTCTTTTTTCTTGCGAAGGGTGGGAAGCTGTCCCCGTTCGTTCCCGCGCCGAAGGAGCTGCTGGCCTCACCGCAGGTGCTTGACGCAGTAAACAATTACGTGTACTCTTAACCTATGAACAGCGCCGAGTTCCAACGGTGGTTGAAGAGCAAGGGCGCAAAGTTCGATCGATCGCGGGGCAAAGGTTCCCACATGTACGTCACGCTAAACGGCAAAACCACCGTCATGCCCACGCACAGCGCCGAGATGCGCACCGGCACAGTTGAGAGCATCAAGCGCCAACTCGGTCTAAAGGGAGAAAAGTGATGTTGCAATACGCTGCAAAGTTGACCCCAGGCCTCCTCGAGGAGGGCGGATATACTGTGACCTTCCGCGATGTTCCCGAGGCAATCACCGATGGCGAAACGCTGGAAGAAGCTCTCAAGTATGCGGCCGAGGCTTTGGAGCTGGCGCTGGAGCATTACCTCGACGAGCGCCGTGTCACTCCCACTCCCACCGCCAAACGGAAGGGGGAATACCTAATCGCATTGCCAGCGAGTCTCTCGCTTAAGTGCGCTCTGCTCAATGAGATGATTCGCCAGAATGTGCGACCGGCAGAGTTGGCCAAGCGCCTGAATACCAGCAAGCAGGAGGTCAATCGGCTAACCACTCTCTCTCACGCCACAAAGGTCGACCGCATAGCTGAAGCCTTTCATGTCCTCGGCAAGGAACTCACTATATCGGTTGCTTAGTTGATAAATGGGTGGCCCAGGTCTCGATTTTGAGACCTGAGAAACCATGGCTTTGCGCCATCGGCCCAGGCCAGAAGAGTTGAATCACTGGCCCGCAACGATGCGCGGAGTCAGCACTCCGATGTGATCCACATTCGCGGCGCGGGCGATATCGATGACCTCCGCCACCTTGGCAAAGTCGATATTGTCATCCCCCAAAATAAAAAGAACTCGCTCTGCGCGGTTCGCATAAATATCGGTGAGCCGAGGCAGCAGCTCGGCCTTGTTTGTGTCGGTTGCATTGATCTTGTAAATAAGATCGCCGCCCGGCCGATAGCGAATCTGAACTACGATGGTGCGGTCCGCGGCGCTGGGCGTGGCCGCGCCTGTGGAAAGATCTCTGACCATCAAAGTCTCGCGTGGAATCCTGGTAGGGTAGGTGAGTTGCTTCTCCGGCATGTTGCCAGGAGACCGCGGGGTCGCGAAAAACATGATATCCAATCCCCTCGGCATTTCCGGCGGCTTGCTGCACGCAAAATACTCTTTCTTCTCGACTTCATCTTTCTTGCGCGCCAGCAGTCCCACATCGTCGGCGCCGGCCATGCGCATGGAATCAAGGACGTCTTCAACTGCCCGGAACTGCGCGCGCGCATCGGCACGTAGGTACATGGTGCGCTGGCCTAACATATCCGCTGCCCGATCGTGAAGCAGCTCGGCAAGCTCGGGGATCGGTGTCTTGTTCTGTCTCAGCCACACACTCCCATCGCGCGTGACGGTGACGACGATGGCGTCTTCCTTGGCTGCATCCGGCATGGCAATGGAATTGTCAACCCGAGCCAGATCGATCATGACCTGGTTGATTCGTGCCTTGTGTGGCAGCAGGCGAGTCAGCCGGCCGCACGCATTAATGGAAATCATCGCCCCGGCAGAGACTGCCGCGAACACCATGAGCCTCAGATATCGATTCATTACCGATCCCCTTCCCTTTCGGCTAGCGCATTTTTAGAGGTTTCATCTGGAACAATAGCTGGAATAGTAGCACACAGGAGTGCGAGGAAATCCTGTCGGTCCTGAGCTTGCCGAAGGGTGTATTCGCATTTTTTATGTTGTACCCGAATTACGTAGTTATAGGTGTATATAGAAGGATACTTTTTCAAGCATTTTGAATGCCTAGAAATGTGGACTTCGAAGGCAACATTCTGTCTTCGAAAGTCGGAGGCGGACGGCCAATCCCCGAAGGAGGAGCAGGATTTTGACATAGTCATATGACTAGTGATATGACTATGTAAGTGGAGGTTTTCCATGGCTTGGCAAGTCTACGATGCAAAGGCACGCTTCAGTGAATTCCTCGACGCCACACTCAAAAACGGCCCGCAGGTGCTCACCCGGCGCGGCGTCGAAACAGCCGTCCTCGTTCCCATCGACGAGTGGAAGCACCTGAGAGAGCGCGCCAGGCAATCCATCCCTGACCCGCTGCTCGACCCCAACGGTCCGCATGACATTCCTTTTGGACCGCGCAGAGCCTTCAAGCTCCGCCCCTTCGATTTCGGAGACGGTGAGTAGGCATGACCTACCTTCTCGACAACAATGTGGTCTCGGAACTGAGAAAGACTCGCCCGCATGGAGCTGTCGTTGCATGGAGGCGCTCAGTGCCGCTGCATATGCTTGCCGTGCCAGGTGTCGTCGTTGCAGAAATTCAGGATGGAATCGAGATCACGCGCTTGCAAGACGCTTCTAAAGCCGATGAACTCGAAAGCTGGCTAGATGGCGTGATGAGCTACTACACTATCCTCCCGGCGGACGGAACCATCTATCGTGAATGGTCGCGCCTAATGCACGGCAGATCAGACAATCTGGCCGCCGACGCCATGATTGCAGCCACTGCACGAGTGCTGCGGCTCATCGTCGTTACACGCAACGTCAAGGACTTCAAACCGTTCAATGTACAAGTCTTCAATCCCTTCGATTATGTACAAGAGGAAAGAAAGTGACTCAGAGAACAAAGCCCGCCATCGGCGTCCTGGCCATTCAAGGTAATTACGCCAGCCACGCGCAAGCCCTCACCGAGGCCGGTGCGTCGCCCGTCGAGGTGCGCAAGCCGGAGCAGTTGGCCGGTCTGGAGGGCCTGGTCTTGCCTGGCGGCGAATCCACGACCATGCTGAAATTCCTCGAAAAACACCGCTTTTTTGAGGCCTTGCAGGAATTTTGCCGTACTATGCCCGTCTTCGGCACCTGCGCAGGTGTGATCCTGCTGGCGCGTGAAGTGTTGAACCCTGCGCAACGCAGCATGGGCGTGCTCGATGCTGTCGTGGAGCGCAACGCCTATGGCCGCCAGATCGACTCCGTCATAGTAACCGCCGAGACATACCTTCCCGGCGGCCCGCTGGAGATGGTCTTCATCCGCTCTCCGCGCATCACCCAGATCGGTCTCGGCGTCGATGTGCTTGCCACGCGCGATGGCTTCCCAGTTCTGGTTCGCCAAGGCCGCATCCTGGCAGCCACCTTCCATCCGGAGCTCTCGCACGACCGCCGCGTACATCGCCTCTTCGTCGAGTCCGTCGCCACGGCCCGGGAATAATCGGCGAGTGGAGTGTTAGAATGCACACTTAGGCCCTGATAATATAACTCAAGCCAGTTGGGGAAAACGAGGAAAAAGACGTGATTAGTGACATCAAGTGTCCTAACTGCAAGGCCTCCGTCCAAGAAGGCATTCCTTTCTTCACTGTTTCGGATGTTATCCGATGCCATCGCTGTGGAACTTTCGCAAAGTTGAGCATAGGCGCAATCGGCTTTTCCTGGATGTCCAGTTTAGCTATGATTGTGATTCCTCTTGAATTCGTGATCTTGGTAGTCACACACTATGTGATGCGCCAACCGGCTACGTGGGGAGATATTTGCCTAATAAGCTTCCTGTTAACACCCGTAGGTTTTTTATTTTTTGGATATTTTTTCCCGGGACTGCTGATTGGCGCAATCATCAGAATAATTTGCTGGCGAAAACGGTGTCACGCCTAGTCGATGCCAAATACTCCCCTACATGGATACTGCTTGCATGATCCTTGCAGAATTCTTGACAAGAGAATGTGGAGCGTGACAAGCCCGGCTGAAAGCTACTCCAACATCTGCAAATCCAGCGGCGCTTCGAGCAGATAGTTCTTGCCGCGCATGGCTTCCATGGCGCGCTTGAGCGCCGAAGGTTTGCACGGCTCCACGGTCATCACGAAAGGCAGAGCGTGAGCGGGATAGCCCGGCTTCTGCACAATGGCGCGAATGTTAATGCCCTCTTTGGCCAGCGCCACGGTGATGTCGGCGATGATTCCCGGCTTGTCGTTAACCATGAAGCGGATGTAATGGGGAACCTCGAATTCGGCGCTCAGCCTCGACGCAACCGCTGGAACCTCAACTCTCGTTGACCCATGCGCCAGAGAGAGCAGGTCGCTGACCACCGCCACCGCGGTGGGATGGCCGCCGGCGCCGTGACCGCTGAAGACCACATCGCCGCCGTAGTGGCCGGTAAAGATCACCATGTTCTCCGTGCCCCGCGACCAGGCCAGTGGCGAGTGCATGTCTACAAGCATCGGCCCCACGCTGGCCGCAATCTGACCACCGGCGCGGTCGGCGCGCGCCACCTGGCGGATGGTGCAGCCCAGTTCGCGCGCATAACTGAAGTCGATGGCGGCAATCGAGGTAATGGGAAGTGGCGTGATCTCCTCGGGGTCCACATGGACGCGCAGCGCCAGCCGCATGAGAATGGCCAGCTTGGCGCGCGCGTCAAAGCCGCCTACGTCCTCGGTGGGATCGGCCTCGGCATAGCCCTTGGCCTGCGCAGCCACCAGCACTGGGGCGTACTCCGCGCCCTCCTGCATTCTGCTTAGAATGAAGTTGCAGGTGCCGTTCAGAATGCCTTCGATGCGCACGATCTGATCGCCGGCCAGCCCTTGTTCCAGCCCCGGAATCACGGGAATTCCGCCGGCCACAGCAGCGCCGTACTTCAACTGTCCGCCGCCGGAGGCAGCCAGCCCGTCCAGCTCAACGCCATGATAGGAGATCAGCTTCTTGTTGGCCGTCACCACGCTCTTACCGGTACTTAGCGCCTTGCGCACCCAGCCTCCTGCCGGATCGAGGCCGCCAGCCAGCTCCACCACCACGTCCACGTCCGATGCCAGCACCGCATCGACGTCCTCGCTCCACTGCACGCTCGCGGGAACCCAGTCCACGCGTCGTTTCGCCAGGCTGCGGACGTAAATGTGGGTCAACTCCAGTCCCTCGGGCCGAGACTCGACCAGTATTCGCGCCACGGAACTGCTCACTGTTCCAAAGCCGAAAAGAGCGACGCGCAGAGGGCGCCGAACGCGGGAATCCTGCGCAGAAAGTTCTTGCGGCTGTGCGGAAATCTTCGATTCGGACACGATCATTTCCTCCAAAGGTGGATGAAAATCGCAATAACTCGATGATACCTGACCGCGCCCCGCCGAATTTCAGAGTGCGCAGCCAATGTCGCCGTTCGTGTAGCATAAGTTCCAGATGCGGCGCGGCCTTGCGATTTTCCTGATACTGTTATTCGGACTTAGCCCGCTGGTGGCAGCACTTTCCGCCAGCGACGAATCGCGCCTGCCTCCCTGCTGCCGCCGCCATGGTGCGCACCACTGCGCCATGGCTATGCGCTTGGCCGCCATGAGGGCCGAGGTTGCGTCCGGCAAGCCCTTCTTTACAACTCCCTCAACTTGCCCCTTGTTCCCCGGATATGCCGCTGCGCTCGCAGTGGCGATTGATGCTCTGGCCGCCGCGCAAGTCAGCCTACCTGTTCTGCTGGCGCTGCCTCACTCGCCTGCCTCCCGTCACGCTGCCGCACGCCTAAGCCAGATCCGCACCCGCGCCGGCCGCGGACCTCCTGCAAACCCTCTCGGCTAAAAATCTACGTCTTCTTCGACATGCATTTTGCGCACCGCTGTGTCCGCGGTTCGTAAGACCGCTAGTGTCTCAGCCCATTTCTACGGAGGTTCGTATTGTTATGCGTCTTTCTTCCCTATTCGTGGCTCTGCTCATAGCCGCATCCGTCCCCGCACTGGGTAACGTCTTTGCCACCGTGCATGGCGTGGTCCACGATCCTCAGCACAGGCCGCTCGCCGGCGCTCAGGTCACGCTGCAAGCCGCCGATTCGGCTTTCGTCCTGCGTACCAGCACCGGCTTAGACGGAGAATTTCAATTGCCCCAGGCGCCCATCGGCCTCTACCGCCTGACCGTCGCCGCTCCCGGTTTCGCAACTGTTACTCAGCCCCTTACAGTGGCCTCGGGAACCAGCCCGGTGGTGCACATCGTGCTGCAGCTTGCCCCGGCCGTGCAGAGTGTCGAGGTAGAGGGATTGGGAATCTCCCTCTCTGCCACGGACTCGGCGACTCCCACCACGCTCATCACCCGCGCTGACATTGAGCTCACCCCAGGCGCCAGCCGCACTATCGGCATGGAGATGATCACCGACTACGTACCCGGCGCATATATGACTCACGACATGCTGCACATGAGGGGTGGCCACCAGACTAGTTGGCTCATCGACGGCGTTGCGATTCCCAACACCAAAATCGCCTCCAACGTTGGCCCGCAGATCGATCCCAAGGACATTGATGCGCTGGAGACCGAGCGCGGCAGCTATGGGTCCGAGGTGGGCGACCGCACCTATGGAATCTTCAATGTGCTGCCGCGCAATGGCTTTGAGCGCAACCGCCAGGGCGAGGTCTTAATCTACGCTGGCAACTTCTACACCGGAGAAACTCAAGTATCGTTGGGCAATCACGATGCCGCTACCGCCTGGTACGCCAGTCTCGCCGGCTCCCGCTCCAACTACGGACTGGCCACGCCGGTTGCCGCCATCTACCACGATGCCACGAACTCCCAGAGCGGCTTTGTGTCGCTGATTCGCAATCAGACGCCGAAGGATCAACTCCGCCTGAACGGACAATATCGTCAGGATTACTTCGACATTCCTTACGATCCCAGCCAGACTGACTGGCAGTTTCTCAGCGGCTACTACAACTCGTATGGGTTGCGCGACGCGCAGTCTGAGCGAGACTCCTTTGTCCTCGCTAACTGGGTACACACGCTCTCGCCCAAGGCGCTATTTACCATTGCGCCCTTCTATCACTTCAACCAGGCGGACTACGACTCGCTCGCCACCGACTCCCCGGTCTCCACAACCTGGCATCAGGGCTCCAACTACGGCGGTGCGCAGGCAGACGCTCACCTCGAAGCCGGCCCCAACAGCTTCTCCGCCGGACTCTATTCCTTCTTCCAGGTCGAAAACGACCTCTTCGGCGTCGAGGCCAACGGGCAGTGCGTCACCAACAACAACCCTTGCAACCAGCCGGACAGCAAAGACGCCGGCCTGGTCGAGTTTTATCTCTCCGACCACCTGCGACTGGGCCGGTATATCACGCTGCTGGGCGGCGAGCGGTTTTCCATCTACCGTGCCTGGCTGGACGAAAGCGCCATCTACCCCCGCATCGGAGCAACTGCGGAAATCCCCCGCCTGCGCTGGGTGCTGCGCGGCTTCTACGGTCACTTCTTCCAGCCCGCGCCGCTCCTGACCGTCTCCAGCTCTGTGCTGAACTACGCCGGCAGCCTGTCTTCTGGTGAAAACACCTTTACGCCGCTGCCCAGCGAACGCGACGAAGAGCACCAGTTTGGCCTGCAGATTCCCTTCAAGGGCTGGCTGCTCGACGTGGCCAACTTCAAGAATCGCGTCAACAATTTTCTCGATCACTCCAACCTCGGTGAATCGAATATGTACTTTCCCATTGCTGTCGATGGAGCGCTGATCCGCGCCTGGGAGATGACTGTGCGCTCGCCGAAACTGGCTCGCCTCGGTCAGTTTCATCTGACTTACTCTAACCAGATCGCCCAGCAGCGCGGCAACATCATCGGCGGCTTTACATGCTCGCTGCCCACCGACCCGGCCTGCGACCTCGGCCCCAGCTACATCGCGCTCGACCATGACCAGCGCGAGACGCTCAACACCGGCTTCACGGCGAAGCTGCCCGCGCACATCTGGTTTTCGTCTAACGTCTACTACGGCTCCGGCTTCTCCAACGGCCTGGCCGGCTCCGGTCAAGGCCCGTACCAGGGTCCGTACCTGCCGGTACATACGACCTTTGATCTCTCTGCGGGCCACTCCATCGGCAAGCAATGGAAGATCTCGGCCTCAGCGCTCAACCTCACCAATCACCGCGTCCTGCTGGACAACTCCATCACTATCGGCGGCTTCCATTACAACGATCCGCGGCTGATCTCTGCCGAGTTGCGCTACCGCTTTCACTTCTGAGAATATTTCCATACACTTTGCAGATTATTTCCCCGATGAGGATATTATAAGAATCCATGAGCGACGTATTTGAAAAACTCAATCTTACGGATCAGCAGCAGATCCTCGTTCTGCATGCTCCCGAGAGCTTTCTGCCGGAGCTTGCGCGACTTCCCGTTCTCACCATTCACCACCACATCGAGTCGGTTCCGGAGATCGGCTTCTTGCTGGCGTTCGTGACGCGCAAAAGCCAGGTGGACGCGCTGGCCAAGGCCGTGGCCGCGCGCCCCGGGCGATGCAATCGTGTGGTTTGCCTATCCCAAGGGCACATCCAAAAAGTACACGTGCGACTTCAACCGCGACACCGGCTGGGCCGCTTTGCAAGCCATGGGATTCGACACCGTGCGCGCCATCGCCATTGACGAGGATTGGACAGCGCTGCGCTTCCGGCGTGTGGAGTACATCAAGTCCACCGGCAACAGTCCGAGTAAACCGTCTGAAGCAACAAAACCGGCCCCTCGGGCCGCAAAAAAAGAAACGGAGAAAACCGAATGCAAACCATCCCCAACGCATGGCGCCCAGCGCAAGCCGAAGTCCACCGCACGGCGCACGACCAAGACTTAACCGAGGTTCCCAAGCGCGCCAAGCTCGACCGGGAAGCCGAGCAACAGAAAGCCAATGTGCAGTCCGCACCTCCAGCGCCGGTTTCAGTCCCCGCCGAGAAATAGATTGATTTTGCAGGTCTCCCATCTTCGCTGTGTGTTTTTTACAGCCAGGTTGGGAGGCCGCAACCCCCGCACGTCGCGCTAACTCCGCTCGACCACAAACAGTCCCGGCAGCACATCTCCCGCCTTGCCTTCGACCACGTGGGTAAAGGCCGAGGCGTTCAGAGGCGGCTCCGGCCCCACATAGACGGCGCGCGCGCCATGCTGCCGCGCCCAATGGACAAAACTGGCCGCCGGATAAACCGATCCCGACGTGCCGACGACCACCATCAGCGTTGCGTTTGCAATCTCCTGCTGAATGCGCTCCATCTCCAGCGGAATCTCTCCGAAAAAAACGATATGCGGGCGCAGTCTTGCGCCGCACGCGCAGCGGCCCACCTCCTCCAGGCTGTGATAAATCGCATGATCCTCAACCGGCGGCCGTCCGCAATCGTCTTCGCAATGCGCCTTGCTCAATTCGCCGTGCATGTGCAGCAGCCGGCGTGAGCCGGCGCGCTCGTGCAAGTCGTCGACATTTTGCGTGCAGAGAAAAAAGCGGTCGCCAAGCTGCTGCTCCAACTCCGCCAGCGCAACGTGTGCCGGATTCGGTTTGGCCGCAGCGCCCGCCGCCCGCCGTCCGCCGTAGAACTCCCACACCTTCCATGGATTGCGTTCCCAGGCCTCCGGCGTGCAGACATCCTCGATGCGATTCCCCGCCCACAATCCATCCGCGGCGCGAAAGGTAGGCAACCCGCTCTCCGCGCTGATGCCCGCCCCGGTCAAAACAAAGACCCGGTCTTCCGCTGCAATGGAAATCTTGCTCATGTAGGCATCATAGTCAGTCGTTGCTGACCGTGTCGATGGTCGAATAACTTCGATTTTCCACGTCTTTTTTGTTACAAATCATGACTGAATGCGCAACTATTCCTGTGGTATAACGTTGAAGTTAACAACAGGCCGGAATGGCTACAAGATTCCGGAAACATTAACCATGAAACTCTAACCCAGGAGGAGTTGAGTCATCGTGAAGAAGATTGCTTTGGCATTACTGCTGGCTTTTACACTGTTGCCTGCGGCTTCGTTTGCGCAGGTTGTGGTCCGCATTGCGCCGCCGCCCATCATCGTTGAAGAGCGCGGCCGGCCTCCGGAGCGTGGTTTCGTGTGGATCGACGGCTATCATCGCTGGGATGGCGTACGCTACGTCTGGGTTCCCGGCCGCTGGGAGCGTCCGCCACATCCCGGAGCGCGCTGGGTTGCTCACAGGTGGGTTCACCGGGGCGATCATTGGGAGATGCAGGAAGGACACTGGCGGTAAGACGAAGATCGAACTGCTAACTCAAAAGCGGGGAGCGATCCCCGCTTTTGAGTTTGTAGGCAATCAATCTTCGAAGGTACGTCATTTATCATCCTTTCCAGCCGGTTACCTGCGGCGATTTACACATATTTAACAGATTATTAAAAATTTGGAGGTGTTCCCGCTACTCCGCTCGCTAAAATAATTAATAAACTACTCACAAGGGCCCCGACCAAATCCAAAAGGAATCTTTCAAAATGAAGAATGCCGTCATTCTCGTCCTATTGTTTTGTGCGATGGCTTTGACCACCGCGGCCTACTCGCAGACCTGGGTTTCCAATTCAGGAAGCGATACTGGAACTTGCCCGATTACCGCGCCATGCAAAACCTTTGCCTACGCGGTTACCAAAACTCCATCCTGGGGCCAGCTGAGCGTCCTCAACGCGGGCGATTACGGCCCGGTAACGATTACCGAGCCCATCCGCATCGATGGCGGCGGCTTTGCCACCAATGTGATCAATTCATCTCAAGGTATTGGGATCACTGTGAATACGCCGTCAGGAAGCGTAGTTCAGTTACATAACCTCAGCCTCCATAGCAATTACGGAGAGGGATATGGGATCTACTTCAATGGTACTGGCGGACTGGATGTCGACAATGTGCAGCTGACCGGATTCCAATTTGGCATCTACGCACAGAGTTCTCAGTGGCAGAATATCGTGGTCAAGGACACCACCTTCGAGAACATCTCCTCCACCGGTATCATCGTCAATGGAACCTCCGCAACATCTCTTCAGTCCGTGGTGGTCATCAATTCGCACATGCGTTTTGCCAACTTTGGATTGACTGCCGAGTACGCCGCGGTCTCCATCCTCAACTCTACATTCACGTCACCAAATGCCGGCACTACGGTGGGGAACTATGGGAACGGCATCCAGTCGATCAATTCGAATCTCTATGTGGATAATAGCCAAATCAATGGCTATCTCGAAGCGGTGTATGCCAGCGGAGGAATCACCCAAGTCAATCGCAGTTCTTTCCTCAACAACAAATTTGCAGTGGTTGCCTCTCCCAACGTCATCTCCAATGGGAGCAACACCACCTTCAACAATACGACCCTACTAGCAGATTACTCCGCCCCCGCGGCCGCCACGATGTGGTAATGCTTTCACGCTGTTGAATGCGGTTTCGTTCAGGAGAAAAGCGGGGCGCGAGCCCCGCTTTTCTTTTGTTACAGAGTTGTCCCATCGTGATTGGAATTTACAATCCGGTAACACTCTGGACATAAACTTCAAACATGAAAATCTCCAATCTGTTTTTTGGCGCTATCTTACTTGCGCTGCCCTTGTCGAATGCGGCGGCGTTTGCTCAGAACATTTGCAACCGGCTCACGGAGGAAGAAGTCTCGGCTGCCGTCGGCACGCAGCTCAAGCGCAGCCCCACCGATCCCTGCCGCTTCGGTCACGCATTCAAGTCGCTCAGCATCATCATTCACTCCGGCGACGGCCCCCGCTTCGGCGACTATGCCACTAACGCCCGCAAGGAATTCAAGGATGTGCAAGACGTGCCCGGCATCGGCTCCCAAGCCATCTTCTTTGCAAGCCAGTTGGCCGTGAAGGCCAAGGGAGACGTGATCGTCATCTCCATGTATCTCGGCAAGTCTGCTCCCGAGAAAATCGCTCTCGCCAAGGCCGTGGCGCAGAAACTTATCGCCCATTATTGACTCAGGGTGAACGGAAGCCTCTTAGGCCGCACCTGTCTTCCGGTGCGGCCTAAGTCGAAAGTGACCTAGCTGATTTCGATCACGTCGGTGGCAGTGGCTGCGGCTTCTTCGGCCTGCACCATCAGTTTTTCAGCCACTGCGTAAAACTCGGCAGCCTGCGGACTTTTTGGTCCGGCCAGCGCAACGGGCAGGCCGCGGTCGCCGCCCTCGCGAATTGCGGGAACCAGCTCAATCGATCCCAGGAAGGGTACATTGAACTGCTGCGAGGTGCGTTCGGCTCCGCCTCTGGAGAAAATGTCGATCTCCTGGTGGCAGTGCGGACAGGTAAAGTGGCTCATATTCTCCACAATGCCCAGCACCTCGACGTTGACCTGGGCAAACATCTCCAGAGCCTTGCGCGCATCTTGCAGGGCCACATCGCTGGGCGTGGAGACTACCACGGCTCCGGTCAGCGGCACGGTCTGGACTAATGAAATCACCACATCGCCGGTGCCCGGAGGCAGATCGACAATGAGGTAGTCAAGTTCGCCCCATTCCACCTGCTGCAAAAACTGGCGTATGATCTGGTGCAGCATCGGTCCGCGCATCACCATCGGCTTGTCGCTGGGAGAGATGTAGCCGATGGAGATGGTCTTGATGCCGTGAGTCAGGTTGGGGAGGATGCGATTGCCCTCGCCCATGGCCGGCTGCTGGCTGGAGCCCATCATCAGCGGCACATTGGGCCCGTAGACATCGGCGTCGATGAGGCCCACGCGCTTGCCGAGCTTGCTGAGCGCGATGGCCAGGTTGACGGCGACGGTGGTTTTGCCCACGCCGCCTTTGCCGGAACCGATAGCAACGATTTTTGATATGCCAGGCAAAGCAACGGGCGAAGGCATGTTAGGCGAATGCGCCATGTATTTGTTTGCTCCGATAAAAATTCAATTGTACTTTAGATGCGTTTCACGCCGCTGGTGGTTCTCATTCTTTCTCGTCTTCCTGAGCGTCGTGTGCCAGTTTCTCCTGCTTGCGGCGCACGGCCTCGGCCTCGCGATGTTCGCGGCGCAGCAAAGCATCGGCATAGCGGCGATGCTCGTCGGGCGTCTCTGGCAGCAGTTGAGGAACCTTGAGCCTGCGGCCCTCCTTGTCGACGGCGACAAAGACCAGGTAGGCGCTGGCCACGTGCGAATGCACACCGGTCTGCGTGTCTTCCGCCCACACCTTAACGCCAACTTCCATGGAGGTGGTGAAGGCGCGGTTGACGCTGGACCTGAGCGTGACCAGATGGCCCAGATGCACAGGCCGGATGAAGTCGATATGATCCATGGCCGCGGTCACGATGTAGGTGCGCGCATGACGAAAGGCAGCCATCGCGCCGGTCAGATCGATGAAGTGCATTAGCCGCCCGCCCAGCAGGTTGCCCAGAACGTTGGTGTCGTTGGGCAGGATCAGTTCGGTCATCTCCGACTGCGTACTCGCGACTGTGCGGGCCGCGGGGTTGGTTTCAACGGATTTAGTCTGACTCATCGTGTCTGCTCCATTCCTGGGATGCTGCTCCGTGTCGCCTGCAACCAGATAGAATAAAGCTGGCGGCAGCCAGCCTTGAAGAACGCTTGATTCCAGTTTCGGCAATCGCCGCCAATTACGCAAATCTTCCCTTTGACAGATTCGAGCAAAATGGACAAGATCGCAGGACTGAAAGAAATTCTGAAGTTGGACCCAAAGAACAGTTTTGCCCGTTATGGGTTGGCCATGGAACTGGCCAGCCGTGGCGAAACAGACGCGGCGCTAGCCGAGTTCGACAAGCTGCTGGCCAACGATCCGGCTTACACCGCGGGCTACTTCATGGCCGCGCAAACCCTTTCCGCGGCGGGTCGCACTCAAGAAGCGATCACCCGGCTGAAGACCGGCATAGACTGTGCTACACTTAGCGGCAACCATCATGCTACCAGTGAGATGCAGACCATGCTCGAAGATCTGGAACGGTAGTTTTTTATTCCCCGGCGCATCTCCGCGTGCTGTTGACGTACAGAATGGCGTTATACCGAAAAGAGATGTTATCCCATTTTTTTGTTGCGGAGTCTACACTAACGATATGGCAAAATACTCCATTGTCGTCCCCTTCCACAATGAAGAAGAGAACGTGACCGTCTTGTATGCGCGCCTGAAGCAGGTGATGGAGCAGGTGGGCGATAGTTATGAGTTGGTGCTGGTGGATGACGGTTCCGACGACCGCACCTGCAAGCTGATGGGAGAGATTGCCGCCGTAGATAGCCGTGTGCTGGTCATCAAGCTGCGCCGCAACTTCGGTCAGACCTCGGCGCTGGCCGCGGGCTTCGACCACGCCACAGGCGAGTTCATCCTGGCCATGGACGGCGACCTGCAGCACGATCCCAGCGAGATTCCCCTGTTCCTCGAAAAGCTCGAAGAGGGCTATGACGTGGTTAGCGGCTGGCGCAAGGAGCGGGTTGACAGTTTTATCATGCGCCGCTTCCCTTCGCGCTGCGCCAACTGGCTGATGTCCAAACTTTCCGGCGTGGACATTCACGACTTTGGCACAACCTTCAAAGCCTATCGCAGGGAGGTTATTCAGAGAATCCCACTCTACGGCGAGATGCACCGCTTCATCCCCGCGCTGGCCAGTTGGTATGGCGCTTCTATCTGCGAAATTCCCATCAAGAATGTGGCCCGGGCACGCGGCAAAAGTCACTACGGCATCGGGCGCACCTTTGGAGTCTTCTTCGACCTGTTGACCATACGCTTCCTGCTCAAATACATGAACCGGCCGTTGCACTTCTTTGGCGGCTTTGGCATGTTGGGAATTCTGACGGGCAGTTGCATGGCGGCTATTCTACTGGGAATGAAGATCCTCAATCCCAGCCTGGATGTAATGCTCCATCATGCACCAATGTTTGTGATTGCTTCGGTGCTGATCGTCTCCGGCATTCAGTTGCTGGCTATTGGACTGCTGGGTGAGTTAGGGGTGCGCCACTTTTACACCGGACGGCAATGCAAGCCGTATTCCATTGAGAGCATGGTGCGCTTGCGCGTGTCGCAGGAGTCGAAGGTGCTGTCGAAGGAAACCGGCATCCGGGAATAGAAATTCCACACTCTTGCGTTACACGCTCCCAGGGTTCATGCTGAAGTTGTGATGAAAGCCATACAGATTCACGAGATAGGTGGGCCGGAGGTCTTACATCTGGCCGAGTTGCCCATCCCCCAGCCGGGGCCAGGGCAGGTGTTGATCCGCGTGGAAGCTGTAGGGGTCAACTTCATCGAAATCTACTTTCGCAAAGGCGTCTACAAAGCGGCGCTGCCGTTTACTCCGGGCAGCGAGGCGGCGGGCACGGTGGAGGAGCTGGGTCCGGGCGTGACCGGCTTTGCCGCCGGGGACGCGGTGGCCTCAGTGGGCGTGCTGGGCAGCTATGCAGAGTATGCACTGGTATCGGCAGCGTCTCTGGTCAAGGTTCCCACGGGACTCAGCATGCAACAGGCTGCGGCAGCTCTCTTGCAAGGCATGACGGCGCACTATCTTTCCCATTCCACTTTTCCGCTTAAAGCATGCGACACGGCGCTGGTTCATGCCGGGGCCGGCGGAGTGGGCTTGCTGCTGACGCAGATGGCCTCGCGACTTGGCACGCGCGTGATTGCCACGGTCTCCACCGAGGAGAAGGCGAAGCTCTCGCGCGAAGCGGGCGCTTCGGATGTAATTCTCTATATGGAGAAGGACTTCGTGGAGGAGGTCAAGCGGCTCACCGACAGCAAAGGAGTCGATGTGGTCTACGACTCGGTGGGCAAGACCTCGTTTGAAGGCAGCTTGAACTGCCTGCGTCCGCGCGGGCTGCTCGCCCTTTTTGGCGCATCCAGTGGGCCAGTGCCACCTTTCGACTTAATCCAGCTCAGCGGCAAGGGTTCGCTGTTCGTGACCCGCCCCACGTTGTGGCATTACATTGCCACGCGGAAGGAACTGGAATGGAGAGCCGGCGATGTCATGAGCTGGGCCGCAAGCGGTGAACTCAAGCTGCGCACCGAGCACCTCTATCGCCTCTCCGAGGCCGCGCAGGCCCAAACCGATCTTGAAGCGCGCAAGACGACAGGTAAAATTCTGCTGGAACCGTAAGAACAGTAGACAGCTCATAGCTAACATCTATCAGTGATTACAGATTCGCCGCGCTCACGCCGCCTTGCCCGCCGCCTCAATCTCCTCAGCCAGAGCCTTGGCCGCCATCACGCATGCCGCACGATCCACATCGAGGTGCGTGACCAGCCGAATCGCATCCGGCCCGAAGGCGCTCATCCAGATGCCGCGCGCCTTCAACCGCGCCACTACATCGACCACGCTCACTCCCTTCAGCCGGAAGACCACAATATTGGTCTCGACCGAGCTGAGGTCAATGGCAACGTGCTCACTCTTTGCCAGCGCCTCGGCAATCAGGCGCGCGTTGGCGTGGTCCTCGTGCAACCGCGCCGGACCCTGCTCCAGCGCAATCAGTCCCGCTGCCGCCAAAATGCCCGCCTGGCGCATTCCGCCGCCTAATGCTTTTCTGAAGATTCGAGCCCGCGCCATCAGCTCCGCCGAGCCAACCAGCATCGACCCCACCGGCGCGCCCAGTCCCTTCGACAAACAGAACATCACCGTGTCGAAGCCGCTGGTTAGAGTTTTCACATCCACGCCCAGCGCTGTAGCCGCGTTAAAGATGCGCGCCCCGTCCAGATGCACCGGAAGTTTGCGCTCCTTTGCATTGACCCATATTTCTTCCATGACGCCAAGGGGCGAGCAGCCCCCGCCAGCAAGATTCGCCGTGTTCTCAATCTCAATCAATCCCGTAGCCGCGCGAAAAGCGCCGCGCGCGTAGATGGCCGGCTCAATGTGCTTCCAGGTGAGGATGCCTCGCTCGGCGGCGACGGCGCGCACCAGGCATCCGGAAAAGACTGCCGTGGTGGCCATCTCCCAATCCAGAATGTGCGCCCGTGATTCGGCAATCACCTCCTGGCCCGGTTGTGTGTGCAGGCGAATCGCGATCTGGTTGCCCATGGTGCCTGAAGGCACAAAAAGCGCCGCCTCGCGGCCGAAGACTTCCGACGCGCGTTGCTCCAGCAAGTTGACGGTAGGGTCTTCGCCATACACGTCGTCGCCCACCTCGGCCGCGGCCATCGCCGCGCGCATCTGTGCCGTAGGCCGCGTAACTGTATCCGAACGCAAATCAACAATGGATGACATTACTTCTTTTCCTCGTTTCCAGGACTTTACGCCTTGCTTTTCTGAATTCTCTGACCTCCAGAATATCCCTACAGCGGCTGAGGCGCGGTGTGGGCGGTACAGCTTCGCACATAGACCCACAAATAGAAAATGCCCGTAACCAGCAGGATGAGCGGAGCAGGAAAGACCTGCGCGGCTATCAGCATATGCTGAGTCAGCGCCGTCGCAGGCAGGTGCAGGTGGCTGATAAGACCAAGAACAACTGCCCACGAAATATCTCCGGTCAATACCAACGCCGCGAAATTCACCAGGAACGCGAGCTTCCCGATCCAGCCGCCTTCCGCCCAGAGCATGGCGCAGGCAGGAACCGTGAGCAGTAAGAGCTTGGCATCATATTGCCGATGATAGACCGGCAGCATGGAAAGAGACGCGATGGCCGCCAGCGCCAGCCATGTTCTCTTCTGCGAGGGGCGTGACCTCAGAGTGACGAATACCCAGAGGAGCAGGAGCGGCGCACAAAGAAGATAACTGGCAGGATTGTAGATGCGCGGATTGTCCCAAAAGACGCTGAAGACCGCTTGCAGATTGATCACAGACGCGAGGCCATGAGCGCCTGATGAAGCAGGGCCAGGGTCATTGATGCCGCTGTGTGACGAAAACGCCAGAATATTGGAGTGCAACTCCTGCACCCAGTGCGGCGACACGCGCCAAACCCACAGTACTGCCGGCACAGTCAGAAGAAACGTGGCTAAAAGGGTTTGCAACGCGCGTTTGCGGCAGACTCCGCCAGCCAATAGGAAATAGAGCCACACCATACCGGTGTCTTGCGGCTTGATCGCGAGACTGACGGCAAGGCAAAGAATGCCAATCGCAACGAACCGCTCCCGAAGGAAGCACCAGACAGCCACCATGCAAAGACTGACGACAATTCCCGCGCACATACCTTGAATCACGAGCACTTCGCTGTTGGCAAGCAGAAACCCTATGAGGAAACCGGAGATTACCGGCGCGTCATTCGCTCCTAGATCCCAAATCAACAGCGCGCCAATAAACATGCAGCTAACGGTAAGCGTTATCCAAAGTACGTGTGCAAGCCCCCACGGCAGCATCGCGAAAGGAACCGTAAAAGAAAAAGCGGTGGGCAAGTACCCGTACCGCGTCACCATCAAGCGCTGCTTCGCAGTATCTAGATGGCTATATGCTCCTTCTGCCTGATATACGCGCAATACCTCGCTTTCGTTATAGGGATCACAGTGTTGCATAAGACATCGTGCGGGATAGTAGAGTGCTCTGAAATCCAGCATTGGCGCCTGAGCGCCTTTTATAAGGGCGGCTCCCAGCAAAATAAATGCCAGACTCCCCAACAGCAGAAAATACAGGCCGTCGCGCCGCGCTCTGGTCATGTTCAATCTCTCTTTCTATCCTGAACGCCAGGCAAGCTCGGAATCGGCCTGTAGAGTGGCTTTTTCAGTTTCAAACATGAAGCGGGCTGCCTCGGTGCATCCGGTGTTTCCTCATGGCTTCCAGATTCCGCCGGTTCGGCTGAGGCTGAACTGCGTGACACATAGGCCCACAGATAGAAAATGCCAACGACCAGGAGGATAAGCGGAGTCGGCAAGGTCAGCGCAGCCATCCACATCTGTGCGGACAACCCGTTTGCGGACAGGTGCATGGACTTGATAAGGCCCAGCAGGATTGCCCATGGAAGGTCGCTGGTCAACACGAATGCCGCGGAGTTCACCAGGAGCGCAAGCCACGCGATCAGCCCGCCCTCAGCCCAGAGCATGGCGCAGGCCGGAACTGTGAGCAATAGAAGCTTGGCATCATACAAATGATGATAGACAGGGAGCATGGAAAGCGCCGCAATTGCCGCCAGCGCCAGCCAGGCTCTCTTCTGCGTGGGGCGTGACCGCAGAGTGACGAACACCCAGAGGAGCAGGAGCGGCGTACAGAGTACGTAACAGGCAAAATTGTAAATGCGTGGGTCGTCCCGGAAAAAGCTGATGGCCGTTTGCAGATTGATCATCATGCCGAGGCCGTGGGCCGTGGAAGCAGGACCTGGGTCGGTTAGCCCGCCGTGCACTGAAAATGCCAACATATTGCAACGCCATTCTTGCATCCAATGTGGTGCTACGCGCCAGACCCATAGGACTGCTGGCAGACTAAGTGCAACAGTCGCCATGAGGGTTTGCAGCGCGCGTTTACGGAAAACTCCGCCAGCCAATAAGAAATAGAACCAGACCAGTCCCGTATCGTGCGGCTTGAGAGCTAGACTGATCGCAAAACACAGGATTCCAGCCGGCACAAAACGCTCGCGAAGAAAGCACCAGACAGCTATTGCACACAGGCTGATCGCAATTCCGGCGGCATTGCCCGTTATGATTAGCAATTCACTGTTGGCAAGAAGGAAGCCGATTAGAATGCCGGAGATGATTGGCGCATCATCCGCTCCGAGATTCCAGATAAGAACCGAAGCAAAAATGAGGCTCCCAAATGTAAGTATCATCCAAAGAATGTGCGACGGGCCCCATGGCAGCATCGCCAAGGGAACCGTGATGGAAAATGCGGTGGGAAGATATATATATCGCGTCGCAATTTGTTGAACTATGGCATTATCCAATGGATGATCTGCTTCCTCAGCCTGATATACCCTGAGTACCTCACTTTCGACGTACGGGTCACAGTGCTGAATAAGGCATCGAGCAGGATAGTAATGCCCTTTAAAATCTAACATCGGAACGGAAGAGGCCTTCTCCATGGCGGCGCCCAGTAAAATAAAAACCAGACACCCCAACATCAATAAATACATGCCATCGTGCCGTGCTCTGGTCATCTTGTGCTTCTCTCTGTCTTCTCTCCGGAAAGTTCTTTGGGAAAAACCAAGACTGGCCCCCTGCATCTACGGTATCTGCGCCATGGGCAATTCAAGCACCGGCGTCCGCTTGCCGTCTTTCACGGCGTATGCCCACATGCCATGAAAGTTCTCACGCATTCCCGGCTGCGTCTTCAGAAACGCGCTCAACACTGTAATCGCTTCTGTTCGCTGCGCCGCCGGGTCGGTGATTCCCAGCGATTCGTAGGCTACGCCCAGGTCGGCATGCAGCAGCGACGGGTCCAGGAAGATAGTGTCGATCTTCCAGGTGCGCGGGCCGTCGGGAATCGTCAAAGGAAAAGCGTTTTGCGGTGAATCCTTGATTGCCGTCTGTTCGCTTCCGAGTTTTTCCAGGTTAGGCGTGGAGATAATATCCACCGGTAGCAGCAGTATCCGCGCCGTCTCGTATGCGTACCAGGCGGCCCACGGCTGATCCGACCTCGCCAGATCGCGGGCGTGCGTCCACCACCAGACGCCGTCCTCTCCATCGAGGGTACCGGGCCGCGCAGTCAGGCCGCCCAGCTTCCAGCCGTTGGCGGGGCCGTCCCAAACCAGGATGAAGCCCAACTGGCCGGCGTAGGGCGTTCCGACTGCATCAGCCAGTACCACGGCGTACCGGCCCGGTGGCAGCGCCCGCATGGTCAACGTCACGGTCAGAGCGCCGCTCGCGCTGGTGCAGAAAAACTGCGTGTCGGCGGGCGCAGCCAGGCTGGTTGCATCCAGCAGATACAGGCTGCGCAGTTGAATCTGCCCGCCCTTCATCAGCGACGCGGAAGACTCCACCACCCCGCGCATTCCCTCCCAATCCTGAGCCAGGGAGGGCAGCAGGGCGGCCTTCAACGTAACAAAGTCCTGCTCGGCCACGGCCACGGCCAGCCGTCCCCCGGCAGCCGTCAGTGCATTGCGGTCCTGAGGCAGCAACGCGGCCTGGGTAGTGCAACTCGTGGCGTATACAGTTATAGGTGCTGCCAAACCCGCCAATAGAACCGCCGGCGCGGCGAAAACCTTCCAGCAGAGGCGCATCGGTTGAACCCTCTCCGGCGCGCGAAATCTCTTGTACGAGCGTCCGCGGGCCACTGTTAGTCTATTGTAGTGCGGCATCGGAATGCCGCGACGAGACCGTTTCCATGCGCACTGACCTTCTGCTCAATTCGCAGCTTTCGTTCGGACTCCTTCGCGCGCGGAGATTTGCGCTGCTGGCGCTTCTCATCGCGACTCTGTGCGGCATACAGATACTATGTGCACAGGTGCCGGCAATCGCTCACCCGGCACACAAGCCGTCTCATCCATACAAACGCGCGGCTCAGGCACAACCTCCTACGCCCCAGGTTGCGGCTGCGCCGGCAACGCCTCCCGAGCCCGAAGCTCCCAAGTGGCCAGTAAACGAAAAGCCTGTTCCGGCATCGGTCACATGGGACAGCCAGGGCCTGCGTATCGACGCCGCTAACTCCAGCCTGTCGCAGATTTTGACTGACGTGTCCACCGCAACCGGCGCAAAGGTGGAAGGATTCGACGCCGACCAGCGAGTCTATGGCGTCTTCGGACCCGGCCCGGCGCGCGACGTGCTCAGCCAGCTTCTGCAGGGCTCCGGTTACAACATCGTCCTTGTCGGTGACCAGGGCCAGGGTACCCCGCGCGAGATTCTGCTCAGTTCCCGCCACGCCGGGACTAAAACCACGGCAGCCGCCAATCCCGCCCCGGCCAGCGAAGAAGAATCCGACACGGAGGAGCAGCCGCAGCCGGGACAGCCACTGCCGGGGCAACCACCCATCCGGCCCGGCATCATACCTGGCAGGCCACCGCTTACCCCGCAGCAAATGCAGCAGATGCAGCTGCGCCCACAGCAAGGGCAACCGCAGCCAGGACAACCGCCCAGCAATCCACAAAACTAGTCTCCGCAATCGGCGATAATATCTGTACCAATGTTCAAGGAGAGTTCCCTATGCCAGAACCAAACATCGCCCAAAAGAGTCCCTATGCCGTCCAGGTCGAAGCCGGCAAGAGCTACTACTGGTGCGCCTGCGGCCTGAGCGCCGGCCAGCCCTTCTGCGACGGCAGCCACAAGGGCTCCGGTTTCACACCCGTAAAATTCGAGGCCACTGAAACCAAGACCGTCCACTTCTGCGGTTGCAAGCACACCGCCAATCCGGCTCTCTGCGACGGAACACACAAAACCCTATAGCTCCGAAACCATTTGCGGATATTCGATTCCCTTCATGCCCATCACTCACATCTCGGTACGCGGGGCGCGCCAACATAATCTGCGCGACATCAGCGTGCGCATCCCGCGCAATACGCTCACGGTGGTCACCGGCCTCAGCGGCTCGGGTAAGAGTTCGCTGGCCTTCGACACAATCTATGCCGAGGGACAGCGCCGCTATGTGGAAACCCTCTCGGCCTACGCGCGCCAGTTTCTTGACCAGATCGAGCGGCCCGACGTGGACTCCATCGAAGGACTCTCGCCAGCCATCTCCATCGAGCAAAAGACCACCAGCCGCAGCCCGCGCTCCACGGTGGGCACCATCACCGAAATTTACGATTATCTTCGCCTGCTCTATGCCTCCATCGGCACGCCTCACTGCCCTAATTGCGGAAGGCCCATTGCCCATCAGACGGCGGATCAAATTGTCCAGCGCATTCTCGAACTTGGCCGCGGCGAGCGCGTCACCGTGATGGCGCCTATTGTCCGCGGGCGCAAGGGCGAGTTCAAGGAGCTGCTCGACCAGCTTGACCGTCAAGGCTTTCGCGCCCGCGTCGACGGTGAGTTGATGGATATCTCCGAGCCGGTTCCGCTCGACCGCCGCAAGAACCACACCATCGAAGCGGTCGTGGATCGCATCCTGCTCAAGAACTCGCCGCCGGGTGCCCCAGGTCCGGGGTCCCCGCGGACAGGTCTTCGTCCGGGGGGTGGAGATCCCTCGCATTTGGGGACCGGGGAGGGAACTAAACAGCCCACGACATCTTTAGGCAAACCCTCTCCGGAAAAACGACTTGATGCGGCCGTCGCCAAGGCTCTGCAACTGGCCAATGGCTTGGTGCTGGCCGCCGTCACCGGAGGAGAGGAACAGTTGTTCTCCTCTTCCATGGCATGCCCCGACTGCGGCCTCGATGTGCCCAAGCTGGAGCCGCGCAGCTTCAGTTTCAACTCCGCCTTCGGCGCCTGTCCGGAGTGCCACGGCCTGGGCTCGCTCTATGATCTCGATCCCGCCAAGGTCATCACTGACTGGTCAAAGCCGCTGCTGGACGGTCTCGGCCCCGGTTCCACCTCGCAGTATCTGCTCAAACTCATTCATCTAGCCGCCGAACGCTACAAAATCGATCTCCAGACTCCCTTCGAAGATCTGCCTCCGCGCCAGCAGCACTTATTGGTCTATGGCCCGCCCAAAGGTGAAGGTCCGCGCACCGGCTTTCACGGCATTCTGAGCTTCCTGCGTGACGGCATTGAAGAGGCGCGCAGCGATTCCTATCGCGAATCGATGATGGCTTACATGTCCGCCACGCCCTGCCCTGTCTGCCGCGGCAAGCGCCTGCGTCCCGAGTCGCTGGCGGTCAAAATCGGCGGACTCTCCATCGCAGATTTCACCGCGCTTCCACTCAACCGCGCGCTCTCGGCGGCCATCAACCTGAAATTTACGGCGCGCGAGTCGCTCATTGCCGAGCGTATCCGCCAGGAGATCGCCGAGCGATTGGAGTTTCTCTGCGCCGTCGGCCTCACCTATCTCTCGCTGGACCGCAACGCTGCCACGCTCTCGGGCGGCGAGGGTCAGCGTATTCGCCTCGCCACGCAAATCGGCTCCCGCCTGCGCGGCGTGCTCTACGTCCTCGACGAACCTTCCATCGGCCTTCATCAGCGCGACAACAACCGCCTGATTCAGGCTCTGGAAAAACTGCGCGATCTGGGCAACACCGTGCTGGTTGTCGAGCACGACGAAGAGACCATTCGCCATGCTGATTACGTACTCGACCTTGGTCCCGGCGCGGGCCGCCTTGGCGGTCAGGTGGTTGCGCAAGGAACGCCGGCGGAGATCGTGGCCTGCCCCGAGTCGCTCACTGGCCGCTATCTCTCCGGCGCGTCCGGAATGTTGCAACGCGTCCATCCGCGGCCCCTGGCCGGCAAGTGGATCACCGTCACCGGCGCGCGCGAGCATAATTTGCAGGAGATCACCATCCGCATCCCGTTGGGCGTAATGACCCTGGTCACCGGCGTCAGCGGCTCGGGCAAAAGCACTTTGGTCAACGACATTTTGTACCGCTCGCTGGCCAAGAGCATCTACGGCTCGCGCGAGGAACCCGGCGCGCACGACGCCATCACCGGAGCAGAGCAAATCGACAAGGTGGTGCGCATCGATCAGTCCCCCATCGGCCGCACGCCGCGCTCCAACCCGGCCACCTACACTCAGGTCTTCTCGCCCATCCGCGACCTCTTCGCCATGCTGCCCGAGGCCCGCGAGCGTGGTTACAAACCCGGCCGCTTCAGCTTCAACGTCGGCGGAGGCCGCTGCGAGGCCTGTCAGGGCGATGGACAGCGCCGCATCGAAATGAATTTCATGCCCGACGTTTACGTGCAGTGTGAAATCTGCAACGGACGCCGCTACAACCAGGAAACGCTGGCCGTAAAGTTTCATGGCCACTCTATCGCCGACATTCTTGAGCTGACCATCGAGGACGCGCTCACCGTGCTGACCGACGTACCGCAGGTTCGCCAGAAGTTGCAAACCTTGGTGGACGTGGGCCTGGGCTACGTCCATCTCGGCCAGAGCGCGACCACGCTCTCCGGCGGCGAGGCGCAGCGCATGAAGCTGGCTCGCGAACTATCTAAGCGCCAGACCGGCCGCACGCTTTATCTGCTCGACGAGCCCACCACCGGACTGCACTTCGACGATGTGCGCAAGCTGCTCGAAGTCCTTCACCGGCTCACCGACCTGGGCAACACCATCATCATCATCGAGCACAATCTGGACGTAATCCGCAACGCCGACTGGATTCTCGATCTCGGCCCCGAGGGCGGCGAAGACGGCGGCCGCATTGTCGGCCAGGGACGCCCCGTGAAGATTGCCGCCACTCCCGGCTCCTTCACCGGCCAATTTCTCAAACGCTACTACACCTCCAGCAGCGGCCGTCTTGCGCCCGCTGGCATCGATGATGATTCCCTCAGCGCCGATTCAGCCGCCACGCTGGACACCCCATCGATCACGCAGGTTTTATCAGACGAGTCCGCCAAGCGCGCAACTACAAAGAATCTTGTCAAAAAAATATCCGCAACCCGCAGAAAGAAGACGGAGCTGCCATGAACGACCTCGAATCAACGCCGCACGAGTCGGAGCAAAATATTTTTGTAGCGCCAACGGAGCTGTTTCAGTCCTGGTCGCAACCCGAGGCCGTTCCGACCACACGCATTCCGCATCTTGGTCATCTCTGCCTGCTGGTGGTATTTCTGCTCGCCGGATTTATGTGCATGATGGTGCTGTTGGCAATCGCTATGCACTTCCATCTGGATGGCGTTTCAACAGAAGATCAGATCAAGACCAATGTTCACTATCTTCTAGGCACAGAGGCAGTCCTCTATCTCGTCACTCTGGCTCTCAGCATCCCTCTCTTTTCGCTGTTTTGGAAGAAAAGCTTCTTTACTGGAATTCACTGGCGCGGACGAACTGTCTTGCAACTGCGAAACATCCTCCTCTTGCCCGCCATCTCCATGGGCTGCATAGTGCTGGCCGGACTGGACCAGTGGCTGTTGCCCGGCCCGGAGCACGCCCCCATCGTAGATATCATTCGTTCACCGGGCGCCGCGTGGCTGATGTTCGGCTTCGGCGTCGCCATTGCGCCCTTCTGCGAGGAGATATTCTTCCGTGGTTTCATGCTGCCCGCCCTGGCCACCGCCTGCGACTGGATTGGCGAGTACGTTAAGAGTGAGAACAAGTGGATACGCCCCGCTCTTATCATAGGATCAGCCCTTGCAAGCAGTACAATCGTTACAATTTATTGCGCAGTAATCTTCGGTGGTACGCCTTATAAAGGCATTGTGTTTTTCTTACTGTTTTGCTTCATTGCCCTTGTCTTCGGCATGGCCTTTTTCTGGGTTTACTTACGATACCAGACCATCCAAGCTGGCCTTCACGCCCGCCCACTCGACGCCAACGGCCATCCCCAGTGGTCCATCTTCGCTATGGTGATCGCCTCCATAGTCACCAGCCTGCCTTTCGCGCTCATGCACGGCGAACAGACCGGCTATTCGCTTGGTCCGTTTCTCCAGGTATTTGCGGTCAGCATCGTACTCTGCGCGGTTCGCTTGGTGACTCGCTCTTTGGCCGCCAGCACCCTGGTACACGCCTGCTATAACTTCCTGCTGTTCTCCGCGATGCTGATAGGCACAGGCGGCTTCCGGCATTTCGATAAGATGTGAGAAGGACAGGGAATAGGGAATAGGAAACTGGGAAGAGAAACTTGCCACAGTCCGCCATTTTCGCGCTGACTTGCTGGCTTGCTGACTCGCCGTTTTCTATTCCCTATTTCCTAGTCCCTGCTTTATGGACCTCTACGAGAAAATCCGCACTTTGCCCACCCAGCCCGGCGTGTATCTCTACAAAAACGCCGAGGGCACGGTCATCTACGTGGGCAAGGCCAAGAACCTGCGCTCGCGGGTTCGTTCGTATCTCTTGGAGTCATCCCAGGCCGACGCCAAGACCGGCTCGCTGATGCGCGAGGCCGTCGATCTCGATTACATTCTTGTAGGCAACGAATCCGAGGCGCTGGCTCTCGAAACTAACCTCATCAAGCAGCGCAAGCCGCGCTTCAACATCCTGCTCAAGGACGACAAGAGCTACCCCTACGTCAAGCTCACCATGGGCGACCGCTTTCCCAAAGTCTTCGTCACCCGCCGCCTATTCAAGGACAACGCAGCCTACTTTGGTCCCTACTTTCCCAGCAGCCTGGCTTGGCGTGTCGTCGAGCTGATTCATCGCAGCTTCCTCATTCCCAGTTGCAAGGTCGATCTCTCCCGCTACCATCCGCGCGCCTGTCTTCAGTACTACATTCATCGCTGCCTGGGCCCGTGCGTCGAAGAGCTGACAACTCCGGAGATTTACGCCAGCGCCGTCCGCGATGCGCGCCTGCTGCTGGAAGGCCGCCACGCCGAGCTCGAACGCACGCTTACCGCGCGCATGACAGCCGCCGCCGAAGCTGAGCAGTTCGAGGCCGCCGCCAAATTGCGCGACCAGCTCTCCACCATTCACCAACTCCAGGAAAAGCAGCGTGCCGCCACCGCCGAGCAGAGCGACGACACCGACGTCTTCGGCTATCACTTCGAAGACGGCGCGCTGGCCGTCAACCTCTTCCACGTCCGCGCCGGAAAAATCGTAGACCGCCGCGAGTTCTTCTGGGAAGATTTGCCGGAACTGCTCGAAGCCGCAGCCGCTGAAGGCACATCGTCTTCCAACAATCCATCACCTTCTAGTTCCGCTTTGTGTCAGGGCACGACTTCAGTCGTGCCGCAAAGGCCAAAAAATGAAAACAGGGCTTTAGCCCCTGAGGGAAAGGTTGACAACTCACCAGAATTCCACGCTGGTTCGGTCTTCTCATCCCTCCTCAAGCAGCTCTACATCGACCAGCGTTACGTCCCGCGCTCCATTCTCGTTCCTGCGGACTTCGACGACCGCGAAGCCCTCGCCGCCCTGCTCACCGAGCGCACCAGCCATCGCATCGAAATCGCCGTCCCGCAGCGCGGAGAAAAACGCTCTCTCGTCGATCTCGCCGGCCAGAACGCCAAGCAATCCTACATTCAGCGCTTCCGCGTCCTCGAACCCTCGCGCAAGGCCATTCAGGAGGCCTTCGCCGAGGCGCTCATGCTCCCCGAGTTGCCCCGCCGCATCGAGTGCTTTGACATCTCCCACATTCAAGGCGCGGAGACAGTGGCCTCGCTGGTTGTCTGGGAAGACGGCAAAATGAATAAGCAGGCCTATCGCAAGTTCAAAATCAAAACCGTCGCCGGCGTCGACGATTTCGCCTCTATGCGCGAGGTGGTGCAACGCCGCTATCGCCGCCTGCTCGAAGAAAAGCAGCCCCTGCCCTCGCTGATCCTTGTCGATGGTGGCCTGGGTCAGCTTCACGCCGCAGCCGAAGCGCTCGAATCCCTCAATTTCGCAGCGGCTGGCCTCGCCATGCCTCCGCTGGCTTCCATCGCTAAGCGCGAAGAGGTCATCTACCTCTATGGCAACGAGCAAGAGCCGGTGGTCCTCGACCGCCATTCGCCGGTGCTGCATCTCGTCCAGCTCATCCGCGACGAGAGCCACCGCTTCGCCGTCGGCTACCATCGCCAGCGCCGCGCCATGCGCGACCATGATTCGGAGCTGCTAAACATTCCCGGTGTCGGCCCGCAGACAAGACAGCGCCTCATCACTCACTTCGGCAGCCTGCGCGAGGTGCAGCAAGCCACCGCCGAGTCCCTCGCCGCCGTAGTCCCTCGCAAAATCGCCGAAACCATCTGGCGGCACTTTCACGATACCCAGCCAGCAACCTGATTGTCGATCACCCGTAAATTTCACAGCCTCCGCTTCCATCTACTAGGCCCGGCAGTGCAATATGTTAAGCAGAGGTTAAAATCTGTTGAATTTCGCTTTTCATTCCCCCAAAGCGCAATCTGCGGTGCTTCCCCTGCATGAATGGCATCAGCAGCAACTTGTAACGTGGCGCAAATTGTTGGCGCAATGCGCGCGCAAACCTAGCAGGAGAAGCGTCCATGCCCTGCGCAGCATCACTTTGCGCCTGCAAGTAGGGATCGAGTATTTCCTGCGCAATCGGGCTGCGAATTCCGCCGCTGCGCGTGCCTTTCAGCAGTGGTGCAAAAACGGAAAGAAGCTCCGCAAGGCGCTTGAACCGGTACGCGATGCGGATGTGCACCTGACTCGTCTCAAGAGCCTACGCGGCACTGGAAAGGCGTCAGAAGGCAAGAAGAAGCTAAGCCCCCGATGCATCCGTGAAGTCAGCAAGCTCGAAGATCGGCTTCAGCGAAAGCGCAAAACGGGGATCAATAAGCTGAGGACCGCCATCGATGCTCGCGGCAAACGGCTGAACCGTCAAAGCAAAGAGCTGGAAGCAGCATTGTCGCCTCACACGCCCACAAAGGTGCATTCGACTGCGCCAGAGGCTTTGCGGATATTTGCAAGAATGGCCAGCGATTATCCCCACCTCGACGCCAACAACCTGCATGAATATCGTAAGCATCTCAAGCAAGCACGATATTTGGCGGAGATTTCTGCCGCATCAGATCCTGTGGCAAAGCAGTTGGCCGCCGCATTCAGAAGGATTCAATCCGCCGCGGGAGAGTGGCACGACTGGCAGGAACTTGCCAACAAGGCTGATCGCATTCTTCCCAACCACGGCAAAGAGGACGGCCTGATTCCGGTGCTTGAGTCACTGGCAAAGAAAGCTCTGCATCGGACGCTCAGCCAATGCCGGCGCACCGCAGCACGCTTACTGAAGAACGATGGCAATGTGAGGCTTTTGCCGCCGCGAAAGCCGGTTGCCACTGACCCTGGTCTCCAGCCTGAAGACACATATCTCAGAGCGGCCACCGGCTAATCGGATTTTCTGCATTACTTCCGCCGCGGTGAAAGAGCGGAAAACCGATGCCGATCACTCTCCACGCCGAAGGCCGCTCGCCCCACCGCAGGTGGCGTAGAATCGCGTAAACTGTCGCTTAGGAGAGTACTGTCTTGCCCGAAGTTTCTTCGCCCATCCCCGCACGAACCCCGCTGCGTGCCGCTCTGCTGCTCGCCACCATCTTTACCGTCCTCACCTTCCTCATTCACTTCGCCAGCTCGCTCTGGGGCAGCCATCTGGGCTACGGTTTCTTCCGCGACGAACTGTACTTTCTTGTCTGCGGCCGTCATCTGGACTGGGGCTACGTCGATATGCCTTCACTGGCGGCCCTTCAAGCACGGCTGGCCGAAACGCTCTTCGGCTTGTCACCCACCGGCATTCGCATCATCAGCTTTCTTGCAGGAGGGGTAACGGTCGGCCTCACTGGCCTGCTCGCATGGCAGCTTGGCGGACGGCGCACGGCGCAAATCCTGGCCATGATGGCCGTCCTGGCGAGCGGGGTCTTTCTCGGAACCTCGAATTATTTGTCGATGAATTCCCTCGAACCTTGCTTCTGGATGGGCGCACTGCTGGTGGTTCTGCGCGTGGCCGAGGGCAGCGCCAGTCCCCGCGCATGGCTGCTCTTCGGATTGCTGGCCGGCCTGGGCATCGAAAACAAGCACTCCACTGTATTCTTTTTAGTTGCGCTTTTGCTCGGCCTCATCCTAAGCCCACAGCGCCGCATCCTCTGGACGAAGGGCTGCGCTGCTGGTGTGGCCATGCTACTGCTCGTCGCCCTGCCTAATCTTCTCTGGCAATGGGTGAACCACTTCCCCACGTATGAATTGCTGAGCGGTGTCGCCCGCTCCGACAAGAACACCAAGCTGCCGCCGCTGCCCTTTCTCTGGCAGCAAGTGGATATGCTGCTGATCTTCACTGCACCGCTGTGGATCGGAGGCCTTGCGTGGCTGGGCGTTGTCCGCGCGGCCCGTCCCTGGCGCTTTGTCGCTCTCACGTATCTGCTCTTTCTGACCATGATGATGGCCATGCACGCCAAAAACTACTATCTGACACCCATCTATCCGGTGCTCTTTGCCGCCGGAGCCGTAGCCTTCGGCACACTCACCCGACGCAGTTGGCCGTCCATTGCTTACACCGTTTTTCTCGCCTGCGCGCTCTGCTTCATCACGGCGCCCATCGTCTTGACGATTCTGCCGCCGGAGAAATACCCTGCCTACGCAGCTCGTTTCGGCGCAAACAAAGTTAGGACAGAGAAGTTCACCAGCCCCCTGCCGCAGCACCTCTCCGACCGCTTCGGCTGGCCGCAAATGGTCGAGGGCTTTGCCGCGCGCTACAACGCTCTGCCGCCTGATGTGCGCGCCCACACCGCCATCTTCTGCCATAACTACGGCGAAGCCAGCGCAGTCAACATTCTCGGCCCGAAATACGGTCTGCCCACCGCCATCAGCGGCCATCAGAACTACTTCTACTGGGGTTGGAACGGCTACACCGGCGAATCTGTCCTCACCCTCGGTAACGATCCTAAGGACTACGCCGACAGCTACGCCGAAGTCATCGATCTAGGCCCCTTCGATGCGCCTTGGATCATGGACCACGAGCATCACCACTACTTCTGGCTGCGCCATCGCAAGCACACCTACGCCTCCGAATGGCAGGAGTTCAAGTACTGGTATTGATCCAATCCCACATCCGCAATCTGTCGTTGCTGTTGCGGAACCAGGTGCTTCATCAAACCTAAACGTGCAAATCGATGCTATTAGAAAAAAGATCGAGTTAAAGGAATTTTCGCGGACAACATAAAGTAATGCTTGATTTAAACACTAAAGTTTCGTAGCGTATACTTTCGTAATATCCTGCACAGAAATCTGGATATATGGAGAACGTCGTGAGAAAGCTATCAGTAGCATTCCTTCTTTCATCTTTCTTTGGCATATCAGCGTTGGGACAAAATGTTGCGATTATGCCATCGGCATCACTCGCTTATGTGCTCGATCCCTCAAGTCAAACTGTTACTGCCGTGGATTTCGTGAGCGGCCAAACCAAGGGCGTCGTTCCCGTCAGCGGGCAGGCAACCAACATTGATTTAATGGGAGACGAACAAACTCACACTCCCATGGTAATCGCAAGAAGTTTCTTCTCTACCGGTGTGGATACGTTGCTGCTGACGCCGGATGGCTCTCGCCTGGTCAGACTGCGTACAGGCAATCATAAGCCGACTGGCCGTTTCGGTTACCACCCACTGGAAAAGTCGACGGCATCGATCATTGACACTAAGACGATGCAGGTGATGGCGCAGGCTGACCTCGGCTGGAGTCTCAACAAATATTACCTGACCCCTGACAAGAAAGTGCTTGTTACCTTGGCTACAGGTTACGAGTCACAGAAGCCGGAGGAGACTCTTCCCATCGAATTGGTCACTATGGATATTACCAGCGGACAGGTGCTGGGTAGGCTGGCATTGCAGCGCTTGCCTTCGGCTTTCTTTCTAACCAAGAACGGCGCGGCTGCTGTGTTGCTTTATGCGCAGCAAAAACAAAAAGGCGAGCCCTCGATTCCCGCGGAACTCCAATTTGTAAGTATCGATAAACTGTCGATCGCCGGGAAGATCACTTTTGATGGCGCACCGGATATGCCCGTCCTGTCACCGGATGGAGATTACATATACTTGCTGGAAAAGGGGCAGCCCTCGAATAACCCCGAGAAGAATATCAATGGCCGCATCCACGTCATCTCGATCAAAGAGATGAAGGCCGTGGCGGACCTTGATGCGGGTTCGGACCCCAAGGGTGTGATGGCAGATGATACTTCCGGACAGACCATGATTCTGAGCAACGGCGCTCCCGTCAAAGGTCAAAAGAATATAGATGGGGAGCTGCGCGTCCTCCGCGGCGCATCGATCGCGACTCTCGTTAAGGTGGCAGCCGCGCCACGGTTCATCCGTTTTTCGCCTGACGAGAAGCGCCTCTACGTAATCGGCTGGGACGAGCTCTCGGCTATCGACTACTCTGCTCTCCATGAGATAGGCCGGATACCGCTCGGCGGCTTTGCCAGTGAGTTTGCGATCTCCGCTGATGGTAACCATGGATTCGTGCTTTTCAGCGGATCGAGCCGTTTGTTGCTCACTGATCTACAGGCGCTGAAAGCGGGAGAATCGGTTACAACCGGCCGCGGCGGAATCAAGTTTGCCAAGAATCTTGGCGCTATCGCAGCCACAGCTGCATCGGCGACGGCTGCTTCCTATCAAGCCTCCAGCATGGCCTCTGCGAATGGCGGCGTCGGCGTCGGTTATTACCAAATCTTCACGGTTGCGCCGGCCAATACGTCGATCTCCGTAAGGCCGGACGGCGCGTTTGTCTATGTGCTCAATAGCGAGACCAACGACGTGACCATCGTCAATGTGAGCAACTCCTCGATTGTTGATAAGATCGCCGCCGGTGGGCAGCGCTTTCAGTCTCTGAACAGCGGCGGTATTCTCGCGGTTGTCGGAAAGAATACTCTTCACCTAATCGACACCGCGACGCAGAAAGCGCTCCCGGAAGTTCACTTCGATAAGAACCTGGAAGGTATCTACCTCTCGCCGGATGGCAAGACAGCGCTAGCTCTTTCCGAAGGCCCCCTTGTTCTGCTGAATGGTTCGACCGGTGAAGTCAAGGGCAAAATCGATGGATTCAAACGGCCGCGCACAGTTGTCTTCGCCCAGGCAGAGCAATCGCCGAACGTTTCCGTTCAGCAATAACAGTCAAGGCGGATTGAATAGAAGGAGCAATGGCGCTGACCGGCGCTCCGTCTGTGGCCTTGCCCCGTTATGCGATTAATAGTACCTTTACGTGCAAATCTGCGCGATTTGAATGAAAATAGAGTAAGACGAATATTTCGTGGATGATTGAGGAACGCTTGACACATACGCAGATTGAAATTCCCCGCTGGACCGCGCAGGAGTTCGAGCGGCTGGTTTTCGCAAGTAACCCTAAAGTCGCGGTCTTCGATTGCGATGGAACGTTATGGGGCGGCGACGCCGGTTACGGATTCATGGCCTGGTCGCTGGAGAAGGGCCTGGTTTCACGCTCCACCTGCGACTGGGCTGATACACGCTATCGCGACTATCTGGCCGGCAATGTGAGCGAGCTGGCCATATGCGGCGAGATGGTGCAGATATATGCTGGCCTGCGCGAGCAGGAGCTGCGTGAGGCCGCCGCCCGTTACGTGCGCGAGTTTGTTCAGCCGCGCATCTTTGCTGAGATGGCTCAGCTAGTGGCCGCGCTCAAAAAAGCCGGTGTCGAAATTTGGGCCGTCAGCTCCACCAACAAATGGGTCGTCGCCGAAGGCGTGCGCAATCTAGGCTTCCCAGAAGAGCGCATTCTGGCCGCCGAGGTGCGCGTCACCAGCGGCCTCATCACCAGCGAGCTCGTGGACGTGCCCACCGACGAGGGCAAGGCCGCCACGCTGAAGCGCATAGGAATCCCACGCCCCGACGCGGCCTTCGGCAACTCCATTCACGACCTAGCCATGCTTGAGGCTGCGCGCAATGCCTTCCCGGTTAACCCGTCCGAGGGACTGCTCGAAGCGGCAGCAAAACATGGCTGGGGCTACTTCCAGCCTGAGGCTGCTGAGACCGGAAAATAAAAATTCGATTTGCGAACAATCACTCCCGCTCTTCCAGCCGCGCTGTCACCTGCTCCATCAGGCGCTCCAGTTCGGCGTTGCTTCCGTCTGACGGGAGTGCCGCATCATGGAGGCGCGCATCTGGAAAGCCCAGCCGCCGCTTCAGCGCCAGAATCTCCTGTATCTTGCTTTCGGGAATGAATGTGAGCGGCTTGCCGATCTGTTGCGCCAGCAGATAGGTTTTGCAACAGGTTTCAAAGATCTCCACCAGCCACTCGGCATGCATCGCCGTGTCTCCCCAGCAAACAATGCCGTGGTTGGTGAGCAGGATGGTGTTGTGATCCTTGACAAAGGGCCGCACCGTCTCGGCAAAGGCCTTGGTGCCGGTAGTTTCATAAGGAGCCACTGCCGCCGGGCCGATAAATAACTCGTACTCGATAATCAGCCCGTTGGGCGGCGTGGCGCCGGTGACGGCAAAGGCTGTCGCATAGGGGGGATGACAGTGCACCACGGCGCGAGCTTGCGGGGTGGCCTTGTAAATCTCCAGGTGCAGCAGCAGTTCGCTGGTCCGCGAGCGGTCGCCGGCCAGAATATTGCCATCCAGGTCAGAGAGGCAGATGTCGGCCGGCTCCAGGTCGCCCTTGCTCAGCATGGTGGGCGTGCAGAGCACGTAGCGCGAGCCTAGCCGGACGCTGATGTTGCCGCCGCAGCCGTCTACATATTGCCGCTCCCACAGCTTGCGGCCCACGCGAATAATTTCCTGTCTGAAAGCCTCAGCCTCCGGTGAACTAGAGGCATCCAGAGGCAGATTTTCCTCGATCATCTGTGTCTCAGGCTTGGGCGCAAAGCCGGACGAGGACGCAACTCGCGCTGCTTCCCTGCCCTGCTCCGCGGCTGGCGCCGCTGTTTGCTGCATGGTTGACCTCACGCCTAAGATGAATTGCCGGGCTCCGGCAAGCACCGGCATTTCCTTCAGATTATATAGAACGTCGGCCTAAAATCTGTGACAGCTTGATTACAACTCAGACGATCATCAGCTCTCATTCTGTCCTCACCAGCCTGCGCTGCAACGCTTCCAGCGTCTGTCCCTTGGTTTCCGGATAAACCAACAGCACCACCAGGAACTGAATCACGGTCATGATGGCGAAGAAGGTGAAGGGAGCGCTGCGCCCGATCTGCGCCACTAGTACCGGGAACTCCAAGGCAATAATGGTGTTCATGATCCAGTGGCTGGCGTTGCCCACGCCTTGCCCCTTGGAGCGCACGGCGTTGGGAAAGACCTCGCCTATATAAACCCAGATTACCGCGCCCTGCGAGATCGCGAAGAAGGCGATGTAAGTAATCAGCACTCCGAGCAGCGCTCCAGTATGGGAGTTAGTGGCAAATATCCACGAAACCGCCGCCAGGCAACTGGCCGTCCCCACCGCGCCAATCAACAGCAGCGTCTTGCGCCCCAACTTGTCGATCACGCTCATACCCACTATGGTGCAAACAAGATTTGCGAATCCGATAGCGATGGCCTTAAGGTAAGCAGATTCCTGACTCGATCCAGCTTCAGTAAAGAGATTGTTCAGGTAATAAAGGATGGCGTTGATCCCCGCCAGTTGGTTGAACGCGCCGATGCTGATGGCCAGAAACAGCGGATAGCGATACTTCCAGCGAAAGACCGGCTCATGAGCGGTAGCGTGCTCCTCGGCCAGCGCGGCGCGGATGTCGGCCAGCTCGGCCTCCGGATCCGGTTCGCCCATCTGCTTGAGCACAGCAAGCGCTTCGTCGTTGCGCCCCTTTGAGGCTGCCCAGCGAGGTGAGCGCGGAATGCCGAAGAGCAGTGCCAGAAAACCCAGTGCCGGCATTGCGGCCACGCCCACCTGCCAGCGCCACTCCGCCGCTCCCAGGTGCAGCGTGCGAATGAAGTAGTTGGAGGTGTAGGCCACCAGAATGCCGAAGACCACATTGAATTGAAACGCGCCCACCAGCCGTCCGCGCCATTTGGCCGGAGCCAGCTCGGCAATGTAAACCGGCCCCAGCACTGACGAAGCGCCGATGCCCAGCCCGCCGGCAAAGCGAAAGATCAGCAGCACCGGCCAGTTCCAGGCCAACGCGCTGCCGATGGCCGAAACCACATAAAGAATGGCGGTAATGCGCAACGTCTCGCGCCCGCCCAGCTTCTGCCCCGCCTGGCCAGCGCCCAGCGCTCCCGCCACCGTGCCGATCAGCGCGATGGCCACCGTCCAGCCCTTGCCCTGCGGGCTCAGAGTGTAGAGCCGCACCAGTGCATCGATGACGCCCGAGATCACAACGGTATCAAAGCCGAAGAGCAACCCGCCCAATGCGCCTGTCAGGGTTGCCTTCATCAGGTTGAGATTGGGTCGCATGGGCCGAACTCCTTAGATTTCCTGTCCATCCTACAGACTGGCCACGCGGACGGCAAATAGTGAATCATTGGCAAGACAAATAATGCCTCGCAAATAGGCTTGAAATGCTAGAATCACACAATTCGGGGATTTCAAATCAAGGAGGCCAATCAGAATGCACCAAAAGCGCAATAACTTTCTCCGCCGCGTCACTCTCGTAGTTGCCCTCTTCTCCTTAGCTGCCGCGCTCGGAGCCCAGGCCCAGCAATGGAAGACCTACAGCTATCCCGCGGATGGATTCAGCGCCTCCTTCCCGAGTGAACCTCAATTTTCTAAGAGAGATGTTCCCACCGAAAAAGGCAGCTTCGAGTTGCGCGCATATCTGGTGGAGGATGGCCAAGCCGCGCTGTTCGTCGGGGTTTGCGATTACGGCTCCGCCATCTCGGACAGGACGCCGGACCAGGTGCTGGACGGCGCACAACAGGGAGCCATTGACAACGTCAAAGCCCACCTGGTCAGCGGAAAGAAAATCACCTTCGGCGCCTATCCCGGCAGGGAGTTTGAGGCCGATAACGATTCCATGCATTTCTATGCGCGCATCTACTTGGTGGGCTCCACGCTCTACCAGACACTGATCGCTTCACCGCTCGGAGGCCCATACGTCAACTCCGTAACATTTCTCAACTCATTCCAGTTGATACCGCGTGTAAGTGGCGCGGCAACCCAATAATCCGGCATTTGCTCATGCTGGACGGCTCGTTTAGCCTTCCGCGCGCGGCTCGGCCGGCGTCACTGCCAGTATCCGGCAGCGATGCTTGCCTGCCGCGCTCCAGGTCAACGAAATTTCGCTCTCCATGCAGGCGCAGTCGCCGGCCTCCAACACCTCCTGCATCCCTCCCACATCCAACTGCAACTTCCCCTCCAGCACATACACCAGGCTGCTCCCCTCGCGACAGGTATCTGCCGCGCATGAAACTCCGCCGGCGGGAAACTCAATCATCCGCGCTACCAGCCGCGTCCCCTCCGTCACCGCGTTGAGCGGCGTTATCTTCACCGACTCCAATCCGCGGCTATTGCCTGCTAGGTGAGCCTTGCGCGTAATGGAAAGTGTGTGCTTGGCCGGCTCGGAAAAAAAATAACTCATCCCCACCCCGTAGACCCGGCTGATCGTGGCCAGTGTGGGCAGCGTGGGAACCATGCGGTCCGTCTCCAGCTTGGAGAGCAGCGCCGTGGAAAGCCCGGTCTCAGCCGCCAGGCGCGAAAGTGTGAGCCGCTTATGGGTACGCAACGAGCGCAGCTTCATCCCGATGCAATAGGGTTCAAGAGACCATTGCGCGTAGGAAACTGATTTGGACATGACAAACTCTCTTCTGTAATCTTGCCTGCCGATAGGCCTGATATTTCTGACGTATTTCTGAAGTTTTCCTGAAATATGTCCTTGGTAATGCACCGTTGATTACTTCATGTGCGAAAAATTCATCATCTCCCAGTGCACACCCTTCCCTATACATAACAAATGCGCGTACTCTATAGATCACAGAAACAAACTGGGCTCATTAATACACCGAGATCGCTCGGAATAAGCTCGTTTTTCCTCTTCTGAGCCTTCCAGCCGTCGCTTCCCGCGATCTCTATTGTTGCTGCCTTTCTTCTCGCCAGTATAGGCAAGAGATCGGTAACCGTGTCGCCCAGTATTCGTGGAAACGAGGGGACGAAGACGAAAGAGCGTCGCTCAGTTACGCGCAGTGCACCGCTCTCAGGGGTTCCGGCGACAGGTCCTGGTAGACGGGGTGGTGTATCAGACTCCCCGGAGATAGGTCTTGGTCGGCGGGGTGGTGTAACGGATTCCCCTGCGACTGGCCATGGCCGCCGAAGTGCGGATTCTGGCGTCCCGGGGGCAAGCCTTGGCCGTCGGCGTGGAGATACCGGTTCCAAGATAGCTCTGGGTCGTCGAGGTCGAGTAATGGCCTGTTCTTTTGAAGGGTTCAGGCTAGAGGCCGATGGAACGTTATGGCGTGGTGAGGCGGTGGTTCACCTTCCTCCCAGGGAGCTGGCGGCGCTGCGGCTGCTGCTGGCGCATGCAGGCCAGGTAGTCTCGCCCGTACTACTGAAAAATGCGTTATGGGGCGATGTGCATGTCACTGCCGATAGTGTTCCCAAGTGCATGTCCAGCCTGCGAGCGCGGCTTGAGCCGGATTCATGCATCCAGACTGTTTACAAACGCGGCTACCGCTTCACGGCCGAGATCAGGCGCAACTGCGAGGCGGCGTCAGGAAAGCTTGTTCGCATAGCCATTATGCCCTTCGCCACCGGGCACTCCGTTCCCGAACATCTTGGATCGGCCATGGCCGAAGAGACCACCGCCGGCCTCTCTCGCACGCATGGCTTTGCCGTAGCGGTCCTGGCCAGGGATTCAGTCTTCACCTTGGCAGAGCGCGGATTCACCGCCCACCAAATCGGCCGCGAACTGAAAGCCGACTTTGTTTTGACCGGAACTCTACATGCTTTTTCTTCGCTTTACCGGCTAAGAACGGAGATGATCCGCGTCGAGGACGGCACGCAAATCTGGGTTGAAGACCTGCTCGCGCCTCAGAACCGTACAGGCGAGTTGGAGCAGGAGCTTATGCTGCGGCTGGCTTATCGGCTGGGCATTAGGGTCCCTGGTGACTCGGGATTATCAACCAGCGCTCCTGGCTCGTTGGGGTTAGCGGACAGGTCTGTGTCTCCGCTGCGGGGCGCCAGCGGGACTTCAGATGCAGCATTATCGCAGCGACAGAGTAATGCGGGGATCGATATTTCCGCCGCCGCAGTCAATGATATTGAGGACCATAGTAGCGCCCGCCATGCGGAAGCCTACGAGATATTTCTGCGCGCGCGCCATGAATGGCAGACGCTTCATCGTCACCGCATGCAGGACGGTATGCAAAGCCTGTTGCGAGCCATCGAACTTGATCCCACGCTGATCTCCGCCAAGGTCGATCTGGCGCATCTCTGCGTTGCCCAGGCATTGTACGGATTTATGCCGCCAATCGCGGCTGCGGAACTTGTGCACCGCATGGCGGATACAATTCCCGAGCTTTCCGATAATGCCGAAGCACTGCTGCCTGCGCTGGGCTGGGTTAATTTCCACTTCGACCGCAACATGCCCGCGGCTATGCTGGCTTTCTCTTACAGCTCGCATCTGCCCCACGATCTTTGGACCACGCGCGCCCGTTCCTTGTTCGCCATCAGCCGCCGCCGCTTCGCCGAGGCCCTTAAGATACTGCGCGAGGCCATCTGTATCGATCCCTTCTCGCCTTGGCTGCAAAGCCGTCTGGCATGGGCGCTCCACATGGATGGGCAGGCCTCCGAAAGTATGGAGCTGATCCGCAAGATGGTCGCTCAGTTTCCCGACAGCGAAGGAACCGGCCACTATGGGTCGGTGATTCTTGCCTATAACGGTGAAGCGGAACAAGCGATAACGATTGCGCAAGAGTTCGCGCAGCGCGAGCCATATTTCGATCCTGCCAGCGCTGCGCTTGCCTATGCTCTGGCCTGCGCCGGCCGCGCGGATGAGGCCCGCGTCGTCCTCGAGCGGCTGCAATGGCTGAGCCGCGAACGCTACGTGGTGCGCTTGTTCATGCCCGCCGCCTATGTGACACTGGGAGACCACCAAGCTGCTCTGACCGAACTGCGCGCTGCAAACGAGGCCCGTTGCCCATGGTTCTTTCAGATGCTGGCTAATCCATGCCTCAAGCCCTTGCACGGCAACCCCGAGTTCGAGCAAATGTGCGCCATCCTCCCCGCAATGGAAGCCGAGGCCGAGCAGGAACTGGAAATGGAAGCTTGAATCGAACTTAAGTCGAACAACGAACCAGCCGGATCCGACTCGATCCCCCAGCCCCCAGGTGATTCGTATCACATCCCCTTTCGTGTATCCTGAATAATCCTAAATACAGGCGATAGCTTCGCCTGCGCCTTGGCGTGCAATTCGTTTTTGCTCCGGTTCTTAGTCTTATGCGGAGAAGAATTGCCGATATACATGGCTGAATCGGAGATTCTTCTTTTATGTACAAGATTCTGGACGCCCGCAATGTCGGCCTCAACATCAAGCAGTTTGTGATTGAGGCGCCGCGCATTGCGCGCAAACACCAGCCAGGGCAGTTCGTCATTCTACGCATACATGACAAGGGCGAGCGCATTCCGCTCACCATCAAAGCTTCTGACCCACAGGCCGGCACGGTCACCATCGTGGTGCAAGCTATCGGCAAAACAACTTCGTTGTTGAATTGCCTCGAAGCTGGCGACTTCATTCTCGACATTGTCGGACCACTCGGCCATCCTTCGGAAATCGAAAACTTCGGCACGGCCGTAATCTTGGCCGGCAGCGTGGGAACGGCCATGGCGCTGCCTACTGCTTACGCGCTCAAAAAGGCCGGCAATCATGTGGTCTTCATTGAAGGCGCGCGCAATAAAGAAATGGTGGTCTTCGAAGATGAAGTCCACTCCTCCAGCAGCGAGGCCTATGTGATGACCGACGACGGCAGCTACGGCGAGCAGGGCCTGGTCACTCACAAACTCGAAGCCTTGATCGCCGCCGGCATCAAAATCGACTTTGTTCTCGCCGTAGGCCCGGCGCCCATGATGAGGGCCGTGGCGCGCATCACCGCGCCGCTGGGCATTAAGACCATGGTCAGCCTCAACTCAATTATGGTGGACGGCACGGGAATGTGCGGCGGCTGCCGCGTGCTGCTCGGTAACCAAAGCCAGTTCGCCTGCGTGGACGGGCCGGAGTTCGACGCCTCTAAAGTCAACTTCGAGGTGCTCATGCAGCGCAACGCCATGTATCGCGAGAAAGAATGTGCCTCGCTGAAGGAATTTGAGAAGCACAAGGAAGAGCAAGTGGCCGAGCTTCGCGAAGAACTGGCCGCGAAGGAGACCCCCTATGCCTGAGAAAAATACTCTTCCGCGCTCTGCCATGAATATTCTTCCGCTGAAAGAGCGCATGAAGATTCTGCGCACCCACATGCCGGAGGCGGACCCCGCCCTGCGCAGCCGCAACTTTGAAGAAGTCAACCAGGGCCTGCCCACGGCCGACGCCCTCACCGAAGCCTCGCGCTGCATCGAGTGCGCCAAACCGGGCTGCATCGTCGATTGCCCGGTGGGCGTCAAGGTCAAGGAAGTAATTGCCCTCATCCACGCTGGCGATTTTCTTGCCGCTGCTTCCAAGCTGCGCGAAGACAATTCTCTGCCCGCCATCACTGGCCGCGTCTGCCCGCAGGAGAATCAGTGCGAAGGCGGATGCATCCTGGGTAAAAAGGGCAAGCCGGTGGCCATTGGAAATCTGGAGCGCTTTATCGCTGACTACGAGCGACTCAGCGGCAAGCTGGGCTTGCCTGCCAACGCCCCCGCGACCGGCAAGAGCGTGGCCATCGTCGGCAGCGGACCGGCAGGACTCTCCGCCGCCGGTGATCTCATCCAGAAGGGCCATCGCGTGCGCGTCTTTGAGGCCCTGCACGAGCTTGGCGGCGTGCTGGTCTATGGCATCCCGGAGTTTCGCCTGCCCAAATCCATCGTCAAGGGCGAAGTGGACAACCTGCGCCGCATGGGAGTCGAGTTCGAAACCAACGTAGTGGTCGGCAAGAGCGTCACCCTCGACGAGCTGATGAACGACGAGCACTACGACGCGGTTTTCGTTGCCACTGGCGCGGGACTTCCGGTCTTCCTCGGCGTCCCCGGCGAACACTTCAACGGCGTCTATTCGGCCAACGAATTTCTCACTCGCGTCAACCTCATGCGCGCCTACCAATTCGAAGAATACGACGAGCCGGTCTACGACTGCCGTGATCGCAATGTGATCGTAGTTGGCGGAGGAAACACCGCTATGGACGCAGTGCGCACCGCTCGCCGCCTTGGCGCGCGCTCCGCGACGCTCGTCTATCGCCGTTCCGATGCCGAGATGCCCGCCCGCGCCGAAGAGGTGAAGCATGCCCGCGAAGAGGGCATCGAATTCCGTATGCTGACTAACCCGGTCGAGTTCCTTGGCGACGAAAAAGGCTGGCTCACAGGTGCGCGCTGTGTGCGGATGGAGTTGGGCGAACCGGACGCAAGTGGCCGCCGCCGCCCGGTTGAGGTCAAAGGTTCTGAGTTTGTTCTGCTTGCTAACGTTGCCATTATCGGCGTCGGCACCACCGCCAATCCTCTCATCCAAAGCACCACGCCCGATCTGGCCACCAACAAACACAACTACATCGTCGCCGATGAGACGTCCATGCGCACCAGCAAGCGCGGTGTCTTTGCCGGCGGCGACATCGTCACCGGAGGCGCCACCGTCATCCTCGCCATGGGCGCAGGCCGCAAAGCCGCCGCCTCCATTCACGAGTACTTAACGACAGGAGAATGGTAAACGAATCGAATATAAGGGCTTACCGGATACACTTACGCTATGGCCTTACAAATTACACGAATATCGTGTACACTATTTTCGTATGAAGAACATCACCTTAAGCGCCGATGAGGACCTGATCGAGCGGGCGCGCTCCATCGCGCGTGAGCAGCGCAGAACCCTGAATGAGGCATTCCGTGAATGGCTGGCGCAATTTACCCAGAGCGCAGGTGATGCCCAAGGCTTCGATGCGCTGATGAGCCGCCTCCAAAACGTCGATGCGGGCCGGCACTTTAGCAGGGAAGAATTGAATGAGCGATAGATTCTTTCTGGATACGAACATCTTCGTCTATTCTTTCGATAAACGCGCCTCTGCAAAATCCCAGAGAGCCAAACAACTCATCCATGAGGCTCTGACGACGCAGAAGGGCGTCATTAGCTATCAGGTCGTGCAGGAGTTCTTCAATGTGGCCTTGAGGCGGTTCTCGCAACCGATGCAGGCAGCAGACGCCGAGCAATATCTGAGCACGGTCTTCCGCCCGCTGCTCGCCGTGCATTCGTCTCAGGCGCTCTATGCGGAGGCATTGCGCCTCCACGCCCAAAGCGGGCTATCGTGGTACGACTCCTTGATCGTCTCGGCTGCTCTTCATGCGCGCTGCGACCTGCTTGTTACCGAAGATCTCCAGCACGGTCAGCGCTTCGGAAGCCTCCAGGTCAAAAATCCCTTCCTCTGATTTCTTCATATCAAGTCCGTCGCAACAACTAAATTTGCCCTCTCCAATTTATGCGCGGTTACCACTCACGTCTTACTGCCCAGCGCCGATGATCTACATACAGGCCACAGCTATAGGTTATGGCTTCTAAATGACGAATAACCTCCACCGCCTCACGACGCAACAGCCGTTGTGGATCGCGCTACATCGCGTCTTCTTCAGCCCGCTGGAGAGGACTGTGCCGCGCTACGCCGTCGGGTTGGCCATCTTTTTCGTGGCCCTGATGCTGCGCTGTGTGATCCTTCCCCAGAACGGCGGTATTCCCTTCCTGACCTTCTATCCTGCCGTGACCTTTGCCGCTCTGCTGTGTGGAACCGGGCCTGCACTGATGGTGATTGTCCTGGGAGGCCTGTCTGGCAACTATTTCTTCATGGTGCCGTACTATACCATCACGTGCACTCCTGGAGCCATCGCCGCCATGGCGGTCTTCACGCTCTCCGGATTGCTGATTTGCATGATCGTGTACAAAAACCGGAAACAAGAGGCCGCGCAGGCGCTGTTGGCGGCCATCGTTGTCTCCTCGGAGAACGCGATCATTAGCAAGACGATCAAGGGGATCATCACCAGTTGGAATTCGCAGGCGGAGAATCTATTCGGCTACACTGCCGCGGAGGCTATCGGGAAGCCAATGACCATGCTCATTCCGCCGGACCGGCACGACGAGGAGGCGGAGTTGCTGGCCAGGGTGGCGCGCGGAGAAAGAGTCTCCCACTACGAGACAATACGCCTCTGTAAAAATAGCTCCACCGTAGAAGTATCGGTCACCCTGTCTCCCATCCGCGATCAGCTGGGGCGCATCGTGGGAGTGTCGAATATCGCTCATGACATCTCGGAGCGCAGGGCGCAGGAGGCCGCACAGGCGTTGCTGGCTGCCATTGTCGACTCCTGCGGCGACGCCATCATCAGCAAGTCGATGCAGGGACTCATCACCAGTTGGAACCCTGCCGCGCAGCGGATGTTCGGTTACACGGCCGAGGAGATTATAGGAAGGCGCGCCACCTTACTCTATCCGCGGGAACTGATGTATGAGGAGGAGACGCTGAACTCCCGTAACGCCAATGGGGAATTTATCGAGCGGTTTGAGACCATGCGCCGACGCAAGGATGGTTCTCTGGTACAGCTTTCCTCCTCCTTGTCTCCCATCATGGACCGGTCTGGACATGTCACTGGAGTCTCGGTCATTGCCCACGACATCACGGAGCAGAAGGCGCTGGAAGCCTCACAGTCGTTGCTGGCCTCCATTGTTGCCTGCTCCAGCGACGCCATCCTCAGCAAGTCGATGCAGGGGCTCATCACCAGTTGGAATGCTGCCGCGGAGAAGGTGTTCGGTTACACCGCCGAGGAAGTACTCGGCAGGCCCTCCACCATACTCTATCCGCCGGATCAGCTGAATGAAGCACAGGAGCTGTTCTCACGCAACGCCAAAGGGGAATCCATCACGCAGTTTGAGGCGATGCGCTTACGTAAGGATGGTTCGAAGATCCTGCTTTCCTCCTCTTTGTCACCCATCCGCGACCGGCTCGGGCATATGACCGGAGTGTCAATCATTGCCCACGACATCACGGAGCGCAAAGCGCTGGAAGAAGCCATGAAGCAAGCCAACCAACGGGTGGCGGAGGGAGTGGCCGCGCTGAAGCGCAGCAACTTGGAGCTGGAGGAGTTCGCCCGCGTGGCCGCGCACGACCTGAAGGAGCCGTTGCGCGGAATTCATAACTATGTGAGTTTTTTGTTGGAGGACTATGCCAGCCTGCTGGACGAGCAGGGACGGAATTACCTGAGCAGCATGCAGCGTCTGGCCAAACGCATGGGCGTGCTCATCGATTGCCTGCTGGATTATTCGCGCCTGGGCAGCGCGCCGCTCACCATGGAGGCCGTAAACCTGGAGGCGGTGCTGAACGAGGTGGCCGAAGACCTCAAGCTTTTCCTGATCGACCATGGTGTGGAGTTGCGCCGGCCGGTGCGCCTGCCCGTGGTTACCGGCAATGCGATTCGCCTCGGAGAACTGCTGCAGAACCTGATCGCCAACGGCGCCAAATACAACGACAAGCAGGAAAAATGGGTGGAAGTGGGGTGCGATGACTCAAAAGCCACGCCTGTGTATTCAGTGCGCGACAACGGCATCGGCATTCCGGAACAGCATCAGGAAAGCGTCTTCGGCATCTTCAAGCGCCTGCACACCCAGGACAAGTTCGGCGGGGGCACGGGCGCGGGTTTGACTTTGGCCAGAAAGATTGTGGAACGGCACGGCGGGCGCATCTGGCTGCGGTCCACGCCCGGCCAAGGCACAACATTCCACTTTACCTTGGCCGCGGAGCTACCGGAACTTTCACCCGCAAAGGGAGGCTCATGATGTCGGATACGCAAACCATTCTTATGGTGGAAGACAGCGATGACGATTTCTTCGCGGCAAAGCGCGCTTTTCAGAAGGCTGGCCTGAACAACCCCATTCGGCGCTGCGCGACGGGAGACGAGGCAATCGACTATCTCTTCCGCCGTGGACCATTCTCCAACGCGGCGCTGGCTCCCTTGCCGGGAATCATTCTTCTGGACTTGAACCTTCCCGGCCTCGATGGACGCGAGGTTCTTCGTCAGGTGAAAACGAACCCGTCGCTGCGCAGGATTCCCATGATTATTTTGACCACCTCAAACTCCGAAAAAGATGTGGAGCAGTGCTACGCCGACGGAGCCAACTCCTACGTGCAAAAGCCGGTGGACATCCAGGGCTTTGTTATGGCCATCATCAAGCTAAAGGACTTCTGGTTCGAGATCGCGATTCTGCCCAAGGAGGTTTAATTATGTCGGCAGCCATGACTATTTTGATTGTCGATGACAGCCCGGACGACCAAGACCTCTGCCGAAGGGCGCTGTGGACAACAGGCGCCAGGCTGGTGAGCGCGCTATCTACTGAGGAAGGGCTTGCCCGCGCGGCGGATACGCCCCCTGACCTGATTCTGCTGGATTACAATCTGCCCGACCTGAGCGGGCTGAAGTTCGTCGAGCGGCTCGGCGAGCAGGGTTACGGTCCTGTTCCCATCGTGATGATGACCGGGGAAGGCAATGAGGCGGTTGCCGTCAGCGCCATGAAGGCCGGGGTGAGCGACTATCTGGTGAAGGATGTGGAGGGCAAGTACCTGGGAATGCTGTCCAGCGTGGTGCACCGCGTGCGCATGGCCCATGAAGAGAAAATGCACGCGCAACGGCTGGGTGAATTGCAGCAGGCGATTCTGGGCACCGTCGCCGACTGCATTGTGGGTGTGGATGCCGATGGCGTCATTCTCTTCGCCAATCCCGCGTCGGAGAGGATGCTGCATTGTACGGAAGGCCATTTGCGTGGACGGTGTCTGGCCGAGTTTCTCCGCCAGGAGGATCCGCGGGCCAAGTGGTGCAACCACCCGCTGGCGCAGCCGCACCATGGTTCGATCACCGTTAGCTGCGAATCCGACATTTTTCGCCGTGACGGAGGCACCTCGTTTCCGGCGGCATATATTGCGTCGTCGCTTGATTTTACCGGCGATGGCCGCTGTGGATGGGTGCTGGTCTTTCAGGATATCTCCGAGCGCAAGCAAACCGAGGAGGAACTGATCAAGACGGCGCGTTACGATACGCTCACCGGGCTGCCTAACCGCCTTATGTTTCAGGATTATTTTGCGCGCTGCCTTTCGCGTGTGGCGCGTAGCTCTCAGCATCTTGGCTTGATGTTCATCGACCTCGACGGATTCAAGGCGATCAACGACACCCTCGGCCACCTCGCCGGAGATCAATTGCTGCAGTTGGTGGCGCAGAGGCTGGTGAAGTGCGTACCGCGGATCTGGTGAGCCGCTTCGGAGGCGACGAATTCATCATCATTCTGGAAGACTGCAATCCGGGCTTTTTAACTACGCTGGCGGGTAGAATCCTGCACAAGATAGGGCTGCCATACAATCTGGGAGGAAAGGCAGCGCACGTCACGGCCAGCATCGGCATCGCTCTTCATCCCCAATCTGGCGCCGACCAGCACACTCTGATCCAAAAAGCCGATGCCGCCATGTATGAGGCGAAAAAAAATAATGGGAATTGCTGCCGCTTGTGTCCGGATCTGGAGTCCTTCCTGAATACGTGGTCCGGAGTTCGCGCGACCAATGACGCGCCCCCCAAGACCTGCCCGCCGGTCCTTGTTCCCTGACCCTGCTGCCTCGTTTATTCTTTGCCCTTTTTGTGTATCTCGATATTCAGCCGCTTGATCTTCTGGTTCAGCGTGGAGAGCGGAATGTGGAACTGCT
>CAZFMB010000018.1:0-48458 GCA_964520005.1 uncultured Occallatibacter sp.
GCGTCTCTCCCCGCTTTATCCATATGCACATGAAACTGGTCCCGCTCAGCCCACAGTCGGTCGATAACTATATGACCAAGCCCGAGTCGCTGCCCATCTCGCTCGACGACCTGCTCACCGTGATCCCGATGAACTGGCGCGAACAGACCTTCGGCCAGTTCTCCAAATCTGCATAGCAAGAACGTAAACCTTCTGCGCTACAAACCACTCAAGCAGCCTGCCGGCTGCTTGGGCTTTTCCAGCACAGGAGACGCTGTTCAGGCCGAATCATGCAATCATCGAAGAGTCAAGCTTCTCCAGTTCCATTCCACTTCGAAAGGGAACTGCCGATATTGCCTTCAGAGAAGAGCGCCGAAATCGCCACAAATAGGCCCAGGAAGAGAACGTTCTCCACTTCCACTGGGATCTGAAATCTTGCAAAATTGCGGGGAAATCCGCTAGATTTTGCTGATCTTCACCGAGCAAGCTATTGATTATAAATAACATGGCGGAGAGAGTGGGATTCGAACCCACGTTAGAGTTTCCCCTAAACACGCTTTCCAAGCGTGCGCCTTCAGCCACTCGGCCATCTCTCCAAAAACAACATCTATTCTGCTATCTATCATAACTCAGCGAGTGCTGGCAGTTTTCGGGCCTGAATACATCTCCAGCAGCGTGCGCGCGGCGTGAAACGAGGTTGTGCGTCCTTCCAAGACTTCTTGCTCAAGCGACTCCATGTGCTTGCGGATGGCTGGATGAGAATCGAATCGCTGCCGCAATCCCTGCTCGATGATCTCGTGCATCCATCTCCGTGTCTGACCTTGCCGGTTCACGCTAAACCAGCCGTTGGCTTTGGTCAGGCTGGTGTATTCCAGTACGCACTTCCAAAGCTCGGCAATGCCCTTGCCGGTTTGCGCCGAGCAGGTGAGCGCGCGCGGCGTCCATCCATTCGCCGGCCTGGGAAAATAGTGCAATGCGTTCTCAGCCTGGTGGCGGGCTCTTTCCGCGGCGGTTAGATTCGTGCCGTCGGCCTTGTTAATCGCCACCAGATCCGCCAGCTCCATCACGCCGCGTTTCATGCCTTGCAGTTCGTCGCCCGCGCCGGTCAGCGTGATGAGCAGAAAGAAATCCACCATCTCGTGTACCGCGGTCTCCGACTGCCCAACTCCAACCGTCTCCACGAGAATGTTGCGATACCCCGCGGCCTCGCACAGCAACATCGCCTCGCGAGTGCGCTGCGCCACGCCACCCAGAGAGCCGCGCGATGGAGAGGGCCGGATAAACGCCATCTCGCTCGATGCAAGAGTGGTCATGCGGGTCTTGTCGCCCAGAATGCTTCCGCCGGAAAGCTGGCTGCTCGGGTCGATGGCCAGCACTGCGACCTTCTGCCCAGTTTCGCCAACCCCGCGCTCGCCTGTCAGATACGTGCCCAGTCTCTCAATCACGCTGCTCTTACCCGCGCCGGGAACGCCGGTGATGCCCACGCGAACGGAGTTGCCGCTATGAGGAAGGCTGTCTTCGATAATCTGCTCGGCGAGTTCGCGGTCTGCCGCGCGCGAGCTTTCAATCAGCGTGATGGCCTGCGCCAGAAGGACGCGATCGCCGCGCAAGATGCCATCGACAATTTGCTGGCGCGTAAGAGTGTGGCGGCGGCTGGGGTGGCGCGCAATCAACTCCTGCGGCGGCTCCGGTGTTGCGCATCCGGGACGAACACGCAGCGCGCTCTCATCAGGGTTCGCCAATCAGGAACGCCCTCCCGCCAGGCTGCCATTCAGAATCTCAAGGATTCGCTGCGCCGCAGCCGGAATCACCGTACCCGGCCCGTAGATGCCCACCGCTCCGGCATTGTATAGAAAATCGTAGTCCTGCGGTGGAATGACGCCGCCCACAACCACCAGAATGTCATCCCGGTCGAGTTTGCGCAACTCCTCGACCAACTGCGGTACCAGCGTCTTGTGGCCGGCGGCCAGCGAGGAGACGCCGACGACATGCACATCATTCTCCACCGCATGGCGCGCCACCTCGCGCGGTGTCTGGAACAGAGGGCCAATATCGACATCGAAGCCGATATCCGCGAAGGCCGTGGCGATCACCTTGGAACCGCGATCATGGCCATCCTGACCCATCTTCGCCACCAGAATTCGTGGACGGCGGCCGTCGGCTTGCTCAAACTCCTCGACCATCCGCTGCGCCTGTTTGAACTCCTTGGCATTCAAACTTTCTGAAGAGTAAACGCCAGCGATGATGCGCGTGGTGGCCTCGTAACGGCCCCAAACCTTTTCGAGGGTTGAGGAGATTTCACCCAAAGTTGCGCGCTTGCGTGCCGCATCCACCGCGCACTCCAGCAGATTGCCCTCGCCGCTACGGGCGCATTGCTCCAATTGCTCAAGCGATTGGCGAACAGCATCCGTATCGCGCTCGTTTTTTAATTTGTTCAGCCGGACAATCTGCGAATCACGCACCGCGGCATTGTCGATATCGAGAACAGGAATCAGCGGTTCCTCGGGCGAAGGATAGGCATTAACGCCTACGATCACATCGCTTCCGGAATCAATGCGGGCCTGCTTGCGCGCCGCTGCTTCTTCAATGCGCATCTTAGGAACGCCGGTTTCAATTGCCTTGGCCATGCCGCCCAGGCTCTCAACTTCTTCGATCAGCGTCCAGGCACCATGCATCAACTCGTGCGTCAGCCGCTCCACATAGTAGGAACCAGCCCAGGGATCAACGATGCGAGTGATGTCGGTCTCTTCCTGCAAGTAAAGCTGCGTGTTGCGCGCGATGCGCGCGGAAAAATCCGTAGGCAGCGCCAGGGCCTCATCCAGCGCATTGGTGTGCAGGGACTGTGTGTGCCCGAAGGCCGCGGCCATCGCTTCTACGCACGTACGCACCACGTTGTTGTACGGATCCTGCGCCGTCAGGCTCCAGCCCGAGGTCTGGCAATGCGTCCGCAAGGCCAGCGATTTAGGATTTTTCGGATTGAAAGTCTTGACCAACCTGGCCCATAACACGCGCGCCGCGCGCATCTTGGCAATCTCCATGAAGTGGTTCATGCCAATGCCCCAGAAAAAAGAGATGCGTGGCGCAAACTCGTCCACATCGAGTCCCGCCTTGATTCCCGCGCGCAGATACTCCAGGCCGTCGGCCAGCGTATAAGCCAGCTCGATATCCGCCGTGGCGCCGGCCTCCTGCATATGATAGCCGCTTACGCTGATGCAGTTGAACTTCGGCATCTTCGCCGAGCAATAGCGGAAGATATCGCCGATGATGCGCATGGAGCCTTCAGGCGGATAAATATATGTATTGCGAACCATGAACTCTTTCAGAATGTCGTTCTGAATTGTCCCGCTTAATTGCTCCGGTGTAACTCCCTGTTCTTCCGCGGCAACAATATAAAACGCCATGATGGGCAGCACGGCGCCGTTCATGGTCATAGACACCGACATCTGGCCCAGAGGTATCTGGTCGAAGAGAATCTTCATGTCGAGGATCGAGTCAATCGCCACCCCGGCCTTGCCCACATCGCCGGTGACGCGCTCGTGATCGGAGTCGTATCCGCGGTGCGTGGCAAGATCAAAGGCCACCGATAGTCCCTTTTGACCGGCGGCCAGGTTCCGGCGGTAAAATGCGTTGGACTCTTCGGCGGTAGAGAATCCGGCGTACTGCCGAATCGTCCAGGGCCGCATCACATACATTGTGCTGTACGGCCCGCGCAGATAAGGCGGAATACCCGCCGCATAATCAAGATGCTCAAGCCCCGCGAGATCCTCGCGCGTATAGAAATCTTTAATAGAAATGTGCTCAGGGGAGAGCCACTCCTCATTCTCTCGCGTCGTGCCCTCGCGCGCAGTCGATCGTTCCACCGCTGGTCTTAAGTCGATCTTTGTAAAGTCTGGACGCATAATTAGTCCTTGATCCCCAGCCGCTGCTGCCATCTTGTAAGAACTTCAATAGGATTGCTTCTGAGATGAACAAAATCCGCTACTCCGGCGGCTTGCAATTGCTCGGCGGAATCTGGATAACCCGCGATAATGACCGGGATCTCGCGCTTGTGCGACTTCAACCTGGATATAACCTCCATAGCCAAGTCAAGATACTCCGCATCGGAGCTGCACAGCACGATCAGATCGGCATCGCTCGCCGCGATTCTTTCGGCGCTGGAAAATCTTTTGGCGGCGAGATCGAAGCCCGCGCAGGCAAAAAAGTTGGCGGCAAAGTTGGAGCGCGCCGCGCGCATCTTAGCGTCTCCAATTTCGGCTAGCAACACATGCGGGTTCTTGCCGTCTTGTGCCACATGGCGTTCCGTCCGCAGTCGAAGTTGCTCATACATCCGCGTGCCGCGCCGTTGATCTGAGATGCGCGAAAAGTCAATACGCTCCAACGCCTTCTCGGAAATGTTGGCGTGCTGGCTGGTTCCGGTAAAGATGCGGCGGCGAAACGAAACGGCCTCTTCCCTGGCGGTCATCGATTTCTCCAGCGCCCGTGTGATGAACCCATCTGCCTGCGCCTTTCGATAGCCTCCGGCGGCTTCGATACCCTGCATCGCCTTCCAGCCATCGTTGGCAATAAAACCTGTAATAACTTCCAGGCAGTACGACCCAGCTCCGGGATCAGCGACTCGCGACAACAGCGCTTCGTGCTTGAGAATGAGCTGCGTGTTTCGCGCCAGACGCCGGCTGGCTTCGTCCGGCCTCTTGTAACACTCATCGAAGGGCGCCACAGTGATAGAGTCCGCGCCGCCGAATATCGCGGACATGGTCTCAGTGGTTCCGCGCAGTATGTTGACGCGGGGAGCGTAGATAGTCTCATTCCAGCGCGAGGTGCGGGCATGAATGTACGCCTTCGCGCTTTCGCGCCTTCCGCCAAAATTTTCCACGGCCTGCGCCCACATCATGCGAAAGGCGCGCAGCTTGGCAATCTGGAAAAAATAATTAGCGCCAATAGAAAACGAAAACTTAATCGAAGCAGCGGCGCGATCGGCGTCTATCTTGCGCTCTTGCATTTCAGCCATAAAATAGATGGCGGCCGCCAGAGTGAATCCAACTTCTTCAACGGCAGTGGCCCCAGACTCTTCAAACTCCTCGCCATGTATCGTGAAGGGCACCAGCGCCGAAGGCGCGGCCGCAATCATGTCTGCCGCAAAGTCCAGGTTGGTTATTGGATTCCAACCGGTCGAAACCGCCGAAAGCCTTTGCTTCCCGGCTAGCCGCTCCATCAATAGACGCAATTGCGGTTCGCCGGCATTCTCAAAATGCACGGGAATCTCATCGAGGTTGGCAAGAAACATTCCCAGATCTGAAGCATTCTTGAAGTTAGCATTGAGAAATGCGATCTCTTCGGCTCCAGCGCGCACCGCGCTGTGTGCCGCCCCATTGGCTTCTTCCGGTTCCGTCGCATCGATCTCTTCCCGGATGCGCCAATCGCCCGTCGTACGAGCGCTGCGCGCATATGGAAACGCGCCGGGATCCGCTTCGGGATATTCCAATCCCACAACATCTATTGCCCTGTAGTAGGGCTTCACCGCGAGCCCTTCCGCTGTTTGCCAAATCAATTTTTTAGCGTAGTCGGCGCCCTTCAGATCCCTGCGGATAACCTCCTCCCACAGCTCAGTGCTGACGGGCGGAAACTCCTCAAGAAGATGATCGCTTTCTATTTTCATTCACTTGCTTTCAGGGTCTTCGACAATTTCGATGAGGAATCCAAAAGGATTGTCCCTTCTCGACTTGGGATGAACAAAGAAGACCGTTGTTCCTCGCGAGCCTTTGCGCGGCGCTTCGTCGATAAGATGAAATCCGCTTGCCTTCATCGCGTCGAAGGCCTGCTGCGCGCTCACCACGCGGAAGGCAACATGTGCCAAACCGCCCCGCCCGCCGTTTCGATCGATCAGCTTTTGCACCGGAGAATCCGCGGACAAAGGCTCAAGCAACTGAATCAGGTTGGGACCGTCGCCCACGCGCAGCAATGCTTCGCGCACCTGATCGACTCCCCGCACTTCTTCCCGATGCACCTCGTGGAAGCCCAGCATCTCGTAAGCCTCCACTTGCTGGTCAAGCTCGCCTTGCTTCACGGCGATGGCTACGTGATCGATGAACTTGATTCCGGGAACATGTTTCAAACCTTCTTCAACGCCGTTCATGAATTGCCTTTTCGACGAAGCTCGCAAGCGCACTAAAGGGGCAATGAAAAGCAATCATTCAAACTCAACGACAACTTGATTCAACTTGACGGAACCGCCCTGCTCCACCCGCACGCTCTTCACTGTTCCAGCGCAGGGCGCCGTAACATTTGTTTCCATCTTCATGGCTTCCAGCACCATGATCAAATCGTTGGCCTGTACTTTTTGTCCCGGCGCAACATTTACTTTGATGACAATGCCCGTCACGGGACTGCGGCACAGCTTGTCTTCGCCAACAATTTCCTTGGCTTCCGTGGCCGCCGTGGCCGGAGCTTGCGAGCCGCCGACTGGCGTCGATTGAACCGTCGCGTGATGCGGTTGTTGTACTCCATAATTCTGCTGGCGCGGCTGCGCGTCATCTTCCAAGACTTCGACTTCAGCCTCGTAGGTCTTTCCGTCAATTGCAATCTGAAGTTTCAAGTTAACCGCTTCCTTCCTTCAATAAACTGTCGCTCTTCAGCCCCTGATCCGCGGATGATGGGAGGCATGAATGAGCACCCGTCCCTGCTGAGACCATGGATTAACAACTTCATAGGGCGACTGCAGCATCTTCGCCGAGCGAATGCGAACCTTCTTGCCCAGAAATGCAGTTACAGCCGCGGCAATCATCACCAGAATTTCGGGCGTAACTTCCCCTGATTCCCCACGCGCCGCTTCGTTAGCAGTCGCGGCTTTCACTACGGCTGCCTGAGGAGCCTGCGGCTGCAATGCCGCAGGCTGGCTAAGTTCCGCCACGCGAGCTTGCAGAGCCTTGACAGCGCCAGCCAACTCGCCCAGTTGGCGTTCCATTGCCAGTTGCCGCTCAGACATAGCCTGAATCAAATCTTTTGCATTCACTGCCACGCGCAGCTCCTCGTTATAACGGAATCAATCCATGTTTCTTGCCGGGACGCAGTTCCCGCTTGGCGTGCAGCGATTCCAGCGCGTCCGCCAACACCTTCCTGGTCTCGGAGGGATCGATGATGTCATCCACCAGACGGCGGCCTGCCGCGACAAAAGGATTGGAAAACGTCTCTCGATACTCGTCCACCAGCTCCTGGCGTCGTCCGGCTTTATCTTCTGCGCCATCGATCTCGCGCCGGAAGACAATCTCCGCCGCGCCTTCCGCGCCCATCACCGCAATCTCCGCCGTGGGCCACGCCACTACGCGGTCCGCGCCCAGGTCCTTGCAGCACATGGCGATATATGCGCCTCCGTAGGCCTTGCGCAGCACCACGGTAATTTTCGGCACCGTGGCAGCTGAGTATGCAAACAGCAGCTTGGCTCCATGTCGGATTATGCCGCCGCGCTCCTGCTCCACTCCGGGAAGAAAGCCCGGCACATCCACAAACGTAATCAGCGGAATGTTGAACGCATTACAGAAGCGAACAAAGCGCGCCGACTTATCGGAGGCGTTGATGTCCAGCACGCCGGCCAGGTGATTCGGCTGGCTGGCAATAATTCCCACCGGCCGGCCTTGCAGCCGCCCAAAGCCGATCACTATGTTGGCGGCGTACCCCGGTTGTATCTCAAAGAAATCCCGATAATCCAAAACCCGCGTAATCACATCGCGAACATCATAAACTGCTTTGTTGTCCACCGGAACAATTCCGTTCATCTCCGCATCGGAATCAATGGGCAAGTTATAAGCCATGCGAGGCGGATCTTCAAGGTTGTTAGAAGGCAGAAAACTGAGTAGCCTTCGGCAAAGTTGCGCTGCCTCCTCGTCGTCCCGCGCGATAAGATGAATCACCCCCGAGTAATTCATATGCGCCTGCGGACCACCCAACTCCTCATCGCTGACCACTTCGCCGGTGACCTGCTTGATCACCTTCGGCCCGGTGATGAACATGCGCGCCTGGTGAGTTTGAATCACAAAGTCGGTCAGCGCCGGGCTGTATACAGCGCCGCCCGCGCAGGGCCCGCAGATAATTGAAATCTGCGGCACTACTCCGGAGAGCAGAACATTGTGGTAAAAAACGCGCCCATATCCAGCCAGGCTGTCAATGCCCTCTTGCACGCGCGCGCCGCCGGAATCATTGATAACCACAAACGGACTGCCCGTCTTCAGGGAGAGACGCATCATGTCGACAACTTTGTCGTTGTGCGTCTCGCCGGCAGAGCCGCCACCGACAGTGAAATCCTGGCTGGCAAGATGCACCTGACGGCCATCGATCTTCGCGCATCCGGTCACCACGCCATCGGCGGGCATCTCTTTGTCGGCCATCCCAAAATATGTTGACCGATGAAGGGCGAACAGCCCAATCTCCTGAAAGCTGCCCGTGTCTACAAGCTTTGCAATGCGTTCCCGCGCCGTCAGCTTGCCGGATGCGTGCTGTTTATCAATGCGCTCCTTGCCGCCGCCCAGTTTAAGTTCCGCACGCTTTGCGTCAAGGCTGGAGATCTTCTCAGCCATTGTCTTTTGACTTTTTTCTTTCTTAGCCATTCCTGCTCCTGAATCCGTCAGCTGTGTCTCTTCTATTGCTCCGCGGCTACAGTTACCCGATGCTCTTTGCCGTTCAGCGTAATCACATAATTCACTTTGCCGCCCAGCGGAGTTCCGCTACCAGTAGCTGCCGGTGCTTTGGCCTCCGGTGCCTTTGCATCCGCCATATTGCTCGACGGGTCTTTGCCCACACTCTTGCGGCCCTGAGCGCGGCTCTCAAAGAAAGCAGGCGCTACCTTGGGGAACATGGCATAAGTCAGCACATCCTCATCGCTGCCGTTTGCTCCCTTCAAGGCATTTGCCGCGGCGCTCAGCGCATCCCACTCCGGCTTGAGCAAATCGGCGGGACGCACCGTAATCGCTGGCTTCTTTGCATGAGCCTCGGCCTGCTTCAGCACTGCGGGATCTTTTTTGCCGAGCGTGCTCCCGTAGTAGCCCAGCATAAGGTCGGCGAACTCCCCGGTCAGCACTTTGTACTTGCCCATTAACACATTAAAAACCGCCTGCGAACCGACGATCTGGCTGGTAGGCGTAACCAGCGGAGGATAGCCGGAGTCTTTGCGAACCCTGGGAACCTCCTCAAGAACTTCCTTCAGCTTGTCGCCCGCGCCCTGTCCCTTGAGTTGGCTTTCCATGTTGGAGATCATTCCGCCCGGAATCTGGCTCTTGAAGATCTCCGTATCCACGCCGATATTCTCGCTGAAGAACTCCTTGTAGCGCGGCCGGATTTTTGCAAAGTGGCTCGATACGCGCACCACGCGCTCTATATCGATGCGGGTCTCGTAGCCGGTTCCTTCCAGCAATTCAACCAGGCTTTCCGTGGGGTTGTGCCCCGGCCCCAGCGACAGGGAACTGACCGCGGTATCCACAATGTCGCACCCCGCCTCGATGGCCTTCATCAGAGAAGCCATGGTGACGCCCGTCGTGGCATGGGTATGAACATGAACCAGCGTATCCGTGCCGCACCGCTTCTTGATAGCTTTCACCAAATCATAGGCGGGCTGCGGCCTCAGCAGAGCGGCCATGTCCTTGATGCAGATGGAATCGCATCCCATCTCGCGCAACTGTTCGGACCTCTCGGCATAAGCCTCAATGGTGTGCAGCGGGCTGATCGTATAGCAAATGGCGCCCTGCGCATGTTTGCCGGTCTTCTTCACAGCATCGATGCTGGTCTTGAGGTTGCGGATGTCATTGAGCGCGTCAAAAATCCGGAAGACGTCGATCCCGTTGGCGGCGGCCTTCTCCACAAAGCGCTCCACCACCCCGTCTTCATAATGCCGGTAGCCCAGCAGGTTTTGTCCGCGCAGCAGCATCTGCAGCCGGCTCTTGGGCATCAGCTTGCGGAAGGTGCGCAGCCGCTCCCACGGATCCTCATTCAGAAAACGGATGCAGGAATCGAAGGTCGCCCCGCCCCAGCATTCCACCGACCAGTAGCCTGCATTGTCGATGTCTTCGCAGGCCGGAATCATGTCGTCCAAAGACATGCGCGTGGCCAGCAAACTCTGATGCGCATCTCGAAGCGCAAGTTCAGTTATCTCAACGATTCGGGACATGTACTACTCTCCATAAAAATAGCCCTCAACAGGAGTCCAGTTCCCAAGACCGTGTCGATGGGCCTGTGCGGATGTGCAGCTAACTTCCTCATCTTACTATCCGAGACGGGTCAAGTGGAATAGCACCCACTGATTTGGTGATGGGGAAGTCTGAAAGGTTCGATCCTCAGCGTGAAGGGTATGGGCTTTAGCCTGTACACAATAGGCATATACTCTTCTGGGCATTAGCCCATGAGGGATTGCTTTTTCAAACTGATCCACGACCTATTATCGGAACATCTTGTATCGTGTTTCGCGGAGGGGTATTCTGCCATGGAAAGGAACGGTATAGGTTATGAGGCGTGCATTAGCACTTTTCTTGTTGCTCTCCAGCTCACTCTTCGGCTGCGCCGTTGCTCAGCAGGATAACCCACGCCTGGATGCGCTTAAGAAATATCTGCTTGAAAAGGACTATCCGGAAGTCTTTGGCGATGCTCACTATAGAACCCGTGTTGAGGGTTTTCTGGATGTTGACATCGACAACGACGGTTCGAAAGAACTCGTAATTCTGTATCATCCCCACTACCGGCAATCGCCTCCCATCGTGATTTACAAGATCACTCCCGATCTAAAGGTGAGCAAGGTCGTGGAAGGGCTTGCGCCCGGTCCATTGCAGGAAATCTCCGGTGATTACCTTGATGCCCACACGTTGGGGGAGGCGGTAGACTTCGAGATTCCTGGTGAAAAACTTACGCCTGAACAAGTTATGCAAATCATGACAAAAAATGGCATGAATGGATTCGTGATTTACGATTCGTTCTACCATTCAGATGCTCGCAGCGGTTCTCCATCGATTATTGACATGCGCGGCGTCAAATTGCCCACTATTAAGCATGATTGCGAATCATTTGAGTTTTCGCGAGTGAAGCAGATTGCAGCGGGCCATCTTCGTGAAGATTCCGCAAATAACTACCTCGCCGCCTGGGTAGGTGACGAAATTTATGTGTACTTGATTAACGGTATCTCGAATGAAGGGATACTTAACAAAAAGCTCTGGGTGATCAAGGCTCCTCAAGGATTCAATGGTTTTGAAACTGACCAGGGCCTTACATATAAGACTGACTCAGCAACAGCTGTCCTGACCTTGAAGTAGCGCTTTACCGGTCGGGTACCCATCGCTTCGCGTTCATATCGCGAAACGGTGCGAGGCTTTGCAGATAATTTCCTCATCCCGGCGCACAATCATCCAATGAACAATCTCCAGATGCGCGGGCAATTACAGTCAGGCATGTCCCGGGTCCGTACCCCCAGGGACCTCCACCCCCACCCCCCATATACCCCAGGGGGGTATAAATATTCCTAAAAACCTTGCATATGATTTCTAAGCTCTTTAAAATCAACACCTGTGGAAAAATTCTGCCCCAAATTATCCCACATCGTGAGATTTGGCCTCTGAAAATCGCCGGAAAATCCTGTTTTTCGTCGAAAAATACCCCCGAAGCATCACTCCAGGGCTGTTTCGCTGACTTGCTGACTCGCTGCTTTCATTGCTTTGCAGCCGCTTTGCCCTGCGAACCGGCGTATGCGTCGATTGCTTTGTATGTTTCCAGGTAGCGCAAGATGTTTTCAACATAATCGTGGGTCTCGGTAAAGGGAATCGATTCGATGAACTCATCCATGCCTTGGTAGGGACCAGCGGCCTGCCACTCGCGCACCCGTTCGTCCCCAGCGTCATAAGCGGCCAGTGTATATTCCGTCACTCCGCCGAATTTGTCCAGTGTCTTGCGCAAGTAGCGGGTTCCGAGGCGTATGTTCGTGGCCGGATCAAACAGTTGAAAGGTCTGGAAGTGCTCGATGCCCTCTTCGCGCGCCATTGATTTGCCCACCGAAGGCAGCAACTGCATCAGCCCGCAGGCGTTGGCGCGGGAGACGGCCGCGGGGTTGAACTCCGATTCCTGGCGAATCAGCGAGGCCACCAGATACGGATCGAGATTGTTTTTTGCCGACTCAGCCTTGATCGTCTCCCACCACGGCTGCGGGAAGAGGATGCGCCAATAGGCCAGTGGAATGGACTTGATAGAGGCCGTGGCGGCTGAGGGCAGCGCTCTCTTCATCACCCGCATGGCGCGATAGTGTTCGCCATAAGAGGCATAGATTTGCGCCTCGGCCAGCGCGCTCCACGAAGAGGAATCGGGGTCAGCGGCAATCTCCAGCGCGATGTATTCGTTCAGGCCTGCGTTGGCCAGCAACCGCGCCTTGGCCAGATGCGGGCTGTCGGCGGGAAAACTCTCCATGAGCTCCGGCACGGGCGGAGCCTGGATGCTGTCCAACTGCGGTTGCGGCGCGGGTTGGGCATTCCCCAGCGCGGCCAGCCGTTGCTTTGCCATTTGCGCATAAAAGTAGTGCTGGTAGGCGCGGATGATTGCCCGGTAGTTAGCCGCAGCCTTGGCGGGATTGTGTTCCTGGGTCTCATACAAACGCCCGCGCCAGTAAAGCGCCGCCACGGTCTCCGGCGCGCTGGGATAAAGCCGGATCTGCTCATCGAAAAGACGCGCTGCATCGGCGTAAAGTCCCTGCCGGTAACTCAGCCAGCCCGCTCGCCAGTGCGCCATCGCGGCGTTTTTGTTCGATGGAAACTGCGTGGCCAGTTTGCTGTAGTACTCCGCCGCGGCCGCATAATCGCGCCGCAGCAAGTATTGATTGCCGCTGGAGTAAAGCGCCTCCGCCAGCCACGGACTCTGCGGGAAGCGAGACTCCAGCTCTGCCACCAGACGTTTCACTTCGTCCAGATCATTGCGGCTCCTTGCCAGTTCCATCAATAAGTACAGTCGTCGTGCGCCATTCTCGTCACGGGTGTTGGGAAGCGCTTCGGCCTGGGCCTTGGTCAGCCGCTTCAACTTCAGGTCGCAGGCCGCGGCGGCCACGGCAAAGCCCGCGCGGCTCCCGGCGTCGAGGCTAGACTGTCGTTCCAGCGCATGGTATTGCGCGCTCGCCTCGGCATAATGGCCGGCGTTGTAGTAGGCATCGCCCAAGCTGCGTAGTTCGGCCGTAGTCAGGCTGCTCTCCGCGCCCATGGCTGTGAGTTCTGCCCGCGCAGTCTCCGCCTCCGGGCTCAATGGGTGGGATAGCAGCAATCGTTTGAAGAGGCTCTCGGCCTGTTGCTTCTCTCCCAGCGCCAAGGCAACCTGGCCTTGTGCCAGTTGGAAACCAGTACGGTTCGCGGCGGCTGTGCCCGCGGCTGCCGCTAGAACTCCTTGCGCGCCTTTCACGTCCTGCATCGCCAGCAATGTGTTGGCTTCCAGCTCCGGTGCCTGGGCAATAAAGATGCTCTCCGGATAGCGCAGGGCAAAGCCGTGTAGCGAGGCGTCGGCCGCCGATTCATTGCCCGCCTCGTGGTTGGCGCTCGCGCCAAGAAAGTCGGCGTAATCGGCCAGTTCCGTGCCCGCCTGTCGAGCAAGGTGAAAGTCGGCGGCGGCCTCCGAGTAGCGCTTATCAAGCAGATAAGCGTGGCCCAGCGCTAAGTAAGCCGTAGCCGCAGCCTCGCCGCTATGCTGATGCGCATATTTAGTCACGCCCGCATAAGCCGCCGGCGTGCGCAGCGTGGCCAGTTGCTGAGCCATGGGCCGCAACTCGGTCGAGGCCACAAAGGCCAGCTTGATGCGCGCCGCACGCGCCCGCCTGGCCGCCTTGACTGCTGGGCTCACGGGCTTTTTGACTGTCTTATGAGTCTGGCCTGCGGGCTTCGCGGTCTTATTACTCTTTTGAGCCGGTTTCTTCTTTGCCGTGGAGGAGGCTTGTCCGGCCGGCTTGGACGTCGTGCCGCCCGAAGTTTGCCCCGCAACCGGCGACACGATCAATAGAAAGGAGAGCAGCCCAGCCAGGCAACTGGAAGCCAGATGCGAAACAGAAGTTAGGGAAGATGAAACCCTCATCTCTTCACTTTAATTTGCTTAGCCCTGGATGCGGCAGCCACGAACCACTGACGTTACCGCAAACATCGCAAAGTGGGACGGCCAGCCGATTTGGGCCTAAGCCAAACCCTGTGTTTCCCGTTTGGTCTACTACCGCGCCATCCGGTACACTCATCTTAGGCCCCCGAATCTCCATTCGCAGCCGGTCTTGCGGTTTTTGCAACCAATACCCATGCCAACCATCCAATCGATTGCAGGACAACTCGAGCCGCATCCAGACGTAGCCCTGGTGGCAAGGGTGCGCGAAGGCGATGTGTCGGCCTACGATACGCTGGTCCGCAAGTACGAGCGCCAGCTCTTTCGCATAGCCCAGCACATCACCCAGAATCGCGAGGATGCAGAAGACGTCATGCAAGACGCCTTCCTGAAGGCGTACGAAAAGCTCGAGCAGTTTCAGGGCAATTCCAAGTTTTATACCTGGCTGGTGCGGATTGCGGTCAACGAAAGCCTCATGCGGCTGCGCAAGCGGCGCACCGGCAAGATGGTTTCGATTGACGAGGACATCGAAACAGAAGAGGGCAGCGTGCCTCGTGATCTGGCCGATTGGGCGCCCGATCCAGAGCAGAATTACAACCAGTCGGAGCTGGCCGAGATTCTGCGCAAGACCATCCAGGGGTTACCACAGGGGTTTCGTATTGTGTTTGTGCTGAGGGATGTGGAAGGACTTTCGACCGAAGAGACTGCGGAGACACTGGGATTGAGCATTCCCGCCGTCAAGTCGCGCCTGCTGCGCGCGAGGTTGCAACTGCGAGAGCGCCTGAGCCGCTACTTTCATAGAAACAAGAGGCACAAGGAAACGAGATCTGGAGAAACGGGGACAGAAAAGTGACTTGCAAAGAGTTTCTCGCACGTCTCGACGACCTGATCGACGATACGGTGACTCCCGAGATGCGCGCCGAATTGCAAACTCACCTCGGCGGCTGCAGCCACTGCGAGGTCATTCTCAACACCACCAAGAAGACCATCGCAATCTACCGCTCTCATGAAATTTATGACTTGCCCGCCGGCTTGCAGGAGCGCCTGCACGCCGCCATCATGGCCCGCTGCAAGAAGGGCTGCTGACCGCTGGCACCACACAGGCCGCATCATTTACTCTCACTACTGTTATGAAACTCAAGCAGACACTCCTTCTTCCCGCTCTGGCTGCGGCCTTTGCCGCCGCGGCACTTGCCCAAACCTCTGACCTACCCGACGCGCCCCAGGCTACTGCTGCCGCATTGACCCATCCCAACGGCCCCACCGTGGTTATGGATACTTCCATGGGCCGCATCACCTGCCAGTTCTTTCAGCGGCAGGCGCCCAAAACGGTGGCCAACTTCATCGCCCTGGCCGAGGGAACAAAGGACTGGACCGATCCCGCGACCGGCAAAAAACAGCACAACAAGCCGCTCTACAACGGCACCATCTTTCATCGCGTCATTCCCGAGTTCATGATTCAGGGCGGCGATCCGACTGGTACAGGCATGGGCGATCCCGGCTATCAATTCGAGGATGAGTTCGATCCCAATCTCGGCTTCGACGTGCCCGGCCGTCTGGCTATGGCCAACTCCGGACCCAACACCAACGGCAGCCAGTTTTTCATCACCGAGGTGCCCACCGAACACCTCAACCACAAGCACACCATCTTCGGCCAGTGCGACGCCGCAAGCCTTGATGTAGTCAAGGCCATCGCCCGCGTACAGGCCAACGATGACAACAAGCCGCTCAAGCCCGTGGTGCTCAAGAAAGTGACCATCGTCCGTGAGGGTCAGCCATTGCCGCCCGTCCCCAACGCCGCGCCCAAACCATAGTCAGCTTCTAGCTGTTAGCTTTTAGCCTTTAGCTAAGAGCTGATAGCTAAAGGCTAATAACTAGTAATTATGTAAGGAGCTTTTCATGGCACTATTACCAGGAACCTATGCCGTCTTCACCACCACCGAAGGCAAGATCACCGTTCGCCTCTTCGAGTCGGACGCGCCCATTACCGTCAAGAACTTCATTGAGTTGGCCGAGGGCAGCAAAGAGTGGACTCATCCCACCACCCGCAAGAAATCCACCGACAAGCTCTTCGACGGAACCATCTTCCACCGCGTCATTCCCGAATTCATGATCCAGGGAGGCGACCCTACCGGCACAGGCATGGGCGGACCCGGCTACCGCTTCCAGGACGAAACCAAAGGCTCGCCGCACAAATTCGACAAGCCCGGCAAGCTGGCCATGGCCAACTCCGGTCCCGGAACCAATGGCTGCCAGTTCTTTATCACCGTTGCTCCCACGCCTCACCTCACCGGCCACCACACCATCTTCGGCGAAGTCGTCGAGGGCTATGAGATTGCGGTGAAAATTTCCAAAGTTCCGCGCGGCGGCCAGGACAAGCCACACAAGCCCGTGGTGCTCGAGTCGTTGGTCATCGAGCGCGTCAGCTAGTCTTGGCGTCAAACCCACAAACACCGAACCCTCAATCTTGATTGGGGGTTCAGTGATCACCTGAAGCCAAAGAGCATTGATGAAACGCAATCTCGCAGACCGCATCCTTAGTGTCGCAGCAGTCCAACTTATCGCGCTGTTGTGCATCCTTCAATGTACAGGCGCTGCACTTGCGCAGAGCGGCAAACCCGTCGCAATAAATCAAGCTACACACAAGACGCTGCCTGCACGAGCAACCGTCCCTGCTCTCTTGCTTAGCGATATTCACTTCGAGCCGTTTTGGGATCCAGCCAAAGCTCCGCAACTGGCAGCCGCGCCGGTCAGCGAGTGGAAGTCCATTCTCGCCGCAGCGCCGTCGCCGGATCAGCAGCAGCGTTTTCAGTCATTGCAGCAGAGCTGCCATGCTCGCGGCGATGACACTTCCTTCACGCTCTTCGACTCCAGTTTGAAGGCCATGCGCAGCCACGCCGCCGGCGTCAAGTTTGTCACAGTGAGCGGCGATCTTATCTCTCATTCCTTTGCTTGCAAGTATCACGCAATCTTTCCTGACTCCAAGTGGGACGCCTACAGAACATTCGTTGAAAAAACGCTGTCCTATGTGATGGGCGAGTTATACGGCGCCTTTCCCAATGTGCCTGTCTATGTAGCCCTGGGAAACAACGATTCCGATTGCGGCGACTACCGGCTCGATGCTCATAGCGAGTTTCTGGCAGTTACAGGAGAAGAAGTAACCAAGAATTTTCCCGTATCAGAACGTCTGGCTGCGCAAGCGAGCTTTGGTGACGGCGGATATTACAGCGTCACCCTTCCCGCACCTATCGAGAATGCGCGCCTGCTGGTTCTGAACGATATCTTCATGTCAAAGAACTACGCTACATGCACGGGTAAGCCCGACACAACCGCTGCCGATGCGCAGCTTGCCTGGCTTCGTCAGCAGCTTACTGATGCACGCGCCAACAAGCAGAAGGTATGGGTGATGGGGCATATTCCGCCGGGTGTCGATCTGTACTCGACAGCGAAGAAGATGGTCGATGTTTGCGGCGGGCAGAGTCCCACAATGTTTCTCTCTTCGGAAAATATGGCGGATGCGATCGCTGAGTATGGCGATGTTGTCGAGTTAGCCATCTTTGCTCACACGCACATGGATGAACTGCGGCTTCTGAAGGAAGACGGCCAGGGTCCGTCAGCGCAAAAGAGCGTCGCGGTCAAGATGGTTCCGTCCATCTCGCCCATCCATGACAATCATCCATCCTTCACAGTCGCCCAGATCGATTTCTCTTCAGCGGCTCTGGTGGACTACAAGATATTCGCTGCATCGAACCTGACTGGCGTCGGGGCCTCCTGGAAAGAAGAATACGATTTTACTCGCAGCTATCACGAAGCGATATTTACATCGTCTTCTATCAGCCAGCTCATCGCCGGCTTTGCAGCGGACCCCGGCGCGAAGACTCAGGCCAGTCAAAACTACATCAATGATTTTTCCGTCGGCTATGCTTCACCGCTGCTCAGCCTGGCCTGGCCTCAATATGTATGCACGCTGTCGAATCACACTCAGCAGGCATTCAGAGCGTGCGTCTGTCCCGCGGCGCAATGAGTAACTTTATGCGGAAGAAGTTGCCTTCCTTTTTTTGGAACGTGCTGGCGCTTGCCCCCGTACGGAAAACTCCTCCACCACGCCGTCGCTGATGAGCAGCTCAACGGGCGTTGTTACACGCAACTCCAATCCAGCTTCAGTCAGCCGCACCTTGCGGTAGCGTTTAACCTCTCCATCCTTCTCGTACTCCGCATCTTCAATCTCGATCAGCCTGGCACGTACCATGGCATCCAACAGGCTGTCGAAGTCGTTGCGGCTTATTCTGTTTGCCGGGTCAAGACTCCGTTGCAGCGCTCCCGCCGCCTTGTAGTCCACCGACCGCAGCTCACCGGCAATCGCCTGCACCATCGCCCGCTCAGCCGCCGTGGGCCGCCGGAAGAGTCGCAACACCGCACCCGCCGGATCGCATACATCGCAGATGCCGCATGGCCGGCGTGAATCTTCCACATCGCCAAAATGCCGCACCAGAGCCGCCATCCTGCACTCGGACGATGTCGTAAAGCGCAGCACCTTGTCGAACTGCTCGGCACGGTACTGTGCCTGTATCGTATATGTCTTCTTCCATCCCGTGCCGCCCGCTGTAACGGAACCGTCAAAGTCCACCCGAGCGCCACCATGAATCTCCAGCTTCTCCAGCGTCTTGTCAAACTCCTCTTCGCTTAGTTTCGACGCCGCGCGCAGTTCCTCTACAAGTTGAGGGTTTTCTCCCAGAGTCCGAAAAACCTGTTGCAAGTGGTCGACTGACGGATAGTCGCGGTTCAGAAAAAAGTCGTGCGTTCGCTGGTCAGCATAGCTGTGCATCAGATAGGTGCGGCTCAGCGCTCTATCGCGCCCGGCGCGGCCAATCTCCTGGTAGTAACCTTCGAGCGTCGCCGGCAGACCGGCATGGATCACGGTGCGGATGTCGGCTTTATCGATGCCCATGCCGAAGGCGATAGTGGCGACGACCACTTCCAGTTCGCCTGCCTGAAAGGCGGTCTGCACACGCTCTCGCGTTGCCGCATCTAGCCCCGCATGATAAGCCGCGGCGGGAATATTCCGCGCAAGCTCAGCGGCCAACTGCTCCGACATCTTGCGCGAGGTGGCGTAGACAATGGCCGGACGGCGCTCGGCGCTGGCCAGCAGTCCGCAGATTGCACCCGCTCGCCGCGGCATGGAAAGCTCGACGACCTCGATGGCCAGATTGTCGCGGCGGAAGCCGTGAATGAACTTCGCGGGCTTGACTAGTCCCAATTGCTCGACGATGTCGGCTTGGACCGTTGGCGTTGCTGTGGCCGTGAGCGCCAGCACCGGAGCCGGCCGCAGCGCGGGCAGATACTGGCCGAGCATGCGGTAATCGGGACGGAAGTCGTGGCCCCATTGCGAGATGCAATGCGCCTCGTCGATGGCAATCAGCGCCGGCTTGCGCTTGGCCAGCATCTCGCCGAAGCCCGGAACCCGCAGCCGCTCCGGCGCAATGAAGAGGAATTGCAACGTTCCCGCGAGGTAATCCACGCAGGCCTGCCGTGCTTGCAATCGGTCGAGGCCGGAGTGAATCCTTGCAACGCGCAGTCCCAGCGCCGTGAGCTTGGCTGCCTGATCTTCCATCAGAGCGATCAGCGGCGAGATGACCAGCGCCGTTCCTCCCAGTGCAATAGCAGGCAACTGGTAGCAGAGCGACTTGCCGAAGCCTGTCGGCATAATCAGGATGAGGTCTCGCCCCTTGATGGCCGTTCGGCAGACTTCTTCCTGATTGGCCCTGAAATGCGCAAAGCCAAAGACCGAGCGCAGCAGCTCGTGAAGCTCAACTGGCTTGTCTTGCAGATCGGAATTGATTGGAATCGTCAAAAAGAGAAGGCCTGAGAAGTAAAGAAGCAGCGCAAAACGCACGAAACATCTTCTTTCAACTTTACAGGAGTAGATTCCAGCTCATCGCTGAAGGCGACAGTGCGCAGGTTGTAGAGTTTTTTGGAAGCACAAAGAGGATTTTTCAGGGGAATTGTTTTCAAACAGCATTGCTATCAGGTAGGTTCATAATTATCTGCAAAGGCAGATTTTGAATTTTCGCGTTGGGATTCTTCGTAAGATATTGATTACAGGCAGGTTAATAATTATATGCAAGGGCAAGTTCTGTGTTTTTGCAAGGGCTGTTATCGGAAGTTATTGATTCCACGATGGTTAATAATTATCTGCAAGGTTTCAATAACTTTATTTATTTTTTTAGGGGGTGGGGGGTACACCTCAGTGGACTGTGATCAGTGAACAGTGGTCAATAAAGTATCGACCTATAGTCAACGTTCTTGAATTGATTGTGCGCCGGGGGAAGGTAATTATCTGCAAGGAGCGGAGGGTAAGATTGCGAATTTTGGGTATATTGTCTGGTTTAGAAAATCCGGCTATTGCGCAAATATCTGATATACAATTCGATTGAACGCCAACCGGCGCAGAGTTTTGCAGGAGCGTGATAGCAAGGATAACATCTGCCATAGCTACATTCGGCCAGGAGGATTCCATGAAGAATAAAGAAACGCTAGAAAAATGGATTTTTGTGTGCTTCTCGATCTTAGTGGCTATCCTTACGGTCGTCTGGTGCATCTACCTTGGCGACAAGAATGTTGAAAGAGTCAGCCTGGCACTGATTACCTGCTCGGCTGCATTCGCCTTGGGGAGTATTGTCGGCTTTCTTTTTTCAATCTTCGGCGGGGAAGAGGCGCCGTTCGGAAAGATACGAAACGCTGTGATTGCTCTGGCCAGCGGCATAGCAGGCATCGGCATAGCCAAGGTCAATGAGGTGGGAGCGAAGATCGGAGAAATCGATCTTTTCGGCAAGCCGTCTGAACAGAATGCGTGGTTTTCAGCACTGTTCGTAATTACCTATGCCGTGGCTGGTTTCTACTTTATGTATTTATTGAGGCTGCTGGTTTTAAACCCAGCACTGGCAAAATCACAGAAAGAAACGAACCTGATACAGCTATCAGGAAACGCAGGAAAGGTTGCCAGCGACCTGGGGAAGATTCTCAAGCCAAGCGTTCTTCTGGGCAGAGATTACATTGCGGATATCGTGAAAGAAGGAGGCCCGCAAGCAGAGGAATTACAAAAACAGCTATTCGGCGACGTCGTCAATTCATTTTTAGATGGGTGCGAGAAGGATCTAGAGTCAGGCTCCGAGTTACAGCTCGACAACATAACCAAGGCCGCGGTAATCCATTATTACCGCGCATACTTTGAAAGTGAAGATCCGAAAAACCGCGAAAAACGCGAGATGCAGCTACAACGCGCCATCGATTGGATAAACAGGGCATTGCTCCGCGATCCGCTTGATCCAGAGTTCAATATCAAGCTGGCAGATATCTATGGCATGCAAAATCAGTATGAAGAAGCGGTTTCAATCCTCGAACGCATGGAGCGCGACGAGGATTCACCACAATATGTGCAACAGTGGCTTGGTTATTTTTTACTTTACATCGAGGGGCGTGAAATGGATTCTATCCGTCACTCACTGGAATACTATGAGCGTTTCCGGGATGAATCAGCGTGCCTGCTGAACGCCTCGCGGGCATACGCCCAACTGTACACACAAGAGTTGCAGAAGCGGAAAGTGAAAGCGATCTCCCACTCAAAGAATCGCCAGAAGAGCCTCAAGTATTTAGAACAGGCGGTGAAAAGCGATGCGGAGTTCAAGGCCATTGCACGCAAACATGCCGTGGAAGGCGACAGCTTCGAGTCTCTCGTTACGGACAACGAATTCAAGCGAATTATCGAAGAAGCTCCTGTAGCAAAGGCAAAACCAACTCCTGCTTGAGAGCCGTGGCGAGCAATCCAGATTTTCCATCCACCAGGAAGTCGAAGGTTCCAGCATAGTCGCAACCTCATCGTGTCAGAGCGAGGAGATTCATGCTTTTACGCATGTGTATGCCTGTGCAAAACCCCGCCGCAACCTTCTGAGAAAATCCCAATTTCGCACTCCTTTTTTAGGAAATTCCAATAACAGGAATTGAGGACTCCCTTATCCACAAAAACACCTTTCTACCCCGTTGACCGTGCTCTTCAGGCTCCGTAGAGTCAGTAATTGAGAGCAGTTTTTCCGTCGCGACAGGAATATAGGCGACGGTTTGCCAGAACAAAATTTGAGTAGCCTCAACATCCCGGAGTTCACATGCTGAAACTAAAGAAGATTCACATCCTCGGCTTCAAAAGCTTTTGCGACCGCACGGAGTTGACCGTGGCAGGCACGGGCATTGCCGTGGTGGTGGGGCCGAACGGATGCGGCAAGTCGAACATTTTGGATGCGGTGAGCTGGGTGCTGGGCGAGCAGAGCGCAAAGACACTGCGCGGCAGCAGTATGCAGGACGTGATCTTTGCGGGAACTCGCGAACGCAAGGCTCTGGGCATGGCGGAGGTGACGCTGACGCTGGTCGATCCGGGGGTTTACGAGGGACCGATTCCCGTGGAGCCGCTGGTGAAGATCGAACACGAAGTCCCGACCGACTGGGACGAGGAGGAAGTGCGCCGCCAGCGAGCCGCCGAAGTCGAGGAGATTATTGCCAACGAGCAGCCGGGGCAGACCCATGCAGTGGGGGAGGCGCAGGAGAATGAGGGTTCGGAAGGGGCTGGCCCGCAGACGATAACCACCGGCGAGGGTCCGCAGGCGGTGGTGTTGAAGATTCGCCGCCGCAAATTTCAGCGCACACTGCAGAAAGGCGAGATCGAGGTTACGCGGCGGTTGTTTCGCACCGGGGAGAGCGAGTATCTGCTGAACGGCAAACTCTGCCGGCTGCGCGATATTCAGGACATCTTTATGGGCACGGGGCTGGGGCCGGAGAGCTACGCGATTATCGGACAGGAGCGGATTGGGCAGTTGCTCAGCTCAAAGCCTCACGACCGGCGAGCAATTATCGAAGAGGCGGCGGGGATTACGCGCTTCAAGACCAGGAAGCGTCTGGCGGAGTTGCGCCTGGAGAGCGCCAAGCAAAACCTGGCGCGAGTGAACGACATCTTCGAAGAAGTTACGCGGCAGATGAACAGCTTGAAGCGGCAGGCGTCGAAGGCGGAGCGTTATGGCGCGGTGCGCGACGAATTGCGCGGACGGATGCGCGTGGTGCTGGCCAGCCGCATGGCGCAGATGGATGCAGAGCGGGCAAGGCTGGAGGCGGAGATTGCCAGCCTGACGGCGGAGATCAACGGCTCGGCGGCGGGGATTGAGGAGCAGGAAGGCAGCCAACACGCGTTGACCGAGCGGGGATACAAGTTGGATAGCGAGGGCCAGGAGGCGCAGAATCGCGCCAGCACGGCGGCAGTGGAAATAGAGCGGGCCGCGGCGCGGAAGCACGCCAACGTGGAGCGGGTAAGCGAACTAGAGATTCGGATTACAACGGCCGGCGCCGAACTGGAACAGACGCGGACGCAATTGAGCGGCATTGCAAAAGAGCGGGCAGAACAACATAGTTTTTTGACAACGGCGGCTGATGAGGCGCTCGCATTTCGCCAGCAGGTGGAGGCCAGCCAACAGAAGGCGCGCACAGCGGCTGAAGAGGTTTTTGCCGCGGAGCGTGACCTGGAGACCAATCGCCGTCAAGCGATGCATCTTTTGACTCTGGCCGGCAACGCCCGCAACCACACAACGCATGATGAAGAGAGCCTGGCGGCATTGGAGCGTGAAGCGGAGCGGCTGGAAACCGAGATGGGCCAGGCGCGGATGGAGCTTGAAACTCTGGGCGAGCAGAGTGGAGAGGCAAGACAGCGCTTCGAGTCCGCGGCGGAGACGCTCAAACGGCTGGAGGGCGAGATAGCGGCACTGCGCGAATCTTTGCAAACCCGACGCGCCGAAGAAAATGCATTACGCACACATGCCAACCAACTGCGCGGCGAACAGGCAACCGTGGCCGGACGCCGCGATGCTCTGCAATCGCTGATTCGCGACCACGGCTACTCGTCTGACACGGTGCGACGGCTGCTGAAGCCCGGAGCGCTGGTTGAGGGCATGGCGCCGATGGGGACACTGGCGGATTTTCTCGAGGTGAGCGGCGCGTACGAGGCCGTGGTCGATGAATTTCTGCGCGAGGAATTGAATTATGTAGTGGTAAAGAGCTGGGTGGCCGCCGAAGAGGGCGTGAAGTTGCTCAAGTCCGGCGTGGATGGACGCGCCACTTTCCTGATCCACCCTGTAGAACAGGCGGCACTTTTCGAGGAGAGCGATGACACCATCCGCAGCGCCGGAGTTACGCCGCTCAAGGATTCGATTCGCGTGCTGAACGGCTTTGGCCGTTCGCTGGAGACGATTCTGCCCAAGCTCAAACACAGTTACGTGGTCGAAGACCTCATCGAGGCGCGTCGGCTGGCAGCGCAGTATCCTTACGCTTATTTTCTAACGCCGGGTGGCGAGTGCTTTCACAACGCGACGGTGACTGGAGGCAAGCCTGCCAGCGAAGGTCCTCTGGCGTTGAAGCGCGAACTGCGCGAGGCCGAGGGCCGTTTGGCGAAACTGGAAGCCGGGTTAACCCAGGCGGAGGCGGAAGCCGCGGCGCTGACTAAGACCATCGAAGAGTTGGCCGCGCAACTGGAGACATGCAGCGAAGAGCGGCGACTGGCCGAGCGCGATAGCGCCGATTTGGGCGCGGCGCTGAAACAGATGGAGTCTGAGACGCAGCGCGTGGAGCGGCGGCGAGATGAATGGACTGCGCAGGCTGCACGCAATAAAGAAGCGCGCGAAGCCAAACGGAGCGTCATCGACGAAAAGCGCGAGGAGATGCTTCGCCTGGAGGCCGAACATCGGACGATTGAAGCGGCTCTCGATGAGATGCAGGCGCAGCTGGTTTTATTGCGGCAGAAACGCGAGAGCTTGCAGCAGGAGGCAGCGCAGGTGACCGCTGAGTTGGCGGGGTTGGAGGAGCGGCGGCGCGGTGCTGAGGCCGCTTATCAGCGCATCGACCAGCTTCATGCCGACCTGGAGCGCCGAGTTGAATCCATCGACCAGCAGCGGATCGCGGCCATTGCGGAACGAGAGCAGCGCATCAAGGAGAATGCCGATCTGGCTAAGCGCGAGCAGGAGCTGGCAACGGAGCGCACAGAGGCGCTGGCGCAGGCGCAGACGCTGACCGCACAAGCTCAGGCTTTGCGCGTGCAACTGGCAACTATGGAGGCGGAACTGAAAGGCGGGCGGTCCGCGCTCGACCTGTTGCGCGAAAACCGCGCCAGCCGCGCGAGCGAAGTGGCCAAACTGGGCGCTGACCTAGAACATCTGGAGGCAAGCTGCCTGGCCGAGGTGAATCTGGAGGCCGCCGCGCTGCGCGCCGATGCGCTGATTGAGCGTATAACCGGCGAAGAACTGACCGCCGAAGAAGAGACTTGCCGCGGCCTGCGCCAGCGCATCGAGCAGATGGGCCCGGTAAACATGATGGCGCTGGAAGAGTACAAAGAGACCGCTGAACGGCATGGCTTCCTGGAGACGCAGCGCACGGACCTTATGGAGTCGATTGAGAACACCCAGCAGACCATCAAGGAGATCGATCTGATCTCGCGTACCAAATTCGATGAAGCATTTGCCTGCATCAACGAGAACTTCGCTCATGTTTTTGCGAGACTCTTCCAGGGAGGCCAAGCCTTCCTGCGCCTCACGGATGCGGAGAACCAGTTGGAGAGCGGCCTGGACATCGTGGCCTCACCGCCCGGCAAGAAGCTGCAGAATGTGCTGCTGCTCTCCGGCGGCGAAAAGTCGCTGACCGCACTGGCCTTGCTGGTGGCCATCTTCCAATTCAAGCCCAGCCCCTTCTGCGCGCTGGACGAAGTGGATGCGGCGCTGGACGAAACCAATGTCGGACGATTCGCCGATCTGCTGCATTCGCTGAGCAGGGAGACGCAGTTCCTGCTGGTCACCCATTCCAAGCGCATGATGCAGACGGCCGACATGATTTATGGCGTGACGATGCAGGAACCGGGCGTCTCCAAGGTGGTGAGCGTGCGCCTGGGCGGCCGCGAGCAACAGAGGGCCACGGCTTAATTCTTTTGCAACGCTTTTCGGGAATACTAGCGAGGATGCCTGTCTGCGAGGCAGGCAATCGTCCGTACGCCATCATCCGGTCTTATGCGGGGAAGCGCGGCTCATGTTGTTCATCGTTAGATGAGGAAGGAAAGATTATGTTACGCAAGATGAAAGACGGCATTTTCGTGATGGCCTTCGTTCTCTCGATGTTCATCGCAGTCTGTTGGCTGGCGGGCTTTGACTTCGACAACCAAGGCATCACGCAGTGCAGCCTGGCGGACCATCCCACGAATTGGTTGGATGCTGGCCTGCATCCCGATGTGCAATCCTCCGCTTCCCTGACAATATTAGATTGGTAGTTAGGGTGCGCTCGCTGCTGAAGCGCGCGAACAGTAGTTGGGAATAATTCCGGTCAGAAGCGGAGAACCAGGTGCCATGGGACTGAACGCATTTGATGTTGCCGTTATCGTGCTGTACCTGGCCTGCGTCACTGCCTTTGGAATGCACTTCCGCAAGAAGCAGAACACCATCAAGGGCTACTTTCTGGCGGGAAAGACGATTCCCTGGTGGGCCATCTCGCTTTCCATTGTTGCGGCCGAGACCAGTACGTTGACCATCATCAGCGTGCCCGGAATGGCCTATAAACAGGATTTTCGCTTCCTTCAGTTGGTGATCGGCTACATGATCGGGCGCGTCCTCATCAGCTTGCTGCTGATTCCGCATTATTTTCGCGGCGACCTGGTAACCGCCTATCAACTGATTGAACGTCGCTTCGGGCAGAGGCTGCGTTCACTCACCGCCGGCTTGTTTCTGCTGACGCGCGCCGCCGCGGATGGTGTTCGCGTTTTCGCGATTGCGATTGTAGTGGGCATTGCGCTCTCCGAGATTCTGCGCGGCGAGAGCGACCTGGTGCGCGATGTGGCGGCCATTGCCATAGTCATCACTCTAACTTTGGTCTACACATTCAAGGGCGGCATGGCGACCGTGATCTGGATGGACGTAATTCAGTTATCGGTTTATGTTACAGGAACGGTGATCGGATTGTTCACCATCGCGCATTTGGTGCCGGGAGGCTGGCATGGCGCATATAGCATGGCGGCGGACGCAGGCAAGTTTCACCTCTTCGAGTTCGGCTGGAACTTTTACGCAAAATACACCTTCTGGTCAGGAGTAATTGGCGGCGCCTTTCTTACTACTGCCAGTCACGGCACCGATCAACTGATCGTGATGCGCTTGCTTGCCTCGCGCAACGAGCGCTCAGCCAAGATGGCGCTGATAGCCAGTGGCGTGATCGTGCTGTTTCAGTTTGCGCTCTTCTTGCTGATCGGCGCGCTGCTCTTTGTCTTCTATAAGCTGACTCCACCGACCGCATCCTTCGGACGCATGGATGCCATATATCCCACCTTTGTCGTCAACTCTATGCCGCACGGCATCAGCGGGCTGCTGGTTTCGGCCATTCTGGCCGCGGCCATGACCAACCTGAGCGCTTCGCTCTATTCGCTCTCATCTACCACCATCATTGACTTTTATTCGCGAATCAATCCAGGAGCAAGCGAGAAACGCAAGATGTTTCTCTCCCGCATGGCAACTATTTGCTGGGGAATAGTGTTGTTTGCGTTGGCGATTATGTGGCGGCAAAGCAGCCAGAATGTCCTGGAGAACGGCCTGCTCATCGCCTCGGTAGCCTACGGATCGCTGCTGGGAGTTTTTATGCTGGGCGTTCTCACGCGCCGTGCCTCGGAGAGCGGGGCCATGGTGGGCATGGTGTGTGGATTTGCTTTGAACCTCTTCCTGTGGCAGTTCACCAGTGTTCCATACACTTGGTATGTGCCCTTGGGAAGTATGGTCACGTTTGGCCTTGGTTATGGCGCCAGCTATTTTCTGCGCCGGAACCTGCCGGTTGAGCCGGCAATTGGAGAAGCAAGATGACGATCATGACTAACTCCGCACGTTTACAGTTACGCTGCATGTTGGTTCTATGCGCCATGCTATGGGGCGCCTGCGCGGTTGGACAGCAGTCAGTTACCAAACCGGACTTCGTAGTTTCAAGGCCGGTGATCAATATGTATTCCTCTGCCTCTAGTGATAGCGAAGTTGTGTCGCAGGCTATCTATGGGGCAGGGGTACTTTCGCTGGAAAAGAAAAAAGGATGGATTCGTATTCGCACCGGCGATGACTACACAGGTTGGGTGGCTGAGGCAGACATCACACCGCTGCAAGGTAGTTATGCTCCGGAGGGAAGGGCGGTTCGTGTTGTGGGACTGAGCGCGAACCTTTATCGCGAGCCTAGCACGATTAAGCACGCTCCAATTCTGAACCTTCCTTGGGAAGCGCGGCTGGAATTGATTCCCGGCAAGGTGGACGATGGAGGGCGCTGGCTCCAGGTCAAGCTTGTAACTGGCCAGACGGCTTACATTGAGCAAGGCAACGTGAGCGCGGATTTCGCACCACTTACCATCGACCAGACCATTCAACTAGCGCGCAGATTTCTTGGTGTCACTTATACATGGGGTGGCGTTTCCAGTTATGGCTTTGACTGCTCCGGCTTCACACAGATGCTGGTCCGACAGCGCGGGTATATCATGCCGCGCGATGCCGATATGCAGGCAATCTGGAGCGGAGCAGCGCCGGTGGAGCGTAAGGACTTGCAGCCGGGTGATCTGCTGTTCTTTGGCGCGAGCTTGGCAAAGATCACGCATACGGGTATGTATATTGGCAACGGCGAGTTTATACACGACACATCCGACACGCATCCCGGGGTTCAGATCAGCAAACTAGACACCATGCCATGGACTAAACTGCTGGTAGCGGCGCGGAGAGTGAAATGATGAATCGGCGGGATTGGTTCAAGGCGGCGGGCGCGGTGGGAGTGAGCACGGTTTTGCCCGCTGCTCTGTATGCCGCGGACACACAGGCAGCGAGTGGCGACGCCGTTGTCAAGACCGAGTTGAAACGCCTGATGCTGCGTCACACCTGGACGACTACAATGTCTTCCAGTGCTTATCGCGACACGGTTCATCTTCAATATCAGCGCGACGGCATCACCGGATACGGCGAGGGCGCGCCCATCGTGCGCTACAAAGAGTCACCGGAGCAAGCCAAATTAGCCATCGATGCGATCATCGAAAAGATTGAGGCTGGCGACCCGCGGAAGTTCGACAAGTTTCTGGCTGAGGTGCGCGGCTTACTGGGCGATCATCAGCATGCGGCCATGGCTGCCGTGGACATCGCAGTTTGCGATTGGCTGGGCAAGAAACTTGGTATTCCGCTGTACGAGTATTTCGGTCTTGATCCGGCCGATGCTCCCGTGACCACTTTCTCGATAGGAATCGACACTCCGGAGATCACGCGGCAGAAGACGCGCGAGGCTGATGATTTTCCGATTTTGAAGGTGAAGGTCGGACTGAGGAACGACGAGGAGACTATCGAGGCCGTGCGCAGCGTCACGAAAAAACCGTTGCGTGTGGATGCCAATGAGGGATGGACCGACAAAGAAGAAGCTATCCGAAAGATCAACTGGCTGGAGACACAGGGCGTGGAGCTGATTGAGCAACCCATGCCGGCGCATATGTTTGAAGAGACGAAGTATGTGCGCAGCAAGGTACACATACCCATCATCGCCGACGAAGCGTGTACCGATGCGTCGTTGATTCCCCAACTCAGGAAAGCTTACGACGGAATCAATGTGAAGCTGGATAAGTCAGGCGGCGTGATGGAAGCCTATCGATGGATCAAGTTTGCCCGAGCGATGAACATGAAGGTGATGCTGGGCTGCATGGTTTCGAGTTCGTGTACAGTTACAGCCGCGGCTCATCTGGCGGCTCTTGTGGACTATCCGGACTTAGATGGAAATCTCTTGATTTCCAATGACCCTTACGAAGGCGTGAAGGTGCGGAAAGGGAAGTTGATTTTGCCGGCTGGGCCAGGCCTGGGACTGAAGGTGCTGGCTTCGTAGACCCAGCCGGCGAAGCTTAGTTATGCTGAAAGTTAGTCACGTTTAGTTAGTTCGTTGACTGAAATTGCCAGGTAGGGAGATTCAAGTGAGAAGTGTAACTGCTATACATCGGCTTACCATAATTCTGTTGATTGTCGCCGCATCATTCAGCGTCCTGATTGCCCAGGAAGCATCGCGGGCCGGAAACGCGCCGGTAGTCACTCGCGGGGCGGACTTTTCTAATATTGATACGATCATGAACACGGCGGTTGCGCGCGGGACGATTCCCGGCGGCGTTGTTCTGATCGGGCACAGTGGAAAGGTGGTTTATCGCAAAGCATACGGCATGCGTTCGCTGGAACCGGTCAAAGAAGTTATGACCGTGGACACTATCTTCGATCTTGCTTCGCTGACTAAGTGCATTGCCGCGGCGACCTCCGTGATGAAGCTGGTGCAGGAAGGGAAGGTAAGGCTGAATGATCCGGTGGCGGCCTACTTGCCGGAGTTTGCTAAAAACGGAAAGGGCGACATTACTGTCCGCGAACTGCTTACTCATTATTCAGGACTAACAGAAGACCTTGATATGAAAACAGAGTGGAAGGGACGCGATGTTGCCTACCAGATGGTCATGGACCAGAAACCTGTATTTCCTCCCGGATCGCGTTTTCTCTATAGCGATATTAATTTTGAAACGCTCGGATTTCTGGTGGAGAAAGTTTCCGGCATGAGCCTGGATGAATACGCTGCTAAGAATGTGTTCGAACCGCTGGAGATGAAAGACACGCGCTATCTTCCACCCGTCGCGTGGATTCCGCGCATCGCGCCGACTGAATACGACGAAAGCCATCATATGCTGCGCGGTACAGTGCATGATCCGACCGCGCGCCGCATGGGGGGCGTTGCGGGACACGCAGGAGTGTTCTCTACCGCCGATGATCTTGCAAAGTATGCACAGGATATACTCTCCGGCTTTCATGTACTCGCGCCGTTGACGGTGGAGAAGATGACCACACCGCAGCAGCCGCCCACATCTACAACGTTGCGCGGCCTTGGCTGGGACATCGATTCGCCGTATTCCTCCGCTCGCGGAGAGATTTTCCCCGTCGGTTCCTTCGGACATACGGGGTTCACCGGTACGTCGATCTGGATCGATCCAGTTACTCAGAGTTATGTGATTCTTCTGACTAATGCGGTTCATCCGCACGGCCATAACTCAGCGATAGTTACGTTGCGTGCTCGGGTTGCAACCGCGGCAGCCGCGAGCCTCGGACTATCAGTTTCAGGCAATCAAAAACTGCGCATGGCGCGCATCACAGGCTACAACGAAGCTATGCCGTCGGCCCGACTTGTAACTTCTCGCAATGGATCAGTTCGCACTGGAATAGATGTGCTTGAGGCCCACAATTTCGCCGAGCTTCGAGAAACGGACAAAGCGGCAACCAAAGTCGCGCTGGTTACTAACCAAACCGGCGTTGACTTACACGGCTATCGCACCATTGATGTGCTGGCCAAGGCGCCGGGCATACAGGTTGTTGCCATCTTCAGTCCGGAGCACGGCGTAACTGGTAGCGTAGACAATACCGAGATTGGCGATTCCAAAGACGCGCTAACCGGGATACCTATCTACAGCGTTTATGGAGATTCCAGCGCCAAGCGCCATCCGTCGATAGATGTGATGAAGTCGGCGGATGTAATCGTCTACGACATTCAGGACATTGGCACGCGTTTTTACACCTATGAAACTACGCTCGGTTACTTCATGGAGGCAGCGGCACAGACGGGTCAGAAAATTTATGTCCTCGATCGGCCGAATCCTATCAATGGCACATATGTTCAGGGTCCTATCAGCGACAAGGGACGGGAAAACTTCATTAATTACGGACAGGTTCCTATTCGTCACGGCATGACGATTGGCGAGCTGGCGCGTTTTTATAACTCCGAACGTGGCATCAATTCCAAGCTGAAGGTCGTCCCCATGGAGGGCTGGCAGCGCGGCGATTGGCTGGACTCTACTGGAATCCTCTGGGTGAATCCTTCTCCGAATATGCGCAGTTTGACGGAAGCTGTACTCTATCCGGGGTTGGGAATACTGGAGGCAACCAATGTATCGCTGGGGCGCGGCACCAATAGTCCCTTTGAGTTACTGGGCGCACCATGGATTCAGCCGCAGGAATTGGCCGCCTATCTGAATGCGCGAGCTATTAGCGGGGTCCGCTTTGTGCCGACGGAATTTAGGCCTGATACCAGCGTGTATGCGCAGCAGAAATGCGGAGGAGTGAACATTATTGTCACCGATAGGAACTTACTTGACGCGCCGGAACTTGGCATTGAGATTGCGTCCGCGCTCCACACTCTTTATCCGCAGCACTTCGAGATGAATAATCTGGATAGCTTGATGCTTAACAAAGCCACGATGGAAGCAATAAGCGCCGGGCAAGACCCGCGCCGTGTATGGTTGGATTGGGTCGAGGCAATTGAACGGTTCATTCCGATCCGAGCAAAGTACCTGCTATATTGAATCAACGCTCGCGGAGATCGACGCACTTCGCAACCATGTAACTGAATTTCGAAGAGGAAATGCCCTACGCCGCCAGGCAGCCAGTCCGATGCGTGCATATTGGAACCGATTACATGCGACGTGACAGCGCTCTCGATTATGCTATGGATTCAGCGGCTTTTTGGTTGAAGTCTTCGGGCCGCTTAGGGAAAGGGACCTATGAAGGTGGTTGAGGCGCTGGCTTTTGTTCTTTTTGTTGTGACTGCGGCCGGAGCGCAGGCGCACTTTGACGCCGAGGCGGCGCGACTGAACAATCGCGGCGTTGCGCAGATGAGCCAGCAGTTTCCCGAGCGTGCGGCGGCATCGTTTGCCGAGGCCTTTCAAAAGGACCCGAAACTGGCGCAGGCGGCGACCAATGAGGGCATTGCGCTGATGGCGCTGCAAAAGCTGGACGAGGCCAAGAAAGCGCTGCAACAGGCCATCGCGCTGGAGCCGAAAAGCGCGCAGACATGGTACAACCTGGGTCTTGCGCAACATGCGAGCAACGAATTGGAGCCGGCGCTGGCGAGCTTTCAGCAGGCGGTGAAGATCGATCCCCGGGATGCGGATTCCACATATTTCGAGGGCGTTTGCTACCAGGAGATGAAGGAGTACGACAAGGCCATTGCGATTTTCCAGAAAACGCTGGAGATCAACCCGCTGCATGCTTCGGCAGAGTTTCAGTTGGCGCGCGCGTTGCAGCGCTCCGGCCGCGCGGCGGAGGCCAAGGACCACTTCAAACGCTTCCAGCATTTGACCAGTACCAAGATTGGAGCGCCCATTGGGCTCTCTTACGGTGAGCAGGGGCATTACTCGACTGTTACGCCGGTCGAGGAGCACGAGGCCGCGAAGAAGGCGATGATTGCGGTGAAGATGGTGGCGCAGCCGATGGTTTCCCGGAAATCCGGTGAGCCATGGACAACGACTGGCGGGGCTTGCATGATGGATGTGACAGGCTCCGGCAGCATGGACCTGGTGCTGATGCAGGCCGGCGCGCAGGCGATTCGCGTGTTGCACAACAAGGGCGACGGCAGCTTTGAGGAGTGGGATGCGGCGGCGGCGGGGCTGAAGGCTTCGGGCCATGCCGTGGCTTGCGCCGTGGGCGATTACGATGGCGATAGTTTGAATGATTTAGCCGTTGCGTTGGACGATGCGGTGCTACTGTTTAGGAATTTGGGACATGGAAAGTTTCAGGACGTGACCGCCGAGGCTGGGCTTTTGCCCAAGAACCGGCCAAGCGGAATAACGTTTATCGATTATGACCATGACGGGGATTTGGATCTCTTCTTGACCGGCGCACCTTTGAAAGAAGGTGATACGCCGAATGTTCTGTGGCGAAACAACGGCAACAAGACCTTTACTGAGTGGACGGAGCCTACAGGATTGGGCGGGAGCGGGAAGACAAGCGCGACTATTCTCACCGACTTCAATAACGATCGCGCAGTGGACATTGCTGTAACAGGCGATGGCCCAGCGCCATTGATATATGTGAACCCGCGCGAAGGGAAGTATCCGACGCAGGAGTTGTACTCAGGGGGCGAGCAATTCAAAGAGACACCGGGTCTGGAAGTCGCCACATTGGCTGGCCGGAATGTGGTGAAGCTGCCGGCGACCGTGGGAATTGCGGTGCTCGACTACAACAAGGACGGCTGGATGGACATCGCCGTCACTCATGCCGGTGCGCCGGGATTGACTCTGTGGCGCAATGTAGAGGGGACGAATCATATTGGCCGGCGGTTTGAGCGCATGGAGTTGCCGTTGAAGGATGCGTTACGTGGATGGGGTCTGACGCCGATTGACATCGACAACGATGGATGGATTGATCTGGCGGCGATTGTGGAGACAAAGGCTGGTCCGCAAGTGCGCGTCTTCCGCAACCGCGGCGATGGAAGCTTTGAAGATGTGAGCGTGGCGCTTGGTATGGATAAGGTAAAGCTCATTGCGCCGCGCGGATTGATTGCTGGAGATTTCACGGGCAGCGGCGCGACGGACCTGATTGTGACGCAGGTGAATGCGCCGCCGGTGCTGCTGCGCAATGTGGGCGGCAACAAGAATCACTCCGTGCGACTCGACTTGACCGGCTTTGCCGACAACAAAACGGCGCTGGGCGCGAAGGTGGAAGTCTTTGCTAACGGTCACTGGCAGAAGTGGGAGCTGGCCGGAGCATCGGGCTATCAGACGCAGGGGCCTCCACAGATCTTAGTGGGCCTGGGCGACGCGGACCACATTGACCTACTGCGCATCTTGTGGCCCACGGGCGTGTTGCAGGACGAGATCGATCTGCCGCATCAGCCAGTGATCGCGATGAAGGAGGTTGATCGACGTGGAAGCTCGTGCCCGGTGCTGTTCGCGTGGAACGGGCACAAATACAAGCTGGTGACGGACGTGATCGGCGCGGCGGTGGTGGGCCACTGGTTCACGCCGACGCGACGCAATATTCCCAATCCCGGTGAGTGGATCAAGGTTGATGGCGACGCTCTTGCGCGGGTGAACGGCAAACTGAGTCTGCGCTTCATGGAGCCAATGGAAGAGGTGAATTACATCGATCAGTTGCGGCTGGTTGCGGTGGACCATCCGGAGAATGTCGAGGTCAATCCGGATGAGAAGTTCCTCGACGATCCACCGTTTGCCTCGGGGCGCGTTGTGGCTTCAGAGGGCGCGCGGCTGCTTGTGGGTGCGTGGGATGGCGAGGGCCGCGATGTGCTAGACGTGTTGAGCCGGCGCGATCACAAATTCGCCAGCGGCTTCACGCCGCTGCCTTACGATGGCTTTGCGAATCTCCACACACTGACACTTGATTTGGGTCCGCTGAACGCGCAGTCCCCGCTGCGGCTGCTGATGACCGGCTATGTGAACTACTTCAGCGCGACCTCGCTCTATGCCGCATGGAAAGCGGGCATCAAGCCGATCTCGCCATACGTGGAAGCGCAGATGCCGGATGGCACATGGCAGCGCATCGCGGATGATGTGGGATTCCCGGCTGGTCTGGAGCGTACGATTGTTGTGGACCTCACCGGCAAGCTGCCCGCAGGCGCACGGCGCATCCGGCTCGTCACCAATCTCGAAATCTTCTGGGATCAGGTACTGATCGATAACAACATCGAGGGCGAAGCGCGTACCACGGAGATTCCGCTGACGCTGGCCACACTGCATTTCCGCGGCTACCCAACGCAGATTGAGGGTGCAAGCTCCGGCGATCTCGACTACGACTATGACCGCGTAAGCTTGACTGGCCCGTTCCAGCATGAGCGCGGCAATTACACGCGCATGGGCGACGTGACGCCGTTGCTGAAGAGCATTGACGACCGATATGTGATCTTCGGCAGCGGCGAGGAGATCGCCGCCGAGTTTGACGCGACCAAGCTGCCGCCGCTGCCTGCGCATTGGAAGCGTGACTACTTCTTTTATGCGAATGGATTTGTGAAGGACATGGACTGGTGGGATGCATCGCCCTTCACCGTGGCGCAGTTGCCGTTTCACGCGATGAGCACGTATCCGTATCAGGAGAACGAGAAGTTTCCGGATGATGCAAGTTCGCTGGAATATCAGTTGAATTGGAACGATCGCTTCGACTCGGGCGAGCCGGTGAGGTCGTATCGGTTTGACTACCGGATGATGCCGTCAACGCCAGCGGATGATGTAGTTACTAATTTCACCAAGGCGCGCCCTTGACCACCTGCGGTAGGGCAGATGCTGCATGCACAGCTAAAAGTTAGGACAACCATGAGCGATGTAGTGTTACAGTCAGCGACGCGTCAACTGGAGCTACTGCGCTCCGGCGAGATTTCCGTGCTCGAACTGGCCGAGGCGCATATTCGGCAGATCGAGCGGTTGAATCCACAATTGAATGTATTCGCGGATTTCGATGCGGAACGGGTGCGTGAGCGGGCGCGAAAGCACGATGAGTGGCGTGGAACGCGGTCCCGCAGGCCATTGTTCGGATTGCCGGTGACTGTGAAGTCATCGATTGCCACGCGAGGATTCAAGTGCGAGATCGGCAGCAAACTGCATGAGAACGAAGTGCCGCGCGAGGATGCGGTGGTGGTGGCGCGGCTGCGCGCTGCCGGAGCATTGATTTTGGGCACTACCAATTGCCCCGAGTTCCTGATGGCATACGAGACGGCGAATCTGCTGCATGGGCGCACAAACAACCCATGGGACCTTGAACGCACTCCGGGCGGATCGAGCGGCGGCGAGTCGGCAGCCATTGCGGCGGGGCTTTCGGCGGCAGGCCTGGGAAGCGACAGCGGCGGATCGGTGCGCGTGCCCGCGCACTTTACCGGCATCTGTTCACTCAAACCTACGCCGGGGCGGATTCCAGGACGCGGACATCTGCCGCCTTGCGTGGGTCCGTTTGCGACACTCGGCGCCATTGGCCCGATGGCGCGTACGATAGCAGATGTGACGATGATGTTTCGCGCGCTAAGCGGCCAGGACCCACACGATCCTGCGAGCCCTCCGATTGAGTTGCGCGAGCCGAGTCTCGACGAACTGCGAACAAACACGATTGGATTTTTCGAGGATGACGACTTGGTTCCAGTCACGCCGGAAACGCGCGCGGCTGTGCAAGCTGCCGCTGCTGCGCTGCGCGATGCAGGTTTTCGCGTGGAGCCCTTCCGTCCGCGCACGCTGGAGCTGCTGCGGAAGTTGTGGTGGAAATTTTTTGTGCAGTGCGGGGCCATGTTCTATGCGCCGGAGATTCAAGGCCGGGAGCATCAACTTAGCCCCATCTTCAGCGAGTTTCTCAGCATCTCCGCTGCCGTGCCGCCGCTTACGGCTGCCGAACTGCTCAATGCGTGGGCCGAGCTGGACTTGCTGCGCTCGAAGACTCTCGCGGAGATGAGCGAGTATGCGGTGCTGCTGTGCCCGGTGGCCAGCATTCCCGCCTTTCGCCATAGTGAGCGAGAGTGGACCGTTGAAGGCCGGACCGTGGAGTACCTCGATGCCGTACGCCACACGCAATGGTTCAATACGCTGGCTGCGCCGGCGGCGGTGGTTCCCGTTGGACGGACAGATGATGGTGGTGGGCCGGGGCTGCCGATTGGCGTGCAGATCGTTGCGCGCCCCTTTCACGATGAGACCGCGCTCGGTATTGCGTCCATTGTGGATGCAGCTTTTGGCTACCGCCCGCCGCCCATCGCGCAGTAGTTCCATTCACCCCGGAAAGCTCCCTCGCCTCTCATTTGCGGGCAATAACGGTTTTTGCGCCTATTTCTTGCGTAAGAGCTTGAAAAAAAGAAGGTTACATCCGGAACATTCAAGGAAGAAAAAGGCCGCTTTTGTGCTCTGTCTCCACCTTTAGGTTGAGGCGCGCCTGACCTCAACCGCGATAGTCTGATGCTTCCGCTTCCCCAGAAACGGAGCCTGCTGGATGTGTGAAGATTGGCGCGAACAATTTGCCGAAACTCCTGATGTGCTGAAGAGCGCACGGCTTCAGCAAACCATCGTGCAGGTGCTGGACTTTGAAATCGGCGGCGATGAATTTATCACCATGGCCGGGCCTTGTTCGGTGGAGACCGAATCCCAGTTGTTGGCAACGGCTGATCATGTTCGCCGCGCGGGAGCGCGCGTTCTGCGGGGAGGAGCTTTTAAGCCGCGCAGTTCTCCTTACGCATTTCAAGGGCTTGGCCTGGAAGGACTGAAGATGTTGTCCCGCGCGCGGGAAGAAAGCGGTCTGGCTATCGTGACGGAAGTCATGTCGGAAGAGGACGTGACGACGGTGGCGGAATATGCCGACATTTTGCAGATCGGCTCACGCAGCATGGAAAACTACTCGCTGCTGGAAGCCGCTGCACAATCCGGGCGGCCAGTGCTGTTGAAGCGCGGCATGGTGGCAACGATAGCCGATCTGCTGCGTTCGGCGCAAAGCGTTCTCGACCACGGCAACCCGCATGTGATTCTCTGCGAGCGCGGCATCCGCACCTTTGAAACGTCGATGCGGAACACCTTCGACGCGGCCGCCATTGTGTTGCTCAAACAGGTTTCGCATCTTCCGGTGATCGCCGACCCAAGTCATGCAGCAGGGCATCGCTACCTTGTTCCGCCGCTGGCTCGCATCGCGGTTGCCGCTGGTGCGGATGGCCTGATCGTGGAGGTGCATCCCGATCCGGACAAGGCGTGGAGCGATGGCAAACAGTCACTGGATTTCGCCGGATTCGACAGCATGATGGCGGATCTTGACCCGTATCTGGCTCTTCGAAGGATGACGCAGCGCGAGCGGACACGGCCGTGGCGCGAGACGATGGAGTCTTGTTCCATGGAGGCTGTGGGATGAGATTCCCGGCCAGATTGCTGGCGGTTGTCGCTTCGATTTTCTTGCTGCTTCCGGTTTGCGGTTTCTTGACCGAAGCTGCACAGGCTCCATCCGTAGACATCATCGTCACCGCCGCTCCCGTTTATGAGCCGTTGGCCGCTTTGCGTGGTGGTGAGCGTTTTCCCAAGGGCGCGCAGCTCATGCTGGTTCATGACGGCGAGGCGGAGCCTCTGATCACCGGCTTTGCCGCTTCCGCGGACGCAAATGTTTCTTTCGACGGCAAGCAAGTGCTGTTTGCGGGCAAGCAAGCAGCGCACGATCCATGGCAGATATGGGAATTGACGCTGGCTGATCGCTCTCTACGCAGGGTGATTACAACCACAACCGATGCCGTGCGCCCGTTTTATCTGCCAGGCGGGCGACTGGTGTGGGCACAGCGCGCGCCGTGGGGATTTCAACTGGAGTCCGCCGAGGACGGTCATCTGCCGGGATACAGGTTCTTGAATCCGACGGCCGGGCCGGGAGTGTTGCCGCTTACGTACACGCAGGCCAGCGCCTTTCCCGCGGATGTGCTCGCCGATGGACGCATTCTTTTTGAGGCAGACTTTCCGTTGGGCGCAGGCACGACTCCGGAACTTTACCTCGTCTACGCTGATGGTTCAGGCGTCGAATCGTACCGCTGCGATCACGGGAAGGCGCGCTGGGGCGGAAGGCAAATGGCCAATGGGGATGTGGTCTTCACCCACGGAGCCTCGCTGGCGCGCTTTACCTCGCCGCTGGCGCACGAGCAGCCTGTCATTGCTCCGCAGGCTGAGTACGCCGGCGCAATTGCCGAGATAGCTTCAGGCGAGTGGCTGATGAGTGCGCGAGCCGGAGCCGGAGCGCATTATGCACTCAAATTGTGGAAGCCAGGCACGACAGCATTGCAAACTGTGCTGACTTTGGCCGGTGAAAATCTTGTCGAGCCGGTTCTTGTTGCGCCGCGCACCCAGCCTAAGCGTCATCCCTCCGGATTGCATCCCTGGAACTACGCCAATATGATGGCGCTCGACGCACGCCTGTCGCGCGAAGGAGATCTGAAGAAGGCTCCCGCATCAGTGCGGTTGGAGACGCAGGACGCTCAGGGACGCGTGGTGGTCACCGGTACGGCACCGGTCGAGGTGGACGGATCATTCTATGTGAAAACGCCGGCAGATGTGCCCATCCGCTTTGCGCTGTTGGATGAAACGGGCGCGGTTGTGCGCAAGGAACACGGATGGTTCTGGATTCGCAGCGGCGAGCAGCGCATTTGCGTCGGCTGTCACACGGGACCGGAGCGCTCATCGGAGAATCGCGTGCCGGAGGTGCTGCTTCGCTCGACTACGCCAGCCGATCTGACCGGCGCGAAGGATGCAAGCGCGACGCAGCAAGGTAAGCCGGGAGGCAATTGAGATGAATTACCGCTTTCTTCTTTTTCTCGGAGTTGTTTCTATTGCAACTGCGCAAACTGCTCCGCTACCGACGGCACAATCCGTTCATGGCGCGCAAGCGCCGTCTGCCGCGCCGCAGGTGTCGCAGTCATCGGTCATTCATTTCGAAGACGCCAGCGACAAGGCGGGCATCCACTTTACGCACAGCTTTGGCTCGCGGCAACTGGGATCGCTGCTTGAAGGCACTGGCGCGGGCTGCATCTGGTTCGACTACAACAACTCCGGACTGGAGTCACTTTACGTAGTCAACGGGCGGCCGCTGGACGACTCCATGCATCCTTATCCGCTTAAGGAGAAACCCGCAACGCCGCCGCACAATCATCTGTATCGCAACAACGGCAACGGCACCTTTACCGACGTGACGGAGAAATCCGGGCTCGATCCCGATATGTATGGAGTGGCCGCGACGGCTGCGGACTATGACAACGACGGATTTGTCGATCTGCTGGTCACCGGCTATGGCAAGACGATTCTTTATCACAACGACGGCAACGGCCACTTTACCGACGTGACCGCGAAGGCCGGCATCAAGGTGGACGGCTGGACCATCAGCTCCACATGGCTGGACTACGACAGGGACGGTTGCGTCGATCTATTCGTGGGCCGTTACGTCAAATTCGATCCCAAGTATCGCGCCTACTACGCTGCCGACAACTATCCGGGGCCGCTGGATTACGAGGGCGAAACCAACAAGCTCTATCACAACAACTGCGACGGAACATTCACGGATGTTACCGATAAATCGGGCATCGGCGCATACGTGGGCCGCACCATGGGCGTGACCGCGGCGGACTTTGACAACGACGGCTGGGACGACATTTACGTTGCCAATGATCGCACGGAAAATTTTCTCTTCCATAATAAGCACGATGGAACCTTCGAGGAGATTGCCAACGATACGGGCACGGCCTACGGGCAAAATGGCGAATCCACATCGTCGATGGGCCCGGTCTTTGCCGATCTCGAGGGCCGCGGAGTATTGGACCTATGGGTCTCCGATGGCCACTATAATCGGCTGCTGCATAACTCCGGCAAGATGAGCTTTGAGGACATCGGCGCGTCCAATGGCGTCTCGCAAACCAATGCGCAATATGTAAGCTGGGGCACGGGGGTCTACGACTTCGACAATGACGGCCTGCTGGACATTCTCATTTTTCACGGCGGGCTGATTCATTTAATTCCGCAGGAGCATACGTTGTTTCGCGGTCTTGGCAACGATAAGTTCGCCGATGTTTCGCGCGAGGCTGGAGATGTGCTGAGCGAGCGCACCACAGCGCGCGGCGCGTGTTTCGCGGATTACGAAAACAACGGCAAGGTCGATGCATTTGCTGTGAACCTGGGTGGCAAGGGAACGCTGTTGCACAATGTCTCCACCAATACCGGCCACTGGATCGCGATCAAACTTGTGGGAGCGATGCGTCCTGGCGACCAGAACTATGCTCCCGGTCCTAAAGCCAAGAGCAATCGTGACGGCATCGGCGCGCGCGTTGAAGTTTTTGCCGGAGGCAAGCGGCAGACGGAGGAGCGCGTGGCTGGTTCCGGTTATCTTTCGCAGGATGACGGCCGCCTACACTTCGGATTGGGCGCTGCGACGAGAATCGACAAGTTGATCGTTCACTGGCCCAGCGGACGCGAGCAGACGCTGGAAAAACTCAGTGTAGACCAAGTACTGACGGTGGAGGAGCCCAAGTGAACAGGCGCTTCCAATCCGCTATGGGCGCGGGGCTGACGTCGCTGGCCGTGGCGCTTTTTGCGGTTGCACTCTGGACCGAATGTCCTGTGCGCGCTAGCGGGGCCGATGATGTGGATTACGCCTCTCCGCTTGAAGTATTGCTCTCGCCTGATGGATCGCGCCTCTACGTACTCTGCCAGCAGAGCGAAGAGGTTCGCGTGATTGACGCCTTTACCTATGCGGTGATCAAGAATATCGCAGTGGGCCGCGTGCCACGCGGTATATCGCTCTCTCCTTCGGGCGACCGGCTGTTCGTCACCAACACCTGGGAGGACACGCTTTCGGTGATCGACACGCGGACGCTGGCGGTGACGGCCACTTGGCCGGTGGGCTCGGAGCCGTCAGGTGTAGTCGAGGATCGCGCGGGCAAGCACCTGTTCGTCGCCAATCGCATCAGCAATGATGTGGCTGTACTGAATGCAACAACAGGCGAGGAAGAAAAGCGGTTGCTGGCGGGGCGCGGCTCAAGTTATCTTTCGCTCTCGCCCGACGGCGGCAGGATCTATGTCACACACGTCTATCCCAATCCGTCGCCGCATCGCACGCCGCCCGAATCGGAGATTACTGTGATCGATACCGCGCGCGCCGTGGTCGTTGATCGCATACCACTGCACGGAGTTGCCGGGGTATTTCATCTCGCCTTTTCGGCGGATGGCCGCCTCGGCGTTGTCGCGGAGTACCACCCCAAGAATCTTGTGCCAATTGCGCATCTGGAGCACGGCGGCTACTTCACCGATACGCTCACGCTCTTCGGGGCGGATGTGGGCCAGCCGGTCGAGATTCCGCTGGACGAACTGGAGCGCTACGCATCGCGGCCCTTCGGCGTAGCAATTGCGCCAGACAAGTCGCGCATCTTCGTTACCTGCGAAGGCTCCGAGATGGTCACCGTAATCGATGTGCAGCGTCTGTTGCATTTCATCCACGCGCGGCCACGTCCCGCATCCGGCTCCTTTGCCTATGACCTTGCCGCCAGCGCAAATTATGTGATTGCCCGCATCAATGTGGGGCACGATCCGCGCGGGCTGGCGCTGAATCGCAGCGGCAGCAAGCTGTTCGTGGCCAATCGCCTGGAAGACACTATCAGCGTGATCGATACGCACAGCAATCGCGTGGCCGCGACGATTACCCTCGCCGGGCCAAAGACCGTCTCCGCGATTCGCCACGGCGAGCAGACTTTCTACACCTCCCGCTACGGATTTCAAGGGCAGATCGGCTGTGCCAACTGCCATATCGATTCCACCTTCGACGGCATCACCTGGAACCTGGAACCCGACGGTTTTGGCCGCAACATTGTGGACAACAAGATGCTCGAAGGCCTCAAAGGCACAGAGCCTTATAAGTGGAACGGCGGCAACCCCAACATACCGACGGAGTGCGGCCCGCGCACGGAAAAATATTTCTGGCGCGCGGAACAGTATGACGACGCTACGCTTGCCGACCTGTCGACCTACCTACGCAATTTGCCTACCAGGCCCAACCGCTGGAAGCTGCCGGGGCGAGAGATGACGCCGGCGCAGGAACGCGGACTGGCGTTGTTCACGCGCGACACGGACAAGTTCGGCAAACCGATTGCGGAATCCAACCGCTGCTCCTATTGCCACAGCGGCCCCAAGGGCACCAACCAGAAGTTGTTCGACGTGGGAACGCATAAGCCCAACGACAATGGCAATCTGTTAAAGTCAGCGCCGTTGACTGAAATTGCGCTCACCGCGCCCTACCTGCACGACGGCTCGGCACAGACGCTGGAAGAAATCTGGACAGTATTCAACCCCGATGACAAGCACGGCCGCACTAATGACCTGACCAAGGACGAACTCAACGATTTGATTGAGTACTTGAGGACGCGATGAAAAAGTTTGCATTCAACACGTTCGCAACGCACACGATCTTGCTGGTCGCAGTGCTTTTGGCCGCGATAGCAGTGTCTGCGGCACAGCAGACGGCAGCATCTGGAGCGCAAAAACCTCATACCGCGCAAGCGCCACCGCCGCGCTTCCGCTTTGAGAACTTCACCACTGTTAACGGACTGCCCGATAATCATGTTTTCTCCGTTCTGGCGGATGGAGAGCGTATCTGGGCAGGCACGGAAAACGGTTTGGCCGTTTACGAGAACCATGTATGGAAGACCTACACGACCAAGGACGGCCTGGCGCATCGCGCCGTGCTTTCGCTGGCGCTTGACAAGCGCACTGGCGACGTGTGGGCCGGGACGATGGGCGGGCTGAGCCGCATCTCCGGCGGACGAATAGACAGCTACACTCAACTGAATTCCGGGCTTAGCAACGACGTGGTCTATGGTGTCTCTATCGCAGGCGAGAATGTATGGGTAGCTACAGCAGCGGGCGGTTGTAGCTTGAATACTCGCACCGGCCAATGGACACTCTACAACGAGCGCAACACGCCTATGATCGAGATCTGGGTGTACGGGGTTTCCGCCGCGCAGGACAAGGTTTATTTTGCTGTGTGGGGCAGCGGTCTTCTCGAATACACGCAGAAGACCGGGCGCTGGGACAAGTACGAAGATCCCGACGGTGAAAATGAGATTGTGCTCTTCAAGGACCAGGGTCTGATCCACGAGATTGTCACTTCTGTCAGTTATGTGGACAATATCGTATGGGCGGCGACTTACTTTGGCGCCAGCCGCTACGATGGCCGTTACTGGCACAACTTTCTTACCAAAGACAGCGGGCTTCCCTCGAACTTCATCAATTACATCAAGGGCGTGGACGCAAATCGCGCCTGGTTCTGCACCGACAAAGGGCTGGCTTACTACGACGGCATCAACTGGGCCGTCTATCGGCCCTCGCTCAAAGACGGCAAGCCGGAGATGACGGTGCGCAACGCACAAGGCAAGGTAACGCCGGTCGCCGTCACCACTGCGCCGGCCCACAACTATGTTCTCGGCATCGACTTTCAGGGCGACGACATCTGGGTCGCCACTGCCAAGGGTTTAAGTCACGGAATTCGACAACAACGATAAGAACACAAGGAGCAACAACATCATGAATGCATTAGCGGATATTTTGGAGACCATCGCACACGCGCCCATCCAAAAGCGCGCCATGACCAATCACGGCGTACTTAACGAGGCCTTTCATTACGCCAAGCCAAGTTCGTTTTCGCGCGGCATGAGAATCGACATAGGTGGAGTTTGCATTTTGCTTATCTCCGGCACTGCTTCTATCGACGAGCACGGCCAGAGCGTGCATATCGGCGACTTTCCGGCTCAGTTGCGGCGCACCTTCGACAACATCACCGGCCTGCTGAAGAGCGAAGGCTGCACCTGGCACGACATCGTGCGCACCAGTTGCTACCTGCGCGACATCGATCGCGACTACGATGTCTTCAATGCAGGTCGCACAGCATTCTTCAAGGAGCAGGGACTCGATCCGCTGCCAGCATCCACTGGCATTCAGGCGCATCTCTGCCGGCCGGAACTGCTGATCGAGATCGAGGCCATCGCCATGTTCCGCACGGATAAGGGCGCGAAAAACAAGGAGTAGTTCACATGCGCAATGGATGGATGTTGGTTGCGGCCGGCGCGCTTGCCGCGGCCTGCTCGGCGCATCTTGCCGCGCAGGATTCGAGTTCATACTCGAAGAAGGACATGGTACAGGACACAAGCCCAGCGACGGTTACGGGCAAGGGAACGTGCGAGTGCGGCGCACATCCTCCGGGACCACCGCGGGATCGTGTTGTTATGCCCTATGCCGGCGAACCGGCGGACCTGAGCCCATACTCCAAATTCGCAGCGCCTTACGACCTCAACTACATTCACCCCAACATATATTCCGGCGCGGCTCGGGATATTCCTGAACCGAAAGATGTCACCGAGGTGCGCATCGGCTTCTTCGGGCCCATCGAGCACAATCCGGACGAGGTCTTCGGCCTACGCATGTTGCACGGCGCGCAACTTGCAGTGGAGGAGGCCAATGCCCACGGCGGATACGGCGGCAAGCCCTTCAAGTTGATGCTGCACAACGACTACGACAACTGGCAGAGAGGCGCGGTCTACGGCGACGACCGGCCCACTGATCCCACGATCTGGGGCTCGCCGTCCAATGAAGCGGTGAAGATGATTTACGATGATCGAGACTGGGCGATCTTCGGCTCGATCAGCTCTGAGTCCACGCACATCATGTTGCGCGTGGCGTTACGCGCGGAGATTCCCATCGTAAATTCAGCTTCGACCGATCCGACGATTCCTGAAACATATATTCCCTGGTATTTCACCGATCTTCAGGATGATCGTGTGCAGGCATTTACCCTGGCGCGACGCATCTTCACTGAACTTGGCCTTAAGCGTCTGGCGATTCTGCGCGTGAACAATCGCTACGGACGGCTGGGAGTTCCCAAGTTTCGCGATGCCTCGCGGCGTCTGAGCCATCCGGTGGTGATCGAGCAGAAGTTTATGCCGGGGGACACGGACTTTACGCGCGAACTAAAGATCATTCGCGGATCGCGCACTGACGCCATAGTGTTGTGGGCCGATGAGACTGAGGCCGCGGCAATTCTCAAGCAGATGCAGGCCTTGGGGATGAAGCAGCGTGTCTTTGGTGCGTATCGAACATTGGGCGACACTTTGCTGAAAGAGGCCGGTGACGCAGCCGAGGGCTTCGAGGCTGTTTTCCCATACGATCCCACGCGCAATGATCTAAAGTGGATCGACTTCAATAAGAGATTTGAAGCGCGCTTCCACGAAAAGCCGGAGCAGTTTGCCTCGCTGGCCTATGACGCGATGAACGCGTTGCTGGATTCCATCTGCAAGGCGGGACTGAATCGCGCGCGGATTCACGATGCGCTGGCCAACATAGAAGAATACGACGGCGTCACCGGGCACATGATCTTCGATCCCAATCAGAAGAATGTCGCACCCATGTATATGGGCACGGTGCATAATGGCGCGATCACGTATCGCGTTGCAACCATGGAAAAACAGCCAACTCAGGTAAAACAGTCCGTTGCACCGCAAGTGCCTCGTGCCGCGCCGCAGGCATCTGCTGCGCCACAGGTGCCTTATGCGCGGGTGGGCGAGGATGTCGTGGACTATGCCGGCCCGCATCGTCCAGACTTGCCGGGACCGGTGCGTGTAGTGTTCTTTGGGCCGCACGCGGCGGAAGTCTCGCAGTCGCCGGAGGTGCAGGCGGAGTTGGCATCGAGCGCGGCCAAAGGTAAACCGTGGACACTGCTGCCCGTGGACAGCGACCAGAATTGGGGCGTCGCTTCAACTCAACTGGTTCATGCGCTCATGGACGATCATGCTCTCGCAATCATTGCGCTGGACCGCGACGCCGCGCACTTGGCCGAGCAATTGGCGCTCAAGGCCTTTGTGCCGGTGATTGCATTGAGCGGCGACAAGAAGCTGACCTCGACGAATATTCCGTGGATCTTCCGCTTGCCCGCGGAAGCCACCCCGGCATCGGCGCTCGACCTGCTGGAAGCAGCCGCTGCTCGAAGCGGCGCCAATCCCGAGCGGCTCAGAAATATACTGGCTTCAGGAGAGTTGCTCTCAGGAGTTGCTTTTCTACCCACCGGAGAACCACGCGGGCAAAATTAATTTCTACGGCTCGATTAACTCGTAGGGAATTCCAAACCGTCCAATCTGAATCATTGCCTTGTCGGCGGGAGGCCAGATGTGCAGGCTCTCCACGCGGCTCGTCCCCGCAATGCGATGCGCCTCCGTAGTACCCATGAGTGAGCCCGTTGCAGCTCCATAGAAGTGTACCCGCAACTTATCCCCTGCTGGCGACCGCGTCCAGCCAAAAACATATTCCCCGGGCTTGAGAGCAATTCCGCCGATGCGCACCGGAGCCTGCACCATCAGATAGTGCGAATATTTTCCCTCCGCGGAGTATCCGGCCGTCAGCAGCACCACTCCGGCAATGTAGCGTCCGCGGCCATTTACAATGCCTGATGCAGTGCGCATTTCGGTTTCAATGTGTTCTTTCTCCACCTGCGCGCGCGCCGGCAGCAACGACGCAAGCTCCGCATCCGTGGCTTGCCTCCAGGCGGTTTTCTGCGCCTTTGCAAGCGGACAAATCAACAGGAAAACAACCGCGAACAGAAAGATTTTCTTCATGGCTTCGGCTTTCTCAATGATTCGAGCGTGACAATGCCGCGCTGGATAGCGGCCGTTGCAGCCTGCGTCCGGTCTGTTACGCCCAGCTTGCTGAGCAGGTTGTTGATGTGGGTTTTCACTGTGGCCTCTGAAATTTCCAACTCGGTCGCGATCTCCTTGTTGCTCTTGCCATGCACAATCTGCTCCAGCACGTCGAATTCGCGAGGCGTCAGCTCCTCGGTGCTCATGCGCTCGGCCAGCCTCTGCGCAATCGCCGGCGGAATGTGCGATTTTCCCTCGTGAACCGCGCGGATGGTCGCAATCAACTCTTCTGAGGTCATGCCTTTCAGGAGATAAGCCTTCGCGCCGGCCTGCAAAGCGCGAAAGATGTCCTCGTCGCCGTCGTAGGTGGTGAGCACAATGAAGCGCGCCTGCGGCGT
>CAZFMB010000019.1:0-46767 GCA_964520005.1 uncultured Occallatibacter sp.
GTGGAAGAAGGTGCGCTTCATGCAGGATCGCGTGGGCGAGGAGTTTGCCGCGCTAGTGCTGAACCCAGCGAAATACGGTCTCTTCGTTGAACTGACTGACCTGTTTGTCGAAGGGTTGGTGCCTATTGATTCGCTGCGCGACGACCGCTACACCTGGCGCGAGAACACGCACGAGATTATCGGCGAACGCACTGGCCGCCGCTTCCGGGCGGGCGACCGGGTGCGGGTGATCCTGGACCGTATTCTGACGGCGGAGCGCAAGCTGCAGTTTTCGATTGTGGAAGAGGGTTTGCCGCTGACCGGAAAGCGGGTTGCAAAGTCGCAGACTAAATCGAAGACGAATATGCGCAGAAACGCAACTGCTTCTGCCGCAAAGAAAAAACAGAAGTTCGGCAAGAAAGGCAAGCGCCGTTGAAGCCGGATGACTCCAACGGCGCGGGCGAAGCTAGTCGCCAGGCAACAGAACTGGCCGGAGGAATTAAGCGCCAGCCTGCTTCTCGGCAAAATCGCCGATGATAGGCAGCTTGAAACGCTTGCCTTGGAAGGCGTTGACCGTAGGCAGTAACCAGATGAGCAACCAAGCCAACCTAATCAGCCACCAGATGGGACTGATTAAATACCACGGTATGATGAACGCCAGAATACCAAAGACAATCAACAATGCAATGTCGATGACGACGGCGGCGGCGGTCAGCAGAATCGACTGCCAGCAGTGAAAGCGGATCGAGGCCTTCTGGTTGTAGGGCGCAGCAACCAGAAAGATGATCGCGGGGATAAATGTGAAGTAGGCGAGACCGCCAGCGACTTCGTCGGTGAGGCCAGTTTGTGGAGTTTGATCGGGCACGTTAGCTCCTTTGGGATTAAATCCCGTCTGTTAGGATATGTACTCCACGCCCCAGCCAGACTGGGCAAAACCAGGGAAAAACGATAGGCTCTTGCAAAAGGCGTGGGCTTGTGACGAGATTAGGAAAAATGCCCATGCAGACGGTTGTCAAGTGAATTTTCCGCTGCCTGCGGAGGCCTATTGCGAGGCGCGGATGCCTATTACGAAGAAAGCTGGACCCTGTCATTCAGCTCAGGATCGTTGTTGCGGACATTTCCCACGCGGTCGCTGACCGGCCAGGCATGCATTTTTTCAGCCGGGAGGGGTCGAAGCAGCTCCACAGGCGGTGTTGCCGGGTCGCCGGGCGCAAGCCAGCGCGCGTAGTCGCCGGGTTCCAGGATGACCGGCATGCGGTTATGGATGGGCTTCATCATTTCATTGGGGCTGGTGGTGAGGATGGTGAAGGTTTCCAGCGGCGGTCCTTCTGATGGCTGCCAGCTCTCCCAGAGCCCGGCAAAGGCGAAGGGATCGCCGGAGTTGAGGGCGATGGCGAAGGGCTGCTTGGTTTTGGCGTTCATCTTTTGCCACTCGTAAAAGCCGTCGGCGGGCACCAGGCAACGGCGCGACTTGAAGGCCTCGCGGAAGGCGGGCTTGCGGGCAGCCTCCTCGGCGCGGGCGTTGAAGGTGGTGTAGCCGAGCTTGGCGTCTTTGGCCCAGAAGGGCACCAGCCCCCAGCGTTGCAGGGCAAACTCCCGGCTGCCGGTGATGGGATTGAGCCGCACCACGGGCTGAACGCTCTGTGGGGCGATGTTGTAGCTGGAGGCAAAGAAGGGAATCCTGTCCAGCTCTACGTCGAACCATCCGGCGAGAGTCTCGACCGTGGAATTGCGCATGAATCGGCAGCACATACCCGCACAGGATAATCCGGCGCGGACGCAAAGGCCAGCCGTGGACTGGACACGACCATCCCATACAATAAGGAAAGGAGAATGACGGATGGCACATATGGTGTTTTGCGTACGCTACAAAAAGGAGATGGAGGGCCTGGAAGAGCCACCCTTTGATTCCGAGTTCGGCCAGAAGATCTATAAGAACGTCTCCAAGGCGGCGTGGGGCGAGTGGGTAGACCGGCAAAAGATGCTGCTGAACGAGTACCGCCTGCAGCCCTGGACTCCGCAGGCGCAAAACTTCCTGGTCGAGCAGATGGAGCAGTTCTTTTTTGGCGAGGGACAAGGTTTGCCCCAGGAGTTCGTTCCGCCAGCGCAGTAAAGACAGTGATCAGAGATCAGTGGTCAGTGGTCAGTGGTCAGTTGCGGCTGAACGGTTGTCTGGCTTTTCGGGATGACACCGTGTGATTTCATGTGAAGATTCCGCCCAGACGCAAGCGCGCAAGACCGCCCTCGTGTAAACTAAGTACGACCCCAAAAGCCGGCTCCCACGCGAGCCGGCTCGATTGTGTCGGGACGTGGCTCAGCCTGGTAGAGCACTCGCTTGGGGTGCGAGGGGTCGGCAGTTCAAATCTGCCCGTCCCGACCATTTATTTCCTATATCAAGTCCGTCTTTTCCGCGGGATATTCATGGTTGACCCGTGAGCATCCCAGCCCGCATTCGCGAGCGCGAATTCTGCGCGTGACAAAAATCACTGACAAATACCGCTAAGCTCGGTTTTTGTTATCTGGCCGGAGTGTGCGCAATTACAAGGCAGACCAACAGGGGAGGCCGAAGATGACCAACAGGGCTTCAATGCGAGTTAGCGTGATAACGGTTGTACTGTTTGCGGCAGCAATGGCAGTCGCCTTGTGGCCAGCATGTGGGTGGGCAGCGAAACATGAAAGCGTCCAGGCGGAGTTCACGCCTACCATGTCACAGCAATTCAGCGCGCGCTCATCTCCCGCACGAGCCACCATCGACGACGATACCACAATGATGAGCAAGGGCTACTTCAAGATTGGGACGATCAGCGCCAAGCATGAGGGGAAGAAGGGTGGCGAAAAGATAACGGACGAACTCGAAGCGGCCATTCTTAGGAAGGCGGCGGAGGCCGGAGGCGATTACGTTCGCTTTATCAAAGAAGGGGAATCCGTAAACGTTGAGGTACCGAAGACGCGCTCGAGATGCATCAATACGCAGACGGTTGCCACGAGCAATTTCTCCTGTAACCCCAATGCCAACTGCTACACCGACATTCATGGCTTTCAGCATTGCAATGGCAGTTGCGGTTCAACGTCGGGGACGAGATCGCAATGCATAGCGTGGGGACCGCCGGAAGTGGTGGGCGAGAAGATAAAAACCTCTCTGGTCAGCGAGGGCACGGTGTGGCGCTTCGACTCCGGTATCATGCTTTTTCAGGCGGTAGCCGCGCACCAGGTTGAGGGCCTCAAGCGGGCACTCAAACAGGGCGCCCCGGTCAATTCGGTCGACAACGAGGGCTTTACAGTCTTGCATCGCGCTCTTATGGAAAGCCAGCCTGATCTGGTTCAAACTCTCCTGGATAACGGCGCGGATGTGAATGTGGCCATAAAAAGCGGCGCATATGAGGGGATGACGCCTTTGATGATGGCTTCAGTTGCAGGCGGGGGCTGGATAGAACCGCTGCTGACGCGGGGCGCGAAGATCGATGCAACCGATAAATATGGCAGGCAGGCATTTGCCTATGCGGTTGCCGGTGGGAATGTGGCAGCCATAAAACTTTTGGCGTCGCACGGCGCAAATCTCAGCTGGCAGAGTGAGCGCGGCGAGACTTATCTGATGCTGGCAGCGGAGAGCGCTCAAGGAGATTCCGTGAAAGCGCTCATAGAATTGGGGGCAAACCGGAGCCTGAAAGACAAAGACAGCATGACAGCGGCAGATATCGCCAAGCTCAAGATGACTCAGTTGGAGAAGGAGGATTCTTTCGCCAAAGACTACCGCTTGCGGTGGGAGGCTATCAGTGCCGTATTATATGCATCCGAAGACCGTGACCTGCATGACGCCATCATCAGCTCTGCTCAGGATTGGCTCAAACACTTACCCAATGACCCCGATGCCTACCTCTGGCTTGCGCGCGGTTATTATTTTGCGCCTTCTGACTTTCGAAAGGCCGCGGAGAACTACGAGGTAGTGATTCGCAATGCGTCGAAATCGCAAAGCGCCGCGTACTTGCTGCATGAGGCGCGGCTCATTTTGCCCCAATGTTATGACGGGGCACAGCAGTGGCAGTCCGCGGCCAACGCACACGAGGACGCTGTTCGGGAGTACCCTGCCGATGCGCATATTCTGAACTCCGCCGCCTGGTTTTACGCAACCACCAAGTCGGCGCTCCGCAGTCCGCGAAAAGCTCTGGAGTATGCGAATCGCGCGATTGCCGCAGCGCCTGACGATCCCAATATCGTGGACACGCTGGCGGAAGCCTACTTCATCAACGGCCGCATCGCCAGCGCCATAACTACCGAGCAGAAGGCCCTTGCTCTGGCTCCAGATCGCAAAGACTTGCAGAAGGACATGGAGAAATACAAGCGAGCACAACGGGCCGCGCAAGCTAAGAAAACCCCGCAGACACCTCCAAAGTAGTTGTGAGTGAGTGGGCGCTAGATATAACGGCTTTAATGCAGGAACCAGCTTACCGCCAGCGCCACAATCAACAGCTTTACGATCCAGCCGGTCGCGTAAGAGGCCACGAACACTTTGTGCATCTTGATGAATGCGGCATTGGTGAGAATCAGCGGCAGCGGGCCGATCAACCACACCGCAACGGCCAATTTGACTGCTCCTGATACCGAATGAATACCCAACTCAGCGGCGGCAAACGCAAAGGCGCCGCAGGTCAGAAACGGCAGCGGACTGGTCAGGGCAATAGCTCTGCCTTCGCTGCCCTTGCGCCAGATCTCCGGATAAGTGAAGCGCCGATGAATCCAATCGCCGGCGAAGAACCAATCGGTGAGTGATGAGAGGATACCCGCGCCAACAATGACCGCCATGAGCCTGGCCCAGTTCATAACGTCCCTCCTTAACACGTGTTATGCTGGCATCTCATCTATAGATGGCCTTCGGTGCAAGGATGATTCACCGGTTTGGCTACATGCTGCTAGTTGTTCGACTCCCGCGCTTCTCCGGCGATCAATTTGAGCGTAATCTGTTTGCGTCCGCGATAGAAGGTGACGCTGACGGTGTCGCCGGCCTGATGTTTCTCCATGACGGCGTTGATCTCCTGGGGATTGGTGACACGCTGTCCGTCGATGGCCACGATGAGGTCGCCACCCAGCAGGATAGGTTGATTGCCCACGAAGGCCTGCTCGGTGCCGCCGCGCAGACCGGCCTTCTCGGCTGCGCCGCCGGGAACGACCTGCTCGATCAGAATTCCGGAATCGACTGCCAGGCCCATCTGCTCCGCCAGGTCGGGACCAATCTCATAAGACACGATGCCCAGCGAGGGACGCTTGACGCGCCCGTAGCGGGTCAGGTCGGCCAGCACCGCCTTGGCCGTGTTGATGGGAATGGCAAAGCCGATGCCCGAGCTTTGCTCCGCGCCGTTACTGGCGATCATGGTGTTGATGCCGATGACTTCGCCATGGGAGTTGAGCAGCGGGCCGCCGGAGTTGCCGGGGTTGATGGCCGCGTCGGTCTGGATGGCGTCCTCGATGGGCGCGCCATCGGCGTTGCGGATCGAGCGAATGGAGCTGATGATGCCCCGCGTCATGGTGCCGTTGAGGCCAAAGGGATTGCCGATGGCGTAGACCTTTTGGCCCACGGAAATTTCACTGGAGTTGGCCAGCGTGACCGGTTGCAGGTCGGGCGCGGTGATTTGCAGCAGCGCCAAATCGTGCGTGCGGTCGGTACCCACCACCTTGGCGTCGTAGCTGCGCTTGTTGCTCAATTGCACTTTAATGCCGCGATTGGCGCCCGCGACGACATGGTAGTTGGTGAGCACGTGGCCAGCCTTGTCGAGGATGAAGCCCGATCCCTGGCCCTCTTGCGGCACCGCTCCGTAAAAGAAGTTCATCACCAGCGCCCTGGCGGTGATGTTAACCACCGAGGGCAGCACGCGCTTGTAGACGGCGATGTTGTTCTGCTCCTCGGCATCAAAGGCAGGCGCGGCCTGAGCCTCGGTAAGCTGGAGCCCCGAACCGGAACCGGAGTTGGAGCCGCTGGCGGGAATTAGTTTGCCCAGGGACAGGCGGCCAAGGTTGGAAGGAAGATGCGTGGTGAGAAACCAGAATCCACCCACCAGCAGAACAACCAAAAGAACCGGGCGCAATTTTTTCATATTCATATGATCCTCTAGAGTCATCGGTCATCTCTATTCTAAAGACTCCGCAGCGGGTAACTTGTTGCTCTCTGCTTTGAGAAGTTGCCATATTTTCTCAACCTGAGCGAGAAGGGTCTCCTTATCTCCTGAATTATCAATGACATAATCGGCGCGGGCGGCTTTCGCCGCGTCGGGAATCTGGTGTGTCAGGCGAAGCCGGGCATCGGCCTCGGCGGTTGCAGCGCCAACCCCTGATCGGCGGATTCGGGCTGCATAACGGGCAATCTTCAACTCGTCGGGCGCAGTGACTACGACGATGCGGTCCAGGCGACGACGCCAGTCAGCCAGCACTGTCTCGCTTTCGCCGCGGGCGCGGGCATCGCGCTCGACTTCAAAAATGAGCGCCGACTCGACTACGGCCACAGCGGCTGGGTTGCGGGCAAAAACCTGCTCCGTCCATCGCTGCTCGGCGGCAATCACCGCAGGATGAATGATGGCGTTCAGCTCTTGCAGCCGCCCGCCCTCGAAGGCCATACCGGCCAGCCGCGCGCGGTCCAACTTGCCATCGGGGCCGACTACTTCCCGGCCAAAGCGCTCCACAATTGCGGAAAAAACCGGTTGCCCCGGCTCCATCAGCGCACGGCCCAACTCATCGGCCGACAGGACCTCCGCACCCAGCGAGCGCAGTGCGGCCGCAACGGTACTCTTGCCGCTCGCTAACCCGCCTGTGAGACCGACTCGAAGCATGATGAATGACCCTGGCTTTGGGCGCGTACAGACCGGTTCGGGCTGCATTCGACGGCGTCCATCGCTGAACGCAGTATAGGCGATCCAGCAGAATCTGCCGTAGAATGAGATCACGGCAAGAGGTGCAGCGATCTATGTACACCCTGAACCCACGAATTACGGTCGAAGCCGGCAAGATGGGGGGAAAGCCCTGCATTCGAGGCCTGCGTTTTAGCGTCTATGATCTGGCTTCCTACCTCGCCTCAGGAATGACCGAGGAGCAAATCCTTAACGAGTTCCCCTACCTCGAAAAGGAAGACTTCCAGGCCGTTTACGAGTTCTTTGCCAGTATCCCGGAAAGGATTACGGTCCTTGAAGCTTCTCGTTGATGAGAATTTTTCGCGCTGTGGCCGACTATGCCGGAGTGCATCGATTCTGGACCGAGAACGGCGTTTCGGGGCGTTTATCCGGATTTACTACAGTGCATATGCATCGAAGATTGTGGCAGTCCTATGAATCAAAATTATGATTCCGCAAAGAATGAAGGTTCAGAGGGCCGCAAAAGCTGTCAAGAAGCCATCAATCCAGCAGATCATTTTCCACAGCTTCCATCACCCCATTGTCGAAGACTACCCAAAGGTTTGTTTTCATTATCGTAAACAGTTACCTCAAACATCCAAATTGGGTCAATGCGTTTAAAATCCCATACGAAGTTCTGGTCATATTGGCTACCTGGCGGGTAACGCCGATTTAGAAATGAATCAGGAATCGAATCGACGTTTAGAATCTGCTTTCCTTCCCGCATCTTTTTCACATCATAATATGCAGGAGTCCCGTCAACCTGTTGTGGCATAGGGCTTTGCCAACCTTGAATCTGCACGCGCCCAATATCAAAGGAAGTATGCCCCTCATTGTGAATAATGATTCCAATGTTGAATCGACATAAATCGTCATGTGGAGTGAATGACGGTGTCTTGTCTCTGATCATCACATGAGCTACTGGTTCCAGGGAGGGCTCATCCACTCGAATGAACCTTGTGTATGTCCAATATCCAGCCACTACCAAAGCTAAAACCTGAATCCATTTCGTAATGCTGTCCGTATGTACCCAAATCCACGAGAAGAGATTCATTTGGTTGAGTTTCATTCGCAAACCTCCGAGCAAAATGGAAACGTTTGTATATTAGATCTTAAATTCATGGAGGTCAAGATCGAGAACTCAGCTTAATTAGGTCCATTAAAATCGGTTTACAAGAGGTAGCGCAGCAACCGCTGTGAAGCGACGGCAATCTGCACAGCTTCGTGGCCAATCGATGGAAAGCGTCATAAGCCCCGCCGCATCTTCGCGGCGCGCACGGTATTGGCCATCAGCATGGCTGTGGTCAGCAGGCCCACGCCGCCGGGCACCGGCGTGTAGGCTCCCGCAAGCTCGAAGCCCCTGGGATGTACATCGCCCACCAGCGTCGAAGCGTTTTTGGCGAAGGCGGCTTCGCGCTTGGCGTTGCCGGCAAAAAAGCGGGCAAATTCCGTTGGGTCGGTAATGCGGTTGATGCCCACGTCGATGACCGTTGCGCCCGGCTTCACCATCTCCGAGGTGATGAAGCCCGCGCGGCCGATGGCGGCTACCAAAATGTCGGCTTGACGCGTAATGGCTGGGAGATCGCGTGTTTTGGAGTGGCAGATGGTCACAGTTGCGTTCTCATGCAGCAGCAACATCGCCGCCGGTTTGCCCACAAGATCGCTGCGGCCCACCACCACGGCGTGCTGGCCGCTGATGGGAATCCCGCTGCGCTTTAGAATTTCAATCACTCCAGCTGGCGTGCAAGGAGCCAGAGCCGTCCGCCCCGCCTGTAGTAGGCCGGCGTTCATGGGATGAAGGCCATCCACATCTTTTGCCGGCAGAATTGCGTCCAGCACGGTCTTCACGTCCACATGCGCAGGCAGCGGCAACTGAACGAGAATGCCGTCGATCTCATCGCGGGAGTTTAGTTTGGCCACCAGGTCGAGCAACTCCGCGGTGGTCACCGCCTCCGGCCGCGTGATCAGGTCGCTATAAATGCCGACCTCGCCGCAGATTCTCACCTTGTTGCGGACATAAATCTCCGAGGCGGCCACGTTGCCCACCAGCACCGCCGCGAGGCCGGGTCGAATTCCTTGCGCGGCCAGTGCGCGCACCTCTTCGGCTACTTCCTGCTTGATCTCAGCGGCAATCGCCACGCCATCGAGAACTTTTGGCATTTTGCGCTCCAAAACTTATCGTATCGTCTTGGGCCTCCGTACGGGGCAGGACGCATTTCCCCTCTGAAACATAGCAGCGAACGAATCCGGCGCAAGCTCCGTCTCCCAGTGAAGTGTGATTTTCCTCACATACAGAGATGAGAGGTATCCGTGTACGGTCAGGAACACGCGGAGTGTTTTAGATCACATTGGCATAAGCTTCCTGAATCCCCTGGCAACGGCGTTGTGGAGTGAGTAAGATGAGTGTTTTCAAGGATGCAGGGCATCTTTTCCGGTTCGCGGGGCTGTTTGTCCTCGCCTTCCTGATCTTTCTGGTGGTGCGCCACTATGTTGTGCCCAAAAGCTTTGGGCAATATGGGCACTATCGCGGGGCGGCCATCGGCGAAATTGCGGCGCGGCCGGCGAGGTTTGCCGGACATGAGACCTGCGAGGGCTGCCACTCGGATGTGGCGGACAAGAAGAAGGCCGGCAAGCACGCGCACGTGAATTGCGAAGCCTGCCACGGAGCGATCTTCCAGCGAGTTCCGGCCCCTGCCGCGCCTGCTGAGAATCTTTATCAGCGACTACTCACCTTCGCCGGGCTGCGGCTTCCGACAGATCCTCCGATCTTGAGCCATGCCGACGATCCGATGTCGGTCAAGCCTGTTCTGCCGGATACGGCCGTACTCTGCGCCCAATGTCACACGGCCAGCGCCGCCAAGCCCAAGGGCTTTCCGCAGGTTGATCCGGCAAGCCACTATCCAGGCCCGCCGTGCGGGAGCTGCCATCAGCCGCATAATCCGGGCATGGATGCACCAAAGACGGCCGCGGGAGGTGTGAAATGAAGCTATCCCGGCGTCATATGCTGATACTTTTGCCGGCGGCGGCGGTTGCGTGGGAGTCGGTGCTGGCCGGAACCCCGGAAGACGCGCCCAACTACAAAATCTCCGATCACTGGTGGGGCATGTTGATCGATGTTCCCAAGTGCATCGGCTGCGGCAACTGCGTGCGCGCCTGCCAAACTGAAAACGACGTGCCGGATGGGTACTTCCGCACCTGGGTGGAGCGCTACCACGTTTCGGACGAGAATATGACCGAGCCCGAAGTCATCTCGCCCGACGGCGGCAAGGAAGGTTTCCCGGTTGCGCAGCAGGATGAGAAGAAGTACTTTTTCGTTCCCAAGATGTGCAACCACTGCGCGGATTCACCCTGCACGCAGGTCTGCCCGGTGGGCGCTACCTTCATCAGCCCGGACGGCGTAGTGCTGGTGGATCAGAAGTATTGCCTTGGCTGTGCTTATTGCGTGCAAGCTTGCCCTTACGGCTGCCGCTACATTCATCCGCAGAAGAAGGTCGCCGACAAGTGCACACTCTGCTACCACCGGATTACCAAGGGGCTGACGACGGCCTGCTGCGAGGCTTGCCCCACCGGAGCGCGCCAACTGGCCGACTTGAAAAATCCAAATGACCCGATCCATGCGTTTTTGAAGACGCACAGCGTACAGGTGCTGAAGCCGCAGATGGCCACCGGCGCGAAGGCCTTCTACAACGATCTGGACGGTTCGGTGCGGTGAGGACAGCCGTCAGCTTTCAGCTATCAGCCGTCAGCTAGTTCGTGGAAATAGAAAATGTCGGAACGATGCGGAGCAGTTCTGAAGGTTAGTGCAACACAAAAAATTGATGCAGCAGGGTAATGCTGATAGCTGACAGCTGAAAGCTGACGGCTGAAGAGGGAATTATGAACGGCGTTGAAGGCTTCATGTATCCCAACGAAGTCGCGCTTCAATGGAGCGTGCTGATCGTTTTGTACCCGTTCATCACGGGGCTGGTGGCGGGCGCTTTCATTCTGGCGTCGCTGGAACGCGTCTTCCGCGTGGAGGCGGTAAAGCCCACCTATCGTTTGGCGCTGCTGACGGCCCTGGCTTTTCTGCTGGTCGCGCCCTTGCCGCTACAGTTGCATCTGGGCCATCCTGAGCGCTCGCCGGAGATGTACTTCACTCCGCACAGCACCTCGGCCATGGCCATGTTCGGCTACGTGTACCTGTGGTATCTGATGGCTGTGCTGGTGTTGGAGATCTGGCTCGACTACCGTCGCGACATCGTGCTGCTCGCGCAATCCAGCAAGGGCCTGCTGCGCATGGTTTACAAGATCATGACGCTCGGCTCCAGCAATATCAGCCCGCGTTCGCTGGCCATTGACGACCGTGTGGGCTGGATTGTGACGCTGATTGGAATTCCCTCCGCCTTTCTGCTGCACGGATATGTCGGCTTTATCTTCGGCTCCATCAAGGCCAATCCCTGGTGGTCCTCGCCGCTGATGCCGGTGGTGTTCATTTTTTCGGCCATGGTGTCGGGCATTGCCGGGGTTATGCTGCTCTACATGGCACTGACCAAGTTGCGCAAGCAAGCTATCGATATGCGCTGCGTGGACGCCATTGCCATGTATCTCTTCTATATCTTCATCATCGACTTCAGCCTGGAGATGCTGGACCTGATTCACCGCATCTACGAGGCCGGCGAATCCTTCCGCAGCCTCAACTTCATGGTGCACACGCAGCTTTACATTCCGCATATCGTGATCCAGATCTGCCTGGGCACGATAACGCCGCTGATTTTGCTTTTCATAACGCAAGTGGTCAAACTGCCGGAGATAGCTCGCAAGCGCATCTACTCCATCGCCGGCAGCCTGGCCCTGATCGGCATCTTCGCCATGCGCTGGAATGTGGTGATCGGCGGGCAATTGTTCTCCAAGAGTTTTCTCGGCTACACCACCTACAAGATGGGCCTGGTGACGCGCGAGGGTCTGCTGGTGGCGATTGCGTTGACCCTGCTGCCGCTGGTTTTTCTCTGGGTACTGGTTAAGCTGCTGCCGCCATGGCCTGAAAAGAGCGCGCATGCTGCGGCCATCGGCGACTAAAACGCAGCAGAATTCGACGCGAGAAAAACCCCAAGTCCCGTAATCGGGACCTGGGATATCCACTTTCGTGATGGTGAGTTAGATTTGAGTTATATTTTATGGTAATGCTCGGAGGACAGAAAGATGTCACACTTCGTGATTGTGATTTCATTGCTGGGTATAGGAACGATAACTTCAATGTCATCGACACTTATCGTGTTTGCAATGATCGGTGAGATCGATCGTACAAAAAATAATAGTTCTAAAATTTCGTTATTCAATGTGCCTGTTTTACGCGTTATTAGAGAGTACAAAACTTTATATCCGCGGGGAGCATACTTGAAAGTTTTCTTTACTTCTCTGGCCCTAACAGGTCTCACTTTCTTGATTTCTATTTATCTTGTTTTTGTAGTATTCGCAGGAGAAGCCCCTCCATCCAGGTAAGGAATACTCACCCACTCATCCCGCGGTTTCAACGCGGAAAGAATGGGTGAGTCCGCAACTGACATACCTTACTCAGCGGTAGATCTGCGGCTCATAATGTGGCGGAGGAATATCCGGCCGCATAATCGGATCGTGAGGAATGGGGTGATGCTTGGGCGCACGCCACGCCACTTCTCTCAGCTTCAGCTTGCTGATGTGCACGTCGTAGTTGGTTGCGGGCAGCAGCGATTCCAGAACAAAGGTTTCCGTGCCTTCGGCGCGGAGTTCGCGATAGCGATATACGCCCACGTCGCCTTCGCTGGTTTCTGTGCCTCCCGAAGGAGCGTCGAGAAAGTGCTGCGCATCGGCCACTGTGGGCGCGGCGTGGCTTCCGCCCTCTGTCAAACTCTCGGCCGCATAAGAGCGCACCAGTTTGGTCCAATAGCGACTCAGCAAGTCTGTATCGACAAACAGGTCGGCCCAAACAATTTCGCCACGCACGGCCACGACAACGCCAACGGCGCCTTCTTTGCGAAGCTGCGCGATTACCTGATCCCGCGCTTTCATCACGGGAGCCGCGGCCTCATCGACCTTGGCGCTCACCGAGCTGTCTTCCATGGCGCGCGCGTAGCTCGTGGTTCCCATCGAGCGCGCGTACCCCGCGCCCAATTCACGGTTCATCGCTGTGCCGGCGGATGGAGCGGAGGCCATCGCCATCTGAGAGATGCTTCCTCGCACGGAGTTCCACACCTCTTGCTGATCCCTGGCGACCATAGCTTTTTCCCGCACGCTGGGCTGCACCATGAAGCTGTGAGCGGGCGCCTTGGCCGATGCGCCAAAGGTCTCCGAGCTGGCAGTCCAGCGTCCCGGCTCTATGCAGAAAACGCCAAGATCAATGGGCTCGCTGCCGGCCGGCACTATACGGTCCTTGGCGATGACCCGGTCCTGCTTGCCGCCGGTAACAATTTCGCCAGCCAGCAACAGCAGAGGCTTGTCGGAGTTGTTCACCAGCACCAGCGTGTTTACCTCGTCGCCGCGATAGCTGTCGTCGCGATGTGGATACTGGGGTAAGCCGTCGCCGCGATAAGGCGGCACGCCGATCATTCCCCTTTGCCGCACCATTCCCCGCGCGCGGCCGGCTTCGGTCACCTCCACTTGGCCGCTCTTGATTCCTTCATCCAGGGTGATGAACGGCGTTGCGCCGGCAGATTTGCTGTTAGCCCGCACCACAGGAAACAAAAGCAGGTTCCCGCTTTCAATAGGGGCCAGCACCTTGTAATAACCATTCGCCGTTTCCTGCGGCCCGCCCGCCGCCTGCACTCCACTTTGTTGCACAAATGCCGCAAGCGCCAACACCATCGCGCCCGCCAACCCCAACCTGCCCAGATTCTTCATGACTCTCCTCCGCCGGGAATGATCGCCGGCTTATGAACCTTGAACGCTGGCAAGATGATTTCTTGCAGGGTTTTTTTGCGAGGCCTCCTGGCGTATCTTGAAAGCGTGGGGATTACGCCCTCCCAACCCGTTGAAATGAGCGCTGCAGCCGGCATCTCCGCCCCGCCGGAGCCGATTCATGTGCCGGACGAGCTTTGGCGCGAGTCCGGCGCTGACGCCTATGGGCTAGAGCGTCAGCAGTTCCACGAAATCCTGGAGCGCGTTGGGACGGCGCAAAATTTTGGCCTGGCGCCGGGAACGAATGCTTCACGACAGCAGCAGGCCAGTTTTTTTCGCGGCCTCCGGCTCGCCGACCTGGTGTTGGCGCGAGCCTGCGCCTGCGGCCATCAGGGCGCATGGGAACATTTTCTTGCCGTCTACCGACAACCGCTGACGCGTGCCGCGATTGCGATTACCGGCAGCGAAACGCTGGGCCGCGAGTTGGCCGATCAACTCTACGCGGAACTCTATGGGTTAACGACCCGCGACGGCGTGCGACGCAGCCCGCTGGACTCCTATCGCGGCAAAGGTTCGCTGATGGGCTGGCTCCGCACAACGCTTGCTCAGCGCCACGTGGATCATCACCGCCGCACCCGCCGCGAGCTTCCGCTCGACGATCCGGCAGACGGCTATGAACCTCAGGCAGCGGTCGCCGAAACGGAAACTCCCGCCGCCGATCTGCTGCTGTTGAGCAGTGCGATTAAAGAGACACTCCGCCAACTGGCCGCCGAAGAGCGTTTTCTGCTGGCCGCATATTATCTGGATGGGCGAACCCTGCTAGAGATCGCCCCGTTGCTCCGCGTTCACGAAGCGACGGTCAGCCGCAAACTGCATCGGTTGACCGGTGACCTAAGAAAGCAGATCGTACGTAATCTACAAGCGTTGGGTCTGAGCAAACCCGCAGCCCTGGAGACGCTGGGAGCCGATCCACGCGATCTGAATCTGAATTTGAAGAAAATACTGCAATTTTCGTCACTGGATGCGTTCCAAGAGAAGGCAGCAACGTGAATTCAACTCCCCAACTCGATCTTCATCCCGACGCCGAGAGCCTCAACGCCTTCGCCGAGCAGGCGCTTGCCACGCAGGAGCGCGAGCAGGTTCTCGCTCATCTGGCCGAGTGCAGCCGCTGCCGTCAGGTGATTTTTTTGGCACAGCAGGCAGCCGCCGAGGCAAAGGTTCCTGCCAGGATTCCGGCATTCCGTCCCGAAACGCAAACCGTGTCATGGTTCTGGAACTGGCGCATTGCCTGGGTTCCGGCCGCAGCCATGGCGGCGGCTCTGGCATTGATAGTCACCTTTTATCCAAGGCATCCCTCGCCTGCTTCGGAGATGGCGAAGGTTGAGCCGCCTAGTCAAGCGGCTGTACCCACGCCCACCCCGCAGGTGAAGGCAAACGCTGTAGCAGCGCACAAGCCGGCACAGGCGCTCGTTGAAAATTCATTCGCTGGAAAGGCCGAATATGCAGCGCGTCGAAAAACGCCGGAGGAGTTGGCACCGCAGTCTACTCCTTCAGCCGCACCGCGGGCTGAATCAGGCGCAAGCGCGGCTTCGATGGGAACAAACAATGCGTTCTTGCCATCTTCCGTGGAGTCCGCGCCACAGCCGGTGACCACGGCGAAATTTCAGCCCGAGCCGGCCGTAGCCGCCTGGCAGCAGGAACAGCAGCAGGTGTCCGGCGCGTCCTCGGCCAGCGACGATGCCTCGCGGCAGATTTCACAAAAGAGCATGAGAGCGGAGGCATACTCCGCCCACGCCAGCCGCCAAGCAGCTTCGTCAGGGCCGCGTAGGTCGCAGCAGTCCCAATCCATGCTTGCCGGTAGTTTCGATTTCGGCACACAACAGCAATTCGCTGGGTCGGCTACCATACGCAAGGCGAATCCGCCCAGGCTGCCCAGCGGCTTGGCGGCTGTTTCCAGGGCAAGCGCTCAGAATCTCATGCTGGAAATCGACCAGGCAGGAGCGTTGTTTTTAAGCAATGACTTCGGCCAGCACTGGGAACCGGTCGTACAACAATGGACAGGGCGCGCCATCGAAGTGCGCGCGAAGTCAGTCTTGAGCGGCAACACAGCGCCAGCCAATGGATTTGAGTTGAAAAACGATGCTGGCTCGACCTGGGCCAGCGCGGACGGAAAAACCTGGACAGCGCAATGAAACATATACTTTGCCGGAAGAATGCTCCTGCCTGCACTAAAAATCAAACCCGCATGCGAGCAGATGAGCGCGCCGTGTCGTTTCGGTAATATTTTTTGCCTGCCGCCTGCGCAACTATTAGATCTTTCTCATTCAACACTAGCCACTCAAGGAATCTCTTCATGCGCCGAAAAGATACTTACAAGGCGATTCCTTTGTGATCCGTCCTGCGTTGTTTCCACCCGGCGCGTTGCAACGGCAGAACGATTCGTCTGCTAGCGTGGCTTGTTTGGACGAAGGGAGATTCTGATGTTGCAGAAAGATGGGCGAAGGAACGATGCAATCTCTCCTTCCTGGGCACATCTCCGTATTCCTCCTTTTCCTCAGGTCGCTCTCCGGGTACTGCAACTGGCCAATAATGAAAACGTTCAACTGCACGAGTTGAGCTCGCTGATCTCCTCTGATCCGGCCTTTGCCAGCGAAGTTCTTACCATCGCAAATTCGCTTTTGTATGCTCCGCGATTTCCCGCCAGCAGTATTATGCAGGCCATCGCGGTGCTGGGCGCTAATAACCTGCAAGGGCTCTGCCTGACAGTTGGTGTGCGCGGGTACATGGGCAAAGCGCTGAATCAGCCTGCCATGCGCGCCACTTGGCGCCATAATCTGGCCTGTGCCCTGATCGCCGATCAACTGGCTTCCGTGGGCTTTCTCGATAGGGACGTTGCTTACACAGCGGGAGTGATGCATGACATCGGCAGATTGGCGCTGGCCGTGATCCGGCCCAAGGAGTACAGTCTCCTGCTGGGGGTTCACAGCGGCTCTCCCGACAGCATCCTCAACGCCGAGCGCGAGCTGTTCGGATGGGATCATTGCGAAGCCGGCAAGCAACTTGTCATGGATTGGAAAATGCCCTTGGAGTTTGAACACTACGTCTCCGAGCATCATGCGCCACGTCAGAAGGAAGGTAAGTGGAGCATGACCGATTTGATCAATGTGAGCTGCCGCATGGCCGACACCATCGGCTGCGCGGCTTTTCCCGGCTGCGAGGTCACGCCGTATCCCGATCTGCTGAACGAACTGCCGGAGCGAGAGCGCAGGCTCTTCCATCTCACGGTCGAGTCTTTGAGCGTCGAAATCGCCAGAAAGATCGATTCCGTCGAGTCGGCTTGACTTGCCGTGGCTCCTCGCTTTGAACGGGCGCGACTTCAGCCGCGTTCTTACAACGCTCTGCCTGCCGTTCTAGAGCCGGAAAAAGTTCTTCGCCAAAAACAAAACGTTTGCCGGCCGCTCGGCCAGTCTGCGCATGAAGTAGGGGTACCAGTCGTTGCCGAAGGGCACATATACGCGCACATTGTAGCCTTCTTCGACGAGCTTGCGCTGTAAGTCGCGGCGTATCCCATAGAGCATCTGGAACTCAAAATGTCTACGATCAATGCCGCGTTCGCTGGCGTGGTGCTTGGCCGCGGCAACCATGGCATCGTCGTGGGTCGCGAGGCCGTGATAGATGGGGCTCTCCAGCAGCAAATTCGCGAGACTGATAAAGTTAACGTCCACATCCGACTTGCGCGGAAACGCGATCTCCGCAGGCTCCTGGTATGCGCCCTTGCACAGCCGCACTCGGATGCCGTTGGCGATCAGGTCTTCGATGTCCTTTTTCGAACGGAAAAGATAAGCCTGAATCACGATGCCAATCGCCTCGCGCAGTTCAGGCTTGGCATGAAGGCGGTGCACGATGTCCATCGTCACCTGCGTCAGCGACGAATCCTCCATGTCGATGCGCACAAAGCTGCTTGTTTTGCTGGCGTGTTGAGCCACGCCCTCGGCAATGCTCTCGGCCAGTGCGGGCGATAGGTTCAGCCCCATCTGTGTCAGCTTCATGCTGATGTTGGCGTTGAGCTTGCGCGCGGCAATCGCATCCAGCAGCTTGTGATAAACCTCGGCGGCCGCTCGGGCCTCGGCCTCCGTGGTCACGCTCTCGCCCAGCGAGTCCAGTGTTACGCTCATGCCCTGTTTATTGACCTCCGCGGCCACGCGCAGTGCGTCTTCTATCTCCATGCCGGCGATAAACCGCGCGCTGAGCCGCTTGCCCACCAGGGAGCGTTCGCTAAAGCGCCTCAGGGGGCGATTGTGAGAGAGTGCTATAAAAAACGAGCGAAGTAAAGGCATCGTATAATCCTCCCGGAACAGGCCATCTAATCGCAGCCATTTTCCGGCCCAAATAGTCTCTCACATACAAGGTCAAGAGGGCGATGACGGGCAAATCCACCATTCCGGCCGGCGTTTGACCATGGGCCTTCCTTACTTTTTCTCCAACGCGGCAGATGCGCATTCCTTATAATGCAGAAGGCCATCGTGTCGTAGAGGAGCGCCCCATGAATCATAAGTCTGCCCTGATCTTCCATTCACTTTTTACTCTCGGTGCTATGGTCCTCGCGCTGCCTACCGCCCCGGCACAAACCACCTCGCCCACAATTTATATCAAGGCCGGTCATCTCTTCGATGCCACCAGCGACAACCTGCGCGACAACATGGTGCTGGTTGTCGAAGGCGAGCGTATTGCCAAAGTAGCGCCCGCGTCAGAGGTAATCATTCCTACCGGAGCCACAGTTGTCGATTTATCCCAGGAGTGGGTGCTGCCGGGACTCATTGATTGCCACACCCATCTGGAGGCGCGCGCCGACCACTATGACCCTATATGGGAGGTGCGTACAACCCCTTTCATGGGCGGCTTTAACGGCGTGGTCAACGCCAACAAGACACTCCAGGCCGGCTTCACCAGCGTACGCGACGTAGGTTCCCAGCCTTTCTTCGCCGTCGATCTGCGCCGCGCCATCGACGAAGGCCTCTTTCCCGGACCTCGCGTGGTGGCCAGTGGTCCGGCCATCTCCATCACCGGCGGCCACGGCGACATGAACAGCTTTGCTCCCGGCGTTGAGAACAGGATGTATCCGGCTGAGCGCGGCTATCAGTTAGCCGACGGCCCCGAGCAGGTTCGCCACATAGTCCGCGAGCAGATTAAATATGGAGTGGATGTAATCAAGGTTATGGCTACCGGCGGCGTGCTCTCTTTGGGCGATAAGCCCGGCGCCGAGCAGCTCACCTACGAAGAGATGAAGATGGCCGTCGATGAAGCCCATCGCACCGGCCGCAAGGTCGCCGCCCACGCCCACGGCACACAGGGAATCAAGGACGCGGTGCGCGCCGGTGTCGACTCCATCGAGCATGGCAGCCTGATCGACGCCGAGGGCATCGAGATGATGAAGGCGCGCGGCACCTATCTGGTCGCAGACATCTACAACGACGATTACATTCTCGGCAAGGCTGTCGAGTTCGGCCTGCCCAAGGAGAATGTTGAGAAGGAAAAAACGGTAGGCCGCTTGCAGCGTGAAAACTTCGCCAAAGCCGTGGCCGCGGGCGTCAAAATCGCCTTTGGCACCGATGCCGGCGTCTATCCCCACGGCGACAACGCTAAACAGTTTCACTATATGGTCAAGTTCGGCATGACCCCGGCAGGAGCCATACGCGCCGCCACTTCAAGCGCCGCAGACCTCATTGACCGCGCCCACGACGTAGGCTCTCTGGAGGCCGGAAAATTCGCCGACCTGATCGCCGTCACCGCTAACCCGCTGGAGCGCGTCGAGGTGCTGGAACACGTCTCCTTTGTGATGAAGGGCGGCAAGGTTTACAAGGACGAACTCGTCGCAGCTAAGCCATAGCCGCGCTATCCGCTCACCGGCCAGCGATAGTGCCCGGCGGCACGATGAGGCGCGAAGTCTGACAGAGAACTTTCTTCCACTCCACGGCCGATGTTGTGCACCACTCGCGTTCGCCAGCCAACGCTCACCACAATGCCCACGTGTGGCAGCCGCGCATCCAGCAGCCAGGTGAGAATGTCTCCAATTTCGATAGGTTTTGGAAAACCGTCGCCCGAAGTTGGCTTATTTGCGGCCCACAATCGCGCCCCGGCCCGCGTCCAATACGTCTCCAGGTTCAGAACGCGCCGGTGGTCGATGTTCGCATCCGGTTCCCGCGATCCCCACACCCTACGCGCCGGATAAGCGCCGAAGGCCTTCACCATGTCCTCATGCACCAGCTTTTGCAGATCGATCCCCAATCCATCGCGAGCCGCGCGAATCACCACATCGGCACAAACCCCAGTCGAGCGCGGCACATCGCCGCCAGGATAACTCAGCTTCGTCCACGTCGGATCATAGCCCGTGGTCACGCCCAACTGCGCCCGTGCCGCCTCGGCAAGTTTTTGGCCGCTGGTCGAGACCGCGAACGCAAACCGGCCCGAAGCAATCCAAACCGCAGCTAGTCCGCACAAAACATTTCGTCGCAACACGGTAATACCCTCGCCTATCGAATCTCGTACACCGTGCTGCCATGCGCCGGCAAGGTCACCGTGACTTCCTTCGATTCTTTGAAGCCGCCTTCGCTCCACATGTTCTGGGCCAGATGCTTCTTGCCATCAAGGCCAAGCTGCGTCCAGCTCACGCGCAGCTTCACCGGCTTGTCGTCGAGGTTAAAAAAGCCAAAGTACTCAGCGTAATTCCGTGCGCCCGGAGAGTTGATCGTGGCCCGCCACACCCGCGCGTTTTCGAATCCGGCTCCCAGGCTCGCCACATCAACCGGATGACTGTAGGTCACATTCTGGTTCATGAACAAAATCGACTGGTTGGAGATCAGCGACCGTGTAAAATCATCCAGCTTGGTCAGATTCGCGCCCAGAATCAGCGGCGAGCGCGCAATCGCCCACAGCGTGAGCTCGGTTCTCTGCTCGTCCTGCGTCAGCCGCGATTGGCGCGCCTCGCCCATGCCCGGATGCGGCCCCAGCCAGCCCCAAGGCAGCATATCCGCGTCCGGCCAATTGCCCTCATGCGCATAGGTAAACCACTTGGCCAGACGGTCGAACTCGTCGCGCAGGCCGAAGGGATACTCGTCGTCGCCGGAATGGCGCGGGAAGCTCCAGGCGTCCCAGTGATCGTTGGTGATGCGCCACATCTGCGCCAGCTCGGCCACCTCGGCGGCGTGTTCCAGTTGCGTCGGCCCCGGCGATAGGCTTAGCACAATCGGCCGCCCGGTCTTACGGATAGCTGTCGCAATCTGCTGAATTTCCGTGGGCCGGTAGGGGTGGTCCGAGATGCAGTCCACCTTGATAAAATCCAGGCCCCAGCCTGCGTAGAGCTTCAGCATCGAGTCGTAGTAAGCCTGCCCGGCGGCGTTATCCGCCACGCCCCAGTTGCCGTCATCCCACCCGCAGGGCGAATTGAGGTCGGCGGCGTCGGTGGCGTGAAAACTCGTCCCCGCGATGGGTAGATTCGCCTTCACCGCATCGCGCGGAATCCCACGCACAATGTGAATGCCGAACTTCAGCCCCTGCTTATGAACCCACGTGGCCAGCGGCTTGAATCCCGCGCCGTCCGCCGAGGTAGGGAAGCGGCTGGGCACAGGAATCAGTATCCCGTTTCCATCGAGCAGATACTTTCTTTCGGCAAGGTTGGCGCCAAAGGGGTTCTCCATGTACCACCCCTCGTCTATCACCACATATTGCCAGCCGAAAAGCTTGAAGCCGGCCAGCACCGTGGCGTTGGCCTTGAAGTCAGCCTCGTTGATGGTCAACCCGTAGGCATCCCAACTGTTCCATCCCATCGGCGGCGTAGGCGCGGGGCTCTGAGTGTGGCTGAGGGTTGCAGCGATGACGAAAAGAAAAGAGGCGAAAAAGAAGCGTCGGGGTTCCATGCGAAAATTTATATCACAGTGAACCCTGAGCGCGCACAAGACTTGACTTTGTCCAATGCTCTTCAATCCAATTACATTTCGATTGAAAGTTGCATATATGCGGCATATAATTCCTGACCAGTAAACCAAATAGATTGGAGCATCGATGCCAAATCTCTGTCCTCTTTGTGGCCAACCACTGCCAAAAGCCTTTGACGATGAAAAGCTTCACGCGAAGCTGGATAAACTGACTGCTGCTGCAACGCAGTTGGAGAGAAGGAAACTCGAAAATGAGTTCACTGATCGGCTCTCAGCAGAGCGAGAAAATGCGAGAGTAAAAGCCAAGATGGAATTCGAGAAGCGCATTACAAAGTTACATGTTGATAAGGATAGACAGATCCGTGCGGCAAGAGAGTCGGCTATCGCTGAAACTATAAAGAAGAATGCACTCGAAGTTGCAAAGGCGCGTAAAGAAGCGAGCGACGAAGCTAGACGCGAGATTAGGTTTGTAACTCAGCATGCAAGAATGGAAAGCGAGAAGAAACTTAGTACTCTGCAACTCGTCAGAGAGAAAGAGCAGGTAAGACACTCATCGGAAATCGCAAAATTGCAGGGAAAGCTCGAAGACTTCAGCAGAAAGCTGGAAAAACAGACTGGTGAACAGCTTGGAGAGGAGGGTGAAATTGACCTCTATTCTGCTCTCAGAAAGGAATTCGTCACTGACAGAATTGAACGTGTTGGCCGTGGTGTAAAAGGTGCGGACATTCTTCTTCGGATTATGGATGGAGGAAGGGAGGCAGGTTGCATCGTATATGAGTGTAAAAATGTGACAACCTGGCAAAAAGCTTATATTGCGCAAGCTAAAAAATATCACACCCAGTACGATACTCCATACGTGATGATTGTTTCACGAGCGTTCCCTAAGAAGTTGCGTGGAATGTGCGTTATGAATGACGTGCCAATAGTCGAACCGCGTTTTGCAATTGCGCTTACATCGATGATGCGTGAAGGAATAATCGAAATTGCTAAATTACGCCTTACTAAAGTGGGCGCAAACGAAAAAGCACAGGAACTATTCGTATATGTCACCGGGAACGAATTCCAAACAAGATTTCGCGATATGTCTGAAACAGTTGATGGCCTGATGGATTTCCTAAGAACGGAGAAGAATTGGCACGAAAACCATTGGGCAAAAGAATCAGACCTGCACGCTCGCATTCAGAAACGTCATCGAGAAATCGATGCAAGAGTACGCGTAATCGTAAAAGGAACTGAGAAATTGAGACCGATTGCAGTTGCTGATGGTCGACGAAGAGCGTGACGTTGTGGCTGTAAATAGGTATTCAATTCTCCCGAATATTGGGTTCAACCGTCAATTATGGCAGCAATAAAAGGCTAGATGTTCAATTCGTGCGCATGCAGCGCGTAATTCTTAGTTTTTAGGCAGAATTGCAAGGCTCTTAAGCCGGTTACGGATTCCCTGGCAAGCAGCTCGATAGTTGTCAAAGAAATACTTACAATTCAAACTTTCATCGTGGTCTGATATGACAGATAATGCAAGCCGCTTATATTCTTCATCCGCTCCGTAATAACAGTGTTCGAAAGAATCATAAAGAGTTGGTTCAAGAAACGCGCCCCATTCTTCCAATTTAGTGAAGTACCTCTCATTCGCAACATGCAGTTTTTCAACTAAAGCTGCTTTCGCTTCCCCTTTCTTTTCATCTCTGAGACTAGTCGGATGGAGAGATCGGAAAACGATTTTCACCTCGGACAACCGTTGATGCACTTCCTTCATTGCATTGAGTTCGACATCAAAGTGAGCACGCGTCACAAACACGGAATTATCGAGTTGTGCTTGGAGGCGCTTCTGCTGCGCGTTGAGGCTGTCTTTGAACACCTCCAACTCGGTATTCCACTTCGCTTTCAGCCTTCCAATTACAACCTTACCAAAGAGTGCAAACAGGGCCGCGATCACAGTCCCGCCCAGCGCGCCGGTTACCAATGCCTGTATGTCCATACCGGGAATTGTATTCCCTAGTGTCCAATCCTTTCCGTATTTTTTGCAAAAATGGTAAAACTCGACCACCTTGTTCCGCTGCGCCTACAACTGTATCTTCACCGGCCAAGTCTTCCAGATATCCGCGCAGTAGTCGCGGATCGCCCGGTCACTGGAAAACTTGCCGATGCGCGCCACGTTCAGAATCGACATGCGTGTCCACGCTTCCTGGTCTTTGTAGGCCGCGCTCACCCGGTCCTGGCAATCGACATAAGACTGATAATCGGCCAGCAGCATATACTCGTCCGTGGTCAGCAGGGAGTTCACCAGCGGTTCGAAGAGCGCCTTGTCGCCGCGCGAAAAGTCGCCGTTGGAGAGCGAATCGAGAACCTCGTGGAGCATGTGGTTAGCCTCATAAATCGCGCGCGGCTTGTAGCCCTCCCGTTTGCGGCTCTCCACTTCGGGAGCGGTCAGCCCAAAGAGGAAGAAGTTTTCCGCGCCCACCTCCTGGCGGATTTCGACATTGGCTCCGTCCAGAGTGCCGATGGTCACCGCGCCGTTCATGGCGAACTTCATGTTCCCGGTTCCCGAGGCTTCCTTGCCGGCCAGTGAAATCTGCTCGCTCAGGTCGGCAGCGGGGTACACCCTTTGCCCCAGCTTCACGTTGTAATCGGGCAGAAAAACCACCTTCAGCCGGCCCCGCACCAGCGGATCGGAGTTGATGGCTTCGCCCACCGAATGAATCAGCTTGATGATCAGCTTGGCCATGTGATAGCCGGGCGCGGCTTTTCCGCCGAAGATGAAGCTCCGCGGCGTCACATCCATATCCGGGTCGCGCTGAATGCGCTTATAGAGCGTGAGGATGTACAGAATCAGCAAGTGCTGCCGCTTGTACTCATGCAGCCGCTTCACCAGCACGTCGAAGATCGATTCCGGATCGGTTGCGATGCCCAGCTTATCGTGGATGTAAGACGATAGTTGCAGCTTGTTCTCCCGCTTGATGGCGCGCCACTCCGCGCGGAACTCCTGGTCGTCAACCATCGGCTCCAGCCGGCGCAGCTTGTCCAGGTCGTGAATCCAGCCCGGGCCGAGCCGCGCGCTCAGCAGGCTTGCAAGCCGCGGATTGCTCAGCACCATCCAGCGCCGCGGCGTCACTCCGTTGGTCTTGTTGCTGAACTTCTCCGGCGACAGCGCATAGAAATCGCTGAGCACATGGGTTTTTAAAAGTTCCGTGTGCAGCGCGGCAACGCCGTTGATGGCATGGCTGCCCAGCGAGGCCAGGTGCGCCATGCGCACAAACTTTCCATTGTCTTCATTGATCAGCGATAGCCGCCGCACCCGCCCCTCATCGCCGGGAAACTTCAAGCGCACATTCTCAAGATGACGCCGGTTGATCTCGTCGATAATCTCCAGATGGCGCGGCAGCAGCGCTCCAAAGAGGTTAAGCGGCCACTGCTCCAGCGCTTCCGGCATCAGCGTGTGGTTGGTGTAGGAGAGCGTGTTCTCGGTCACATGCCAGGCCGCGTCCCACTCCATATCATGCTCGTCGATCAGCAGGCGCATCAGCTCCGCCACCGAGATTGCCGGGTGCGTGTCGTTCATCTGGATGGCGAAGTTGCGGTGCAGCTCGGCTAATGGACGGTGTTGCGTCACCTGAATCTTGACTATGTGCTGCAAGCTGCACGAGACAAAGAAGAACTGCTGCTCCAGCCGCAACTGCTTGCCCTGAAAACCCTCATCGTTGGGATAAAGAATCTTGGAGATGTTCTCGCTCGACACCTTGCCGGCCACCGCGCCGAAGAAATCTCCCTGGTTGAAGGTCTCAAAATCAAAACTCTCCACCGCCTGCGCCGCCCACAGGCGCATGGTATTCGCGGTGTTGGTCTTGTAGCCCAGAATCGGCGTGTCATGCGGCACGCCGCGCACCAGCTTTTGCGGAATCCACTCCACGCGCACACGCCCCTTGGCGTCGGTATGCTTTTCCGTGCGCCCGCCCAACTTTACTTCAAATGCGTCCTCGGGCCGCTCCAGCGCCCAGGGATTGCCCAGTCGCAGCCATTTGTCGGTCGACTCCACCTGCCAGCCGTCGCGAATCTGCTGATCGAAGATTCCGTACTCGTAGCGAATCCCGTAACCGATGGCGGGAATGTCCAGCGTGGCCAGCGAATCCATGAAACAGGAAGCCAGACGGCCCAGGCCGCCGTTGCCCAGCCCCGGCTCCTCCTCCTGCTCGATCAGCGTGTTCAGGCTGATGCCCAACTGCTTCATGGCCTGCTCGGTCTCGTCGTAGATGCCCAGATTGATGAGGTTGTTAGCCAGGTGAGGCCCGGTCAAATACTCCGCTGACAAATAGCAAACCAACCGTACATCCTGCGCCTGGTAGTTTTTTACCGTCTGAATCCACCGCTCCACCAGCCGGTCCCTCACCGTGTGCGCCAGCGCCATGTATAGGTCGTTCACCGTGGCCCGCTCAGTCGAACGGCCCTGAACAAAGATCAGGTTGTCGAGAAATGACTGCGCCAGCGCTTCCACGCTCATCGCGGTTCGCTGGCCCATTTTTGATTTAGTTTGGTTCGACCCAGCCTTGTGCAATTCAGACAGTGTTGGCGTTACAGCCGGATTCTCGCTCATCGTATTCCTCGTCTCCCCAGACAGGGGACAGTTCCCTCAAAAGGAGAGCTGCTCTTCCAAGATAAGGCCGGGCCAACCCGGCATTGATAAATAATCGGTCAAAGGCAGAGCGATGTTTTGCGATGGGTTTATTTGAAAAAATCAATGCCGTTTTGGTCACCGACCAGCAGGCAGCCCGGCAGAGACCAGGTTTGCTTCATGAGGCCAAATCCTCAAAACCCACTTCTAATTGGACCATTGCACTCCACAATAATTTGTGATATATACTATACATTCGACTGATGCGCGGGCTTCCCCCCGCGCAATCCCTTCCTGCGCAGAGTAGCAGCTAAAAATATGCAACTTCCCCGGAGGTAATCTATGACAAATGTTCTACGCATTGTGTTTGTCATGTGTTCAGCTACTTTGATCTGCGCTCCGGCGCTGGCCCAGACTGCCGCACTTCCCCCGCACAGATCCGCCGATAGCGGACCTTCTCTGGCTTACACCTTGAAGTTCATCCAGGACAAGATAGCTGAAAATGGAAAAATGAGCTTTGTATCTTATGCCCATGACAATAGCCCTAACCCTGGATTCTTAAGCATTAAAGGCCCCACGGACGGGAGGGCTCACTTTATCTTTGAGGAGAGCAATGTCGTCGCCCATCCGGACGCGTGCGTAATCAGCTATCACGTCAAGACAATTAAAGATGGAACAAAAGCCGCTGACAATGATTGGGAAATCCCGTTCAAGCTCATTCAAAGAGTGATGGTCATGACCTTGGACCAGCGCGCGATTGTGAAGAATGCTGCTTTCACAGTGCCATCACTCGACTCCAGAAGCGATCCGCCCCTTTACGTTCTGATTGCGCAAAGAACGGGAGGAGTAACCAATACTGTTTATTTCACCGACGAAGACACCGCCAACCGCGTAGCCAATGCCATGATCCATGCCGCGGAACTCTGCGGCGACAGTAACTAGAACCCATATTCAAGGTGCGAGTTGATGAATAACCATATGCGTGTTGTTCTTGTTGTGTGTTTTGCTGCCCTGCTCAGTGCCCCAACGCTTGCACAGACCGCCGTCCCGTCTCCGCCCATGCCCGCCGATAACGGTCCATCTCTGGCGGTGACCTTGAATTTTATCCAGGACAAGATCTCCGAAGTTGGAAAGCTGAATTATGTGGCGTATTCCCATGACAATATCGCCAACACGGACTCGACAAATCAGTTCACTGTCGAGGTGAGTAATGTTGCCGCCCATCCGGACGCGTGCGTTCTCAGCTATCACATCAAGGCAACTAGAGATGGAGCAATCACCAATAACGCGGATGGAGGATTCCCGTTCAATCTCATTCAAAAGGTGATGGTCATGACCGGGGATCAGGACATCAACGCCGCCAATGTTGCGGCTGGAGCGCCATCCCTTAACTCCAGGGTTGATCCGCCCCACTTCGCGCTTATCGCGCAAAGAAAAGGCGGCGCAACGAATACTGTGTATTTCGCCGATGAAGACACCGCCAACCGCGTAGCCAAAGCCATGATCCACGCCGTCGAACTGTGCGGCGGCGGCAATAAGGATCCCTTTTAAAAAACGGATGCCGGCTTTTCGAATACTGCCTTCTCCGTCACCCTTCTCGCTCCCCATGCGATAAGCTGGTGTTTCCGGCAATCGGAGGAGCAAGAAAACAATGAACCTGATCCTGGGAATCGACGGCGGAGGTACGCACACCCGCGCCTCCATATTGCTAGACGAACGTGTTCTGGCCCACGCCGAGAGCGGCTCCATCAAGCGCCTGCGGGTGGGCGCGGAAGCCGCCGAAGCCAATCTGCGCGCCCTGCTTAAAGATGTCTTCGCCAAGGCCGGCGTAAAAGGCGTAAGCGCTGCCTCGGTAGGCGTGGCCTCTGTTTCCATGCCGGGGGTCGTCGAGTGGATCACCGCTGTTTTTAACGACTTTGGAGTCGAGCGTTCCGAGGTTGTCGGCGATGAAGTCATTGCTCTCGACGCGGCCTTTCGCGGCGGCCCCGGAATTTTACAGATTGCCGGCACCGGCTCCAATACCATTGGCCGCGCGCCAGACGGCACTCGCGAGAGCGCCGGCGGCTGGAGTTCACGCCTTGGTGATGAAGGCTCCGGCTACTGGATCGGCGTTAACAGCCTACGCCGCGCGCTGCACGCCTATGATCGCGAGCAACCTACGCAAGTCCTCAAAAAAGTTGGCGAAATCTGGGGCACGCCGCATCTCGATGACCTGATCAATCGGGGCGACAGCACGCCAGGGCCGGACTTTGCCGCTCTCGCGCCGGCCGTTAACGAACTCGCAAACGCCGGTGACCCCGTCGCCCAGGAAACGCTTGCCCAGGCCGCGGCCGACCTAGTCGAGTTTGTCCTTCTCGTCCGCGCCAAACTCCGCCGCAAACACCATATCGCCGGCGAAGTTCCCGTGGCCTGGACCGGAGGCGTCATCGAGCACATGACCCTGGTGCGCGAGGCCTTCTTTGCCGGCCTTCAAGCCGCCGCGCCGCAGATGCTGGTGAAACGAGAAGAGGTGGTTTCGCTCGAAGGCGCGCTCTGGCGGGCACAGCGGCTGGCGCAAACCCCCAGCTAGAGCAATCCTCGTTCCCGATGCGCTTCAGACGTCCTATAGACTCCGCTGGAGCGCCACAATCCAGCCGCGGTTTTCGGTTTGATTCCGTATTACGCACGTAAAGCCGCTTGCCTGCAAATGGGCAATCAACTCGTCCTTTGGGTTCGCTGTCCACAAATCGTTGTGGTAGAGAACCAGCATCGCGCCGATCCGCCGCAACAGGTCAGATGAGGAGCCAAGAAGGATGGGAAACTCCGCGCCCTCACAATTGAATTTGACGAAGTTGCACTTATCGATGCCGTTCTCCTCAAAAAAATCCTTCAAGGTTATGCTTTCCACCGTTTCACTGCTTGCCGACAGTTGGTGCACCACCGAATGGCCCCAGTTCTCCGCATCGTGGAAGAGGGTGCAGTCGCCGCGCTGGTTGGAGAGCGCCAGATGATATGCATGAAGATTGTTCATCCGATTGAGCGCCGTATTGATGCGTAAATAATCAAACGTGTTCTGGCAGGCCTCGATGGCGTGGACTGCGCCCCGCGGAACCTTCGATGCAGCCAACACCGCAAAAGTTCCTATATGAGCGCCCACGTCGAGGATAATGTCCGTCTCAGATGGTTCATATTCAGGAACCGCTGAGAAGAAGATGTCGTGGCTAAAACTTTCCATCAAGACGATTTCATCGACCGTTCCTGGCCGATAGGCCATCTCAAAGCCGTCGAAGTTGCGAATTCTCAGCGTGGACGCACGGCCCATTCCACCCGCTTCGGTCAAAGCCTCGGAAAAACGGAACGCCGCCGATTTAGCGGCCGTCCTCAGCCTTCGCGGAAGGAGTTTTGCGGCGACTCGTTTGAAAACATGTAGAAACGGCATTTACGATCCTTCATCCCACTTAACCCTAAACGAGATGTTCTACGTGCCGGATACTCAACCCGTCAATGCAGGCTGTCATGATCGTCCAGAGACATACGGCTCAATGGAGGATGTTATCAGCGCAGGTTGGCTCTGCACGGGTAGATTGCGCGCAACTTCAGGGCCGGGGCGCCGAAATTTCCCATCCTCGAACGCTGCCCGATCTGGCAAGTGAATCGCCGTCGCGTGGGGTTGAGCAATATTTATGCAAACATGTTGTCTGCCGGTCGCCCATTTACAACCGAGCCAACCAACTTCCCCGCATCATCCACGACCGTGAGATTCGCGGGCATTCCCACGGAAACGGAACCCGCCTGATCGCCCAACCCCGTCATGGTTGCCGGGTTTACTGTCGCCAACCGCAGAGCCTGCTCCACAGGCACGCCGGTAAACTCCATAAAATTCTTGAGGGCGCGATCGAGCGTCAACGCGCTTCCGGCCAGCACTCCGCGAGCCATGGCTCTTCCGTTAGCCACCTGCACCGCAAACTCTCCCAACTGGTATTCGCCGTCCGGCATTCCCGTGGCGCTCATCGCGTCGGTCACCAGAATCGCGCGATCCGGTCCCTTGGCCCGCCACCACAACTTCACCATCTCCGGCGCAACATGAATGCCGTCGCAGATCATCTCCGCATAAAGCGCGTCGTTGGTCAGCGCAGTTCCCAGAATTCCTGGCTCGCGATGATCGAGCGGTCGCATGGCGTTGAAGGTATGGGTCGCGCTGATGGCTCCGGCGTTGATAGCGGCGCGGGTCTCGGCGGCGGTAGCATCAGAGTGGCCTAACGAAACCTTAACTCCTCGCGCGGTAGCGTGCGCGGTCAACTCCACTGCTCCCGGCAACTCCGGCGCCAGCGTCATCAGCCGAATCTGCCCCTCTGCGGCATCATACAATTTGTCGAATACAGCAAGATCGGGCGCCAGCAGGTGTTCCGCCGGCTGTGCGCCGCGCTTGGCGTGCGAAAGAAATGGGCCTTCCAAATGAATTCCAATAGCCCGTGCCTGGGCTTCAATCGCAGGCCGCGCCACGAGCTTTGCCAACCGGGATAGCGAGCGCAGCGTTGCATCCAGCGGTGCGGTCACGGTAGTGGCCAGAAAGCTGCCCGTGCCGTGCGCGGCGAAAAAGCTGCCCATGGCGTCGAGCGCCGCTGGAGTTGCCTCCATCACATCGTGGCCCTTGGCTCCATGAATGTGCACGTCGAAAAACGCCGGCCCCAGCGTCGCGCCAGAAAAGTCGAGCACGCGCGCTCCAAACGGCAACGTGCTCTCCGCGCGCGTAGAAACAGAGACGATCCGACCGTCTTCGATCTCCACCACGGGCAAGTCAAGCAGCCTGTCCCCATCCCAAAGCCGCTCCGCTGTGAGCACGGTTCGCATAGTACAAGATTATTGCAGGAACACCGGCTCAATGAATCAGCGTGGTGCGGTCTGGTCCCTGAGCGCTGTTCTGCGGATGCGCTGCTTGAAACGCCGCCTGCGCCGCCGCCAGCTCCGCACGGCAGGCCGTCAACTGCGCCGACAGGTGCGCGAATTGCGACTCCAGATGAAGGCGCAGTTCCTCGATTGCGTTCTCCAGCCGGTCGTTGGCGGCGATCTGCTCTGCCTGGCTCATCTGCACGCTTTTTAGATTGGGCAGAATGACGTCGGTAAGAACATGCAACAGGGAATCAATAGGTTCGCTCATGTGGAGATTCTAAGCAAAATCCGTAAAAAGCGCCTGATTACGGCCGCCCCACCATTGGTAATGTGCGTATGGTTCCCTGCCATGCGTTTCCTCGCCAAGCTCAAAGGCACTGGTAAAAATCTGGCGGCAATTCCTGGCAAGGTTACACGACTTTAACCCTGAACGACCCTGTTTTTGCTACAGTTTGGTCATGAACACCTCGGCGCGGTTGGCAGTTACCTATGCGGCTCTCGTTCTTGGAACCGGCGTTCTTGCGGCGCAGACCATCGATCTACCCACCGGCAAGCAGTTGATCGGAAAGATTCCAGGGTCTCCGCAGCAGTTAAACAGTCTGCCCATCTCCATGGCCGTTTCTCCCGACGGGCGTTATGTAGTCACGGTGAACGCCGGCTATGGTGTCTTCGAATCGCAATATGAGCAGTCTCTGGCGGTGCTCGACATACAAACCGGCGCGTTGACAGACTTCCCCGACTCACGCACGCTGGCGCGGTCGGCCAAGCAGACGCTTTACTCCGGCCTGGCCTTCAGCCGCGACGGCAGCCGCGTCTACGCGAGCATGGCCTCGACCTCCGACCCGCTCGGCGACGGCAAAGACAAGACCGGTAGCGGCATTGTCGTCTACAGCTTCGCGGAGGGCAAGATCGCGCCCCAGAATTTTTTCCATCTGCCCCTCTCGCAGTTGGCTCCGGGACGCAAGACCCGCCTGATTGGTGAAGGGGCCGGCGATAAAGGCGTGCCCTTCCCGGCGGCGATTGCCGTCATCACTTCCGCGGGTTCTGAAAAGCTCCTGGTGGCCGGCAATCTCTCCGACGATGTTCTGCTACTCGATGCCACTAGCGGAACCGTAGAAAAGCGCTTTGATCTTTCGGAGAACGACGCCGTTCCCTCCACCTATCCCATTGCCTTGGCAGTTTCCAAAGACGGCGCGCGCGCCTATGTCGCTTTGTGGAACGCCTCGGAGATCGTGGAACTCGATCTGGCCAAGGGAACTGTAGGCCGCAAGCTGGACCTGCTCAAGCCCTCCAGTCCGGTCGCCCCCGGAACCCATCCCTGCGCCTTCGCACTTTCGCCCGATGGCAAGACGCTCTACGTGGCGCTGGCCAACCGCGATGCCGTAGCCGCCGTGAACATCAGCTCCGGTCAGTTCTCCGTCAAGGGCTACTTCGATACGCGGCTTCCCGGCCAGAGCTACTTTGGAGCTGAGCCGGTGGCCCTGGCCCTCAACGCCAACGGCAACCGCCTTTACGTCGCCAACATGGCCAGCGACGCCGTTGCCGTCATAGACACCAAAAAGCTGACGTCGAAGGCAGCACGAAGCGCCATGGTCGAGCCCATCGGTTTTATTCCCACGGAATGGATGCCCATCTCCATGACCTTCTCCGGCGGAAAGCTCTACATCGCTACTGACAAGGGCAAGGGAACCGGGCCGAACAACTTTCCTCAGCGCAAGTTGGAAACCATCCAGCAATTTCGATCTACAGCTCCGGCTACGTTTATCGGCACGCTACTGTATGGCTCCTTGGCGGTCTTGGACGAAGCTCAAATCAAAGCGAATCTTCCGCAATGGACCGAAACGGTGCTGGAATCCAATCGCATGAAGGCAGCCGAAGAGAAGATCGCCTTTGCCGGCGGCCGCGAGAATCCCATCAAGCACGTCATCTACATCATCAAGGAGAACCGCACCTACGATCAGATCTTCGGCGACCTCAACAAAGACGGCAAGCCTGTCGCCAATGGCGACCCCACCCTGGCCATGTACGGCGAGGCCATCACGCCCAACCTGCACAAGCTGGCCTTGCAATTCGGCGTGCTCGATAACTTCTTCGACTCCGGCGAGGTCTCCGGCGAAGGCCATGTCTGGTCCAACGCCGCCATCAGCACCGACTATCTCGAAAAAACCTGGCAGCAAAATTATCGCGGCAACCAGCGCACTTATGACTATGAGGGCGCGGTAGCCAATAACTATCCGCTGCTGCAAAAGATTCCCGACGTCAACGAACCCGCCAGCGGCTATCTCTGGGGCAATCTCGCCGCTCACGGCAAAACCTATTACCACTTCGGCGAATTCATCTCCACCACTTTTTGCAATGAAGCCCGCGTCGCCGATCCGCAGATGGGGCCGCTGATGCAAGGCCGTGACTGCGCCCGCAAGGCCATTGCGCCGGGCGAAGCTCTGCCCGCCGAGTGGGGCGGCGGCGTCAACAAGTGGCCCTGGCCCATCCCGCTCATCGCCGCCAACGTTCCTACCAAGCCAGAGCTGGTCGGCCACTTCGCGCCCGAATATCCGGACTTCAACCTGTCCGTCCCCGATCAAATACGGGTCAATGTCTTTCTGCGCCACTTGAATGCCTGGGTCGCCGACAAAGCGCAGGGCAAAGACACCATGCCCAACTTCATCCAGTTGCGCTTGCCCGATGACCACACCGCCGGCACGCGTCCCGGCAGTCCCAGCCCCAAGTCCTCGGTGGCCGACAACGATCTGGCCGTCGGCCGCGCCGTCGAAGCCGTCTCCCACTCGCCTTTCTGGGACGATACCGCCATCTTCATCCTCGAAGACGACGCCCAGAACGGCGCAGACCACGTGGACGCCCACCGCAGCATCGCCTTGGTCATCAGCAAATATTCCCCGCGCGGCGCAGCCACAAATGCCCCAGGAGCCGTACCTTCGCCTGTTGGAACCTCCGAAACTCAAGCTCCATTTACCGCCGGGGCTCCATATATTGACAGTCGCTTCTACTCCACCGTCAGCGTCATCCGCACCATGGAGTCGCTCCTCGGCCTTCCGCCCATGAACAACAACGACGCCTTCAGTTCGCTGATCTCCACCCTCTTCACCGGCCCCGGCGACCAGCCCGCCTACACCGCCGACTACGGGAACCGCGACAACGGCCTCATCTACATCGCCAACACGCTCACCGCTGCCGGCGCGCGCGAAAGCCTAAAGATGGACTTCACCCACGCCGACCGCGCCCCCGCCGATAAGCTGAACGTGATTCTCTGGAAAGACGCCATGGGCGATAAACCAGTCCCCGCCATGCTGAAAGTCCACCACAAGAAAGCCACCACGGATGACGACGATTAAGACACATCAGTGGAGTGGGTAGGGGCTTCATTTCTCGTTCAGTGTAATGTGATCTATATGGTGGGCGGGGTTGTCGTCTTAGGTTTTGAGAAGTCGTATTTCCCTAACAATTTAGGACCAACGTAGACATGGTGAAAGAACTCACGGGTAAATGCCACAATCGCCTCAGCATGTTCCTTTTCAATCTTCTCGATGGGTGACGCTGGGACAGTCGCGTTAGTTGGTGTTGATGTAGTCGGCGCAATCGCAGGAGTGGCAGGAGTGGTTGTGGGTGTCAGTGGAGTTGCTGGCGGATGCGCACCTCTGTTCCCCCCAAGTCGCACTTTGTGTGCGGCTTCCTTGAGGTAAGGTGTGATGATGTGTTGGGCTTCCAGCCAATCAATCATTTTTTCCAGAACTTTGTCATGTGGAGCGCCAAGATTAAGGCAGCTAGCTTCTAGAGCCCGTCTACACATTTCGGCGGTAGCATTATAAGAATCAACAAATATGCATCTAAGAGCCTCTTTGAAGTCATCAGCGATGTGTTCTGGTATTTCAGTGGCGACAGTCTGATCTGGTGCGCCAATCGGATAATGCTCCCTATATATAAATCCGGCCATCAGATTCTGTGGATGATCCACTAGCGACAAGATATAGTGTTGACAGCCCTGGCACTGCATGATTGAGACCTGGCGTTGGTAGCCATTCACTATTCCGACCTGGCTGGAATTTACAACAATGAACACTGTGGGCCGCGCGCAGTCCGGATAAGGGCAGGTACCACTCAGTGAGAATTGTCCATTGGGTAGTGATGCGGCTTTCATGTCGTTAGGTCAATCCTTCCACAGATACGTCACAGAACGATCAAGGAAACTGAACAAGTTCAGCGTATCCTGAACGTTGATATGGTCTATCGTACACCCAGAATCAGCCGGGTTCCCCATCCTCGCCGCGTTTTTGTTTTTGTGGAATAGGGGTGCCAAATGCCTGAGGTGGTAAAGTAAAAAGATGCCTGATTTGCACCGTGTGGGAATCGCACTACAGGTGAGATGTTATGGGAGGAAGAATGGCTAAGTATAAATATGTTCTCGTGGGTCCTGAAGCCGGGGCAACGGGACATCCTGTCATCAAAGAGCTGGCAACTTTCGAGGGAGACGCCTTCCACGTGGACGACGGCTTTGTGAGAATAATTGACTATACAGCTCAGAATCTCAATGTGGCTGTGATTCGTCTTGCTGAAGGACAGTCGATTAAACGGGTGGAGTAGTGGCGGGTGTCCCCGGTCCCTCGCATTTGGGGATTGAGGAGATCACGACCCAGCCTTTGCGAGCGAATAGCGAGCGCCCGCCTGGACGGCCAGTCCTTGCAGATTATTTCCCCACTTCGTTGCACAATGATTCCAGAAGTCCTCCTTCAACATCGTCCCGGCAGGTCCTCTTCGCCCCATCTTCCAGCCAAAAGCTGCCGGAAGAGGCCAAAACGTCCCGTAACTCCTTTGCTAGGAATATTTTGCAGGGAACTTCATTGTTTTCTATATTTTGCAGCGCAACCCTATCTGTAAACCAAAGAAAACAAGGATTTTGCGTCCAAAATATGGGTGGGGGTACCCGATGTACCGCGAAGCCGAACGCAGCTCCCGCTCATCCAATAGACTGTGACCATGACCAAACGCATAGGCATTCATCTCGGCACCACCGGCGGCGCATCCAACGCCATCGAGCGCGCCCGCGAAATCGGCGCCAACACCTTGCAGATTTTCTCCGCCAGCCCGCGCATGTGGCGCGCTTCCAAAGTCGATCCCAAGCAATGCGCCCGCATGAAAGAACTGCGCGCCAAGCTCGACGTGACCCCGCTAGTCATCCACACCGGCTACCTGATCAATATCTGCAGCCAGTCGGATGAGATTCGCCAGAAAAGCATCGCCGCCTTTCGCGCCGAGATCGAGCGCGCCCTAGCCCTGGGCGCGGAGTATTTGGTGCTGCATCCCGGCTCATGGAAAGGCCTGACGCGCGACGAAGGTCTCAAACTCGCCGCCGATTCCATCACCAAAGCCATCGACGGACTGCCCTGGCAGGGAACGCCCTTTCACATCCTCATCGAAAACACCGCCGGAGCGGAGTTCTCCCTCGGTGGCAGCTTTGAGCAGGTAGCCGAGCTGGTCGAGCGGCTCAAGCCATCAGCCCCCGTCGCCGTATGCCTCGACACCTGCCACACTCATGTCGCCGGCTACGACCTGGTCTCCGCCGATGGCTATGAGCAAACCATCAAGCAGGCCGCTGCCACCGTCAGCCTCGACGCCGTTCGCGTCTGGCACGTGAACGACGCCAAGGCCGAGCGCGGCTCCAAGCTAGACCGCCATGAAAACATCGGCCAGGGCAAGATAGGCCTCGAACCCTTCCGCCGCCTGCTCAACGACCCACGCTTCGCCCACTCTGCCTTCATCGCCGAAACCCCGGTCGAAGAGCCCGGCGACGAGGAGCGCAATGTCAAGGTATTACTAAGCCTGGTGAAGTAATCCAGAACTCGACGCGCCTTCCGTTTACACTAAGTAGTTATGGCGGAAGAGAACGAACAACGTTACGACCCGGCAACGATTGAACCCAAATGGCAGCAGCGCTGGGCCGCGGAGCCCAAGCTCTACGCGGCCGAGCCTGCCACCTGCGGCAAGCCCAAGTACTACGTGCTGGAGATGCTGCCCTATCCCAGCGGCCAGCTGCACATGGGCCACGTGCGCAACTACTCCATCGGCGACGCCCTCGCGCGCCACATGTGGATGCGCGGCTACAACGTGCTGCATCCCATGGGCTGGGACGCCTTTGGCCTGCCCGCCGAAAACGCCGCGCTCAAAAACAATACACCTCCGCGCCAGTGGACCCTCGCCAACATCGCCGCGATGAAAATCCAGATGAACCGGCTCGGTCTGGGTTACGACTGGGCCTGCGAAATCGCCACTTGCCTGCCGGAGTACTACCGCTGGAACCAGTGGTACTTTCTGCGCATGTACGAAAAGGGCCTGGTCTACCGCAAGAAGAGCAAAGTCAACTGGTGCCCGGAGTGCGCCACTGTACTGGCCAATGAGCAGGTCGTCGATGGCTGCTGCTGGCGCCACGAAGGAACCAAAGTCGACCAGCGCGATCTGGTGCAGTGGTTCCTGCGCATCACAGCTTACGCCCAGGAGTTGCTCGACGGCCTCGACAAGTTGGATGGCTGGCCGGAAAAAGTTCGCACCATGCAGCGCAACTGGATCGGCCGCAGCGAAGGAACCGATGTCGACTTCTTCCTCGATGAACCGAAATCAGACAAGACGCGCATCCGCGTATTCACCACTCGCGTAGACACCATCTTCGGCGCGACCAGCGTGCAACTGGCCCCGCAACACGAATTGGTTGCAGCCTTCACTGCCGATGACTCCAAACTAAAAACGCAAGTTGACGAGCTGCTGGAACAACAGAAGAAGGCGCGCGAGGCAGGCGACCTTGGCGCTATCGAAAAGCACGGCGTTCCCACCGGCCGCTTTGCCGTCAATCCTTATAACGGCGAGCGCGTACCTATCTGGGTGGCCAACTACATCCTGGCCGACTACGGCACCGGCGCCATCATGAGCGTTCCCGGCCACGACGAGCGCGACTTTGAGTTCGCCACCAAATACAACCTGCCGATTGTGCAAGTCATCAAGCCACCCGATCCCGCCGTGGCGCAGGAATTACCGTTCTGTTCCGAAGAGGGCGTCCTCATGAACTCCGGCGAGTACGACGGCATGAGTTGCATTGAAGCGCAGAAGCGCCTCCAAGAGATTGCCGTCATAGAAAAGTTCGGCGAGCCCAAGATCACATTCCGCCTGAAAGACTGGGGCGTGAGCCGGCAGCGCTTCTGGGGTACGCCGATTCCTATCATTCACTGCGAGAAGTGCGGCCTGGTTCCGGTTCCCGATGAGCAGTTGCCGGTAGTGTTGCCCGCGCAAATTGAAATTACCCAGCAGGGCGGCTCGCCGCTGAGCCGTGTGCCGGAGTTCGTAAACGTCGCCTGCCCCAAATGCGGCGGCGCGGCCAAACGCGAAACCGACACTATGGACACCTTCGTCGATTCCAGTTGGTACTTCTATCGCTACACCGACGCGAAAAACTCCAAAGCTCCTTTCGATTCGGCGAAGGCGCAGTACTGGTTCCCCATCGACCAGTACATCGGCGGCGTGGAGCACGCCATTCTGCATCTTATCTATTCGCGCTTCTGGACCAAGGTGATGCGCGACCTCGGCCTGATCACCAACGACGAGCCGGCGCGCCGCCTCTTTACGCAAGGCATGGTTATCAAAGACGGCGCTAAGATGTCCAAGTCCAAGGGCAATGTCATCTCGCCCGACGAGATGGTGGCACGCTACGGCGCCGACGCCACGCGCATGTACGCCCTCTTTGCCGCGCCGCCCGACCGCGATCTCGACTGGCAGGAGGACGGCGTCGCCGGAGTAAGCCGCTTTTTGGCCCGCGTCTGGCGGCTGACCACAAAGTACGCGCCGCTGGCGCGTTCTTCACATGCAAGCCCGTCCAAAACGCAAAACGGCGGAGCCGCCCTGCTGCGCAAGCTCCACCAGACCATTGCCAAAATCACGTTGGACTTCGAGGGCCGCTGGCATTTCAACACCTGCGTGGCGGCTATCATGGAGCTGGTCAATGAGATTCAATCATCTGACGCGCAACTGGCGGCAGGCGAAGTTCCCGCCCCGGTGGTGCGAGAACTGTTGCGTACGCTGGTCTTGCTTCTGGCTCCCTTCGCGCCTTATCTTGCTGCCGAACTCTGGGAAGAACTCGACGAAAAGGGTTCAGTTTTGCGCGCGCCCTGGCCTGTCAGCGATCCCGAATTGGCCAAAGAAGATGAACTGGAGATTCCCGTCCAGATCAACGGCAAGCTGGTCACTGTGGTTCGCGTAGCCGCCGATGCCGATGCCAAGGCTATCGAGGCTGCGGCTCTCGCCGACGATAAGGTTAAGTCACGCACGGCAGGCAAGAAGGTTGTCAAAATCATCGTCGTGCCGGGCAGAACTGCCAATCTGGTGGTGAAGTAGTATGAGCGCGCCCTTGCGCGGAACTCAGTCGCTGGTCGGCCAAATGGGCTGGGTCTTCGAGCGGCCTCTGCTCACTGCCATCGAGGTACTCTGGCGCTGGACCTTCGGAATCCCGTTCGTAATCGTTGCCTTGCTTGAGGCATCCAAGATTCTCGTCGCCCTGCCGTCTGAATCTTCCGGCCTAACCACTCTGAACCCGCAGAACCCATGGGTTACCGCAGTGCAACTCAGCGATGCATGGGCGCACTATCAACCTCATGTTCACCAAGTCATACGCTGGTTGCTGCCGGCAGCTGCTGTAGCCTGGGTGGTCGTCTCTGCCCTGGGCCGCGGCCTGCTGTTGAAACGCATAGAACCCACGCTGCGTTTTCGGCCATTCTCAATGATCGTCCTCCAAGCCGCCTGGCTGGCTCTTTTCCTATTCACCATTTGGGGATGGCTCTGCTCCATCGCCTGGGTAGCGGCTGCGACCATCACACCCGCCGCCGAGCCTGACCTGATCGGCTACTCCATGGGGCTCATCTTTCTCTCCCTGGGATTCTTCACCGCATGGGCGCTCCTTAGTTGGCCCTTCTCCATCGCGCCGCTGCTGATGCTGCTGGAGAAACGCTCCCCTCTCTCCGCCCTCGCTCAATCTTTCCGCCTTGGCAAGCCCATGACCGCCAAACTGGTCGAGATCAACCTGGTGATGGGCATCGTCAAGCTGGCGCTCATTGTACTGGCCATGGTGCTCTCCGCCGCACCGCTGCCCTTCAGTGACCAATTAGGTACGGATGCGCTGCACGTCGTGTGGGCCGTGGCAGCCGTCTTCTTCCTCCTGGCCAGCGACTACTTCCAGGTTGTACGTTTGAAGGGCTTTCAAGAGTTCTGGAAGATGTTCCGTGGCTGCGAGTCGGTAAGTTAACAATCCGGCCGAAAAACTTATCGCTGCCGTTCACGCCACTTCGAATCGGCCAGAACTACAGACGTTTCAATCTGGCGTTGGGGTACGTTCCAATATTTTTTAAGCAGCCGGTCTTTCTCCTGTGGACTTACTAGCTGAAAACCGTTTTTTTCGTAAAAATGAACCGCCCACTCCGCATCCGCCCATGTGCCGATCAACACCGGCCCGTTCGCAAGAGCGAGCAAATGATGCAGCAGGCTTCCTCCAATTCCGCGCCTCTGTCTGCTGGTAAGGACATAAGCGTGGCGGATGAGGGTCACATCCTGGACCTCTTGCAGCCCCATGACGCCTGTCAGCGTCCCATCCTCTTCATAGCCCCAGAAGACAACTCCAGCGTCGATTTCATGCCGCAGCTTTTCCTGGGACATATACGGTTCTGTCCAGCGGTCCGCGGGAATAATCCCCTTGTAAGCCTGAGCGCCGTCGTTGATAATGGCCCAAATCAGATCGAAATCACGGTTGTCGCAGCGTCGAATCATGAAAACTCAGCCTTTGGTCAATATTCAGAGATTCAATTGTTGAAGAGACAGTGCCAGCACTTCAGGACTGTAAGTCAGGCGCAGTTACGTAATAAGCTCCCGCTCAGAATACCTTCATCCGAATCACAAAATATTTCTTCGGATCCTCGCGAATGCTCTTCAATAGCTGCTGGGCATTATCCATGGTTTGGTCGGTGTGGTCGTAGAGCGAGCGGTTCTGCGCCAGTTGTCCCAGCGTGCCCTTGCCCTCATTGATGCCCTGAAGAATCGTGTCCAGGCGGCTGATGGTGTCGTCCAGTTTTTTCGCGAAGGCCGGATCTTTGGCCAGCAAGCCCATCGCTCCCTTGCCGGCGTTAATATCGGCCACCATCTGGTTGACGTTGGAGACGGCGGCGTTCATGTTGTTGTAGAGCGAGTCGTCTTTGAGCAGCTTTCCTGCGCTGCCTTTGCCCTCGTCCAACGCAATGGTGATCCTGTTCAGCCGGTCGACAGCCGAGTTAGCGCGGTTGTAAAGCGTATCGTCAGTGATCAGTTTGCCCATCGAGCCCTTGCCTCCGGCGAGTGCGCCGGTGATGGTCTCCAGATCTGTGGCAATGGTGGTAAATTTCCTGGCCATTTCGGGGTCGTTGATCAACTCGCCCGCGATGCCGCGCCGGGAGTTGATCGAATCAACCGTGATTTCAATTTTGTGCAGCAATTGGTTGAGTTCGATGATGGATTCGTTGCTGGTGCGGATCACATCCTGAATGCTGGGCGAGCCGGCGGCCTTCAGTTCGGCGTTGTAGGCCGGAGGAGGACCGCTGGCATGCGTTGAGTTGAGATCGACGTAGCTGTCTCCCAGAACGCCGGCCTGGTTGATTGAGGCGGTCGAATCGGTATGCAGGCGGCCCAGAAATTCATGACCCACCCGCATGGTCACCTCCACCGGCGTGGGGTTGCGGTCTGGAACCACGCGCACGTGGATCACGTTGCCGATGGTTACGCCCTCCAGCGTTACCGGCGCGCCATCCTTAAGCCCGGCCGCATTTTCAAAGTAGCAGCGCAGCACCAGCTTGCGCTCAAACAGTCCTCCGCTCTGCCCGGACATGAGAAGAATCAGCCCAATCAGTATGCTCGAGGCCAACAGGACCAATGCCCCTACTCTCAGCTGCGACCACTGAATCTCTTTCCGGCTTGGCACGGCACTTACCTCGCATAAACAATGAGGTGGTTAATGGCTAGAGAATAGCAGAAAAGGCGGAATCAACGCCCGTCCTCAAGCACTACGCTGGCCATAGCCAGCTCGTCGGTATGGGTGATGGAAAGCGCGGCGCGGACTGCCCCCAGGCGGGCGGCAAATTCCGCCGCGCGACCGTGAAAACGGAGGGTCGGCCTTCCGCCGGGTTCGCGTGAGACCTCAATCTCCAGCCAGCTCACGCCATGTGTGATGCCCGTCCCCAGGGCCTTGGCTCCCGCCTCCTTAGCGGCAAAGCGGGCGGCAAAGCTCTCCGCGGACTTACGCTTGCGCAGGCAATACGCCTGCTCCGCCGCGGTGTACACGCGGTCCAGAAACCGATGCCCATAGCGGTCCATGGACTTCTGAATACGCCCTATCTCCACCAGATCGATGCCGGAACCAACAATCATGCTGTCTATCAAGCTACATCATTTCATTGCTGCTGTGCTTGCGCCGCCCTCAAGCGGGCTTCGGGCGCTCTAGTCCTTCGGGATTAGGCGCGCCTCCAATTACCAGCGCAGGTCATTCGGGCCTTTCTGCAAGGAGGATTGTCTCAAAGACGGTCAGATTCCGTGCGACTCCGCAACAATGGTTATGCTGCGACTCCCTGCTCCGATAAGGCGTGTGTGAGACAGATGCTGCCAGCCCGGGACGCAGGACAGATGATGAATATTCCCTGGGCCATGCAGATGAAGGCCATCTCCATCGAGGAACCTTCGCGATTGGTCCAGACCCTTACCGGCGCAATCCTCGGCTGTGGCGGCTGGGTTCTCAGCCGCGGAGCAAATGATACCGGCATCGTGAATATGTTGTTCGAGTTCGAACGGCAGGCATGCGTCGATATATACAGCGTAATGATTGCCGCCGGCCTGGAACTGAGCCAGAGCGGGCACATCCGCTTTACCGAGCTCTGCCAATGCACCCGCAACCACCAGCAGGATTGCGGCGCCGAGATTGCCAGCATCGACCTGGAGATCCAGACCTTTCCCGTCGAGTTGATGAAAGGCCCAAGCGCCGCGGGAATCGACTGACAGGCTGGTCAAAATCAGCCTTTGCCGTTGATGAACTCACTTTAAAAAACAAAAGGGATGAATCGCCGGGTGCGCTTTTTGTATTCGGTGTAGGACGCGCCAAAGCGTTTGAGGTTCTCCCCCTCCTCGACAAGCGCCGTAGCCAGCAGAAATCCGCTCGCACCCAGGGTTAGGACAATCGAAACGAGCTCCAGCGGATTCTTAAGATAGGCGCACCACGCCAGTGCCAGCAACGATGCATACAAGGGATGCCGAATCCAGCGATATGCGCCTACCATGACCAGCGTAGTTGTGTTCTCGAAGGTTAGATTGGCGCTCTCGATTTTGGCTGGCGCCGGCCGGCCAATCACTTGCAGCAGCCGGAAGCCTTCTATCGCCAACCCGATGGAGGCCGCTCCCAGAAACCAGGCAGCAAGTTGCCTCCACGATAGTGGATCATGCCACCACAATGGAGCGTTCCACAGGATCAGCCCCAGCAGCAGTTCGAACGCGAAGAAGCGGTAAAAGCCGTGAGTGCGCGCATCCTTCAGAGACCGCCACGACAGCGGCAATATCGCGGCGGATGCGGCAAAAAAGAGAGTGGCTCGCAACATAGACGTTGCCTGCCTGTTGGCCTAATCGGGCGGAATCGCGCCTCCAGAAGCCTGCGCGCTCAACCGCTACTTAGCTTTCATAGACTTAATTAATAGAACGACAATTTTTTCGTAGCGATCAACGGCATTTGGATCCTTGGCGCTCTTTATGAGTACTGGATCATCGAGTCCATTTTTGCGCAGTTCAGCTTCTCTGTCGTTGGGCTGTATCTCGTTCACAACATTCATCATTCCCTGCGCAAGATCCAACGGCATCCTGGCGGCTGTAGTCGCCTGTCCATCTTTGGTTCCAGCGTAATTCGGGTCAGCGCCTGCCTTGAGAAGAGCCTGAACAATCTCCACGTTGCCGTTCATAGCGGCGTAGTGCAGCGCGCTCCAGCCTTTTGGCGAAGTGCGGCTGTTCACGTCCGCTCCCTTCCCAATGAGCGTGATTACTTCCGCAGTGTTGTCGGCCTTGACTGCGGGCATCAGAGACGGCGGATCGGACTTGCAGCCGGTAATCGAAATTAAAGAAAGTACAAGAGCAAAAAGAAACAGCGGCTTCAATCTCATTGCGGCGTTTATATCCTTTCAATCGTTTGCCGATCCTGCTGAGTTTTTATCTCTGTCTTGAAGACAATGCCATGGAATCATCCTGTGGATTTACCTGCATTGGATACAGAATCGCCGTACTGATGCTATCAAGCGGATGTTTATCGGGTCAACCAGCCTCCACCAATCCATAACGGCGCTGCCAGGCCTCTTTGAGCCGTGCCCAAACCCGCGCCCGCTCGGCCTCCGTCGCTTCGTTTTGGCTGGCGGGTGCGTTGGCGAAGCGGGCAGCCTCCATCTTGGCAAGCTCCAGCAATTGCCGGTCACGCAGCAGGTTGGACACGCGAAAATCCGGGAGCCCCGCCTGACGCGTCCCGAAAAACTCGCCCGGCCCGCGCTGGCTCAGGTCCAGTTCCGCCAGCTCAAATCCGTCCTGCGTGCGGACCATGGCGTTCAGCCGCTCCTCGCCCAGCTCAGAAACACGCTCGCCGGTAATCAGAATGCAATAACTCTTCGCCGCCCCGCGTCCTACTCTGCCGCGCAACTGGTGCAACTGAGCCAGCCCAAACCGCTCCGCGTGCTCCACCACCATCACTGTCGCGTTGGGCACATCCACGCCCACCTCGATTACCGTCGTCGCCACCAGCACATCGATCTCGCCTCTCTGGTAACGCCGCATAATGATCTCCTTCTCGTCGGAGTCCAACCGCCCGTGCAACAAGCCTACGCGTAACCCCGCCAGCGGCCCCAGGCGCAGCTTTTCGTGCATCTCCACGGCTGACTTCAACCCCGACTTCGCGCCGGGATTCGCTTCCTGCGCCGCCTTCGGAAACAGCTCCCCGGGCTTTCCTTTGCGATTGAATTTGCGGGGTGGCCCAGGTCTCGCTTTTGAGGCCTGGGATATGTTCGCCGCCTCAATCCCTGCCTCCGGATCGTCGTGCGAAAAGTCCAGTTCCGGCTGATCCTCTCTGGTGCCTTCGATCACCGGGTAGACTATGTACGCCTGCCGCCCCTGCGCCACTTGCTTGCGCACAAAGTCCCACACTTCTTCTGCCATCTCGCCAGCCACGCGCCGCGTAACGATGGGCGTGCGCCCCGGCGGCATCTCATCGAGTACGCTCACGTCAAGATCCCCGTACAAACTAAGCGCCAGAGTCCGCGGAATCGGCGTGGCCGTCATCACCAGCACATCCGGTTCTGCCTGATTAGGCTTCTTCATCAGCTTGAAGCGCTGCATCACGCCAAAGCGGTGCTGCTCGTCCACCACCACCAGCCCCAGCCTGTCGAACTCAACCTTTTCCTCAATCAGCGCGTGCGTCCCGATCACCAGTTGCGCCTCGCCCCGGTTGATCTCGCCGCGCGTTGAGCGCTTGCGATCTTCACTCAGCGAGCCAGTCAGCAGAGCAATCCGGTAGCGGCGGCTCGAACGCTCCAGCAGCTTGCGCATGGCCAGATAGTGCTGCGTGGCCAGAATCTCAGTGGGCGCCATCAACGCCGCCTGGTAGCCGTTTTCCATCGCCACCAGCATCGCCTGCAAAGCCACAATCGTCTTGCCCGAGCCCACATCCCCTTGCAGCAGCCGCCGCATGGGGCTTGGAGTGCGCATATCGGCCACAATCTCGCCCAGCGTTCGCTTTTGCGCCGCCGTAGGATGAAACGGCAGCACCTCTCTGATCGCCTCGCGCACCTTGTCGTTCGTCTCAAAACCGATTCCGGCGCGCTCCCGCATCCTCCGCCGCTTCAATTCCAGACCCAGCTCCAGAAAAAACAGCTCTTCGAAGATCAGCCGCTGGTGGGCAGGCGTGGCCGAGGCTTGCAACTGGGCCAGCGGCGTTCCCTCCAGTGGAAAATGCACTTCCCGCAGCGCAGTCTCGCGCTCCGGCAAGCTGAGCCGCCCCAGCATCGCCGCCGGCAAACACTCCGGCACCGCACCCCGCATCCCTTCCAGCAGGTGAAATATCGTCTTCCGCTGCCAGCGCGAGGCCAACCGCGCTCCGCCCAGCGACTCGTACACCGGCGTGATCCGCCCCACTTCAAGCAGGCGCGTCTCCGCATCGTCTCCCTCATCGGGCAGCAGCTCAAACTGCGGCTGAATCATTTTGAAATTTTGGCTGGAGCGCGACGACTCAATACGCCCATAAAGCGCCACCGTCTGCCCTGCGTGAAATTTGCCCTCCAGATAGCTGCCGTTGAACCAAATGCACTTCAACGCCAACCGTCCCTGCCCCACCGTCAACTCAAAGATGGGCATTTTGCGCGTCCTGAGCAGCATCGCGCCGCGCACCTCGGCAATCACGCTGGCCGTCTCGCCCGGCTGCAACTCGTCCAGAGAGCGCGGATTCTGCCGGTCCTCGTAGCGAAAGGGAAGATGGTAGAGAAGGTCCTCGGCGGTTTGGATGCCCTTGGCGGCAAGCATCTCCGCCACCTTGGGACCCACGCCCTTCACATACATCACCGGAGTGTCGAGTTCTGCCACACTC
>CAZFMB010000020.1:0-46330 GCA_964520005.1 uncultured Occallatibacter sp.
ACTGGCCTTCGTCGATGGCGATCGACTCCACGCGCTTGCCGATCTCCTGCTCTTTATCGGCGATGGCTTCGAGAACTTCCCAGGGATTGGTGGAGTTGAATGTGATGGCGTCCATTCTGCCGCCGCCGTTGGGATTGCGGCTTTCGACCACGCCGGGCCCGCCCTTGGTGTCGTCGCTGGGCTTGAGGACCAGGACAAATTGCTTGGCGTACTGGCGGCGCATGTCGGCGCGGCGCAGCAGTTCGGCGGTCTTGTTGCTGCGCATCGGCCCCAGCATTAGTTCGAGTCGTCCTAGCATGTGATGCCCTCAAAAAAAATATATGCGATGTACACGTAAATCCGGGGCTAAGGCCCGTATTTATTCTATTGGCTCTATGCGGGGGTTGAAACCCCCGCCTCCCTCCGGCTCAAATTATTTCGATGGCGGCTAGAAGCCCATGATGTTGTAGCCGCAATCTACGTACATTATTTCGCCGGTGATGGCGCTGGAGAGGTCGCTGGCCAGAAACAGGGCCGCGCCTCCAACCTCAAGCTGGTCAACGTTGCGGAGCAGCGGAGCGCGCTCGGCGTGGGACTTCATCATCTCGCTGAGATCGCCGACGCCGCGCGCGGCCAGAGTTTTGATGGGGCCGGCGGAGATGGCGTTGACGCGAATGTTTTTGGAGCCGAGGTTATAGGCGAGATAGCGGACGGTGGATTCTAGACCGGCCTTGGCTACGGCCATGACGTTGTAGTGAGGGACGACCTTTTCGGCGGCATAGAAGGTGAGGGTGAGGATGCTGCCGCCTTCGGTCATGAGCGGAGCGGCGGCGCGCGAGACGGCAATCAGCGAATAGACGCTAACGTCCATGGCGATGCGGAAGCCCTCGCGGCTGGCAGAGATGAACTCGCCGCGCAACTCAGAGGGGGGCGCGAAGGCCACGGCGTGGACGAGGATATCGAGCTTGCCGTACTTCTCTTTGAGGGCGGCGAAGAGGGTTTCAATCTCGTCGTCGTTGGAAACATCGCACTGAAAGCCGCTGGCTCCAGACAACTCGTCGATGAGGCTCTGGGCCTCGAGCTTCATGCGGTCATTTTGATAGCAGATGGCCAGGGTGGCTCCGGCCTCGTGCAGTTTTTGGGCGATGCCCCAGGCGATGGAACGCTTGTTGGCCAGCCCGAAGACTACGGCCGTCTTACCTGACAAATCAATCATGCGTGCTCACGTCCTCCAGGGTCCTGGCTTTGGGGATACCGGACACCTACCGTCTAAATAGAATATCAGCCTCCCAGGTCCACGAGTTCGACCTTGCCGGTGGGGCGGCTTAAAAAGCGGGAACCGAGGCGCTCGAATTTCTCGACGGAATCGGTGGCGAAGCAACGAACCTGGTCCTGGTCCTTCGCGGCCGAAACCTTCGCGGACGACGAACGTTTTGTAGATTCTTGCAGGGAGAAAAGTTTCAAGACAGCCTCGGCGGTGGCATCGGCGGAATCGATGATTTTCATGCCTACGGGCACAGCGGATTCCAGCAGCGGTCGCAGCAGCGGGTAGTGAGTGCAGCCGAGGAGCAGCGTATCGGGTTTCATGCCCTGGGCAGCAGCTTTGGCGTTCAGTTCGGCAAGATAGATGCGGATGACTTCGGCAGTGACTGGATGATCGGTCCATCCCTCTTCGACCAGGGGGACGAGCAGTGGGCAGGCCATTTCCAGCGCGCGCAGGCCGCGAGCACGGCAGGCGGCAGCATAGGCATGGCTCTGCACGGTGGCGTCGGTGGCGATGACCAGCACGTCGCCTGTGACGGAGGCGGCGCGGGCAGCCTCGGCGCCCGGCTCGATCACGCCCAGCACGGGAACCTGAACCGCGTCCTGAATAGCGTCGAGAGCCAGGGCGCTGGCGGTGTTACAGGCGATGACGAGGAACTCCGCGCCTTGCTCACTGACCAGAAATTGCGCGCACTGGGCGGCATAACGGGCGATGGTGCGCCGGGATTTGGAGCCATAGGGGAGCCGTGCCGTGTCTCCGAAGAAGACGAAGCGCGCGCGCGGCAACTGGGCCATCAACGCGCGCAACACGGTGAGGCCGCCGAATCCGGAATCGAAGACGCCGATGGTGGGGGATGTTGTGCCTGAAAACTTTGCCGCGTCGCTCATGGGTGCGCTCTATCCGATGGTACGACATTGCCGGCCAGGTAAGTGCGGGTCAGGTCGGCATGGCCGGCGAGCGTGGCGCGCTGTTTGCCGTCCACCAGAAAGCGCACCTGGGTGACGCGGGGCAGATTGGCGTGCAGTGTGCCGCATATGGAGAGCACGGTGAGCATTTCCGTCTCGATGCCGGATGGGTGGCTGGCGGCAAAGCTGCTGGAAAGGTTGACGACCGCCAGTTGCGGTTCGCTTTGCCGCGCGTCCTGCGGCGATGAGGGTGACGTGCTGGCGCGTGAAAAGCGGGACAGGTTCACTATGACTTTGTTATCGATGATTTTTGGTTTGGCATCAGCGGGAGGGGCGCCTGCGAGATCCGGAGCGGGCAACAGAAATACCTGGAGTACGGAGCTTGCGCCGCCGGGGACGGGGTGGGCGGCATCGGGAGCGGCATAGAGGTCGAGCAGCTTGCCCAGCACGGCGCGCGCGCATGCGCCTGGATCGGCGGGCAACGGCAGGGAGTGAAGCTGGGTTAGGATGGAACCGTCGCTGTCGTTGGCCACCAGCAGAGCTGCCTGTTCAGCTGGCGCCACGGCGGGAGCGCTGGTGGGTGCGGAGTCCTGACCGGCAAGCAACCGCTGGTGGGCGCGCTCGCGCAAATGCCACAGCGCCGCGCCCATGGCCAGCGAGGCCACAAGCAGAAGCGCGAAAAGAATTGTCTGGTGGCGGGGAATCACGGCTGATGTTCCTCCGTTCTGCCGGCATCTGTTCGCCATTCGAGCAGCGCGGCGGCCAGCGCTTCGGCCACGCGCGCCTGGTAGTTCTTATCGTTCAGTCCGCCACTGTCATCCGGGGCGGCGCTCTGTTCCGGCGCAATCTCCACGGCCACCGCCGGGCAGGTCATGCTATCCATGGGAGTCACAGAGGTGCGGCTCATGGTTACGCTCATGCCGGCTTGCAGCAGCGCGGAGTTGAGCACTCCTTCGAGTTTGAGCGAGCGCGTCACCCAGGCGGCCTGCGCCGTCTTCCATGCAGCGAAGCGCGCGGGAGCAGCGGGGGCGAGCGGAGAGGCAAAGAGGTAAATGCCGGAGCCGCTCTCGGTGACATGCAGGCTGAGGCATGCCTGGGCATCGGCGCGGTTGGCGATCTCCGCGCGTTTATCCGGCTCGACGGTCATATCGGAATCGCGGGTGGTGACTACCTGAATGCCGCGCGCAGCCAGCAGTGAACGCAGGCGGACGCTGAGAGCCAAGGTAAAGTTTTTTTCGAGCTGGTTATTGGCGAGGCGTCCGCCGGTGTCGTCGCCGCCGTGAGCCGCATCGAGAACCACTACGAAGCGGGATTGCGGAGCGGGAGGAGCCGGTTGTGCTGCTGCCGCGAGGGCCAGCCGGGCCACAACGAGAGCCGTGAAGGCCCAAAGATAGAGCCTTCGGTTCCATGCTGCGGGAAATGACCGAATTTCGAGCATAACCGGCAAAAAAGTACCCCGCTCCTAGAGCGACCACACTCTATTCTTCTGAATTGCGGCGTACATCGCATCCGGAGCAAGGTCCAGTTCGCCGGGCCACGCTACGGCGCCGTAATCCAGCCTGACCTGCGCAAACATAGACGGGTCTGCAAGCGCGGCAAATACACCGGCCTGTGGCGAATGTACCAGGCGAGATAGATCGACCATTCCAGTGAGGCCATCGGCAAATGCAACCCGCAGTCTGAAGCTAGGAAGGGCTTCGACTTTAGTTACACGCCAGGGCGACCGGGGTACGATCTCCTCGGCTAAGGCAGAGGGAGAATTTTCGCTGGCAGCTGATTCTGTACGCATAGTTCCCAATCCCTCCTTAATTCGTCGCGGTGTTGTTGCGCCCACTCCAGAACGAGCGCCATTGCGAAAAATAGAATCTCCGCTATGTTGATCCCATAATTGTTAGCCTACACCACGAGCGCAGGCCAAGCATTCATCACAGGGCGATGAAAGAAGTCAAATTCTCATCCTGCGATCCAGTTCCTCCTCCTTGCGATTCAACAATTTCAGCTTGACTCGTGAGAGAAGCTTTGGATCCGACTCGACGTCCAGTCCCAAACTCTTTAACCCAAGTAGGATGCGATATGCTTCGGGTGGTTCGATGCTTCCCCGGAAGATCGATTTCTTTTCGCCGTTCACGAGAAACCGAATTCCGTAAACGTTCCCACTCCTGCCGGAGCCATAGAACTTGAGGCGAAATCCCGATACATCCAAGGTGTTATAGGTACGCTTTACCCACCGCCCAGTAAAGCTATACCAAGGGATTCTTGTTGTTGTCACCTGATTGCGATTGCAGACCAGAATAGCGCCAGCCGGACAAAGCAGCCGGATTCCACCCAGTAAAAACAGAACATAGAAAACAGTGACCATCACGACGCTATCGAAATTGAGCACGGTATAGTTATGCGCTAGATACCACAAATTGTTATGCCCATAGGAATCGGATGATAACCACGCTTTGTAAATCCCCCAAATCGTGAGGCCGAGAAACATGACGCTCAATATGATGCAGTTTCGTTTAGGGCCGAACGGCAGGTTACACCGTGCTTCCACGGAGTCGGTGGTGACCTTGATGTCGTATTTCTGCCGTCCGTAATATCGTTCGCGCATAGGAAAGTGCAGCTTTTCACCTGGGCGCGCGTCCTGCGACGCTACTCCAGCGCATAAATGGTTAGACCGCTAAGCAGCTTGGGAAAAAAGTCGGTGGATTTTTGCGGCATCACGTCGCCGGCAAAGGCCACCTCGCGAAGTTGCTCCATGGAAACTGGTTTGGTGAGGAAGGCGACGTCCGCTTCGCCACGGCGCACCTGCTCAACGGCCTCGGCGGCGTCGCGCAGATAGCGAAGGTTGGTTTGCTCGCGTACTTTTTCGGCGTCGAGGCCTAGAAGCTGGTCGAGAACGATGGAGTGCAGGCAACTCAGGTCGAGTTGGCGCTGACGCTCTGGCAAGTGGGCCAGCGCGGCAGCCACTGACTCCGGCTTTGCGCTCAACAGCAATGCTCCGGTGCGGGTGACGGCGACGAAGGCCGTGACTTGCTGATGGCTAAGTGCGTTGATGTACTCTGACGCATCCGCTCCATGCAATGGTTCGATAGTGAAAAATTTTTCGGCGGCGCGCGTAAAGGCGGCTATATCGAAGTTTGCGAGGCTGTGTACTACGCGATGGGTAGGCAGCACGACCAGTCCGTCGGAGTCCATGTTGACGAAGGTCATGATGGTCGCGGCTTCGGGGCAGGCAGGCTGCGGCAACCCGGCGGCATTGGTCTCTGGTTTGGCGGGCGCAGTGGGCGCGTGTTCTTTGGCATAGTTCAACGCTGTCTCGTACCTGTGATGACCATCAGCGATGATGAGCTGCTTGTCGGCCATGGCCGTGGTCACTGCGCGTATGGCCGCAGGATCGCTGATCTTCCAGACCCGGTGCAGCACGCCGTACTCGTCTGTGACTTCTATCTCGGCCTGACCGGCGCCGTCATAGAGAATTTTTTCCACGCTGCCGGATGGGTCGGAGTAGAGCATGAAGATCAGCTCGAATTGTGCGCGCGTCGCTCTGAGCAGGTTGAGCCGGTCGCTCTTGGGCTTGCTCAGCGTCTGCTCGTGACGGAAGACGACGCGCTCGGCGTAGTCGTGCAACTTGCCGAGGGCGATGAATCCGCGCCGCTCCTTGACGATCTCCGAGCCGGGAACCTTGAAGCGCTGCGAGTAGGCGAAAATGCACGGGGCATCATCCTGCGCCAGCACTCGCTTCTCTCGCCAGACGCGGAAGTCGCGCGCCGCGCGCGAGTAAACGCTTTCGCCACGTTCAGAGTCGCCTTGCTCCTGCAGGCCGAGAATGATGCGGATTAAATTGAACGGGCTGCGCTGGTAGTAGGCCTGTTGCATGGCTGGGGTGATTTTGTCGTAGGGCTGGGTGACTACATCCTGGAGACGGACGGCGGTGGGATTATAGCGCCAGGCGCGAAAGGGATAAATTTGTGCCATGCTAACGGTTTTGCTCCTAAAAGTAACGGTTAATTTTTTGCGCTCTAAGGCCCCAATCAGCGCGCTTTGAGGCCGTTTTGCGCTGGTTAGATTGTATCCCAGCGGTCTTTGCACTCCCGCGCTGACCGGTCCAGCGGCTGACGCGGAGGCTGCTGGCGTAAAGTGAAGGAGAAGGCCAATCCTCTATAGGGATGGGCCGCGCGGACTATTCATGACAACAACCGTTTCTATGCGTCTTTGCATTCTTTCGATTCTTTTTGCCGGAGCGGGCCTCGCGCTGGCGGCGCAGCAATCGGCTGCTACGCAGGCTCATACTCCTGCGCAAACTCAGGCCCCATCGCTCACCGAAGACCGCGACCCGGTGCGCTCTCCGGATGGAGAGACATCCACGCATCCAGCTATGCGCAAGGAGGGGGATGGCTACGTTCTTCGCGCCGACGTGGAAGAGGTGTCGCTGAATTGCTCGGTGCTGGACGGCAACCGCATGGTCCCTGACCTGAAGAAGGAAAACTTTCAGGTCTTCGAGGATGGCGTCAAGCAAAAGCTCATCAGCTTTCAGCACACCGATCTTCCCGTCTCCATAGGGCTGGTGGTGGACAACTCCGGCTCCATGGGCCGCAAGCGCCCCTCGGTGAACAAGAGCACGCTCGACCTGATTGCGGCCTCCAATCCCCAAGACGAAGCCTTCGTTGTGAACTTCAGCGACGAGGCCGTCATCGATCAGGAGTTTACCTCGGATGTGAACAAGCTGCGCAAGGGGCTGAGTTTTATCGAGGCCAAGGGAGGCACCGCGCTCTACGATGCCGTGGCCGCCTCAGCCGACGAGCTGGCGACCCACGCCAAGAATCCCAAGCAGGTGATTATCCTCATCACCGATGGCAACGACAACGCCTCGATGATCAACCAGGAGCAGGCCATCCGGCGGGTCCGGGAGTTGTCTGGTCCGGTAATCTACTCCATTGGTTTGCTGTTTGGCGACGAAGATATGAGCCGCTCCGAGGTGAAAGACGCGCGTAAGGCCCTGGAGACGCTATCGACGGAGACCGGCGGCATGGCCTTCTTCCCAAAAAATATCGAGCAGATCGACCAGATCGCCGCCGAGGTGGCGCGGGATATCCGCAATCAATACACGCTGGGCTACCGGTCTTCGAAGCCATACACCGAGCCCGGCTTCCGCCGCGTGGAGGTCAGGGCCGAGGGCAAAGGCGGTGGCAAACTCATTGTGCGCACTCGCACGGGGTATTATCCGGTGACGCGAGCGGGCAAGAAGGCCGCGGTACCGGTGAAGAAGTAGAGTTATGGATTTGTTGGAGAAGTGAACCGGAGAATTGTGACGATGCGCCGGATTGCAATGAAAATTGGTTTGGTTCTGGCTTTGATGGCGTTTGCGCTGCCGGCGCAAACGCAAGGGAACATGACGGTTGTATACAAGCCGGTCAATGTACGTCATTTAAATGGTGTAGTGACATATTCCGGCAGCCGGGAAGGCATTATGGGCGCCATTGTCGAGGATTGCGATCCAATGTACAAGCATATTCTGGCATCCACCACTACGGATCGAAGTGGGCGTTTTTCATTTCCACATGTCAAATATGGTTCGGTTCATTATCTGAACGTACGATATCCAGGGTGGGACCTGACACGGATTCCCGTGACGATCCGTCTCTTCGCAAAGCCAGAGCTGCACAAATATCTCGTCATAGCAAACTAGCAGGAACCCCCGCCGCGATAAGCTAGTAGTAAGAGGCTATTCGCAGATCATGTCCAACTACAAATACTCGACCCTTGCCGTTCATGCCGGGCAGCATCCCGATCCGCAGACGGGCGCGGTGAACGTGCCTGTTTACTTTTCATCGACCTTTGAGCTGACCGGCGTTGGCACGGACCGGGGTTGGGACTACTCGCGCGCCGGCAATCCCACGCGCGACCATCTGGAGGAGGCGCTGGCGGCACTCGAAGGCGGCACGAGCGGCCATGCCTTCACCACCGGCATGGCGGCTATCTCCGCGCTGGTGGCCATGCTGCGCGCTGGCGACCACATGATCTGCTCCAAAGATGTGTACGCGGGAACGGCGCGGCTCTTCAACCGCATCGTGAGCGGCTACGGCATCGAGATCGAGTACGTGGAAACCAACGACTTGAAAGCGGTGAAAGCGGCCATCCGGCCCAACACTAAGCTGGTTCACATCGAGACGCCCAGCAATCCGCTGATGGTGTTGACGGATATTGCGGGCGTTTGCGAGATCGCCCACGCGAAAGGCATCGAGGTCAGCGTGGACAATACATTTCTGTCGCCGGCGCTGCAAAGTCCGCTGGCGCTGGGCGCGGATATCGTAATGCACTCGACCACTAAATATCTCAACGGCCACTCCGATGGGCTGGGCGGCGCGCTGATCGGCTCTACGCCGGAGCACAAGGAGCGCTTTTGCTTTGTGCAGAAGGCCGCCGGCGGAGTGATGTCACCCTTCGAATGCTTCCTTGTCCTGCGCGGCATCAAGACGCTGCCCGTTCGCATCCGGCAGCATGAGGAGAATGGCCGCGCGGTGGCGGAGTATCTGGCGACACATCCCAAGGTAAGCAAGCTGGCTTATCCGGGCTTGAAGAGTCATCCGCAGCACGATCTAGCGGTGAAGCAACAAAAAGGATTTGGTTCGATGATGAGCTTTGAGGTCGCGTCGCGCGAGGCCGCGGCGCGCTTCCTCGGCGCGCTCAAAATTTTCTTACACGCTGAGTCGCTGGGCGGAGTCGAATCGCTAGCCGCGCACTCGGCCACCACCACGCATGGCTCATTTAGCGAGGAAGAGCGCGCGAAGATGGGCATCACGCAGGGGCGCGTTCGCCTCTCGGTGGGCATCGAAGATAAGGAAGACCTGATCGCAGACCTCGAACAGGCGCTGAAAGCTATGTAATTAGTTTTGTATCATCAAATAAAGTCTGATCCTGACTTATTTTTCAAAGGAATCAGTAGCGATTGGAGGCGTATGAACGATATTGGTAATTTTCTTGATGGCCATAAGCTTCTTACCGGGTCGCTCTTTCGTTCGAAGCATTTTATAGGGATAAGTATGATTTGCTTGGCGTCAATAGTGCTCACTATCTACATCCTCTATCGACATTGGCATACCTTAAGCGGTATTGACGTTGTGGTTGTAGGTGGGTTCTTGGGTCTTCACTCGTTCTATCAGTGGTGGCGCGCGATGCGGTATTACTCCGAAATTCAGATACTCTACTCAATCGGATCGAGAGATGAGGAAGGGAAGCAGTCACCGCTCGACGATGCTTTGCGGGTTGCGGTTGGAGGAATTACCGACATCCTCTTTTATTCACTTGGGATGATATTTATAGCTCTGGGGATGATTGGCGGCTTACTAGGTCGCATCGATGGCATTCGGTGGTAGCGAAAGTGAGTTGGAGTATAGTCAAAGGCTTAGGCATGATCCCTTCAAGATTTTAGAATTATTCACAGGTTTAAGAGGCAAATATGCCGGAATCGATGCTTCTGCTGGCCATCGACACCTGCGGCCCCACCGGCTCGATAGCGCTGGGGCAGTTGGTTCAAGGTGAACTCCACATTCTGGGTGAGACGTCTCTGGGCGGGCAGCGCCCCTCGGAGACTTTGGTGGGATCCGCCTGCGAGATGCTCAGAATGGCCGAGGTGCCGCTGGCGCAGCTCAGCGCCATCGTTGTTGTGAACGGGCCGGGAGGGTTTACCGGCGTGCGCGTGGGGCTGGCCGCTGTGAAGGGGTTGGCCGAATCGTCGCGGATTCCGGTGGTCGCGGTATCACGGCTAGAGGTGCTGGCCAGCAAAGCTAAAACTGTATCGGCGGCTCTGGATGCGCACCGCCATGAGATTTATATGCGCGTCGAAGGACCGGATGGGCAGGAAAGGGAATTGCTGGCCGGAGCCGACGAACTGGCGGAGATTGTTCCACCGCCTCCCCGGATTGCCATTTGCGACGATGTTGCCGCTGAACTACTGGGTGCGGCGTGGCCATCTACGGAGCAGGTTCGCGTGACCGCGCCCACAGCAGCCGACGCGCTCCGGTTGAGCGCGCCGCGGGCAGAAGCATGTGAGTTTGTCGATCTGGCGCTGCTGGACGGCAACTACCTGCGCCGCTCGGATGCGGAGATTTTTGGCGAGGCTGCCGAGGCTGCCGCAGCGGCTGAAGAGGTGGCTGTGGCGGCTAAAGAGGCTGCCGCGGCGCGCCGCAGAAAGCGCGTGCCGCCCGATGCGGTGATTCATGTGCGGCCCATGCGCGAGGAGGACCTGGATGAGGTGGTGATCATTGCCGCCAGCCAGAGGCTTGCGCCTTTCTGGCCGCGCGAGGCCTACAAAACGGCGCTGAACCCTGATGCCACACCGCGCCGGATTGCGCTGGTGGTCGAAGTAAGTGGCAAGCTGGCAGGTCTGGCGGTGGCCAGCCTGATGCCGCCGCAGGCTGAGCTGGAGACCATCGTAGTCGATACCTATTTCCAGCGTTGCGGCCTGACGCCGGGGCTATTCACGGAGCTGGCCGCCAGGCTGCGTCTGGCCGGAGTAACCGAGATTCATCTGGAGGTGCGCGCCTCCAACGAGCGGGCGTTGAGACTATACCGGCGGCTGGGTTTTGTGCAAACCGGTCTCCGGCCTGGCTACTATGTGGAACCGCCTGAGCCGGCTGAAGATGCACTACTGATGCGCCTGGGAATCGAGGGCTATGAGCCTGGAATGAAATAAGGCACAGATGCCGTAAAGGCCAACGAACTGAGAGTGATACAGGTCACGATAGGGGCTTTCCGGGGCGAATTCCACAGCCGGGGTTACTGACGGTTCTTTTTATACTTGCCGATAGCGTGCTTGGGACGATATATGTAAAAGAATCTTAATAATTCGGAGGTGCCTGATGGATGAAGCACAGGATTCCACGCTGAGCGCAGAAATTGAACGCCTGCAAGCCGAACATCGCCGTTACGCTCAGCGGTTGGAAGAGTTGATCCAGAAGCCTTATCTCTCCGCGGAGGAGCAGATCGAGGAAGTGAAGCTGAAAAAGCTCAAGCTGCACGCCAAGGATCTGATCTTTGCCCTGGAGCGCAGACAGCTGGTAGTCGCTTAGATTTTTGAATTAACAGGGGATTGCAGGCGAATTGTCCAGGCGTCCGCCCGGCCTGGCGTCAGGTGTGCTTCTGCGCGCTGGAATATACTTAAACCCTGCCTGTTTCAATCAGTCATCTGCGAAATCGCCGTATAATCGTCACAATGGTTCGTGACGGTTACATCTATGGTTTGAGCCTGCTGGCAGTGGCGGCTGTGCTCTGGTTTTTTACGGGCAGTTGGTGGCTGGTTCTTGTGCCAGTGCTTTTGGCGGCATTTTTTCTCTGGTTCTTCCGCGATCCAGAGCGGCAGATCCCCAGCGGGACCGGCCTGATTGTCTCTCCCGGAGACGGGCTGGTGACCGAAACGGCTTCCATCAATACTCCTGAAGGTTCGCGGCAGCGGATCAGCATCTTCCTCAGCGTTTTTGATGTACACGTGAACCGCTCGCCCATCGGCGGCGTTCTTACCTCCGTGCGCTATCAGAAGGGCCAATACATGAACGCCATGAACCCGGATTCTGCGGATAGGAACGAGCAGAACATCGCGACGGTAATCGGCGAGGGTATGGAGGTCACCTTCAAGCAGATTGCCGGCCTGCTGGCGCGGCGCATCGTCTTCAACCACAGCGAGGGTGACACGGTGGAGCGCGGGCAGCGCGTGGGGCTGATCAAATTTGGCTCTCGCGTCAACGTGATCGTGCCGGCCGAGGCTGTTTTGCATGTGAAGGTGGGCCAGCGTGTCAAGGGCGGCTCCAGCGTGCTGGCTTCCATGGCTGAACTGGAGACGGCATCCGTTCGTTCCACTGCAAGAAAATCCGCGGGCGCCAGCGTGTTACCCGGCGAATCTAAAGGAGGCCGCCGATGATGCGTCCCGAGGCCACAAGAGTCAGCGCCAAAGCGCGGGCGCAGTTGCGCCGCGGAATGTTTCTGCTGCCTTCGCTGTTTACCGTGGGCAACATCGCCGCAGGCTTCATTGCCATCATCCAGACCATGGCGGCTCTCACTGACCCAGGCAACGCGCACACCCACCTGGACTGGGCGGCCATAGCCATTATTTTGGCCATTCCCTTTGATGGGCTCGACGGCCGCATCGCGCGCATGACAAACACCTGTAGCGACTTCGGCAAGGAGTTGGATTCGCTGGCCGATGCCATCACCTTCGGCGTGGCGCCCAGCCTGCTGGCGCTCATCTGGGGATTCCATTTTCTGCCCGATACCATGAATCCACAGATGCACGAGAACCTGCTCCACGCCGGCGTCTTCATCTGTTTTCTCTATCTCATCGGCGGCGTCTCGCGGCTGGCGCGCTTTAACATCAGTCACGACCCGCTGCCGCGCAATCCTGGCCGCCCGGATCGCAAGTATTTTGTGGGCATGCCGATTCCGGCAGGGGCTGGACTGCTGGCCGCCTGTGTGCATTTCTGCGGAGGCTACCCGGTGGAGGCCTGGTGGATTGCACTCATCTGGATCGGAATCGTAGGCGTGAGCGGTTTTCTGATGGTCAGCACCTGGCGCTTCTGGTCGGGCAAGGAGATCAGCTTCTCTAGCCGCCATTCCTTCCGCACCCTGTTTTTCATCGCCATAGCGTTGTTTATCATCATCAGATTTTCCCAGGCCGTGTTGTTTATCTGGGCGCTGGTGTATACGTTCAGCGGCATCTGGGCGCGGGCGGCTTACTCCTGGTCGCGCCGCCGCCGCTGGCGGTTGAAACGCGCGCCGGCCGCTGATTCCGAGTTGTAGCCGCTGGAACACTGATTTACGGACCAAAAGGACGCTTGTGTACAAGATCGCCATTGCCGGAGCATCTACCCTGGTGGGCCGAGAGCTGAAGGACGCGCTCTCTGAGTCGCCTCTGGCGGCAGCTAACTTCGTTCTGCTGGACGAGGAAGAGGCACAGGGCACGTTGGATCAGGTGGGCGACGAGATCACCTTTGTTCAGGCCATTGCTCCGGACGCATTCGAGCGCATGGACTTCACCTTTTTCTGCGGCTCCGAAGACCTGACCCGTAAGCACTGGCGGGATGCACTGCGCGCAGGTTCAACGGTGCTTGACCTTTCTGGCGCTCTCGACCAGGAAGCGGGCGTGGTGGTGCGCGCGCCGCTGCTGGACTATGAGGCGGCTACTGTCGATTTGTTTACGCCCGCCGTGGTTCCGGCACACCCCGCTGCATTGGCGCTGGCTCTGGTGCTTGAACGGTTGCAGCAGGCTGCTCCGGTGCGCAACGCATTCGCCACGCTCTTGCAGCCGGCCAGTGAGTTTGGCCGCGCCGCATTGGACGAACTGCACCAGCAAACTATGAGTTTGTTGAGCTTTCAGGGGATGCCGCGCAACCTCTACGACGCGCAGGCGGCCTATAACCTGCTGGCCGGACTGGGTGAAGCCGCCAAGGTGAGCCTGGGCGCGGTGGAGGCGAGGGTGCGCCGCCACTATGCCGCGCTCTCCGCAGGCCGCTGGCCAGCCTTGGCACTGCAAGTGATTCATGCGCCTGTCTTCCACGGCCACGCTTTTTCCATAGCCATCGAGCTGGAGCGGCCGGCGGAGATTGCCGCGCTGGAAAATGCTATGAGTGGCGGACGCCTGGACCTGGTTCTGGAAGAAACCGATTCGCCATCTAATCTTGCCTCCACGGGTCAGGACGATGTGCTGGTCCGACTGCGTCCCGAGTTGAATCCGGCTTTGGGGGCGCGCAACTCCAGCCAGGTGTCGCGCTTGTGGCTGTGGGCCGCCTCCGACAATCTGCGCTTGCAGGCACAAAACGTTGTGGCCTGCGCCATGGACCTGCGCCGCTTGCGGCCGCAGGGGACGGTGCAGTAAGAGTTGATTTTCAGACGGACTATAGCGATATCTGCTATACTTCAACCAGTCAATTTGACTGGTCAATTTATGCAGACAATTCAAGCATCCGAAGCCAAAACGCATTTCCTGCGCATCCTCGACGACGTGGAGCGCGGGGAGAGTGTAATCGTTACGCGTCACGGAAAGCGTGTAGCCCGTCTTATCCCTGAAGTTGAGGTCGATAGGGAGCGGATTCAGCGGGCAGTTGACAGCATTCTGGAAATTCGCAAACGCAACAAGCCGGTTTCTCTTGAGGAGATTCTTTCGGCACGCGATGAAGGACGCATGTAGCGATGCGCTTTGTTCTGGACGCCTCTGTCGCCATCACGTGGGCCATGCGCGACGAAGATCACCCGATTGCTGATCTTGCGTTCCTTGAGATTCAGTCCGGTTCGGCAATTGTTCCGGCAATCTTTTGGTACGAAGTCTGGAACATCCTGGTGGTAAACGAGCGGCGAAATCGAATCGCGCCAGTTGATTCCGCACAATTCATCCGCGATCTTGAGCAATTTTCCATCGTTCTCGATAGTTCCAGCGGCACCCTTCTTATGGACATGTCTAGAAAGTACAAACTCTCCGTTTACGATGCTGCTTATCTGGCCGCAGCGCAGAGCAACCGTCTTCCGCTGGCTACTCTCGACGTTGATCTCCGGGACGCTGCCCTAGCCGCCGGGGTTCCGCTGCTGGCGTAGGGCGTCACATCACTATTTTGGAGCCAGTTTCGGCGGGTCGATCACGTACTCGTCGCCGACGCGCGCCAGCAACAGGGCGCGGCGGTCGGAGAGCAGCTTTAGATGGCTGGTCAGCTCGATGAACTGCTTTTTCTGTTCTGTGTTTAGCGGCGAACTGAGTTTATTTAGCTCGTCGAGTTGCGCCTGCACGCGCGGAATCTCGCGGTCGATCATGACGGGGTGAATCACCGGCGTTTTGATTCCACGGCGGCCCAGCTCATTATGATTATTCTCTCCCCAGACGGGTAGCACGCCCACGTGTCCCAGTTCGACGCGCACGCCGGCGGGGCCGTAGTCCTTGCGCACGGCGGAAAAAAGTCCGATCATTTCATCGCGCGGGTCGCCTTCTTTGTCGGGCATCAGCCCATCGACATAATTGCGGGACTGGTTCGATAGAAAATTTCCCAGCGAATAGAAGATGATCGTGTTGCGGCCGTCAGAGGTTTTGTAAGTCTCCACCGGCTGTAAAACGTGTGGATGGTGGCCGACAATCACCGAGGCTCCGGCATCGAGCATCTTATGCGCCATCTCTACATCCGCGGGCCGCGGCGCGGTCGCGTACTCCGTGCCCCAGTGAATGGAGACCACTAGAAAATCACACTGGGCACGCGCCTTCTTGATGGCGTCGAGCACTCCAGCCTCGTCCATTCCAGGCGCGCCCTTCGATTCGTTCGGATAAGGGAAGAAGTTCACGTGCGGCTGGTCGGCCTTATCGGGGTTGCGATTGCCGTTGAGCCAGCGCGTCATTCCCAGCCAACCGACGCGGATGCCGTTGGCCTCGGTGATCACCGGCTGCCAGCTTTGCTGGGCTGTGTCGCCCGTGCCGGCGAAGAGCATTCCCCGTTCGCGCAGATGCTCGCGCGTCTCGGCAAAGCCCGCCCAACCCTGGTCCATCATGTGATTGTTGGCGGAGGAAACGATCTTAACGCCGCTGGCCTTAAGCGCATCGACGAGCGCGACGGGCGCGTCAAACAAAAACTCTCTTGTCCCGTGCGAATGCTGCGGAGCCACCGGAGTTTCCAGATTCACAAAGCCGAAGTCGGCATGATGAAATACATCAGCCACATCCGCGAAGAGCGTGGCCCAGCCCACGGCGCCATCTCCGGCAGCGGCAGCCGAGGCGCGCACAGCTCCATGCGGAATCACGTCGCCGGCCACGGCAAAGCTCACCTTGGCCAGCTCGTGCGGATAGGGAGTGAGAATCGCCGGACGGCGGCCATGAAAATAAAGTAGTGCCGCGCCAACCGCAGCAAGCAGCACCACGGCCAAGCCCACCCAACGCAAAGATTTCATCTTGTTCCGCATCTCTGAACCCATGCCCGCCTCAAATCAATCCACTTTACTTCCCTTGCGGCAGAATCCGGGAATAGCTTTCTTGCAGCATACTGTCGATTTCACGGAACTCGCGAGTTGCCAATTTTTCCGACCAGATGATCCGCTTACCATTCTCATATTCCGCATCGGAGAGCTTGCCCGACGTTTGCAAGCGCATGAGAAAGACATTCATCTCGTGCCGATCCTGCAGATTGCGCTCTGTAAAAGAACTCAATATTCTCTGCACGGCGTAGAGTTGGGAGTATTGCTTCACCTCGCCGTAATCCATGTATGCAATTGCGCCCGTGGATGATGCGGCATTCCACGCGGAGTCGCGCAGCAGGACGCCGGTCCACATGAAGTCCCCAATGGGCTTGTGGGGACGGCCATGCTGCACGCTGTCTATCACGCTGAGAATCTCATCCAGGTGCTTCTCCTCCGCGGGCAGCGCATTGAGTTGCCGGGCCAAATCCTGCTGATTGGCGCGAAACTCCTGGTAGATATTCTCCCTTGCGTCGCGCGCTACATGGCGGTGATGCACCCACTCGACCGCGGATTCCAGGCCCAGCGCAATCAAAAGGCCGATGGTGATGGCCAGCAGATGCACCAGGAATTCCTTGATGGAGTGGATGGGTTTGTGAGGCGCGTGAGCGTCCATGAGCCTGCTCCTTCCGTGTTTGCGCATCGCGCGGAATGAATTAGCCTTTGGAACGAATTGTAATTGGGCCTGCTCTGGATGTGGAAACAGACCAAAAACGAGCCTCGCGCCTCTTTCCAACCGCAAGATGGAACTCAATCAGGATACAGGTTCAGCGGACAGGCGGAATAAATTCGGCGAGAATCCCAACTCTCTGAAACGAGAGTTAGGGCGCCCCGCCTTCAACAAGCTGTCTACCGCCCGTGTCGAGTCCTAATGTTGATTTTGACACCAAAGTCCTTGAAGTGCTCGCGCAGCGCTTTTTCCTTCGCTTTCAGGGGCACGGGAGGAGTGTTACGAATCGCAGTTAACACCGTCTCGTAACCTAGCTGGCGATAGCTTTCGAATTGCGACTCCGAAAACCACTGGTCCACAGTTGATTCGTGCGGGAATTCATCGTGCGCTTTTTTGTAATTCTTCACGTCGGCGGACTCGTTGCCGGTCAGCGATGATTTGAAGTAGATGATCGTGCCCACAGGAGCATTGATATCCGCGTACTCATAGTGAATTGCGCCGACCGCATAGTGCTGCTTGCTAAGGCCGCTGTTTTTATCCGGGACAATCACGCTGGTATCCAGGTCGATGTCGATTCCCAGATCAACCCGGCATTTTCTGATGGCGTTTCCCAGTCCCGAAAATGTGTAGCCCGCGTCCTCCTCGGCGTCGCAAAGGATAATCAGCCCGCAGCGCCGCTTCACCAGTTCATATAGGCCCATATTGTCGAAGTGGCCGCCGTCGGACAAATAGACGTAGGCGGAATCGTCGTTGGTGCCGCCAAAGAGCTCGTTTATCAGGCACCAAAGGCCCATGCGCGGCGTCGCTCGCCTCGATGTCACGCGATTGCGCGGATTTCCCAGCCATTGCCCCAGCCTGACATTGAAGACGGTCATCAGAAACGCCACGGGAGTGGAACTATAGGAGCCCATATTCGGGCTGGCCGCGGCTCCGGAGATGGCCATTGCGAGTCCCAGATTCGGTCCATGATATTGTGGTATCGGAAAGGCGTACCTCACGGTTGGACGGTATCCATATCTCTCCAACTGTTGAGATGATCCGCGTTCGCTTACCAGCATGGGGCTATCCTGCTCTTCCAGCCAAACGTCATAGCCGCAGTAGTGCGGCGTCATCACAAAGGATTCGGCCTTGCGCTCCTGCCAGGCCAGGTCCTTGCCTTTGACCAAATTGAGCGATGCATTCAGTATCGGATATGGTCCGTCATATGGGTCCCGCTTGCCGCACTGGTTTCTGGCATTCCATCGCAGATTCTTCAGGGGCATATCATCCGCTGGGTCGAAACCGGTGAATCTGTTGGGCGAGCGCTCATCGTGGGATGCCCCCAGGAAGCAACTGACCAGCCGGTTGCGGTAGAACATGTGCATCGAAAACTGGTTGATGTCCACGCGCCACGCCATAATCACCAGCACAATCACTACAGCAGCGGCGAAAAGAACCTTTGGCCACGAACTGCTATATGTGGCTAGAAGACAGTTCATCCCATACGAAACCCAGCAGAGCAATCCGGCCATGAATATGTAGGGCCCGAACTTGATTGCCGTGTCCAGCCAGCTTGTTGTTCCCGGTTTGCCGGTGTCCTTGGAATTGCCAGCCAGCACCGTTCCGATGGTGGAGAGAAGCCAGGCCGGGGTCAAGGACTTCATTGCCCATACCTTCCAACCAGACCATAGTTCCGTGTGACTGTGGATGAAGCCTGGGAAGCAGAGCGCAACCCAGAAGAGCGTCAGCCAGGTCAAGGAAAAGATCAGCAGCCATCCTCCCAACCGACCCCACCACTCCCGCCTCCAATCGCGAAAGACAGTACCCATCAATCCGATGTGCAGCACGACGGTGAGCAGAAAAACTCCCGCCACCAGCGGCACGCCCACGGTCAACGGCAGGCAAAGTGTCTGCTGTTTGGACACATCGTACTGCCAGAGTGCCTGGCACGAAGCAAGCAGCGCAAAGAGCCATCCCGCCAGTGCGCCTGCACCCAGGGTAGCTCCGATCTTGATGGATCTTTCCCAAGGCTGGGGTGGGAGTGGTGGAGTCGCGGTGGCCTCAATGCGCTTGCCGAAGATCACGTTGCCCAAACTGGCAAGCCCCCAGAGAGCGCCGTAGGCAATGATCCCAATCAAAACCGCATTTTGGTACGGGAAAAGTTGATAAGGTGAAAGCCATGATTCCGCTGTTATATACCAGCCAGGACGAGGGCATGCAAGCCACAGTGCCACCATGACGGCGGCGGCAAATATAGGCGCACAGGCGCTATATATAATCCATTTCTGTTCCGTAAAATGCGGCGCGGCTTTCCCCTTCAACGAATCGAGATAGCCCATGTTTTTCTGGATTGTCCAAAGCGCCAACAGCAGCAGAACAACGATTGCGGAGATTAATCCATACCCGATCCACGTCAGGTTCAGAGCCTCGCGGGACAACATTTTTACGGTGCGCGGCAGCAGCAGAAATGTCGCCACCAGGGCCAGGATGATAGTCAGGTTGAGCAGCAGATTGCGCAGATAAATTGAGATCATGGCCCACGTGTCGCCGCTGAAAATTCCCATATTGGGCGTCAGATAATTGCTGAAGACGCGTAAAAAGCGAACTGGCTGCTGTTCTTTGTCGTCTTTCAGATTCACGCGATGCGTCGATATATTTTCTTGTACCTTGGCAAAACTCTTTACCCGTTTGGTCCAAGCGGCCAGCCATGAGCCAATGTATCCCCCTCCCGAGACGGTGGAGAGATAATCGATGCGGCAGAGGAGCTTCAAATCCGCCAGCGCCTGCAGAACGCCTAAATTGAAGGATGCGCTGCGAATTCCGCCTCCGGAAAAAGCCAGCCCGACGAGATTCATTTTGTGCGCGTTCTTGATGACGCGCAGCCAGTGAGTAGCATCCTTTTGCCAGTCTGGCTTTTCTACCGGCGCCTTTCCAGCGATGGGCAGGGCCGGCTTTGCCTTCGGCCTTCTTTTATCGCCCGGATCGAATTCCTTATCGCGGATTATCCGAACTTTCTCAATCTGCATTTGCTCTTTTTCGAGCACATCCTCAAGTTGAACAGGCGGCTTTTGAATATCTACCATGGTCTACCTCATTTCCGGGGACGAACTGGGTTGAACAGTCAGGTTTCACGCTAGGTTCAGCCAGACAGGGTGAACGGCGGTTGGAATATGAAATATGTGTGACTGCCGTCACGGGAAGAATATTAATGGCGCATTGGCGTGCAGTCAATCGAAATTATTTACGCGAGCGCGGAGAGATTTCATCCGCCGCCTGAAGGGGGTGTTCCACGGGGGATTTTTCTTCCCCCCTCCGAGCGCCTCATTCCCCTTTCGCGTCTATCCGTTACAAGTACAACAACGGGCGGTTACGAGCAGAGCGGGAACTGATAACCTTAATTCTGAGAAGAAATCCTGAGAAAAGCCGGCCAGACAGGCCGGGCTCACTCAGGATCGACCGGCGGCGAGAGGCATGGCGGAATTCGTAATCAAGGTGGCAGATGAGCGCGGCCGCGTACAGGAGCAGGTGCAGACGGCGGCCACGGCCGAGGAACTGCGCTCCCGCTTTGCTCATGCCGGCTACCACGTCTTTTTCGTGCGCCCCCGCGGCGGCTTTGGCCTCTCGCGCAAGAAGGTCAAGCAGGAAACCTTTCTCATCTTCAACCAGCAATTTCTCACGTTGATTCGCGCCGGATTGCCGATTTTAAGCTCCATTCAGATGCTGGCCAAGAACCAGAAAAACGCGCATTTTGCCGCGCAGTTGGAGGATGTGGCCACGCGGGTGAAGACCGGCGACGCACTATCGGCGGCCTTCGAGGCGCAGAGCGGCTATCCGGTGATGTACACCACCACGCTGCTGGCCGGCGAACGTAGCGGCAACTTGCAAGAGGTGCTGGAGCGTTACATCAGCTTCCAGCGCACCGCGCTCACCTTCCGCAAAAAGCTGGTGACCTCGCTGATCTATCCCTGCGTGCTGCTGACGCTGGTGTGTTGCCTGATGTTTTTCATGTTCGTCTTCGTGATTCCGGAGTTTGCCAAGCTCTATGAGGAGATGGGCTCCAAGCTGCCGGCCATGACCATGCACCTGCTGGCCTTCGGCACCTTTCTCAACCACAATCTACTGTGGATTTTTATCGTCACGGCAGGCACGGTTTTTGGCGTCTACCGCTTCTCCATTACCGAGCGAGGCCGCGACTTCACGGATGGCTTCCGCATCCGTCTGCCTATCTTCGGCAAAATCTGGCTCAAATATCAGGTAGCGCTCTTTGCACGCACGCTTGCCACGCTGCTGACAGGGGGATTGCCGCTGGTGCCGTCGCTGGAAACCGCGGCCCGCTCTATTGGTTCGCGGCGCGTCGCCAAGGCGGTCACCAACTCCATTACCACGGTGCGCGAGGGGCGAAGCCTGGCCGATGCGCTCATCCAGACCAAAGTCTTTCCCGATCTGGCCGCCGAAATGATCTCCGTGGGCGAGCAAACCGGCGCACTGCCGCAGATGCTCAACTCGGTTTCAGAATTTTTCGAGGAGGACGTGGGGACGGCACTGGCCGCGGCACTGGCGCTGATTGAGCCGCTCATCCTCATCATCATGGGTATTGTGGTGGTCTTCATTCTCATCTCGCTTTACCTGCCCATCTTCTCGCTGGGACAGGCCACCGGAGGTCAGGGATAAACCATGGCTGAGGCAACCACGCTTGTTGTTCCGCTCACTGCTGTCCAGGACGAACGCGCCCAGGCCGAAGCTATCGCCCACCGCTATCACGCAGAGTTCGTTGACTTGAAGAACTTCAAGATTCAACACGAGCTGCTGCGCACGGTGCCGGTGGAGTTGATGTTCCGCTACAACTTTGTGCCTATAGAGCAGCAAGCCGACGCGCTGGTGATTGCGGTCTCGGACCCGTCGCGGCTGATGATTCTGGATGAGATTGCCGGGCTGCTAGCGCACCGCATCATTCCGCGCGTGGCGACTCTTTCACAAATCACCGACCTGCTGAAAAAAACCGAGCAGTCGCAGCGCGTACTCGACGAGGCCAGCGAGGGGCTGACCTTCGACGTGCTGACCGGCGACGACAGCAGCGACGAAAACATTTCTATTGAGAAATTAACCAGCGAAGAAGATATCAGTCCCATCATTCGCCTGGTTGATACCACCATCTTCACCGCGCTGGAGCGGCGCGCCTCTGACATTCACATCGAAACTTATGATGACTCGGTGCACGTGAAGTACCGCATCGACGGCGTGTTGCAGGAGGCCATGGCGCCTATCGCGCGCGAGCATCACACGACGATTTTGAGCCGCATCAAGATCATGAGCGAGCTGGACATTGCCGAGCGTCGCGTGCCTCAGGATGGCCGTTTTAGAGTCAGGTATAAGAACCGCCTGATCGATTTCCGCGTTTCCATCATGCCGACGATTCACGGCGAGAATGCCGTGCTGCGCGTGCTGGACAAGGAGTCGATGAGCGAGAAGTTCCATCATCTCACCCTCGACGTGGTGGGCTTCAACGAGGCGGACCTGAAGCGTTTCCGCGCCTACATTCGCGAGCCCTACGGCATGGTGCTGGTCACCGGGCCCACCGGCTCCGGCAAAACGACCACGCTATATGCCGCGCTCAACGAGATTAAAAGCGATGAGGACAAGATCATCACCATCGAAGACCCGGTGGAGTACCAGATTCGCGGCATCACGCAGATTCCGGTCAACGAGAAAAAGGGGCTGACCTTCGCGCGCGGGCTGCGCTCCATTCTGCGCCACGACCCGGACAAGATTCTCGTCGGCGAAATCCGCGACCAGGAGACGGCGCAGATCGCCATCAACTCCGCGCTCACCGGCCACCTTGTTTTTACTACCGTGCACGCCAACAACGTTGTGGACGTGCTGGGCCGCTTTCTGAACATGGGAGTGGAGGCTTACAACTTTGTCTCCGCGCTCAACTGCATTCTGGCGCAGCGGCTGGTGCGCACCATCTGCGAGTACTGCGCCCGCCCCGTTCATCACAGCGACGAGGAACTAACGGCCAGCGGCATGAACCCGGCCGAGTGGCGCGGCTTTGAATTCCGCGAGGGCCCCGGCTGCATGGAGTGCGGCGGCACCGGCTATCGCGGCCGCACGGCGATTCACGAGCTGCTCGACCTGACCGACCCCATTCGCGAAATCATTTTGGCCAAGAAGCCCACCTCCGAAATTCGTAAGCTGGCGCAAAAGGAGGGCATGACCTTCCTGCGCGAGTCGGCGCTGGATCGCGTGCGCCGCGGAATCACCACGCTCAAAGAGATCAACAAAGTTACCTTCATCGAGGCGTCACGATGATGCATATCTGCGACATATTCATCGGTGCGGTAGGTCAGGGCATCATCCCTGACAATAAACCATCCAAAACAGTCGGGGCTTTAGCCCCTGAGGGATGCTTTTACGGAATTACGTTATCAAATTCTAATTGCATCGGAGAGATTCGATGAAGACTTTGATTTGGCATCTATCGTTCGCGCTACTCGTTGGCTTTACCCTGACAAGTTCAATTTTGATATGCGCTTATGGGCAACAACCCCCAACGGGGCAGAGCAGATCAGGCGTAGGGGGCGCTGCCGCCTGTGATAACCCACCGTGTGCAGCGGTCACAGCTGTCTGTGGGAACCCGCCGTGTGGCCCGGGACTTAGTACCGGCCAGAAGCGACCAATGCCGCCACCATTAACACCAGAACAGAAAGCACGTATGGAAGAAGAGAATAGGTATTCAGGTCTCTTCGCTCACCTGGAAGGGCAGGAGCGGCTGGCACAGCGATTAGAGGCGGCAGGCGACACTGCGAACGCCGCATCTTGGCGGGCCTATTTCGCCCGGAAGTCCGGCTTAACGTCCGAAGAAGCTGAAATTGTGAAGAAGATTGCGGCGCAGTCTCGACAGGACCAAATCTCTTTGAATGCGGCTTGTCAAGCGGACCAATTAGCGGCGCGACACACATATGGGGCACATGCCGGACCCGGATTCCTGGAGATCCCAGCCTGCCAACAACTTATGAATCTCCTTCCGAAAGCAATAGCTGACCTGGTTTCAGCCCTGGGGTCGAGATCGTTCACCCAATTGGATGGTTACACGCTTCATATGCATGACAATGCGAGAACGTTTGCGAAACCGTCCCAAGGAGTCACGCCGCAGTGAATTCGGTCTTCAACAAACTCGGCTCCAACTCCGGCGCGCGTCCGCCGGCGGCGGTGGAGCTATCGCCGCAGGGCGTGCTGGCAGCCGTATCGCCGGGCCTGGGCCAGCCGCCCGTCTATGCTTTTGAGCCGCTGCCCAATGGCGCGCTTTTTCCCGGCATCGGCGAGCAGAACTTGCGCGCGCCGGAGCAGGTGGCCAACGCCATACGCGTCGCGCTCGGCCAGGTTTCGCCGCGCACCCGTGCTGTCACTGTCGTCGTACCCGACACCGTGGTTCGCGTCTTCTTTCTGGATTTTGATTCGCTGCCCGCCAAGGCCGCCGAGGCCATCCCCGTTCTTCGCTTCCGCTTGCGCAAAATGGTTCCCTTCGAGGTGGAGCACGCCGGGGTGAGTTACCAGGTGCTGCTCGATAACAAGACCGAATGTCGAGTGCTGGCCGCGGTGATTCCCGGCCCAGTTCTGGCGGAGTATGAGGCCGTGGTGCGCCAGGCAGGGTACGAGCCCGGTGTCGTGCTGCCCTCCAGCCTGGCGGCCTTGGGGGCCATCGATTCGCCGGAGCCGGTGCTTTGCGCCAATCTGAGCGCTGTGGCGCTCACCACCTCCATCACCACCGGCGACGATCTGCTGCTCTATCGCACGCTCGACCTGCCCGAAGACCCTGAGCAGCGCTTGCAGGAGGTGCAGCGCGGCGTTAGCGTGGCCGCCGCCTACTTTGAAGACAAGCTCGGCGCGCGTCCCCGGTTCTTGTACTATGCGGGAATCGGCGGGGGCAGCAACAGCGCCGCGGCAGATTTTGCCGGCTGGATATTCTCATCGGACACGTCCAGCGATTCCGGACTTACGGTCGTTGATCTGGCGCCAAGGCCGGAGACTGGAGCGGCGACATCGCTCAGCAATTTCGTAAGCATGGCGGGCGTGACCGGCGCGCTGGCGGGAGCAAGCTCATGAGAATCATTCTCAATCTTGCCACTCGCCCTTACGCCGATATCGGACCGGCGATCAAGCTTCTGCGCATCGCCATGGCGGTGCTGGCGGTGATCGGCATCGGTCTCGGAATTGGTTTGTACGCTGTCCATCATCAGGCCGAAGAGGCTCGCAAAACTGAACAACAGGTGCAGAGCAAAATCGACGCACTCAACAGCGAGCGGCAGGGCTATCAAGATTTGATGCGGCAGCCGGCCAACGACGCGCTGCTCAAGCAGGCTGTGGCGCTCAACCAGCTCATCGACGAAAAAACTTTTTCATGGACGCTGGCCATGGAAGATCTGGAAACTGTTCTTCCCGGCGGCGTGCAGGCGATGAGCCTTGATCCGGGGCGCGACTCGAAGACCGGCATCATCACCCTCAAGCTGCGCGTGGTCGGGCCTCGTGACCGCGCCGTCGATCTGGTGGAGAACCTGGAACACTCCAAACATTTTCTGCTGCCCAAAATCGTGGCCGAAAGCATGGAGTCCAGCGGAGGGGCGCAAGAGAGAGTGGAGCCGCCCAGCGCCTCTACGCGTGTCAACTTTGAGTTGCAGGCCGAGTACAACCCGGTCGTGACCCTGGATCACAAGGCGCAACAAAAGTCGGAGAAGTCCGCCGAGCCGCCCTCGAGCAGCGCTGTGCGGAACAAAGCGAAGCCTCTGAATCCGAAACCGAAGTCAGGAGGGTCGCGATGATCAGCAGCCGCATCCCATCCCTGTGGCGCGAGCGCCTGGCCTCTCCGCTTACCTGGCACTATGCCGCATTTGCCGTGCTGCTGGCGGCGGTCATCTTCCTTTCCATCCGCTTCGCCCTGGACTGGTCCGCCACTGACAGTAGCTCCACTGGCGCGCTGGCTGCCAAGGAGATGAAGTTGAAGGTCCTCGAAAAGGAAGTCGCCCCTTTACGCGGCCTGGATAAGCGCGTCGAGGATGCCCGCGCCGAGATGCGCGTCTTCCACTCCAAACGCATTCCGCCCAGCTACTCCTCCATCGCCACGCGCATCGGCGAACTGGCGCTGAAAGGCCCGGTTCGGCTTACTCGCGTGCAGTATACGCAGGGAGCAGCCGGATCCGATCTCACAGAGATCATCATGGACGCGGGCATCACCGGCGAGTATCCGCAGATTATGCGTTTTGTGAACAGCCTGGAGCGCGACCAGACCTTCTTTGTCATTCGCGGCATGTCGTTGACCGGCCAGCAGGGCGGCTTGGTGAACCTGCGGCTGCGGGTTTCCACATGGCTCAGGCCTGCCGACGTGCCCAGCGGATTGCCGTCCAATCCGCAATCCGGCGATGCCTCCGCACCGCCCGCCAAATCCGCAAAGGAGGGTGAATAAATATGGCCATTCCTCTGGGAGCGGAAAACAAGCGCCAAGTCCGCATCCTCATCGCGCTCGCCGTGGTGATCGTCTGCGTGGGCGGTTACGAAATCAAAGATAACTTTTTTTCGAGTGCGTCAGCCCCCGCGCGTCCTGTGCCGGCGGCATCCCTTCCTGCTAGTACACAATCTGCTCAGTCAGCTAGCCGCGCGACCGCGGCAACTCCCTCCGCGACCAACGGACCGGAGGCTCTCAAGCTCACCAACGCCGGCATTGATCCCGCACTGCACCTCGATAAGCTGGCGCTCAGCGAGCAGGTGGAATACAAGGGCACAGGCAGGAACATCTTCTCCGCCCAGTCGGCGCCTGTGAAGATTGAAACTCCATTAACCGGCGCGAGGCCTGGTGGGCCAGTTGTGAAAGCGGCCCCGGCTGTGCAGGAAAGGCCCAAGCCTCCGGCCATCGATCTGAAGTACTTCGGCTACACCCAGGCGAAGGATAAATCCTTGCAAGCGTTTTTGAGTCACGGTGACGACATTTACGTCGCCCGTTCCGGTGACATTGTGGACCATCGCTATAAAGTAGGCGCCATCATGCCGGGCAGCGTCCAGGTTACCGACATGGGCTACAACAATACGCAGGTTCTGAATTTCCAGGCGAACTGAAAGCAGTGAAGAAGTGAAAAAGTGAAGAAGTGAAAAAGTGGGCGAGAAACAACGAATCTCAACCAGGCGTTTGTTTATGACGCAACCAACCCCAATCCGCAGCGTCCGCCCCTCCAAGTCAGAGGAGGGCTACATCCTGGTTGCGGTCATCTTTTTGCTGGCGCTGTTCACTATAGCGCTGGCCGTCGCATTGCCCAAGGTCATCAAGGAGATTCAGCGCGACCGCGAATTGGAGACCATGCACCGCGGCAAGCAGTATATCCGCGGGGTCAGGATGTACTACAAGAAATTCAACGCCTATCCGCCCAACATCGATGCCCTGGTCAAGCCCACCAACAACATCAAATTCATGCGCAAGAAATATGCGGACCCCACCACTGGCAAAGAGGAGTGGAAGCCGGTCCGCTTTGGCCAGAACAAGGCCCCCACGGTCATGGGCTTCTTCGGACAGCCGATAGGCGGGATTGGAGGCTGCCCCCCAGCCAACCCATTAAGCACAACTACAACGCAAGGAGGCTTGTCCAGCGGAGGCATCGGCGGCACGAGCAGTTCCACGACCGGTTCCTCGACCAGCAGCAGTTCAAACTGCGCGCCAGCCAGCTCGAGCACCAGCAGTGATACTTCAACTTCCACCAGTGGAACGACTCCCACTGATCCCAACGCCACCAATACAAACACCACCACTAGCACGACCACCGGACCAGCTGCGGGGTCAACCACCGGCATGAACGGTCAGACCTTCGGCGGAGCCGGCATTATCGGCTTCTCGCCCAACAGCCCTAAAGAGTCGATCATGGTCTACAAAACGAAACATCATTACAACGAGTGGGAGTTTGTCTACGATCCGATAGTAGAGCAGATGATGCAAGGCGGCAATGCCGGCAACAATGCCGGGTTACAGCAAAACCCGGCGCAGAACCCGACACAGAACCCGAACCCAAGTCCGAATTCGAACATCAATCCGAATCCAAATCCAAGCCCAAGTCCGGGGCCTGGTTCTACGCAGTAGTTCCTGATAATCCCAAACGCAACAATGCCCGTCCCCGCAAAGGGACGGGCATTGTGCATCAGCGAACCAATTCGGGATGCTGCGCCGTTACGTGCTGAAGGAAGAGCCGCAGCCGCAGGTGCTTTTCACATTAGGGTTGTCGAACTTGAAGCCGGCGGCTTCGACGGTCTCGACGAAATCCACCTTGCAGCCGTTCAGGTACATCAGCGAGGTGGCGTCCACATAGACCTTGAGGTCGTCAAAGCTGAAGACCTTATCCATCATGCCGGGCTGGGTTTCAAAGGCCATGGAGTACTGGAATCCTGAGCAGCCGCCGCCCTGGACGCCGATACGCAGTCCTGCGGGCAGGGGGTCCTGGGTGGCCATGATCTCGCGCACCTTGGCAATGGCCTGGGGGGTTAGGGTGAGAGGCGCTTGCTTGACGGTTTCCTGCGTGGGTGCGGAGGTAGCTGTGGCCATGGAATCTCCCTGTTAATGATTTGCTTGCCGTAACGTAACTGTACTGCTCCGCCAGCGGGAAAACAAGGCCCCATAGCGGTTTTTGGCAGGTTTCAACGTATTGGATGCAACGGCGGAGGAAAAAGTCGCAGAAGCAGCGCTTGTTTCGACCCTGAAAAGTCAATGATTTCCAGAAAAACCCCGTAATTTTGTTGGTCAGTTCGGCCATTTCAGGGGTATCATGGTCACCGGGACGGCTCCTCTGCTCGACGTGCCCTGAAATTCGATTCTGGGTCCACCGATCTTTGGAGCTGTAAGGTATTTACGAGGTGGTGCAGGATGCATTTTATTACTGTGATGATGATTTGCTGGTTAGCGCTGGCGGTGATTACCGGCGCTCTACTCCTTTATCGCGCCATGCTGCAAGGCCACGAAACGGATGTGGTCTCTCTGGACGAAACCTTCGCGAGAGAGAGGGACGAGAATGAGGCCATCGCCGCCAAGGTCAACAAGATACAGCCGGCGATTCGCTTCCTGAGCTGGGTGCTTGCGGTCGTGACAGTGATCGTGATCGGGTGCTGGATCTGGGACTTTTTTGCCCAGTTTAAATAACCGCTATTTCACCACACCGGCTGGCGACGCCCAATGCGGCTTCGCCAGCCGGTGTGCGTCTGCGTCTTTCCAATATCTATTGATCCAGCCCAAAAAATTTAGCCAAGTAGTCGCTCAGTAGCCGTTGGCCACCAGCCAGGCCTCGGTCAACTCCAACTCAGGCTTCTTCTGAGCGGCCAATTGCGCGTGAGCCAGCTTCACCAGCACATCGGCCTCCACGTTCACCGGAGCGCCCACGGCCAGCGTATGTAGATTTGTCCGCCAATAGGTCAGCGGCAAAATCGCGATGGTAATCGTTTCGCCGTCGAAATCGGCAATGGTCAGGCTGATGCCCTCCACGGCCACCGAGCCTTTATGCACCATCCAGGGGCGCACATTTTCCGGAACGCGAACCTTGAGGGTCCAGTCGGTGGTCTGTTTGTCGAACTGGGGGCTAGTCTCCGGTATCACCGGGTCTAAAGCCGTCATCATCCCGCAGCCGTCCACGTGCCCTTGCACAATATGCCCGCCCAGTGGACTTCCCGCGGCGGTGGGCAGCTCCAGGTTGACCTTCGCGCCCGGAGCCAGCGCGCCCAGAGAGGTGCAGTCCAGTGTCTCCTGCGCCAGATCAGCGTGGAAGAGCGTGGGATGCACGTCCAGCGCCGTCAGGCAGACCCCGGAAACGCCCAGGGAATCGCCCTCGCGCAGCCGCCCGGCCAGGCCCGGAGCCTCGACGGTAATGCGCCGCACCCCGCCCCGGCTCTCCAAGCCAACCAGTGTGCCCGTCTGTTCGATGATGCCGGTGAACATGGTTCTATTCTATTTGCTGTTCCCTGTTTTTTCAGGCCAGGGATCGCGCAGTAGCGAGCATAACCCCAGATCATTCCCATACCATTCGACCTCAACTTCGGCCATGCGGATGGTGTTGGCCATTTCCTTGAAGGCGGGAACGGCGTCGGAGCCCATGATCTGCGGAGAGACAAAGAGGTGAATGCGATCCACCAATCCGGCAGCCAGCAGCGCCGTGTTCAGCCGCGTGCCGGTCTCGGTGAGCAGCGTCAAGATTCCTTCTTCGCCCAACTTATCCAACACTTTGCCGAGCGGGACGCGGCCGGACTCAGCAGGCAGCACTTCGACGCGCACTCCGCGTGATTGCAATTCGTGAATGCGAGCTTCGTCGGTGGAGATGGTGAAAATGACCAGATCGTTCTTGGCCGTGGCCACCATCTTGGAGTCCAGCGGCATGCGCAGCGCCGAATCGAGTACCACGCGCAGCAGCGGACGGCGGCGGCGCAGCCCGCTGCGATCCGTGAGCAGCGGGTCGTCGATTATCACCGTCTCAATGCCGGTCAGAGCAGCATCGGCCTGATGGCGTAGCGGCTGCACAGCGGCGCGGGCTTGCTCGCTGGTGATCCAGTAAGGCTCGCGCAGAGTGTGCACTCCCGGCGGCGGAGCAATACACCCGTCCAGCGTCATGGCCACCTTCATCAGGACAAAAGGACGATGATGCTGGCTCCAGCGCGCAAAACCCTCATTCAGCCGGCGCGCTTCGGCTTGGCAGACTCCCAGAAGAACTTCTTGGCCTGCTGCATGCAATGCGTCCATTCCGTGTCCGGCGACGGCGGGATTGGGATCGATGGTGGCGGCTACCACGCGCTTGATTCCAGCCGCAATCAGCGCTTCCGTGCACGGCCCAGTACGTCCGGTGTGGTTGCAAGGCTCCAGCGTGACGTATGCCGTGCCCCCGCGCGCGCGATTGCCGGCAGCCTTGAGCGCAACGACTTCAGCATGGTCCAGCAGGTCGTATTCGTGCCAACCCTCGCCGGCTACCTGACCTGCGCGGTCCAGAATCACGCAGCCCACTGCGGGGTTGGGCGAACTGACGGCGATGCCGCGCCGCGCCAACTCCAGCGCGCGCTGCATCCAATGCCGATCTTGGTCGAAAGTGTTCATAATCATCCCAGCAACGAATCCACAAACTCCGCCGGCGAAAACTCCAGCAGGTCGGTCATCTGCTCGCCGACGCCGACGAAGCGCACGGGCAGATTGAGTTCCTGGGCGATGGCCACGCAGATGCCGCCCTTGGCTGTGCCGTCGAGCTTGGTGAGCACGATGCCGGTGACGCCCGCCGATTGCGTGAACTGCCGCGCCTGGTTGAGGCCGTTCTGGCCGGTGGTCGCGTCCATTACCAACAGCACCTCGTGGGGTGCGCCGGGAACCAGCTTGGCCGCCGTGCGGCGCATCTTGTCCAGCTCGTCCATGAGGCCGGATTTGGTGTGCAGGCGGCCGGCGGTGTCCACAATCAGCTCGTCGATCTTGTGCGCTTTGGCGGCGGCCATGGCGTCATAAAGAACCGCAGCCGGATCGCCGCCCTGCTTGGTTTTGATCATCTCTACGCCACTGCGCGCAGCCCAGATTTCAAGCTGCTCAATGGCCGCGGCGCGAAAAGTATCGGCGGCGCACAGAAGCACGGTGCGATTCTGTGCGCGATGCCAAGCGGCCAGCTTGCCGGCGGAGGTGGTTTTTCCGGTGCCATTGACGCCCACAAGAAACGTGACGAAGGGGCTTTCGTGCGGCGGCAATGTCTTGGAATGGCTGGCGATGGGAGCTTCCAAAATTGTACGAATCTGGGCCTTGAGCAACTCCCGCAATTCGTCGCCGCCTTCAATGGCCTGACGGCGGGCGCGGTCACGCAGAGCGGTCAGGATCACGGTGGTGGTTTGCACTCCCAGATCGCTGGTAAGCAGCGCCGATTCAAGGCTTTCCAGGGTTTGCTCATCGACCGTGCGGGTCAGCGCCACGACCGTCTCAATGCGCGCGGAAAGCGACTCGCGAGTACGCGAGACAGCCTGCTTCATGCGGCTGAAGAGGCCGGATTTGGGGCTCTTGTCCGAACCGGATACGGGCGCGGTCGAGGGGGTGTCGTCATTGCCGCCAAAAAGCTTCATCGTGTATGGTTCCAGATTTGAGTTTAGAGCATCGAAGCTCACGGCGGCAGCAGTGAAGAGGACGGCTTTTGTTTCCGCGCGCCGCAAAAGTCAGAAGGCCGTCCCAAAAAAAAGCTGGCCCACCGCGCGCGCGATGGGCCATGTAGGAGAGAACAGCTTTTACTGCGGAGGGATACTCGGTTGTGTGGCCTCGGCGGTCACGTCCTTATCCGCCTGGTCGGCCTGCCCGGCTTGCTGATCAATCTCCGCGGGCGCGTGGAGATCGGGCGAAGGAGCGACGGCAGCATAAGGCGCCTGGGTTGGCTGTTCCGGGACAGTGGATGGGATTGCAGGCAACCCGTCCTTGCCCTGTTTGTTTTGCAATTCCTGCAGACCCTGGTCGATCATCACCCGCATATGGTTCTGCATCTCCTGCAAGTCGGCCAGCGGAACCGAAACCGTGGCTTGCTTCTGGCATTCCTTTCCGCCCTTGCTGGCCAGCACAACCAGATCGGCTGCCGCAGCGTCGGCGGCAGGCGCCGCCTGCAACTGCAGCACATCGCCATCGCTCAGCGAGCACTCGGTTTGCGTCTTATCCACAACATCCAGCGATGATCCCACCACCAAGATATGCGGCTTGCCCTTGCTGGCATCGTAGAACAGGCGATCAAGCCCGCTGGAGCCGGGATCTAAATCCTGCTGCTTCGTTGTGAGGTTTGTCTCGCTGTACTCCAGCGACAGCTCTTTCTTCACTTCGTCGGCGATCATCTGCTTCACTTCGGGCGTCAGCAGCGGCGGGCCAGCAACCGCTGGAGCCTCACCGTCGGTTTCGCCGCCCTCGATGTGGGCATTGTAACCAGCTTGCAAATCCTCAGAGATCATGTAGTCGGTCAGCCAGTAGGAGGCCGAGGGGTAGGAATCAAACGGAGAGAAGTAATAGCCGTAGTATCCGTACCAGGGACTGCCGGGAAATCCCCAGCCATACACAACTGGCTCACCCCAGGGGTAATATGCCCAGCCGTAATAGTATGGCGAATAAAAGTAGCCTGGCGCGTAGATGTTCAGATAGACACCGTGATAGGGATAGCCCATGTAGCTGCGGTCGTAAACGTGACCGTGGAATGCATAGGTGCGATGGGCAAAGTCATGGCCGTGGTAGCTGTAGGGATGCTGCACATATCCCGCACGGCCTTTCTGATACACGGTGCGGTTGTTGTTGTGGTCCTCCGCGGAAACGCGGCGTCCGCCGTTCAGGCCGTGATGTACATCCATGCCTCGCTTGGCGTCATGAATATCGCTGGGCTTGCCGTCGGCGCGCGTACGAACGGTGCTGCCGCTGATGGTATGGCGCTCATTGGTTCCCTTGGCAAGGGTTGGCTTGGGGGCAGCGGGATGTGAGACCGGCGTGATCGGGTGATTGGCCGACGGCCCAGGCCGGTTAAACGACGGTCCTGGCCTGTTGACGTTTGGATGAGAAGAAGAAGGCCTGCTGTTGACGTGTGGCGCGGCATGGGAAGCAGGCGGATGATAGGATGGCGCCGACCTGGGCGCTGAATAGGACCTGGTGCCGGCGTTGGCCATGAGGGCCATGCCCAGAAACCCGGCAAGCATCAATACGGCTGTACCTAGTCTCGCGGCTTTACGAAGAATGCTATTCATCATGGAATTATTTTCCTCTCTCGAAATTCGGGTTCCACACTTCTTTTGGATCTGCGAAGCCTAGTTAATGCTGCTCACTTTTCCGTCGATGAAGGTGACCTTCATCTTCTTATCCGTGTAGAAGTATGTTTCCTTTGTTCCGTTTGCTGCTTTCTTCTGCGGCTGGCCGAAGTCGGTGATCACCTGAGTCCTGCTTTCACCGACGGTAACAACTGGCGGCGGCGGTGGCGGCGGTGGCAGCGGCGGAGGCGGTGGCGGCTCAAGCTCTTCATACGGGTGTTGCGGCTGGAAGGGTAGGATCACTGCTACCTGAACCGGTTCCGCCGGCGCTTTCGTCAGCACCTCGGCAATTGTCGACAGCATGGCTTCCGGGGTTGGCGCCTGCTTTTTGTTGGGAAAAGGAAACCTCAGATCCCCGTGATAACGTATTCCATTCAGGTCGGGGTCCGTCAGGAACTTAAACTGAACCGCGTCTTTCTGAACTGCAATCGCCAGAATCCAGCACCGTTCACCGGCTTTTAAAATGCGCGGCGGAGGACCGATAGCCACACTTGCCATCGCCGAGGGGTCCCCCCCCATGGATGCCATGCTCAGCATCATTACGGTTCCAAACGTACCCCACGCTCTCTTTCCTCCTCCGCCTCCGATCTTTCCATCCTTGTAGATGTTCAAGTCCGTCAGTACGGTGGTCACGGCGGACACCCTCAACCCATCCTTATGCAGTTCGACTATATCGCCGGGTACGGCAATGTTCGAGGTTTTGGGCGTCAATGTCGTGATTTTGAACGAAGAGTTTAGTTTATGTTGCAGGTCTGCCGGTTCTTTGGCCTGGCCATGCGACCCAGAGGCAGCCAGCGTGGGTGTAAGCGGAGAAGCCGGCGATTCAGGAGCCGCAGTTGGAGACGCCGGCGCTGTCGAGGCCTTGAGATGAATGGCCGCGATCACCTTATCACTAACCTTCGCATTCTTCAGGGCAACCATGCCGTTGTCGCTTATGTCATAGTTTCCCGGCTTCAAGTTGATGGTGGTGATAATCAGATCGTCCGACACGCCTGCCGTCACCAGCTTGATGATGGCATCATTGTTGAGCGCCTGCTGGGCAAAGAGCAGTGGACTGATTGCCAGAAATACGAATGCGAAAATGTGTTTACGCACGTATCTTCTCCTTATTAGTTCGATAAATTACCGGTTCTGTGATGCAGAAATACACGGCAGCCGCCACAGTTGGGGTCAAAATTCGCATAGCAACATGCCCGACTCTCTGTTATTCCGGCACTACGCAGCATCTCGGCTGTGAGCCAAAACCAACTTACACGCAGAACTGACATTCTTGATTGTCTGTCAAATGGATAGTCGAGGCGGCTGACATGCGGAAGCGAAAAGAAGACGTACGCCAAGAAAACCCATAGCAGACCTAACCAATAAAAGTCTGGTAGCGCAGAGGCACAAATTACAGCAGCAGAAAATGCTCAATGAAAATTTGCAAGTATATTCGTATGTCCGGCGTGGCTTTGTCAAGCGGATTTTCCGCTATTGATTCCGCGGCTGTATTCGATCCTTTTATTCCACCAGCTTGCGCAGCTTCCCTTGGGGAAGCAACTCGTAAAGATCGCCGCGATTGCGCAGTTTGCGCGAAGAGAAATAACTTCTGACCCAGAAGCAGAAACCCATAAAGTCGCGCAGAGGATAGAGCCACGCCTTTCGGAATGCGGCGCGGTCGTGAACCACACAGCCCGCAACCAGCATGCAAAGCAGCACGCGGTCGAGGAGGGTGAAGGTCAGCAACGCAAGGCCCGGAGCCAGGTGGCCGGCGGCGCCGAAGACCGCAGCAGCCAGCAGGCCGAATGGAACGGCGAAGGTCAACACCTCGCCGAAGTGGCCCATGGGCCGCGAAAAGCGCGTGCTGGTGGACCAGCCCTGTTGATGCGCGATACTCTTTTTGAACTTATCGTTCAGGATGTGATGCTCGATGATGTAGGTGGAGAGAACAACCGTTTCTCCGGCCGCGGCGGTCCTGTTGCCCAGCACAAAGTCCTCCGCGTAGTAATGGGCGACCGGCTCGAAGCCGCCGATTTTTTCAATCGTGCTTTTGCGCATGACCATGGAAGGGCCAAGCGCGAAGTGCATTCCCTCGAGCATCTCGGCCACCAATACGCCGGAGGTCATCTCCACGCTCATGCCCATGGCCTCCAGTTGCGCCCAGAGTCCATGGCGGGTGACGCCGCGATAAAGGCAGGTGACCATGCCGACATTGGGGTCGATAAGCGGAGCGACCACGGAGGTCAGGTAATCGGGCGCGACGCTTACATCGCTGTCAGAGGCCACCAGAATGGGATAGCGAGCCTCGCGGCGCATGGTCTCCATCGAGAAAGTACGCGCATTCGGCCATTGAGGCTCGCCGCAGGTGAGGATGCGCGCGGGGACATGCGGAAATCGCGAGGCGGCGCGGCGAGCTGCAGCAAGGCCGAGGTCGTCCGCATGGCGCGCGCAAAAAAGAATCTCATACTCCGGATAATCCTGCTGGAAGAAACTGGTGAGGTGCTCTTCGAGATCAGGCTCATCGCCATGCACTGCCTTTATCACGCTCACCGGGGGTTGGAAATCGCGCGTACCAGCGGAGGCCGCGCGTCGGCGAAAGCGGAGGACAGCCCAGGCCACCATCAGGCTGTATACGGTCGAAGTGATCACTCCAAATACGGCAAGAACTTCCAGCGCGACGGAAAAAATGTGACCCAATGTCATGGTTGCGTTGTCGATCTCAAAGCCCCGATCTGCACCTTATCCACTATCCCCGGAGCTTTGGGCGGAGATAGAAGTAACGAGACGAGCAGTGTACCAATTTGAAATTTTACTCTAGCGGCGTACACAGAGCGCCCGTTTAGCGCGACCGGTGTGGCTGATTGGGATGGCGTAACGCTGCCCATCAACGAAGTTAAAGCGCCACGCCTCCTCGGAGTTTTTCTGGGTGCTGCTCCAGGGCACACCGTCGATTTTCAGATTGCCCTTCACGTGGTTGCCGCCCACATTGGCGCTTGCGTCGTAGATGCTCTGCAACTCGTCGATGGTGGGCAGGCGCCAGTCTGTATACCCGCCCAGGCGCAGATTAGTGCAGTAGGTGGTTGCCTGGTTCCAATCCACGGGCGATCCGTTATCCTCCGTTGTCCATGTCAGCCCGGTGGCCGGGTCGGTCCATTCTCCTACGGATGTGACGGGTGCGACGGGGGCAATGTTCGCAGGTGTCTGATTTTGCGCACGGGCCTGTTGGCCAACCATGCACAGAACCAATAGAAGCAAGGGTCCAATGAAACTATTGATCATCAATCGTAATCTCATCGTGTTCCTTTTATTGTTTGGAACGGCGCACACAGAGCGCATGCAAGCCCATGGTGTGAGTCATTTTGTACGACAACTGCATATTCCGGTCAAAGGCGAAATACCAGGCTTGATCGGAGGATTTTCCCACCGTATTGCTCCATATAGCCGAATAGCTTGAGAGTTGGATTTGTCCTTTTATGTGATAGGCGATTCTCATTCCCAAGCCACGGTAATATCCGGTGGATCCCGCGTCGTAGAGCGAAGCTAACTCCTGGATTTCCGGTAGCCGCCAGTCCGCATGGTTGTCCAAGCGGAGATTGCTGCAATAACTTGTGGCCTGGCTCCATTCAATCCCTTTGCCGCGATCGTCTTTTCTGGTCCACATCAGCCCGGTCGCCGGGTCATGCCATACATCGTCTGTGTCAACATCCGGCGGAGGCGCTGGCATATTCGCGGGCGTCTGATTTTGCGCGCGGGCCTGCGCGGCAGCCATGGCAAGTACGACCAGAAGAAAAAGAGCCGCGCCTCTGGCAAAGATCATCGAGCATCTCATCTAGAAGGCATCCTTTCCGCCGCCGCAGAGTTCAACGGCATGAACCATGGCTTTGGCCACGCGGTTGGCCATCGTTTCATCGGAGAATAGAAAGACATTGACCATGCCCTTGGGGCGGCGGGCGATGAGCGTAAAGAGGCTGGGCGCGATGCGCGAATTCCAGTCGGGATGGCCGTTGCGGCTGTCCACTTGATTCTGGTTCTGATCCTGGGAGAGGACCACAATCTCCTTCACGTCCTTGAACGCCAGAGAGTAATCCGCGTCGTCCACGACTTTCCCATTTTCCTCGGCGCGCCAGTGATAGGTGAGGCGGCATGCTCCGGCATCGGTTGCCAGGTTGCTCGTCTCCACCGTGAATTTGTTCCTCCACTCCACGCCCTGCTGCGATGTGTCGGAGACGATTGCCGTGAAGTTCAGCTTGCCTTCAGCGGCGTTCTCCTGAATGAACTGCATGGTTGCTTCGAGCGATGGACCGCTGTCGGCTGGCCTGGGCGGGGGCGGGACGGTTTGCTGGGCGTGAAGCGCGCCGACGGCCGCGAGCGCGAAGGCCAGGATGAATGCGGCATGGTATCTCGTGTTTCTCATGAGCTTGCTCCTGGGTTACTGATATAGCCCTAGAGGCGCCTGTGGGTCAAGATGCGGGCGGCGAGGTAGTTCATGCCTGCTGCCCGTATCAAGCTACGGCAGCGGCCTATCCGTCCATAGCGCCTTGTCGGCGATGGTCTGCACGAGGATAAGCCGGCCAGCCAGCACGTGCTCCGCTTTGAGCTGATTCAGATCCTGTGCGAAGAGCCATTTGCGCTCGCCCGTGCCCCAGATGCTGGAGAGTTTTTCCGTGCTCAGAAAAATATCCGGCGCGTCGGGGTAGCAGGAGCCCCACAGCAGCGGCGAGCCCTCGCCGTGCTGGCCGCAGCGCGGATAGACAAACTTCGCGGGCTTGCCGAAGAAGTGGTGCGTGTAAAAGATGATCGACGAACCTTCCGACTGCTCGCCGTAGATGATGATCGAATCGGCGGGTGAGGCTTTGGCGAGAATGGTGTCGGCCATACGCTTTGAGCCGAGCATGGGATCGAAGCGCGCAAAGGCGATGTGCGCGGCGATCAGGAAAACGACCATGGTGAGAGCCACGCTGATAGTCGAGGCCAGATGCTTTCCCTTGATCCTCAGCAACCAGCCCAGTGCCGGTCCGATGAGCAAAGCGATGCCGGCCAGTATAGCGGGCAGCCGCAACGCGGCAAACGCGGCGAAGGTCAGGTCGAACAAGTGGGACATGGCAAGCGTGTAGTCGCCCACTCTGCGATGCGCCAGCAAGGTGCCGATGTCGTCCACAAAGGGCAGATGGCGCGACTCCCACAATCCCCAGGCAAGGGCCGCGGCGGAGAGTACGCCAACCACGGCAAAGACCCCCTGCACGCCGGTGAGCCAGGCGGTGGAGAGCAGTGGCTTGCCGTCGGCTTGAGCGCGTTTCTCCTCGATGCCCGCCACCACGGCGGCGATGAGAATCAACAGCGGCGGCCAAACAGGGAAGGTGTAATACTCCTGGTTGGTGGAAATCGAAAAGAACAGCAGCGTCCATGCGGAAAAGAGGCTCAGCAGCCAGATGGAGCGCGCACGGAACCTGAGATTGAAGACCAGGCCGTCTGCAACAGATTGAGACTCCGCGCTCAGGCCGTCGCCACCGCGGACATACTGCATCCAATGGTGGCGAGTTTTCCAGGCCAGGGCCACCAGGGCCGGTAAAAACAGGCTCCATGGAAAGATCCAGACCATGTGCAGCAGCCAGTAGGCGTAGCCGGGCAGCTTGTTGTAGTCGTGCGGGTAGCGCAGATTAAAAAAGCGCAGATAGTGCTCGTTGACGAAATAAAAATAGAAGAAGCCGTGCACATTGTCGACGGTGGGATGATTACCCACCGCGTGTCCCTGATCGGGATTGGCCAGGCCGCAGAGTATGTGCCAGGGCGCGGAGATAGCCAGAAACAGCAGCGGGCCGACAATCGGCTTCATCTCGCGCCAGCGCCGCCATAGCCCCGTCACAAGAAGAAAGGGAAGTGCCGCGCCAATAAAAAATGTCGGGGCGATCAGGCCCTTGGTCATCAGCGCCAGGCCCGTGAATACCCACATCCAGTAAAAACGCGCCCCACGGTCCGGCTCAAAGCCGGTGAGCATGCAATAAAGCGCAATCAACAAAAAGAGGCTCAGTTGCGCCTCGGGAATAATGAAGCGCGTAAAGAGAAACGGACCGATAGAGGTGAGCACGCCCAGCCCGGCATAGAGGCCCGCGCGCTCGCCCCATCCCCGGCGCGCCCACAGCCACGCCAGCCACGTCAGGCCCAGCATGGCCAGTGTATTGGGCAGGTGCGCGGAAAAGACGTTCTGGCCAAAGACATGGAAGAGGACGGCCACCGTCCAATAAGGCAGCGGCGGCTTCTCGATGTAGCGAATGCCGTTGATCTTGGCCGTGACCCAATCGCCCTGCTCACTAAAGTACTGCGCCGCCTGGGCGTGTGTGGAATCCACGTCGTCCATCAGCGGCGGCGTAAACAGGGAGGCAAAATACACGGCTAAAAAGATGGCCGCAAAAAGCAGCCACACACTCCGCGTAGAGAGCGCGAATTGCGGGCGTGAGAGAGTGTTTGTCTGGTTTGTCATGGTCTAGTTGGCTTTCACATCAAGGATAACAGCAGCGTGACAGGGACGTTTGCACTTGACGGTTGATAGTCGAAGGGGACGGGCATAGAATCTCTGCCATGCATCGTTTTTTCTTTTGTGTGCTCCTATCTTTGCTGGTGATCAGTGCGTTTGCGCAAACCGCGAACGAGCCGGTCCTCAAATCCTACGATCCGCTCGTCTATCCGCCCATCGCTCGCGCGGCTCGCGTTTTTGGGCAGGTAACGGTCGAATTTTCAATCAACGACAAGGGTGAATCTGCTTCAGTGTTCGCTACCAATGGACCTGGGATGCTCAAAGGTAGCGCAGAGAACTTTGTCAAAAGCTTGAAGTTCGATCTGGGAGACTCGGTTCCCACACTGGAGACGAAGTACCAGACCACCATCCAATATAAAATGGTAGAAAAAACGATTGATCCGAGGGACGATTCAAATCCGGTGATTCATTCGGATTCATTTCATCATTTTGAGATCACAGCGTTTGTAAGTGATGTGAATCGCTATTATTGTCCGGAAGGCGCGGACGAGGATGTGCCTGCCGTAATAGCCAAGGACGACTTTGTCGAAGTTTCAAGGTATGCCTGCATGGGCTCCTGTCCGGAATATTCCGTCAAAGTTCAGGCGGACGGCAAAGTTATCTGGGATGGGGGCTGGTTTGTAGAGGTTAAAGGACGGCGAGAAGCACGCATTGATGCGAATACAGCTCGCAATCTACTGGAAAAATTTCGCACCAAAGAATTCTGGTCCTATTGCGGTAACTATAGCCGAAACATTACAGATTCAAGCGGTACCGGGATTACTGTAAGACTTGGTGGTAAAACGCACAACATCTCTGACTATGCTGAATCCAGTCCTGAAGCATTGCAGGAATTGCTCCTCGATGTGGATCGAACAGCAGATTCCCACCGCTGGCGGCACGGCGATCCCGCTAAAGAGCCCATCACTCGCATTGCGGAAGATGTATATCTTCCCAAGCCGGGTGTAACTCCCATGATGTTGGCTGCTGCCAGAAATGAAATGGATAAGCTAAAGGTGCTGATTGACGCAGGCGTCAACGTGAATGAAACCGATGCGAGCGGATGGAGCGTGCTGATGTATGCGGCCCGCAGCTCGTCTTCGTTTCCTGTTCAGATGCTTCTGAAGGCGGGCGCGAACCCGAATCAGAGTTCACCGCACGGCGACACCCCCTTGATGGTTTCCTGCCTGGATCGTTCTTGGGACGATGATTTGGTCAATGCTGGAGCAAACGTCAACGCTCAGAACAAAGATGGGCAAACGGCTCTGATGATGCTTGCAGCACGCGATGAAGTTGATGAAATTCGCGATGCGCTAAAAGCTGGTGCAGATGTATCGCTGAAGGACAAGCAGGGACGCACTGCACTCGACTATCTCAAATTGGCAAGTTGCGGCAAGAGTCCATTTTATGATTCAGTCACGGATGGCATCTACGGTTACAGTAAATGCACCGCATTTCACGCGGATGACCTGCAAAAAGCAAAGAAATTGCTTGAAGATGCGCTTCGCCATAAACATTAGTAGGGCAGGCTCTACAACATCCGTAGCCTATTCTGCTTCACTTTTCATGCAATCCTGAATCTGGGAACAGGACGAAGCCTGATTTCGTATTCTGGTATCAATGAAGCGGACGCGCATTATTTTTCGCTGGAGTGCGATTCTTGCCGGAATCTGGCTCATTACCTGCATGGCTGTCGGCGTTGTAGCGATGGAATGGGCGCTGCATCCCTGGCAGCGCGCGTTAACGCCGGAGCACGAAACGCAAGCTCGGGCCGTCGCCGCACACAATCATGCAGTGCTGTCAGAGGTCACAGTCACCGCCAGTGATGGGGCCATCTTGCGCGCATGGAGCATCCGGCCGTCGCTAGGAAATGGCGATGCGGTAATCCTGCTGCATGGCGTGGCAGACAACCGGATGGGCATGATCGGCTATGCGGATCTGCTGCTGCATCATGGCTACGCGGTGCTGCTGCCCGATGCGCGGAGGCATGGGGGGAGCGGCGGAGAGCTGGCGACTTACGGAGTTATGGAAGCCGACGACATTCGCCGCTGGTACGACTGGATCGAACAGGCCGAACGGCCGCGCTGCATCGATGGCTTGGGCAATTCGATGGGAGCGGCGCTGCTGCTCGAATCTCTCCGCACCACTCCCGGCTTTTGCGCGGTGGTTGTCGAGTCGCCCTTCGCAAACTTCCGTGAAGCCTCCTATGACCGGCTGGCGGAAAGGTTATATGCCGGGGCATGGTTGGGGCGAACGTTGCTGCGTCCGGTGGTCGAGACCGGTTTCCTCTATGCGCGGTGGAAGTATGGGCTGGACATGGAGCAGGTCTCGCCGGAGAACGCAGTGGCCGCAAGCAGCGTTCCCGTGCTCCTGATTCATGGCCTCAAAGACACAAATCTTCCTCCGCGGCATTCGGAAATGATCGTGGCCCGCAGTTCTTCCCGGAAGCCGGCGATTGTATTATGGGAGCCCGTGGGGGCAAGGCACACTGGCGCGGCCGCCGCTGAGCCGCAGGAATATGAGCGCCGGCTGATTGGCTGGTTCGAGAGCCATGACGCGCCTTGAGAAACCGTAGAACGGCCTTGAGTGTTCTGCCGTCCCTGCTGGTAAGGTTGCGAATGAAATATGAATTACTTCTTCTTTCCAAAGTCCAGCGGAATGCCTACCTGAAACCAGAAGGAATTGCCGCGCGGCTTGTTCTGCACCAGTGTGTCGCGAGTGTACTTGAACGCGAAGGCTTTATGCTCTCCGAAAAAGTAGCGAAACTCCGGGCCAACGGCCAGATCGCGCCCGCGAAAGCCGTTGGTGACGATTCCATCCACATTCGTGACGGTTACTCCATTCAACTGGTCGTTCGTCGTCTGCTGATATAGATAGCCATTGAACCCGACGGACGCTTTCTTGGAGACGGCCTTCATGGCGGTGTATTCCCAGGTCAGTTCGTTGCCGCCGCGATATCCCGTTGCTCCATCCTTGAAGTTAAAGATGTAGTCGATTTTGGAACTGACCTCCCATGCGGCCTTCGGGGCCAGATAGGTGAAAGCTCCTGTCGGACCGGCGGCGAGGTGATGCTGGCCGATGTTGAGCGCGGCGCCGCTGGTGTAGGGAGCGCCGGGTGGGAAAATGTCGCCCTGGTAAAACCAGTGCCAGTTTCCCTTGTTATAGGTCACTACAACAGGGATGATTATGGCGTTGCCGAGGCCAAACTTGGCGTATTTTTCTGTCGTCGTTGGCCCTGTCGGGATGTGCAATTGCTCATAAAGGAAGGAAACTCCAACCGTGCTTGCCAACCTTCCGCCAAAAACAGGTACGCCCCAATTGTGCTCAATCTTCACCGCATTGCCGAAGACTCTCAGCTTAAACTCCGGCAGCGCGCTCTGCCCCGCGCCGTTGTCCAGTTCGTTTGCGGAGTAAACGATGTGAAAGGTATAAAGCCCGGTTGCATGAGGCCCCGGCATCATGCCCTGCAGAACGGTCTCCGCGCCGACGGGATAGACGCTGCCGCCATTTTCGGTAGCGCGCGCCGCAACGCTGAGTAGCAACACGGCTATAAAACATCCCGCCAGGCACAGCCGTATGTTATTGCCGGTCCTTTGTGTGCTGGTTACTCCGAAAGCGTTGGACATGATTGTCTTTCTCTTTCAATTCGACTACCGCCGGCGTCTCTCGTCTCCGATGATTGTGATAGCAACTCCGATTAAGACGGCATCTCCGGCATTGTCAGGTCATTTCATCGGCGGGATCGTTGAATGCAACAGGGAAAAATGTCGTAGGCCCATCGTCTTAGCATTTTTGTGCTCGCTGCCTGTCTTTACCCGAGCGGCTGCGGTCCCCCGCCCCGGTCGTGTATCTTGACCGCAGAGCCATTTTCCGGAGCCAGCCCACATGCCGACATTTGCAGCCATCGATATCGGTTCCAATTCCTGCAGATTAAAAATTGCCAAGGTTGCCGCGCACCACTTGAAGACCCTGCACGAGGACCGCGAGGTGACGCGCCTGGGCGCCAGCGTCTTTGAGAGCGGGCTGATTTCGCCGCAGGCCATGGTGGCGACGCTACAGGCGCTGAAGCGCTTTCAACGTGCCGTGCAGTTGCGCGGGGTGGACCAGATTCGCGTGGTGGCCACCTCGGCCATGCGTGACGCGCGCAACGGGCAGGTTTTTCAGGCCATGGTCAAGGCCGAAACCGGCTGGCAGATGGAGATCATATCCGGGCTGGAGGAGGGCCGACTGATTCATCTGGGGGTGATGGGCAGCGGCGAGTCAAAAGTTGAGACTACAGCCGAAGCGGGTGAGTCAGGCCGTGTGCTGCTGGTGGACCTGGGCGGCGGAAGCTGCGAGATTACCCTCTCCGAGCACAAGCGCATCAAAGAAACCGTGAGCCTGCCGCTGGGCGCGGTTAGGCTGACAGAGGAGTTTTTGCCCTCCGACCCGGCGCCTGCCGAGGGGCTGGCGCGGATGCGGCAGTTGATTGATCGCGAGTTGCGCCGCGCGCACGGCAGAATTCGGCCGCAGAACATCACGCAGGTTATAGGCACCTCGGGCACGGCGGCGGCTCTGAGCGAGGCGATTGCTGCGTTGGGCAAGCCAGACAAGAAAGACAAGCCGGGCAAGGCCGCCAAGCCGTTAGGCAAATCAAAAAAGAAGTTCGCGGGCAAGGCCGCAGGCAAAAAAATCGGCAAGGCCATACAGGCTCTCGTCGTCAGCCAGGCTGCGCCCGCCGCGCCGCCGGGCGGAATTGTTCCCACGCGTGAGGTGCGCCGTCTGGCTGACAAACTGGTTCCCATGACGCTGGCTGAGCGCGTCGCTATTCAGGGCATCGGGCCGCGCCGCGCTGAGATCATCGTGGCCGGCACGCAGGTCTTTGCCCAGTTGCTGGAAAGTTTCGGGCTGGAAGGTTTTTGCTATTCGCCTCTCGGCCTGCGCGACGGCATTCTGGCCCAGATGCTGGCCGAACAGGATGCCCGCGCCACCGCTCACCGCGTTTTTGAAGAGCAGCGCTGGGAGAGCGTGCTGGCCACTGCGCGGCGCTATGGCGTCGATCTGCGCCACGCCGAGCCGGTGCGCGACCACGCATTGCAGCTTTATCGCGCGCTGCAACCGCTGCACCAGTTGCCGCCGGAGTATGAGGCATGGCTGGCCGCCGCCGCCATGCTGCGCGACACCGGCAAGTTTATCAACTATCAGGGCCACCACCGGCACACGCAATATGTGGTTTCCAGTTCGGAGATTTACGGCTACACGCCGTTGCAGCGCACGCTGGTTTCGGCTATAGCGCGCTATCTGGGCAAGAGCCGCCCGCAGCCCGGCGACCGCGCGCTGCGCAACATTCCCGCCGTCGAGCACCCGCGCGTGCAGAAGGCCGTGGTGCTGTTGCGTTTGGCCGTCGCGCTCAACCAGGACCGCGCCAGCGACGTGTTGAGGGTCGCGGTCAAGGTTTATCCCAAGCGGATTTATCTCGAAGTGCAGCCGGGGCGCACGGGCGCGGAACTGGAACTGTGGTCGTTGCGCAAGGAGGCGGACTACTTCTTGGAGGTCTTCGGGCGTGAGCTCTTCTGCACGCTGGCATAGATGGCCCGCGCCGTGCGCGGATCGATGAGCCATTGCAGCAGCGGAGGATGGCGATCCAGATCGATGCGCGCCACTGAACCTTTTCTCATGCGAACGGCCGCGCCGCCGTTGCCCGTAATCAACCGTCCCAGAAACTGGAAGACGTTGGGATTGTGGCCCACCGCCAGCACGCCATCGTAGCCGGAATAGTGCGCCAGCATCTGTTGAAAGTCGGCGTAATCGGCGTCGGGCGAGAGCGCCTGCGAGATCTCCACCCGGGCATCGTAGCCCATCTCCGTGCCCACCAGTTGCGCGGTTTGCAGGGCGCGCTTCAAGGGGCTGGAGACGATCACGTCTATTTGTACTTTAAGCGCGCTCAGCGTCCGCGCCATCAGGATGCACTGCTCCTTGCCCTCTTTGACAAGGGCGCGCTTGGCGTCGAGAAGCGGATTCTCGCGGCCCAATCCGGCATTCGCATGGCGCATTAGGTAAAGGTTCATCGGCGTTCCGGTATAAGGTAAAGGTTCATCGAACAACCCGGCTGAGCGGAAAGGTGTCCGCCAGCGCTTAGGTTTTCTATACTAACACGAATGTTCGATTTGGAAGGTAGCGCCGGCCTCCCGGCCGGCTGTAGTGCGGGCGTCCTCGCCCGCGCTTGTCCATGAATGAATATTATTGATCCGGCCCAGATGTTTTGAAACGCTGTGCCCCATCCATTCCGCGCTTTTTGCGGAATGGGTGGGAGG
>CAZFMB010000021.1:0-45874 GCA_964520005.1 uncultured Occallatibacter sp.
CGTCGATGGCCTCGACGATGTCGCGGGTGAAGTCGCGCGGGTGGCTGGTGGTGAAGCGCACACGGCGGATGCCCGGCACTTGACCTACGGCGGCCAGCATTTCGGCAAAGCTCAGCTTCCCATCCGGATCGTGGTAGCTGTTTACGTTCTGGCCGAGCAACTGAATCTCGGTGTATCCCTGATCGACGGCGCGTCGGGCCTCTGACAGCACGGAGTCCGAAGTGCGGCTGCGCTCTTTGCCCCGCGTGTATGGCACCACGCAGTAGGCGCAAAACTTGTCGCAACCCTCGACGATGGTGATGTAGGCGCGATAAGGATTCTGGCGGGCGGTGAAATCGGTTTCGAAGGTCTCATCCGTTTGGCGGTCGTCGAGGCCGGTGATGCGCGTCTCTCCAGCTTCCAGGCGCTTGATCATCTCCGGCAGATTGCGGTATGAGGCTGAGCCTGAGACCAGCGAAACATACGGCGCCCTCGCGAAGATCTTGTCGCCCTCCTGTTGCGCCACGCAGCCCAGCACAGCGAAGCGCTTGCCGTTTCTTTGCTGGCGCTTGTATTCGTCGAGGCGGTGAAATACCTTCTGTTCGGCTTTATCTCGGATGGAGCAAGTGTTGTAGAGAATCAGGCCAGCATCATCTTCCGACATGACCTGCCGGTAGCCCTCGTGCTGCAATGTGCCAATGACCTTCTCCGAGTCATGGGCATTCATCTGGCAGCCAAAGGTTTCAATATAAAATGTTTTGCCGGTTGCCATAGCAACCTTGAGTATACCGCGAACGGAGAAATGCAGCGATTCCCTGCCCTATTGCTACAGTTGCAGGCTGAACCTGGATTACTTTCTGATCCAAACCTCCACGCGCCGATTCCGCGCCTGTCCCTCGTCGCTCTCGTTGGAGGCGATGGCCAGGTTCGAACCAAATCCGCGAACTAGCGCCGGCTTGATTCCTCTCCGAATGAATTGGTCTTCAATAGCCTTTGCCCGGCTCAAAGATAACGCCTGATTGGACGCGGAATCGCCGGTGCCATCGGAAAAACCGAAGAGCATGATCTTGTCTGCCGGATAATTCAAGTCCGCAATCAGAGAGACGACACGTTCCAGATCGACCTTGGCTTTATTGTCCAAGTCCATTTGTCCGGAGGCAAAGCGGAAGTTGAGCGAGAGTCGATTTGCATCCTGAGTAAGTTCCTTATACTCCGCCGGAGCGTCCGCGGGCGCCTTCTGAGCCACCTGCTCTACATTTTGGGCAATGAAACCTGTGGAGGCAACCACGTCCTGACCCTTGCTGGAAATGGCAAACTCCAGGAATTTGCGCATATATTTGTTGCTCGGCTGGGCAGGCGTATAGAGGAAGAGCCTTCTCGACAGAAGATAGTCTTCCGTGCCCACAGTAAGCCGTGTGGGCAGCAGAGCCAGTGTTCCCTTATCCGAAACAGCGATGGGCTTAGAGCTTGCAATATACGGAAGACCGATAAAGCCGATGCCATAGGGATCGGCGGCAACCGCATCGGAGAGCGCCATGCTGTCCTCAATTCTTTGCGCTCCCGCGGCCAGCGGTTTGCCCCCCAGCACCAGGCTTTTGAAAGTGTCATATGTGCCTGAGTTGTCATTCCTCGCGTAGACCTTGATCGCGCCTCGATAAGCGCCCACCTGAGACCAGTCGGTAATCTCACCGGTGAAGATACGCATGATCTTGTCTTTATCAAGCTGACTGGCGGGGTTGGCAGGGTTAATAATAACAGCGATGCCGTCAAGCCCCACAATGTGCTCGTTTAAAACAGAGGACATATCTCCCAGCGATTTCAACTTGGCCGCTTCATCGGGCTTGATTTTGCGCGAAGCCATGCCAATATCGCAATTGTTATCTGCCAGAGCGGTAAATGCGGTAGCGGACCCATGAGCGGCAATCGTAATCGAAGATGGCGAATTATCACCGGGCAGCACGCCCTCCACGATTTTTTCCAGGGGGTTGGCTCCGGGGAGAATGTGAACATTTGCCGCACCCTGATCCTTGAGAAAAGCCTCGGCTAACGACGGTCCAAGCGTGTCCCCTATAGTGTTCGAGCCAGCCAAACGAAGGATGGTCTTTGTCGTTGCCGCCTTCGCGGTGTGATGCATGCTCCAACTTGCGAACCCCGCAATCACAGCGAGAAAAAGCACTACTACTACGGCGATCAGTAGAATATTTGGCGACTTCTTGAGGGGTGCGGCCGGAGCCACTTGGGGAACGACAGTGTTTTCATCTTCCAGCGGTTCGGAGCATTCAGGACAAACGAAACGAGCCCCGTGTGGAATGGGAATATGCTGTTTGTCTCTTGCGTCCTTGCATTTTTTGACATTTAAGCATAAACCCCAACGAACAGTCATATTCACACACCTTTCTCATCGTTTGCCGGAAACACTCTGCGTGCATCAGGCACACTCAGAGCAAATCGATGTTCATTATCCGGTATCTGGGGACACATATTCGAACCTCTCGGAACTCAGTCGAGAGAGTGAGGTTCAGCTCAAAGACAGCTTGAGTTGTATGTGTAAGTTACCTGCCAAAGGTAACGAAAGTCATTAATGGAGCGTGAAAAATTGAATTCGGAGAGATAAATTTGCGCAGCTCGGTATGAAGACAGGTCTGCATTGCAGCCATGTGTGATGGGATGCGAGCTGAACTTCGTAGCTCTCTACTCAATTACTGGTGGACATCGGCGATTTCCTGCCCAGTTACGCCGTTCGCTGCTTTATCCGGCTTTGCTTTCTTTTTGATCCAAATCTCCACGCGCCGGTTTCTCTCTCTGCCTTCGCTGGTTTCGTTGGTAGCGACGGGCAGATCTGATCCATAGCCTCGCACCACCGCGAGTTTGATACCCCGCTGGCTTAACTCACTCTCAACGATCTTGGCCTGGTTCAAAGACGACGCGCGACTCTCATCCGGAGTGCCTGTATTGTCTGAGAAGCCAAAGAGCAGAATTCGATCTCCCTCGTTTTCATGGTCAGCGATCAGAGAGGCGATCCGATCCAGATCCGTTTGCACCTTGCTGTCCTGCTCGGATTTACCGGCCGGAAAACGGAAATCCACAGACAGGCGTTCGGCGCCCTCCGTCAGCAACTTGTACTCTTCCGGAGCAATATTGGATACGGTTTGAGCCGTATGCTGAAGATTCTGTGAGACAAATCCATTGGCGGCAACCACCTCCTGCCCCTGCGAGGAGAGCGCAAATGCAACAAACATTTGCATGTACTTGTTCCGCGCTGTTGCCGGCGTATAGAGATATAACCGCCTAGAGAGCGGATAGTCTTCCGTAGCGACAGTCAGCCGTGTCGGCTTGAGGGCCACTGTTCCCTTCTCCGATACGGCAATCGTTTTTGCATTATGTACGTAAGGAAGGCTGACGAAACCGATACCATTGGGATCGTCGGAGACAGCGCCGGAAAGCGCATTGCTATCCTGGAAACGCCGGGCTGATGATGCCAAGGGCTTACCAGCCAGCACCAATGTATTGAACGCGTCGAAGACCCCCGACTGATCATCTCTTACATATATTTTGATCAAACCATGGAAGGATCCGACTTGAGACCAATCGGTAATGTCCCCGGTGAAGATTCGTTTTATCTCGTCTTTACGAAGCTCATTGATTCGGTTGGAGGGATTAACGATAACTGCGATGCCGTCAAGGCCAACAATATGCTCGTCGGCAGCTGATGTCATGTTGCCCAACGTCACCAGTTTGGCAACTTCGTCCGGGTTGATTCTCCGCGAACTCATCCCAATGTCGCAGGTTTCCTGTGCCAGGGAGGTAAACGCGGTAGCAGAGCCTTGGGCAGCAATCTCAATTGAGGAAGGCTCAGTATCGCCGGGCAGAATACCCACAGCAATTTTCTGCTCGGGGTTTGCTTCAGCAATAATTTGAATATTTCTTGCACCCTGAGCCTGAAGAAAAGCCTTTGCCAACTCGGGGGCCAGGCGATCTCCGAGAATGTCAGAACCAGCTAAACGAAGGATGGCGTTCTGATGAATGATCTTCATCTCCGCGGCATAGCTTCCTTGCGGTTGCTTGAACCAATCTTTTCCTACGGCGATAAATAGAAAAGCGATAAGAACTAAAGCCAGGGCCAGGTCGGAGAAGATCGAGTTCACCTTTCTGAGCGGCACAGTTCTGACATTGGCGAGCTCCAAATTTTTGATCTCTGCCAGATTTCTGACTACACTGAGTGCACTATCGCAAAGTGGACAACAGTTCCTGACACTCTTATCAAGAGAAAAGTCTTCATGACTGTCAGCGAGTGCGCATTTGCCGTAGTTCGTGCAGATTTTGTGAATCATGGTCTTATCCCTTTCAAGAGGCGAGAAAGATAAAAACTGATGTTGGGTGTCGATAATAAGAATTTACTCTCAAATGATTACTGAAGTGTAGCGAAATTATACAGAAACATTACCATAGTAATGAATTCTGCCGGAGTGATATAAATCACAATAGTGTTTTGCGGCTATAGGATTTGATGGAGATTTGAGTTCAGCGCAATCCAGAATGCAGGTAGGTAAGTAGCGCAGACATTTGTTCGTCGGAGAAGCGGCCGGCAAAACCGGGCATCATTCCCTTCCCGGCCAGCACATTTTGCCGCACTGCAGCGTCAGTGGCGGGAGTGCCGCTGGGCAGAGTTTTGTGGGAAAAAACGCCATGTAGATCAGGGGGTATCTTCTTGAGCGCCAGATCGTTATCTTCGTGGCAGTGAGCGCAACGCGCCTGGTAAAGATGCTTGCCTTCCGCCTCCTGAGGGGTGAGCTCAAGCGCTGACTGGCAGCCGGCCAGGCCAGCCGCCAATCCTATGCAAACAAAAGCCCCTCCCACCTTTCGGCTAACCAGCCGGGCCACGTTTTCCCTACATCTTCTGGGCGAACTGTCCACTGACATAATCCCAGTTAACCACCTTGAAGAAGGCTTTCACATACTCTACGCGCCGGTTCTGATACTTCAGGTAGTAGGCATGCTCCCAGACGTCTACGCTCATCAACGGCTTGAGGCTCACTGTGAGTGGACTGTCCTGGTTGGCGGTGATCTGAATGGCAACGGAGCCGTCGGGCATCTTGACCAGCCAGGCCCAGCCACTACCGAATACGCCTAATGCCGCGGCGGTCAGCTTGTCCTGGAAGCCAGAGAACGAGCCAAACCGGGCATCGATGGCCTTGGCCAGTTCGCCTGTTGGAGCAGTGGATGATCCGGGCTTGCCCAACGTCGGCCACCAGAAGGAATGGTTGGCGTGGCCGCCTCCGTTGTTGCGCACGGCTGTGCGCGCAGCCTCGGGCTGGCTGGCCCAATTGATCACCAGATCCTCAAGTGTCTTACCTGCCAGCTCGGGATGCGCGGCTACGGCAGCGTTCAGGTTGTTCACATAGGCTTGATGGTGTTTGTCGTGATGCAGGTGCATAGTCTCAGCATCAAAATACGGTTCCAGCGCATCGTAGGAGTAGGGCAGCGGCGGCAGGGTGAAGGGGCCGGAGGGCGCTGCGGGCATGGAGGCGGCGGCTTGTCCGGTGGGTGCCTGGCTGCTCAGAGCTTCGGTTAAAAGCAGCGCGCTTGCCACGCCGCCCAGATGCTTGATTGCGGATCTGCGGTTCATGATGGGAAAACCTCCATCTCGTTCGATGCACTGAGGCCAGGAAAGTCTGCTTGATAATTTATCAATTCCCTTCCATCTATTGAACTATGCCGTCTCCTTTATGCTGTAACCATGAATGAATCTACCGAGAAACTTACACCCATGGTGCATATGGCTCAGAACCGATGCTTTGGCTGCGGTCAGGCCAATCCCACCGGTTTGCATCTGGAGTTCATGATTGCCGAGGATGGAAGCGTGGTTTGTCTGACGACGATTGCGAGCAGCTTCGAGGGTCCGTCAGGCTTTCTGCACGGCGGCATTATCGCCACGATGCTGGACGAGGCCATGAGCAAATCCATGCGTGCAAAGGGGTTGACGACCATGACTCGGCAGATGGAGGTCGAATACCTGCGTCCCATTCACTCTGGAGCGCCAATTCGCGTGGAGGCCCGTATGGTCCGCAGCGAAGCCCGCAAACACTGGTCCGAGGCAAGGATTCTCAGTCCCCGCGGTCACGTATTGGCTGAAGGAAAGGGGCTGTTTGTCGAGGTGCGCAGCGGTATCCGACAGTCACTCACTGCAGTCTGACTCGATTCTCGTCACTCACAATTTTTCGTTCATTTTCTGAGTTCGATCGCTATCACTTGCCCATCGACCGTCTTGTTTGAAATCTCCGCATACTGCACCCGTGCCTTCGTGCCTTCCAGGCCAGTACACGGGTTCAAATTGCCCTCCGGCGTGTAACCGAGTGCCGAAACATCGAGTTTGTAATAGTTGCTGCTGTATAGCGAAACAGTCTTCTTAGCGCCTGCCACGCGAAACTCGATCACAGCGGGATAGCTGCATTGAACGCCGCGAATTACTCCAATCGTCTCGTGCTTTGGTCCGTCGGGCGGCTCTACCGGATACTTGGGACGCATCTCTTCGGTAGCCTTGTCGCGCGCCTCTTCGTCTGCTTGCGCTTCTGCTACATTGGCCGCTGCCTGTGCCCGCGCTGTCCGCATCTGTTCAATTTCGGCGATCCTCCGCCGCGCTCTTGCAGCCTCACCAGAAGTTGTCGCGGCCTTGACTGAGTCTTGCAGCACCGCCTCCGCATCGCTATATCGTTCTATGGAGATCAACAAAGAGGCAAGTTGATCGTAGGCCGGAAAAAAGCGGGGATTGAGCCGGATTGCCGTACGCAGACTCGATTCAATCTCCTTGTTTTGCTCCTGGTCTCCGTGCGCGATGGACAGGGAGGCGAAATAGTAGTGCGCCAGGTAGTTCTGCGAACCCAAGTTAACCGCCTCCGCGTACCACTTCCTCGCCGCGTCGATGTGACCACCTCGTAACTCCATGGATCCCATCGTCTCGCGCGCTTGCACGTTATTCGGATCGGCATTAAATACAGCGTCCAGTAGCGCTTGCGCATCTGTCATGCGTTGCACAGAAGCTAGAAAATCTGCACGAACTACATCTGACTCGACTTGGGTCAGAGTCTTCGCTGTGTATGCCGATTCATCGATCGGCGCCGCGGCGCTCGACAAGATGAAATGCATGTAAACATTGCGTTGGATATATTCTTCCAGCGCGGACTTCAACTGTTTCAAATCCCCGAAGGCCTTCTCGGCCGCAACCACAGGATCCTCGTGACGACTGACCAGCGCCATGTAATTGTCCATCCTGTGCGTACCCTTCTGACGATCAGAAACGTTTAGATAGTGGGTAAGCGCCCAGGATTCAGCGTAGAATACCGAACCCTTCTGCTCCTCGTGGTAATACGGCGACTTGACATCCACCTTAAACAACACATCTAGCGGTATAAGCCGGTTTTTTCGCAGATATAGAATGTCATCCGCACTGGGCTCGCCGATCAACACGTCTTTGTTCCGAATCTCAGTGTTCTGAAAGAACATTGCCATACCCTCGTTGAGCCAAAGAGGAATCCATGCGCTGCTATCGCTGAATTGCAGGTGAGTGTACTCGTGATAAATCGCGTCAAATGGGTGTTCGGACGCGGCATCCAGGCGCAATAGGACGTAGTTCTTGTCCGGCGTTCTCATAAAAAGTCCGCCGATCTTCATCTGGCCATTTGCCAGGTAAGCCGCCGGCTCTATTGCTTGGAAGCTCTTTTCATTTTTAGCCGCGAGTACAACGATGGGCGAGACCGGATCAACGATCGCTTTGGGAAATAGAGTTTGGAACATCCAGCGCATTCGTTCGAACTGATCCGCTATGTGGCGGGCTTGCTTCTCATTCGAGTCGGTGAGTATCGTGAAATGCGGACTGCGTACTTCAACCCACTGTTCGGTTGATGCGCTGGCGGAGCCGCACATGGTGGCTAGTAAAAGATAGAAGCAAACAAATCGTGTATGCATGGGTGCGGAGCAATTGTAACAAAATAATGCCCTGAATCCCATGACGGATGTTTTTTGCCACATATAAGGAGGCCCCGCCACCTGCGTATGGTTTACGCAAGAGGCGGGGCTTCGATTCTTTATCCGGTTATGCCGGATGTGCGACTTAGTGAATCATGTTGATGGTTTCCTGGGTGATGGTGTCGAAGGTGGTTACGGACTTTGCGTTGGCCTCGAAGGCGCGCTGGGCGACGATCAGGTCGGAGAACTCGGAGGAGATATTGACGTTCGAGGCCTCCAATGAACTTCCTTCCAACGAGCCGCGTCCGCCTGAATTAGCCACACCCACCGTGGCAAGGCCGGAGTTGGCGTTAGCCGCGTATTGGGTCGAACCCATATCCACTAGCCCCTGCTGGTTGCTGACCGTGGCAATGGCGATCTGTCCCACAGCCTGGCTTTGGCCATTCGAGTAGGTGGCCGTAACAGTGCCGTCGGAGCCGATGGTAAAGCTGTTATATTCGCCGCTGGTATATCCATTCTGGATTTGCGTCGATTGCCCGGATGCAGCCGCGGTCTGACTGATTTCTCCTGTCCCATTGGCGCCATAGAGATTCCAGGTCACGTTCATGGTTGCCGCATTGTCGGAGAGCCCGCTAAAGGTGATGTTGGTGAGATTCGCAGCTGGACTGACTAGGTTGCCGCTCGAATTGAAGGTCAGCGTCCCGCTGGCATTGGCCGACGCCACCGGATCCTGGATTACGCTGCCGGAAGTCGAGAGGTTGGCGCCGGTGATAGACAACGTCCCGGCCGCTGTGGACGAGACCGTGACGCCGGCGATGCCCGCGGTAGTCAACGCGCTGTTCAGTGCATTGACATATGCAGCCAGCGTCTCCCCGGCGGTAATGGTTGGTGCGACCGTAGTGGCTGTGGCGCCTGTCGCCGTCAGTCCGGTAATAGTCAGGTTTGTTGTGGGATCGACCGCGGAGATGACGCCTGCGCTCGTTCCGAAGTTGTAGCTGATGGTGCTCGCCGATAGATCTTGGCTCGCCGTTCCAGCGACTTTGAGGGTGTTTGCCGGTCCGACAATGGACAACTGGCCGCCGGTCGCCGTCACCGATACGCCGTCCGTGCTGGTGTCGATGCCTGCCAACGTCAATGCCTTGTTCAGTGCAGCGGCATATTGGGCCACTGTCTCTCCGGCGGCGCCCGGCACTACCGCGGTAATGGCAGTAGGCGGGACTCCGGTTACCGTGGGTCCGACAATGGTCAAAGCTGTGGTGGCATCCACTGTAGCGCTGGATCCGAAGTCGTAGTTGATTGTGGTATCCGCCAAATCCTGGGTCACACTGCCGGTGGTCGTCATATTGGCGCCGAGAATGGACAACTGGCCAGGTGTGGAGGAAACCGAGACGTTTTCAATGCCCGCGGTGGTTATCGCGTTGGTTAGAGCCGTGGCATATTGGGCCACTGTTTCACCGGCTACGACCGATGGCGCGGTGATGGTTGTTGTAGTGCCGGTGACTGTCTCTCCGCTGATCTTCAGATTCGTTGTGGGATCAACCGTAGCGTTAGCCTCAAAGTTGTAATTGTTGGTTGTTCCTACCATGTTCTGGTTGACATTGCCGCTGAGCACCATGGAGGAGGGGCCGGCGATGGACAATACTCCTGTAAGCGCATTGGCCGTAACCGTAACGCCAGTGATGCCGGCCAGGTTCAACGCAGTGGTCAAATCGCCTGCATAGTCGGAAATCGTCTCCGTCCCCCCCACTCCCGTAGGGGTGAAGATTGGCAGGGCGGAGGTCGCCGTGCCGCCATTCACTGTCGGACCTTGAATCTTCAAAGTCGATGTGGCTGCAATTGTGGCCTGCACACTCAATCCCGAGGTGGGATCAGTATAGGAACCGATGTCGTAATTGGTCTGTGTTCCCGAAAAATTCTGCACCAGGCCATTCGCGCCGGGTACGATGGTCATGTTTGCCGGTCCAGTGATGGATAACTGGCCGGTAACATCACTGCCAGTAATCGTCACGCCTGAGACCGCCGGAACTCCCACCGCGGTTTGGAGAGCTGCAGCATAGGCGGAGACCGATTCACCGGTGGTGAATGTGGGCGCGGTAATAATTGGTCCGGCGCCAATTTGGATCCCCAGCGTTGTCGAGGGATCGACCAAAGCCTTCGCCCCGTTGCTGCTGACGAGGTTGTAATTGGTCGTCGTCTCCGCCACATCCTGCTTCAAATCAGCAGCGTTGTTGATCACCATGGTCGAAGGTCCGGTGATGGAGAGCACGCCGGTGGCATTCACGCCCGTAACGGTCACGCCAACGATCCCGGCGGCCGTCAACGCGGTATTCAAATCCGTCGCATAGGCATGCACTGTCTCAGGCGGCCCAGTGAATACCGGCAACGCAGTGGTTGCATTCACGCCGGTGACTGAAGGTCCGGTAATTGTCAGCGCCGTCGCAATATTCTGTTGCGCCGTGGGATCAACCGTTGCGGTGGCGGCGAAGTTGTAGCTGGCGACTGTGGACGAGAAGTTCTGGTTTATACCGCCGCTGGAAATAGTGGCCCCGCCCGTAATGGACAACTGGCCGCTGGCGGTGGACGATACTGACACAGCACTTGCGGGATACACGGTGGTTATCGCGTTATTCAGGGCGGTGGCATAATTGGCCACCGTAACAGGTTGAGCAAGGATAGCGAGATTTGGCGCAGGAACGATATCAAAGCCGCCCGCCCCATTGGGAATACTAAGCGCCAGATTGGTCGAGGTATTGACCGTGGCTCCCGAGCCAGCGAAGTCGTAAAGAATCGTATTGGCGGGAGGAGCGGGAACTACTTGAGCCGCCAGGGGGCTGTTGACCACCGGCGTCACGACCGGCACATCCGCCGTAATGGCGGGATTGGCTACTGAACCTACAACCACTGTATCCGCCAGCAGAGTGGAGGTGGTTGTTGTCGTTGTCGCCGCGCCCTCTGTCACGGTGCTGGGAACGGTTGTCGGAACCGGCGCAACCACTGTTGCATTGGTGGGTACAGCGGTGGCAATCGGCGTTGACCCCGTTACAGCCATGGTTGTAGCCGCCGCCGCAGTCGGCGCACCCGCCGTCAACGTATCCGGCAGCGTGATGGCATAGCTCCACTTATTGCCGCCAAGATTGGTATAGGTCACCGTGGCTTCATAAGAATTGCCCAGCGAGTCATAGACCTTTACCTGGCCCGTGGTTTGTGTGCCTACAGGAGACGCGGAATTCAGGTTTTGGGTCACGCTGAATGAGGTTGTCGCCGCAGGCTGCATCACCTGCCCAGTGGGTACCGTAATGTCCGTCAAGCCGCCGTTGACGTTGATCACGCCATTAACGGCCGCATATCCCATGACTCCCTGGCCTTCAGTGCTTTCCAGCATACCGGTGGAACTCAGCTGGAAGTTGCCGTCGCGCGTGTAAAGCTGTGTGCCTCCGCCGTTGTCCAGCACAAAGAAGCCCGTACCGTCGATGGCGGCATCCGTCGAGACGCCGGTCGAGGAGATCGATCCACCGGTGAAATTGGTGCTGTTCGAAGCCACCTGCACTCCCGTTCCCTGCTGTATCTCGCCTCCCGCGCCGGTGGTGCCTACCTGCTGGTAAAACAGGTCGCTGAAGTTAGTCGTCTGCTCTTTGAAGCCCGTGGTATTCATGTTCGACAGGTTGTTGGCGATCGTGTTCAGCGCCGTTGAATCGGAGTTGAGGCCGCTGAGTGGAATATAAAAGCTGGGCATGGTGGTTCTCCTCTCGAATGCATCTGAATTTGGCGCGGGCCTTGGCGGCTGGCGCGTGAACAGCTTTGCCGGGCTCTTTCATGCCCGCGAAATCACTGCTGCGTGTGTAGCCGTCCGCTCAGGGACTGAGCCACGCTCTGTGCCGCGGGATTGGCCGCGGGAGTACCGGTGTTGCCGGGAGCCAGTTTGGCCACGGCCGTGCTCAGGGCGCCGGGAACAGTTGTCGCGGTGCCGGTCGTGCCCGGTTGAGCCTGCGCGCTGGCGCCCGCGCCGGTCAGGCTGGCGGTGGCGGAAGTGGATGCTCCGGTGGTTGCAGCGCCGCTCGAACTGGCGGTGGTGCTGCCGAAGGCCGTCGTCATCGTCTGGTTGATCGAGATGAGTTGCTCCAGGCTGTTCACATTCACCAACTGATTGATGTACTCGTTGGGATCGGTGTCCGCTGTGGGGTCCTGGTTCTTCATCTCGGTAACCAGCAAGGTCAGAAAATCATTAGCCGAAATGGTGGCCGATGAACTGGCGCCACTGCTCGAACTGCTGGTCGCGTTTGCCGTGGGGCTAGTGCTGCTGGCCGCTGTCGGTGCGGGGGTTGCGGAGTTGCCCGTAAGAGCCTGCGCCGCCGTGATGTGATGATTCAAAATTGCCGCTGCCATGTTGCCTCCCTGATCTTCTCTGCTTCGATTTGCGTTATTACTTTCTGGGCCCCTGCCCGCTGTCCTATTTGTGGCTGGAGCCTGCCCTCAAGCTCAGGCCATCACCGAAATGTGGTAGCCGTCCAAACTTGCTGTCTGTGTGATACCGTCCATATCCCCTAAGAATGCCGGCGACTGCGCAGATGAGGCCTGCGACTGTATCACAGGTTGCGAAGATTGACCTGACAGTGTGCTTGCATCGGCGCTCTGCGCACTCTGCTGGCCTGCCCCCTGCTGCATTCCCTCTCCCGTACCTTGGCCGCTGCCCGACCCGGACCAACCTCCCTCGGGCGCAGTCAGCGTAAGCGTCTCGACCGGCGTGTGATGTTCGGTTAGATAGGCATTCAAGCCTTCCAGATGACTACCCAGCGCCTGGGCCGCGTCGGCTGAACCGGGCACCAATTGAGCATGAACTCCACCTCCGCTTTGATCCGCGCGTACGCCAACCCAACCCAAGGTCGGATCCTGATAACCTGCCTCGGCCCTCTGCGTTCCTGCATGAGTCCAGGTCGTGGCCGCCGGCGTGCCCGTTGCGTCGAGTGTGGCAAAGGCCTCGCGGGAATCTGGACCGGTTGCCGCGACGCTCGAAGCTCCCGCCCGCTCTCCGGATGTGTTCACAGTTCCACCCGTTCCGGCCAGTGCGCGCGCCATTGCGGAGGCATCTGCAGCCGGGACGATAGACTGCACTTCGTTGGGGTGACTTAATGGCTGTGCTGAGCTGCTGTTTCCGCGAAGTGATTCGAGCGTCAAGGTTTTTCCGCTGCTGGTTGATCCCTGCTTGCCCAGGATTGGGGATACTGCCAAAAGCTGATCGGATTGGGCGGCCACGATGGAGGTCGCAGGCAAGGGATTCAAGCCATCACCGGGAATTGGAGCCGTAACCACATTCACGCTCTGGTTTCCCTGCTGGATTGAGACTTGTTCATGGCCTTGAACAAATGTTGGCGTCTGGTGTTGGTTTGAATCAGGTGTCTGAGACGTTGCTTGGTTAATTGCCAGCGTCTCCGCTGCGTTTGTGATTGGCACTGTGGCCTGAGTATGAATTTGACTAACGACATGAGCCGCAATCGGGTTCTGGCTCGGCGCAAACGACTGAGTTCGGATCGGCTGTGTAACAGACGTCGGAGACGAATCCGGGCTTATTGCAGGCATCACGGATGAATTCAGGTTGGTCTCTGCGGCCTGGCCCGGATTCTGGCTTGGCACGAACGCTTGAGTCCGGGTTTGATCTGGATTGAATGTCGAAGGCGAGAGATGGCCTGTTGCTGCTCCCGGAACGAGGGATTTGCTCGATGCGGATGTCTGCGGCAGGCTCTGCTCAGGAGCGATCGCCGGTGACGAGGCCGGGTTTGTTGCAGGCATCACGGATGAATTCAGGTTGGTTTCAGCGGCCTGGCTCAGATTCTGGCTTCGACCTAAGGCTTGAGTCTGGGTTTGATCAGTGTTGAACGCTGAGGACGAAAGATGTCCAGATGTCGCTCCCGGATCGGCAGATTGACTCGCTGGGGAAGTCTGCATCAGGCTCTGTTCAGGAGCGAGTGCCGTAGACAAAGCCGGGCTTGCCGGCAGATTCTCCTTCAGATTGGTGCTCGGCGCAAGTGCTTGTGCGGGTTGATAGTCTCGCGCGAATTTTGGAGATGATTCCTTGCTTGTCGCCAATGCCTCCGCCGGATTCGCATTTCGGATTGCCGCCTGATTCGCCGGTTCAGGCAGGCTGCGGGCTGACGCTAATATTTCAGTCGGGTTCCCGCCTTCAGCTAGCATCGCGAAGGGCGGTGGCGCGACATTATCCGCTACCACTGATTCTGTTTCAGAATGGGCTGAGGCGGGTGTGCTACTCAGGCTGGAAACCGGCGAGGTTTGTCTCTGTTGCAGAGGCGTTTCAGAGCCTCCTGCAATTTGCTGTATGGTTGAACTCACCGCTTCGGCATGATATCTGGGAATCTCCCCGGCCATAGCATACGTATCAAATGTTGTAGAAGCAACGGCGGCTTGATGGTTCGTTGAGAGAGCGGCAGAAAACTCCGTCTGTGCAAGTTGCGCCTGCTCGTCCCAACTTTGTGCAACCGGGCTGACGATAACAGTTGCCGGCGCTGCTTGCGAAAGACTCACAGTTGCCGCCGGGAGTACTCCCGGCATTGGTTCTGCGGTAACAGCATCCGCCTTGGTAGTGTCGGTGGACCGCGCTGGACGCGCGTTGCGATTAGATTCTGTTGCGGATTCAGTTCCCGGTTTCGCGGCAGAATCATTCTCCGCTGTTCTGGTTGAAAATAGCTTTGCTGTCACGGCTGACGACTCGGTTACCAAAGCTCCAGACCGAACGCCAGCGGGAGATAACATCGCCCCCTCGCCGGTTTCAGTACTTCCCTTCTCTGTTCCCCGTTCCTGGCGCAATCGGATGCCGGTAGTCTGCGCGGAGGATTGTTCGGGAATCTGCTGGGCTGCCGGTCCCGTGGAAGCTATTCCCTGATCCGCGTCAGACTCGCTGGTGACGGCCATATTGGAATTGAATGTGGCCAGCAGGGATTGCCAACTGGCGCGAAAGCTTGTCGCCGTGGGAGCCGTAGAGGACAACAGGCTGGGAACAGCCGCTCCGGTCCGCACTGCGTTTTGTGCCGTGCCCGGTGTCTTGCCCAGGCCCAGCGACTTGCCCACACCCAGCACCGAAGTTTCGCCTGCTCCAATGAATGCGGCAACCGTCATGCGAAGAGATAGAGCAGACACTGTGCCAAAGGGCGACAGGGATGGGTTAGAGCATTGTCAGGAATGGAACCGGCCATCCCGATTCAGGAAGCCGTGGCGCAACTCGATAAATTTTCACTAAAGTTATTTCTCTCGCGCACGACATGTACTTGGCGCAGATTAGGAAACGACTTTTGCTGGAGAGTTAAACTCTACCGCGTTCGTGACGGCTGGCGCAGCATCGGTATCTTTTTTGTCGCCGGCCCGGTACAGATTGGAGCTATACCAGTCATCCAGCGCCTGTTGGCCGCGCCGTCCGTCCACGATGGCCTCCCGCGCCTCAGTTTCCTGGATCAGGGTCTCGGCCTGGCGTCGTTCCACCCTCTTCAAAAGAAACTCCTCACGCCGATCCGTGACTTCTTCTCCCATTCCGCTAATTTTCGGTCCCAGCGCAGCGGCATGAAGCTTGGCCGAGCGTGTCTCTTCAAAGCCCGCAAGACGGTCTGTCAACTCGCCAGTTTGAGCACTGGCCTGAATCAAGCTGCGGCCCCGGCGCTCCCGTTCAACAGTAGCTGCTAGCGCATGCTCCAGGCGATGTAGTTCGCCCAGCGCGGACTCCAGAGCCAGACGGCTCTGCTCCTCCTCAAGTTCTCGAATGCGCAACAGGCGGCGTAATGCGCGCGAGACGGCCATGGCTCACACCTCCGCCGCCAGCTGCGCCAGCCGGCGAATGCAGTCGTCAAAGCGAACCTGCTCATGCGCGTCCTGGGTCATGAAGGCCCGCATCGTTTCCCGGGCTCTCAAAGCGCGGTCGAGGTCGGGGTCCGCGCCCGGCTTATAGGCCCCGATGCGCACCAGATCCTCCGAACGCGCGTAGACAGCCATCAGCTTGCGCAATAATGCAGCCTGCTCGCGATGCGCGGGCTGGGTAACAACCGGCATCAGCCGGCTGATGGAGTCCAGAACTTCAATGGGCGGATACCAGCCTTCGGCAGATAGCGCGCGCGAAAGAACCACGTGGCCGTCGAGCAGAGCACGAACCGCGTCCACCAGCGGATCCTGCTGGTCATCGCCTTCCATCAGCACGGTATAAAAGGCGGTAATCGAGCCGACGCGGAATTGCCCGGCGCGCTCGATAAGCTTGGCCAGGCGGTTAAAGACCGAAGGTGTATATCCCTTATTGGTGGGCGGCTCTCCGGCAGCCAGGCCAATCTCCCGCGCGGCCATGGCAAAGCGAGTGAGCGAGTCCAGCACCAGCAATACATGCTTGCCCTGGGCGGCAAAAAACTCGGCGATAGTAGTGGCGGCCAAAGCGGCCCTCATGCGCATCAACGGCGACTGGTCGGAGGTCGAAACCACTACCACTGAGCGCGCCCGGCCCTCGCCGCCAAGCGAATCCTCCAGGAACTCGCCTACCTCGCGGCCCCGTTCACCCACCAGACCCACCACCGTTACATCCGCCTCGGTGTTGCGGGTCATCATGCCGATCAACGTGCTCTTGCCCACGCCCGAGCCGCCGAAGATGCCTACGCGCTGTCCCCGCCCTACCGTCAAAAGCGCGTCAATCACGCGAATTCCGGTGCCTAGCGGAGAGCGAATTGACACCCTGTCCATCGGCGACCGCACCACCCCCTCCAGAGGCAGCGCCAGAGAGACGGCCGGCGGATTCCCATCATCAATTGGAGCGCCCAGCGCATTCAGTACCCTTCCCATCAGCGCCGGTCCCACCTCGATCTGGGGATGGACGCCCCATGCGGTTACCTGATTTCCGAAGCGGATGCCCTCGGTGCTTTCGACAGGCATGGAGAGCACATTGGAACCGCGAAAGCCAATGACTTCAGCCAAATGCGCGTGACCTTGCTGGTCCTGAATCTCGCAGCACTCGCCCACCGAGGCCAGCGGTCCAGCCGACTCGATGGTCTGGCCTACCGACTCCAGCACCTGCCCTCGCCAGCGCCAGGGCTGGCCACGCTCCAGACGGCTAAAATAGCGCTCCAGCAGCCGCGTCATGCGCAGATCTCCCGGCCAGCAGCGGCAATCACGCCCTCCGGCTCGGCAGCTTCAGATATGGATGTGGCGGCATGGGAGACGCCGGCACGGTCAAAGAATCCCCGCTCAATCTCTCCCAACTGCGAACGTATGCCCAGGTCCACCGTTCCCAGTTCCGTCTCCATCACGCAGTCGCCCAGCCGCATCCCATCGCCGGCAATGACAGTTGGTTTGACGGTCAGGTTGGGCACCAGGGCGATGGCCTCGGTCCACAGGGCGAGTTCGGCAGGAGGGACACGCAACCGCACCTGAGTCGATTGGGAGAGTTGTCCCAGCGCCACCCGGACCGCGCCCGTCAACAGCAACGGGTCCATCTGCGCCTCGCGGCGAAGTATGCGCGCCGCGACCGCCAGAGCCAGCTTCACCACCTCGTGCTCGACCGTTTGCAGGTACTGATCACGCTCCTGAGTAAAGCTCTCGAGGAGTTCGGCGGCCTGTTGTACTCTTTCACGCTGGGTGGCTGCCTGGGAGCCATTTTGCGCCTCGCGCTCAGCTTTATGCCCCTCCTGGCGGCCCTGTTCGCGGCCCGCCTCGAAGGCGCGGCGCTTCTCTTCGGACAGGCGCGCCTCGAACTCGCCGTGCAATTGGTTATCGATAGCTCTGGATGCTGCACTTCTGACTGGCGCCGCCGGGTCCATAGGCGAGCCGGCATCCTCGACATTCTCCCATCCATTCCATTCCTGCAAAAAAGGCGCATCGGGGCCGGCCGGGTACTCGAAGTTTTCGATGTGCCCAGAAGCGCCTTTGCTCGTTGCCGATTCCGCCTGCCGCACAAATTGCCTTTCAAAAACAGTGAACAGTGATCAGTGATCCGTTCGCCGGGATATTGCTGAACACTATTACGCCAGCATCTCGTCGCCGGTCTCCAGTTTGAGAACCACCTTGCCTTCCGCCTCCAGGCGCCGGGCCAGGTTGAGTATCTCCTGCTGTGCCTGCGCCACCTCGCGGGAGCGCACTGGTCCCAGAACTTCCATATCTTCCTTCAGCATCTCCACGGCTCGCGAACTCATGGATTTGAAGATCTGGGCGCGCAGCTCTTCCTTGGCGCCGCGCAGGGCGAGCGCCAGTTGGCGCTTGTCCACGCCGGAGACGATCTCGCGGATGGTGCTGGGCGGCACCGTCACCAAATCTTCAAAGGTAAACATCAGATTACGAATGGAGAGCGCCAACTCCGGCTGGCCCTCCTCAATCGTCTCGAGTATCTTTTTCGATTCCTCGGCGTTGAGCCGGTTGAGCAGATCGGCCACCGCCTTAAAGCCGGAGTAGCTCTTGCGCGCATTGTCGCCCACGTTCTCCAGACGCCGGTGCAGGATGTGCGCCACCTTCTGCGCCATTTCAGGAGAGAACTGGCGCATCTCGGCCAGCCGCTGGATGGAGAGCACCTTGTGGTCCTCGCTCAGGTTGTCTAGCACCAAAGAGGCACGCTTGGGATCCAGGTGGGCCAGCACCAGGGCAATGGTCTGAGGATGCTCGCTGTCCAGCAGCTTGCCCAATTGCTGGGGATCGGTGCGTTGCAGCTTGGCCAGATTACCGTGGGCTTCCTCCTGCGAGCGGCGCACCAGCATCAACAGGTCGTCGGCGCGCGCCGCGCCGAAGGTATCCTTCAGCAGGCGGCCGGCGTAGTCCAGCCCTCCGTGGGTCATGAAGTTCTGAGTATCCAGAAGACCCCAGAACTCTTCCAGTATCCCGGCAGACATTTCCGGCGTAATGCCGCGCAGATCGGCCAGCTCCTCGGTGAGCACCTGTACGTCCGCCTCCGGCAGAACGCGCAGAATCTCCTTGGCCAACTCCTCGCCCACGGCCACCAGGAAGACGGCTGCCTTGCGTACCCCGCTCAGGTTCGCCGTTGACTGGTGCCCAGATCCCGCGCTTTGGAATTCGTTATCGGCCAAGACCCCGGTCCTTTCGTTTGTTGCTGGCTGCCAGCCTCTAGCTGCCCCTCGTTCTGCTCACCGACTTTCTGCGCCGCATTGCGGATCAATCGGAGTGGATCCAGCTTTGCAACAGGCGGGAGCTTTGCGTGGGCTCGCGCTTGAGGTGGTCGGTCACTTGTTCGAAGATCTCCTGTTTTCTAATCCGCTCCGGGTCAATTTCGGCTGGCTCAGTCGGCCTGAGCACGCGTGCTTCCACGGGCTCCGCACGTGCCGGCAACTCCCTGCCCCCACCCTTGCCGCCTGGAGCCGGGCCGAGCCGGGAGTGGCTGAGGGCGGGACGCACCCCGAAGGCCACCACCACCAGCAGGCCTGTCAGAAGAGCCGCATACTTGATCAACACAGGCGAACCTTCGGCGGCGGATAGTATCTTGCCGGGCAACGAGGCCGGAGGCTGAAAACGGTTATCCTCGAAGGCCAGATCTTCAACTTCAAGCAGGTCGCCGCGCGCCGCATCGAAGCCCACCGCGGCCTGCGCCAGCGCCGTCAGGTTGCGTAACTCTTCGGGCGCGCGAGGCTGCCACAGCGCGGCCTTGTCCTTGGAGGCGGGCTGGGCCATGCGGTCATTGACCACGATGGCCGCGGTCATCCTCCGCACCCTCCCTGGGTTCTCAACTACATGCCGCATAGTTTTGGTGGCGGCGTAGGTTCCGGCCTCGCTTTTGGCAGTCTGCGGCGCAGCAGTCTGAGTTGGGTAGACCGGCAGGGCCTGCGCATTGGGCGCATTGGATGCCACGCCGGGAACGCCGGCGGCTACCGGCTGCGAGCCCGAGACCTGCTCGGTGCGCTGCATCGATAAGGTCACTGTCTGGTCAGGGTCGTAGCTCTCCTTGGTTTCTTCCGAAGCTACAGAGTCATAGTCCAGAGTGACCGAGGCGCGCACGTTGCCTGCTCCGGTCACTGGTTCCAATGTCGAGATCAGCTTTTCTTCCAGAGCCTGCTCGGCGCTCAAACGCATGGCGTCAGCGGTTTTGGGACCGAGCGGCAGGTGACCGGCGGCATCCACCAGCACCACATGTTCCGGCGTCAGGCCATCCACCGCCGAGGAGACCAGGTTACGAATCGCCTCCGGCTCACCATCGGCCAGCGTATTTCGGCGCAGCTTGAGCACTACCGAGGCCTTGGCCGGCCGTTCCGCGTCGCGAAAGAGCGAGTCGTGCGGCAGCACCAGGTGTACCCGCGCCGATTGCACATCCGACAGGGTTGCCACCGTATGCTCCAACTCGCCTTCCAGCGCGCGCTGATAATTAACCTGTTCGTCGAACTCCGATCCTACCCAGTTAGGCTTGTCGAAGAGCTCAAAACCCAGCCGCCCGCTCTTCATTCCCTTGGCCGCGGTTACCAGGCGCGCCTTGTCCAGCTGCGCGGCCGGCACCATGATTCCCAGCCCATCCGAGGTGGGCTCAAAGGGAATCTGCGCCGTGGCCAGAGTCTGTCCGGTGGAGCGCACATCCTCCGAATCCATGTTGGCGTACAGGACGTGCCAGTCCGGCCGGAGACCGTACCAGAACAAGCCTCCAACGAGGCCCCCCAGCAGCAGAATCAGCACTACCGTCCAGCCGCGCTGCGACGGATGCATCTCGGCCCAGCGAATCCACGTGCGGCCCCACAGTCCGGCCAGCCGGTCAGTCAACTGGGGTTGGCCGGGGATGGTCGGCGCGCTCTTCTGCAACTGTGTTCCGGTGGCCATGGTCTCCACTCTTGCCGTGCTCAGCGGTTAGCTATCAGCGATCAGCCACTTGCCTCATCGCGTATTTCTGGTTACTGACTGCTGAAAGCTGACTGCTGACTGCTTACTTCCGTTAAAACTGCATTCCGATCACCTGCTGGTATGCCTGGACTGCCTTGTTGCGCACTGCCAGCGCCAGCTCAAAGGCCATGCTTGCCTTCTCGGTGGCAATCATCGCCTGATGCACATCCACGCCGGAGCCGGTCATCAATCCGGCGACGGCGGTGTGCGCCTGTGCTTCGAGTTGATCCACCTGACCTACCGCATCGCTCAACAACTCTGAAAATGGAGTGGATGCGGCGCCAGAGCTGACAGCAGAAGTTGTGGCCGTACCAGAGCCTATGCCGGAAATACCCTGCAAGGCCTGCGCCGCTGTGGTCATGGGATTAACTGCTGGTATCATCGCTTCTCCCTGCTGCCGCCGTTGTCGGTTTCACTCTATAGATGTTTGTTTCCGCCGTGTTCAAATCACTGCCGCCGCGCCGGATTGGCGATTACGACTTGGCAATCTCCAATGCCGACACGATCATGCCCTTCTCGGCCTGCACGGCTGAACTATTCAAACCATATGCACGTGTCGCTCCCATCAGGTCCACCATCTCTGTGATGGGATTAATGTCAGGATATGAGACATATCCGTCCGGCCCGGCATCGGGATGTCCGGGATCATAGCGCTTCAGTGGGGGTGAGGTATCTTCAACCACAGCGGCAATCCGCACGCCGGGCGCCGTCGCCGCTCCCGTGCCATTCAGATTTAGCGGGAGTAACGGAGCAGGAAGCGCGGGCAAAGCCGATGCCGTGAGGCTTCCCGAGGCAGTAATACCTGAGGATGTTGTTTCATTCGCCGCATTGAAGCTGTTGAGAAATGCCGGGTCTCCGGCATTGGAGGCAAAAACGACATGCTGACGATGATAAGCGGTGCCGTCAGCGGTGCGCGTGGTCTCCGCATTGGCCATATTGGCCGCCACCACCTCAGCGCGCATGCGCTCGGCCTGCATGGCGCTGCCCGAGGTCTCCATCATCGCAAAAAGATTCATCTGGACTTCCTTCTCGCGCAAAGACAATCTGTTGCGCAATCTTCAGATGAATCCATGCACGTTGCTCTCCACTTACTTGCTGTCTGAATGGATGGCGTCCAATATGCGCTGGTACTCCTGATGGAGCAGCGCCACGCCGGTTTTAAATCGCAACTGCGCCTCGGCCAGGTTCAGCCCCTCGCGGTCCATGGAGACGTTGTTTCCGTCGGGCCGTGAAATCAGCCCGTCCACGGCCTTGATGTGCACCGGCCGTGCCGCACGCCCCTTCTCCACGCCGGTCATCGCCTCCCGCATCTCGGCTTCGAAGTCCATGCCCACCGCCCGGTAGCCGGGAGTGTCGATATTGGCCATGTTGACCGCGGTCAGCTTGGTCTCGCTTACGGCAAGATCCAGATAACGTGCAATCTGATCACTGAGCTGGCTACTAACCTGCATCTACATACCCTCCTTTGGCGGCTTCGTGGCGCAGGCTGTCGATGCGTTGCAAGGCTATGAGCATCAGCTTGTTGTGCCGGATGTCTCCGCGGCGGCTGCATCGTTTGATTCCCTGCGTTCGCTATTCTCGGTCCATGGTTGGTCTTCCCTGCGTTTTTCGATGTACGCCCAGGTGGTGAGAGTGACGAAGATGCCGCTCAGCACGCCCAGAACGAAGATGATGTTATCGAGCATGGGGAAAGTTACCGTCCTTTCTGACGAAATACTCTTAACCTCTGGTTATTAGATGTTAGGTAAGAGCTCGGAGTTGCTTATGTTCCTAATTGACCGTCAACCCGAAATCGATCTCTCGCGTGGTGATGATGGACTCCTCGCCTGCCAGAATGGCGCCCCTCTCCAGCACGTGTTCCAATTCGCGAACATTGCCCGGCCAGTCGTGGGCGGTAAGTTTGGCCAGCGCCCCAGCGTCAACCCGCTTGATGGGGGCTACGCGGCCCATCCGCGCAAGAAAATGATTAACCAGCAGCGGCAGATCCTCGGTGTGCTCGGTCAGAGACGGGGTGCGGATGAGGAAGACGGCTAACCGATAGTAAAGATCGGAACGGAAGCCGCCCTCCTGGGTCTGCTGGGCCAGGGCCTGGTGGGTGGCGGCGATAATGCGCACGTCCACCTTCACCGTTTCGTTATCGCCCACCCGCTGCAACTCGCCGCACTCCACAAAACGCAGCAGCTTGGATTGCAGCCCCAGTGGCATCTCCCCAATCTCGTCCAGAAACAGCGTGCCTCCATCAGCAGCCTCAATTCGCCCCACGCGCCCCTGCACCGCGCCGGTAAACGCTCCGCGGGTGTGGCCAAAGAGCTCGGCCTCCAGCAATGCCTCGGGAATGGCTGCGCAGTTGATAGCGACAAATGGCTTGCGGCTGCGAGTGGAGAGCCGGTGCAGAGCCTCGGCCACCAGTTCCTTGCCCGATCCGGTCGGTCCTTCGATCAGCACCGGGGTCGAACGCGGGGCCACAAGGCGGACGCGGCGGCTGATTTCGAGCATGCAGGGAGCGTAGCCAATCATCTCCGGCAATCGCTCGCTGGATGCCGGCTCGACTCCAACCGTGGGAAAATCCGTTTCGGCTGGTAAGGTAATGGGAAGGCCGTCAAGGGAATACATCACGTCCGGCGAAACGCTCTGCGGTGGAAATGCCGGCGGGATCTGGAATGGAATGGTGGGAACCGGCCATAGATTGGCATTCAGCGGGTCGGTCGGTTGGCTCGGCTTGTTGAGCGCGGGAGCCGCGTTCCAGATCGCCGTGTCATTGTCCTGGGAGCGGCGCAGCGCGTAAAGCAACTCCTGGCGGTAGGGTCCGCGCGGGCTTTCCTGCGCAATCGAGCCGCTGGCTGTTACCAGATCCACATCGGGGTAAAACGCGCGGAAGTCCTTGAGAAACTCGGCCAGGTCGAGATCGGGCAGCCATGAATCGACGATGACAGCCTCCGGCAGGGCCACTTCCGCCTCTGCCCAGGCCTGGGCGCCGCCTTCGGCCTCCCGCACCTGCCAGCGCAGGCCAGTGAGAGTCTCGGAGAGCCGCTGGCGAAAGTTGCGATCAGCGCTGGCCACCAAAGCGGTGCGCGGACGAATGCGGCTGGCGAGAGGAAGAGCGGAAACGGGAACAGTTACCATGAAGTTTCTCCTGAGCGTAGCTCGAGTTGGTTGAATCCATAAAGCTGATGCGCGTCCTTCACCTAAGCGGCCGCCACTGGAGCAATTACGCTGGGCAGAATCGCTGGTACAGAAAGTACGGGCAGAGCGGTAAGCGCAAGATCGGCTTCCGGCGGCACCATGTAGCCTTGGCCGCGCACTGTGCGAATCAACAGCCCGGGCGGCGGGTCCTTGAGCTTGCGGCGCAGGTAGTTCACGTAGACATCCACGATGTTAGTGGTCTGCGTCGGCTCCAGGTTCCACACGGAATCCAGCAGCTCCACGCGCGTGACGCACTGGCCGCGATTGAGCATCAGGTGCTCGAGCAGGGCAAATTCCTTGTTGGTGAGCACAATCGACAGGCCGGAGCGGCGGGCGGTGTGATCCAGCCGGTCCAGTTCCAGGTCGCCAGCGCGCAACAGCAGGCGCGCTTCGCGCTTGCGGCGCAATAGCGCCCGGCATCGGGCTCGCAGTTCGTGCAGGCTGAAGGGCTTGATCATCAGGTCGTCGGCCCCGTGGTCCAGGCAACGAACTCTGGTGTCCACCTCCTGGCGGGCAGTTAGCACCAGTACGGGCAGGTCCGCGTCCATCCTGCGTACCTCATCGAGCACCTGCTCCCCGTCCTTGATCGGCATATTCAAATCAAGAATGGTCAGGTCGGGCATCTCCTGACGGAATGCCTCCACCGCGGCGGCTCCATCGTAAGCCAGGTGAACGCGGTGTCCGTCGGCTTCTAAGCCGCGGCTCAGAAACAATCCCAGTGCCTTGTCGTCTTCGGCGATTAATAATCTCATGTCAACCTTTCTCATTGAGCGGCGCCTATAGCTCTCTGCGCCTGTCTGCTCAAATTACCTGGCCGGCATGTTTAGCGCGCGCTAACAGTCGGCTTCACCTAACCATCCCTCATGGGCGGTTGAAACTCAATAGTTGGAAGAATAAAAGGAGGCAGAACGATTCCGGGAACGGCACTCATGCGACAGGTTCCCAAAATGGCGAGAATCACACATCCATGGAAACGATGGTTGTTTCCCTCTCTGGAGGTCTTACTACGGCAGTTAAAACAACCTCAAGCAGCGGCCGTGCTATCCACTGGATTGCTCTTGCTTTTACGCGATGCTGCTTTTTCGCGATACATCTCGGCATCGGCTCGATCGACCAGCGCCTTCAGAGTTTCGCCGGGCAGGCGTTCTGCCAGTCCGATGGAGACCTTGACGCGCAGCTTAATGGTCGCGGCGCTTCCCTGAACCGAGTAGCTCGCGCATACCCACTCCCGCAGACGGTCAATCTGTGCCCTGGCATCAACGATTCCGCAATGCAGCAGAAGCATGAACTCATCGCCGCCCCAGCGCCCGATGGTGTCCGTGGAGCGGCAGACGGACTGCAACTTGGCGGCAAACTTCTTTAGCAACTCATCTCCAACCAGGTGGCCATGCTCATCATTGACACGCTTGAACTCGTCAATGTCGATGATGGAGACGCAGAACGGCGCGCGGCCTTGAAGCGCTCGCTCAATCTGGCCCTCCACTGATAAGCGGCTGCGCAGCCCCGTAAGCGCGTCACGCGAGGCAACCTCTTCCGCCTCTTCCAACCGGGTCTGGTAGGTTGTCACTTCTTTCTTGAGCTGATCGATTGCCGCCTTGCCTTCCGTGGTCATCCGGTCTACCGAGCTCTTCAATTCCGTGGCGCTCTGCTTGATCGACTCCCGGATAGCGGTCAGGTCTTCCAGATTGGCAATGTTCTTGAGCCGCGTTGTAACATCGGTGATCTGAGCGGCGCAGCGCTGGTCCCTCTCGCCCACCGATTCGGCGGTTCGGGCCATCATCAGAAGAATCTCTTTTACTTCGCCGGTCTGTTTTTGGTAATGCATGGCCGCGAGCCGTCCCCAGCCCTGCAAATGCTCCCGCACGCCGGTTTCCGTCTCCTTGACCGTCTCACAGGTGAGCTTCGCGGATAGCTTTTCTTCCAGCTTGCCCAGGCCTTGCTTCAGTTCCCCGCCCAGAGCCGGGCAGGCGTCCTGGCCGCAGTTGCCCATCTCCACTAACGCTGAGCAATACGCGGCAACGGTTACTGGCAGTAGAGGCTGTGTCTCCGGCTCGCCTTGTTTGCCGGGCTCCGTTTCGGGCTCTTCCAGATAATGTTTTATGGAGATCATCATTCCTCGAAGAATCACTCTCCACTCAGGAGTGAAGCGCGAATGGTATACCACCGTCCTATCGGCAGTTCTCTGGTATATCTTTAGCTGTGGATGTAGGATGGGAGCGCGCGCATCGGCGTCAGATAATTAGTATCTGTTCAGAGGCGATGGAATGACAGAAGAAGAGAGGCAAGCGAAGATGGCTAGCCTTGCCAACTGCAAGCAGTTTGCTGAAAAGGCCTATGACGACATGTACGAGGAGCACTCTTCAAGCGGTGCCCGCGGTTGCTACAGCGACGCCAAGGAGGCCTTCTACGACGCCATCCGGCTTGCCGAAGAGCTTGGTTTGCTGGAGGAGGCGGAGGCTCTGCGCAAGCGTCTGGAGCACGTAAAAGCGGTCTTCAGGAGCCAGTTTGCACAGTAATCGAAAATTAGACGAAAAAAACAGTTGACACAGTTCGCTTTTTATTCGCTATAATGCGTCCATGGCTGTCACACGCAGGCAAAAAGAGATTCTCGACTTTCTGGAGTCGTTTGTAAGGCGCAACGGCTACTCGCCTTCCTTTGAAGAGATCGCGCGCGGCATGGAGCTGAAGAGCCTAGCCACCGTGCATAAGCACATTACCAACCTGGAAAAGAAGGGGCTGCTGGACCGCGTGCATAACCGCAGCCGCTCCATTGACGTGTTGCCGCCGGGAGCGCGCACCCGCTCCAGCGACCGTCTGCCTCTTGCCGGGCGCATCGCCGCCGGCTTCCCCGTCGAGGCGATGGAGACAGAGGAGAGCATCTCGCTGCACGATGTAGTGGGCAACCGCGACGTTTTTGCACTGGAAGTGCGCGGCGACTCCATGCGCGACGAGCACATCATCAGCGGCGATTATGTGCTGGTGGAGCGCACGCGCACGGCACGCCAGGGCGAGATCGTTGTTGCTCTGGTGCGCGGCGCCGAAACCACATTGAAGCGCTTTTTTGCCGAGGGAAATCGGGTGCGGCTGCAACCATCCAACATGGAAATGGAGCCCATTTACTTCCCCGCCGCTCAGGTGGCCATACAAGGCCGTGTGCTGGGCGTGCTGCGCAAGTACCGGTGAGAACGCTGGCCTGACCGCGATACTGCGACGCACTCAGCACCTCAGTCAGCGAAGGCTGAACTCATCAACAATAAGAAGGCCCGGTTAATCTGCCGGGCCTCCTTCACGCTACTAATCGGCAGGCACTACTGAGTTGCCGTTACGCCAGCAGACTTTTGATTTTCTCGTCAATCACATCCTGAGGAACATAACCAACGATCTGATCGGCCACCTTGCCACCTTTGAAAAATAATAATGCGGGTATGCCGCGAACGCCGTAGCGCGACGGAGTGGCGCCGTTCTCGTCCACATTCACCTTGGCCACCTTCAGCTTGCCGGCATAAGTTACGGCCATGTTATCCACAATCGGCGCAATCGCCTTGCAGGGACCGCACCAGACGGCCCAGAAATCCACCAGTACAGGCTGCTCGCTCTTGAGCACCTCCTGATCGAATGTTGCATCGCTTACTTCCAGAACTCCCAATCCAGCCATGATCCTCCTTGCGGTCACTGCCAGCATTCAGTGTAAAGGCTACGGGCTTTCATAAGATGCGTCAAAGGGAGGCAAAGTCGCAAACTGCTAATTTATGGCCAAAACCAAACACATTCAACAGTATAGAAAAGGATCTAATCTCTTTGTAATGGCGTCAAATTAGGAGTGATTTACATGAAGAGAAAATTAAAGCGCCCGGATCCTGTGAAGGATCACGGGCGCTAGAGCAGCCCTCCCCCAGAACTGCCCACGTGTGCGAATCTAGGGGTTTTGGAAGCGAAAAGCAAGCAATCTTGAGTAACAATTTAATTAGCACACAAGTTAGGATTTGTTGAACAAAAAGTAACTTTACAACTGGTAAAAGCTTAATCTGAGGTTAGTGCCAAAGGCGTGCCTTCGCATAGGATTGGCTTGCTCCCGCCGGCTCAAATCGGCAGAATTTAAGCTCTGGCTTAGTCAGTCCTTGCAGCGCCTGGCGGATGGCAGCCGCAGCTTGCGGCACACTATTCTCGCTACCGACGACGACCAGTACCGAGGGCCCAGCGCCGCTCAAGGCCGCGCCGAGAATGCCGTGCTCTCCGGCCAGCGGCAGCAGCGGTGACAGCAAGGGACAGAGTGGTACGCGGTAAGGCTGATGAATACAGTCCCTCATGGCTATACGCAGCAGATCGCCTCGCGCTTGTGCAAAAGCCGTCCCCAATAGCGCCACGGATTGAATGTTTGCCACCACGTCAGCGCGAGAGTAGGTTGCGGGCAGCGCGGCGCGAGCCTCGCTGGTAGCCAAAGGCTCGGCGGGCAATACCACTATGGCCCTCCACTCGGCCGGCGGGGCTACGCTCGCCACATAAACCAGCCTGTCCTCGCAAGCCGTGGCCACAAATCCGCCCAACCAGCAAGCCGCAACATTGTCCGGATGGCCTTCCAGTGCCTTTGCCTCCTCCAAAACTCGCTCCGCGCTCCAACCCAGCCGGCCATAATGGACCGCCAGACAGATGGCCGCCAGCCGTCCCGCCGCCGAAGAGCCGCAGCCCATCCCCAGAGGAATCTCGTTGGTCATCTGAATAGCCAGAGGAATTACAGGCCGCCCATCGCTCTCGAGCAGCCTCTTGTAAATCTCCAGGATGAGATTGTTCTCCAGCCGGGAACACTGCTCCCAGTCGTGACCGGTAGCTTTAATTGAAAACTCCGCCGCCGGCTCAGCCTCAATCTCCAGATAAAAGTCGAGAGCGACAGCCGTGGCATCGAAGCCGGAACCGAGATTGGCGGAGGTAGCGGGCAAGCGCAGCCGAAGCTTTCCAGGATTTCCATATGTTGCGCTCAAGCCATCGTTCATCGCGCGCTTTCCTTCAACGCGGCCAATACCGCGGCTGACGTTGCCTCCACGGCCAATGCGTCACGTTGCAGAGCGGCAATCTCCGCTTCATTGCCCGCGGCCTCTTCGGCCTTCAGTAGGGTTCCGCGATGGAAATCGATGGTGTAGTCGGCGTCCTTGAGAGTGTGGCCGGTGAGCAACAAAACCACCGTCTCTCCAGAGGCAACCTTGCCCTCGTTACGCAGTTTCTTCAGTCCGGCGAGCGTAACCGCAGAGGCCGGCTCGCAACCCAGCCCTTCAGCGCCGATCTCCGCCTTGGCGATGGCGATCTCGGCTTCGGTGACATCCAGACACCAGCCGCCGGTCTCCTGAATGGCGCGTACAGCTTTGCGCCACGATGCCGGATTGCCGATGCGAATGGCCGTAGCGCGGGTGTGCGCCTCCACCGGCTCAATCGAGGTAGCTTGATGCTCCCTGAAACTGCGCACCAGCGGATTCGCTCCCACGGCCTGAACCACTGATATCTTCGGCATCCGCGTCACCAGCCCCAGTTCAAGCATTTCCCTGAAGCCCTTGCCCAACGCTGAACTGTTGCCCAGATTTCCGCCGGGAACAATCAGGTGGTCGGGAACACTCCAGTCGAAGGCCTCGGCAATCTCGAATGCCGGAGTCTTCTGTCCCTCCAGCCGGTAGGGGTTGACCGAGTTGAGCAGATAGATGGGCGCTTCGTTCACAATTTGCGACAGCAGACGAAGGCAGCCATCGAAATCGGCCTTCAACTGGCAGGTCACCGCGCCGTAGTCCATGGCCTGTGAGAGCTTGCCCCAGGCGACTTTGCCTTCAGGAATCAGCACCAGGCTGCGGAGCCCGGCGCGCGCCGCATAAGCCGCCATGGCTGCCGAAGTGTTCCCGGTAGACGCGCAGGCCACGCACTCGAAGCCCCACGCCTTGGCCACGCTCATCGCCGCGGTCATGCCCGTGTCCTTGAATGAGCCTGTGGGGTTCATTCCCTGGTGCTTGGCAAAGAGCTTGTCGATTCTCAAAGCTTTGGCCGCGCGCGGCATGTGGTAAAGCGGTGTGTTGCCCTCGCGCAGGGTCACCGCGTTGCTAAAGTTGTCCAGAATGGGCAGCAACTCGCGAAAGCGCCAGACGCCGGATTGATCCACCGCCTCCGTCGAGGAGCGCCGCTCACGCCATACCCACTTGAGCCCGCCCGCATTGGGCCGATCCTGGCCGCCGCGCAGGCTCCAGCCAGGGTACTCCACGTCGTATAACTCTCCGCATTCGGTGCAGCGGAAGTCTGACCGGGCCGCAGCTCCGGCGATCCGCGTCCCGCAACCAATACAGCGCAACTGGTGCAATATTTCGTTCATGCCTGGTTTTAGGTTACCAGTGCGCGGCGATTTCTGCTCAACATTGATATCCGAAATCGCGATATACGCGACTGATAATAGGCTGCTCTGTGTCGATTGGCATTCCTGGCTCCGGCTGCGGAGCGGGAAAGGCTGCCGGCAGATCGGGATTGCCTAATTCGCAGCGATGACCAGCAGCGTGGCGTCATCCTGGAATTGCGCGTCGCAATATGTTGAAACCTGCGCAAGCAGCCGGCTATTCAGATCCTTCGCGGAGAGTGTGCCGTTGTCTTGCGCAAAGGCCTCTATGCTCGCATCTTCAAATTCCTGCCCATCGGTGTTAGAGGCTTCCGTGATGCCGTCGGTAAATAGAAACAGGCGGTCCCCTGCTTTCAGCTCGACGGTGGAGTCCTCGTAGCTCCAGTCTGGGAAAACGCCCAGCACCGCGCCGCTCTGCTCAAGCTCTCGTGTAGACCCGCCAGACAGCAGGATGGGGTTAGGATGCCCTGCGTTGCAGTGCCGGAATGTGCGCGTGTGACCATCGAGGATTCCATAAAGGAAAGTAACGAATTTTCCCGCCGCGATGTTATCGCACAAAAGCCGATTGACTTTACCGCATACCTGGGCCGGGCTCTTCGAGTTGCTGGCAAAAGCGCGTAGCGCGGCCTGTACATTTGCCATTAGCAGAGCGGCGGATACACCTTTTCCTACCACGTCGGCAATACAGATTCCGAGCCTATGATCGTCAAGCCGGAGCACATCGTAGTAATCTCCGCTCACTGTGCTGGCTGGCTGCCACGCTCCCGCGACCTCGAATCCCGGAATCTGGGGAATTTCTCTGGGCAGCAGCGACTGTTGTATCTCGCGGGCGCGCTGCAATTCCTGATCCTGCAGTTCAAGCCGGATAGTGCTTTGTTCCACCGAATGCTGCAGCTCGACATTGCGTTGCTCCAGCCGCTCCTGCGCGATGTGATGCAGAAACGTGGAAAAACCAATGACGAACGTGACCAGGACAGGGAATTTCCATCCTGCTGTAATGAGATGAGTAAGCGTCATTGGAAGCGGTGGAGCAATCAACCAGACAACTACGCTCGTAATCAGGTAAATAGGGATGGTCAGGACAAGAAGCAGGGGCACGAAAATCAGCAGGTTGTAAGGAAAAGGCCTCTTCTCATAAAGGAAATTCAATCGACCTATCACGGTCGAGAGGAGATTCCCAATGCATAGCGTATACACCAAAACCAAGACCGGGTTGGTCTGCATACCTATGGTCCAGAAAATTGCGGCAATGACTGCCGATATAACAAGGTACGTGAACTGCTGACGGAAAAAATGAGCCAGAGATGGAAAGTTCACGTTTACCTCACCACTATATTCGAACCACAGGTATCCAGCAGAAGTAACGTCCGATAACCTCTATTTCGGCATCGTTGCCGCAGCCGGGCCGCTCTGCGCCTTATCCAGCGCCGGGTCTTTCAGCTCCTTGCGCGCCTGCTTGCCGTGCGGGCCGTCAGGGTCGTACTCCAGGAGCTTCAGATAATGTTCTTTGGCATGGACATAATCGCCCAAGTGGTGCTCCGCCTCGGCCATACCCCAATAAACCTCTGGATTCTCCGGGTCCAGAATCATGGCGGACTCGAAGCGCGAGAGAGCGGCCTTCCAGTTTTTCCGGTCCAGATAGTAGCTGCCCACATCGATGTCTTTGGAGGCGGCCTCCTGGTGTGTAGGTTCCTTGACGTTGATTTTTCTCTTCTTGCCGCCCTGCTGATCGTCCCCCGGTTTGGGCAACAGACTCCCCAGTCCCGTGAGGCTGGAACTGGAGTCGGCACTGGAATCAGTGTCCGTGCTGCTGGCGAACGAAGGCGTGGGGTCGTCCGGACTGCGTACCGGGTCAATGTCTTCGCCCCGCAGCGGAACCGGCGAAATATCCGACTCTCTATCCTCAACGTGATATGTTCCCGTAGGCAGCGGGGGCGTAATTTTCGAGGGCATTACTGGAACCGTGCTCGTATCCTCGGGAAAGGGATTGCTGCTGGACTGAGTGGCCGCTCCCGGCTGCGATGAGTTGGGTTGGCCAGGCTTTTGGTTCTCGTTGGCTGGCTTGCTCTGACTCCTCGGATCTCCCGCAGCCGGCGCCTGTGCAAGCAGCCACTGTGCCGCCATCAGGCAACCCGTCAGCACCAATGCAATAAAAACGATACGTCTCATCCTAAATCCCATCATACTGCCCACAGTCAATGATAATTGCCCGCTGTTCTCTTCTCTCTTTTCTCTGATCTCTGTTACGATTCGATTTATACCACGCATAAGGAAAGCATCGCACACCGCATGGCACTCATCGTCCGCTCCTCCGCCATCCACTCCTCCGGCTGCTTCACCACCACCGCCATTCGCAAAGGCCGGCGCGTGGCCGAGTACACCGGTCCCCGCCTCACCAAAGCCGAAGCCGACGCCGCCTACGAGAACTCTTCCATCACCTACCTCTTTGGACTCGGCGACGGCTCAGTGGTCATCGACGGGCAATGCACCGCCATGTACATCAACCACAGTTGCGACCCCAACTGCGAGTCTGTCGAGGTAGGCGGCCGGGTGTGGATCAAAGCCATCCGCAACATCGCCGCCGGCGAGGAGATCACCTACGACTATTGCCTCTACGACGGAGACGCCAACGAGGCCCACTGCAACTGCTGTGCAGCCAACTGCCGCGGGACGATGTATTCGAAAAAAGAGGTGCGCCGCCGTAAGGCCGCTGCAAAGAAGGCCGTCAATCGCCAGCACTGAGTTATCTCAATATAAATTGATTCCATGACGGATAAATGATCTTTAAGTTGGAGCTACGCCGTAACCTAGGAAAATATTAGCCATGCCCGCCCTCGGTTACTAATCGGAATTCGAGTAGTAGCTTGGCAGAGCGATAGTTTTGTTGATGCTACCGGTGGATGGGAGCCTCGGAGGAATTCTGAATGGGCCTCAATCCTGTGAGCGCTTTGGTCACCTGACCCGCGATGTCGTCCTGGACCATCAGAATATCGCCGTTCGGGCGGTCGTAGGCTTCTGTCCAGATTACAAAACCGTTATCGGCTCGAAAGAGGCGTGCGGCAACCCGCAACCGAGAGCCCGATTTGCGGACGCTCCCGTCAAGCACATATGCCACACCGAGAGCCTTTGCAATTTCTGCAACAGGTACCTGTTTTCCTTTGTAATAGAAAGATGAGGTGGGCGGTGGCACGCGCAGATCTGGGATCTTGCTGAGTCTGTCGATCAATTCCTCAGTCATACCATCGGCGAACTCCTCCTCTTTCATTCCTTCGGTCAGGTCGAGGAAAGGCAGCACCGCGATCGACTTCTGTTGCGGCGGAGTTATGGCTGGTGCTGCGGCAAAATGAATGCTTCTAGCGCGAACCAGGAAGATGCCTGTCGCAAGCCCGAGCATAATGAGAAGCATCGCCGCGAAGGCATATTTGAAGTTGATACCGTGATGCCGTCTGACTGGTGGAGACGGAGGAACACTTTCCAAAACGACATTCCGAATCGGCGCGGAGTCTTTATCGGCGCAGGAATCAACCGGCGCTACAAGCTTGTATCCCAACCGGTGCGCAGTGGCAATGTAGGCAGGTCTCTTGGGGTCATCGCCGAGTAAACGGCGAAGAGATGCCACAGTCTGATAGACAGAGTCGGGTGTGACGGAGACTCCCGCCCAGACATGGTCGAGCAGTTCGTCGACGCTGACAACTTCGCCTGCATGGTCCGCGAGACATAACAGAAGTCGCATACTTCGTTCGTCGAGAGGGAGTGTTTCACCATCGCGTGAAATCTGGCCGGAACTCGGATCTACACACCAATCGCCAATGCGCAGCATTGAGGGAGGCTTCATTAAGGCTTTCATAACTATTCAGGGTGTTTCAGATCCAATTCAGGACTTCCGAAATACCCATAAGTATATTAACCCTACACCGAGGCCTGTTGGAGACAAATACAGCCCGGGACCAAGAGAGGAGTACGCATGAGTGACAAGGCTGAGCTGAAATTTGCGGGACGAAGGAACACTCTGTTGGCGATTGCGGCAGGAGGGATCATTGCCGGAATATTGGATCTTCTGCAGGCATGCATTCTGTTTGGGTGGGATATTCCGCTGGCGATTGCCGGCGGCCTACTGGGGCCCAAGGCCTTCCATGGCGGACCGGCCACGTATGCTCTTGGCGTCCTGCTTCACTTCTTTATCGCACTCTCGTTTGCGACGTTCTATTACGTGGCAAGCAGGAATCTGCATTTCATGACTGACTATCCCCTGGTGTGTGGGTTGATCTATGGCGCTGCGGTGCAGGAGATCATGAGTCTGATCGTTTTGCCGCTATCGGCGTTGCATGCCCGGGGACCTTACGAACTTCACGACCTCATTGTTGGACTCTTGGTGCATATGGTCGTGATCGGGTTGCCGATTGCCTTTAGCGTTCGGCGGTTCGCCAGATGAGCAAAATCACCGCCGTGCTGGATCGATATTTCTATCTTTTCATGTCGTTGGTAATCGCTGCTGTTGTAGTGTATGGATTCAGCCACACGGTCGACAAACGGCTTATCCATGCAATCCCCCCGCGTCCGGCCATCCTCTATCTGCATGCGGCTGTGTTTTCCGGTTGGGTGATCTTACATATTCTTCAGTCGGCGCTGATCCGTATGCGCAAGGTGTGGCTGCATCGACTGATAGGCTGGTTTGGCGTGGCACTTGGCGCAGCGATCCCTGTGCTGGGTGTCTCGGCCGCGATAGTGATGGCACATTTTAAGATGCATTACTTTCATTCGACCGATGAAGCATCCGGGCTAATGTTCTCGTTTTTCGATATGACCGCCTTCTCGATTCCTTTCGTACTGGCAGTCTGGTGGCGAAAAAAACAGGAACTTCATCGCCGCCTGATCTTGGTTGCATCCTGCGCACTCACATCCGCGGCGTTTGCTCGCTTTCCGTCGTCTGTGCTGCCGCCGGGCTTATTCTATGTCGATTTGGATGTGTTGATCCTTACCGGGGCGATGCGCGACCTGATCGTTAAGAGACACATTCAAGCAGTATATCTTTGCGCGCTTCCGTTATTTGCATTAGCGCAAGCGCTTGTGATATACACCTGTGACTGGCCTTACTGGATACGGATTGGCAATGCCATATTGCGTTGAAATATATACGCCAACTCCACCCCATTGCCACCGAACCCCGGAACGATACAATCCCTCTAGGCGGCCTCCATTCCGTAGAGGCCTCAGGAGCGGGTTCATCCATGGGTTATCAGGTTCTAGCCAGAAAATACCGTCCGCAGCGCTTTGCCGACGTGGCCGGCCAGGATCACGTCACCCGCACCCTGCTCAACGCGCTCTCGCAGAACCGCGTCGCCCACGGCTACATTTTCTCGGGCCATCGCGGCATCGGCAAGACCACCATCGCCCGCATCGTGGCCATGGCGCTGAACTGCCGCACTGAAATCGGTTCATCGGCCCGCCTCACTCCCGAGCCATGCGGAGTCTGCGACTCCTGCATGGAAATTCGCCAGGGCAATGCCGTGGACGTGATCGAGATTGACGCCGCCACCAATCGCGGCATTGACGAGATTCGCGAACTGAGGGACGCCGCCCGCTACGCGCCCTCGCGCGACCGATATAAAATTTATATCCTCGACGAGGCCCACCAAATCACCGACGCAGCCTTCAATGCGCTGCTTAAGACACTCGAAGAGCCTCCCGCGCACGTCATTTTCATGATGGCCACCACCCAGCCGGAGGACATTCCGCAGACCATCCGCTCCCGCTGTCAGCACTTCAGCTTTCACGCCGTCAAATTCGACGACATTCTAGCGCAGTTGAAGATGATTGCCGGTGAAGAGAAGGTCGAAACCGAGGATGCCGCGCTGGCCTTGCTGGCCGAGGCCGGTGACGGCTCCATGCGCGACGCGCTCTCCATCATGGACCAGGCTATCGCCTCCGCTCCGGTGGAGAACGGCCGCCCGGTGCTTTCGGCTGCGCAGATTCGCGAGCTGATGGGTTCAGTTCCTAACGCCGTCTTCGCGCGGTTGATGGAGGCCGTAGCTCAAGGCCAGAGCGCAGAGTTGATGAATCAGTTGAACCTGCTGGTTAACGCTGGCCACAATCCATCGTCTCTGGCCCGTCAGATGGTCCGCTACCTGCGCAATACTCTGATGGCCAAGCTGGGTGGCGCCGAGACCGAGCTGCTTCAAATCTCAGGCGACGAGCGCGCCCGCGCCGCACGCACCGCGCTGCTGTTTACCGAGGAAGAGCTGACCCGCAATCTGCAAATTGTTCTGCGCACCTTCGACGACCTGAACTATCGTCAGGAGCAGCGCTTCCACCTGGAACTGGGCCTACTCAAGCTGATTCATGCGCAGCGCCTGCTGCCGATTGAGGAGTTGTTGAGCAGTGTGAGTGCTGCACGCCCCTCAACTCAATCCTCCGGAACGGCCTCGCCGCCGCGACCAGCCGCAAGCCCCGCGCGACCGACTACTTCGGCCGCTGCTCCGGCGCATTCACCCTTTGGGCAGACGAGCGGCAGTTGGGGTTCCGAGCCGAAGATGGAATCCATCTCGCAGCCGGGCGCAGCTTCCTCGCCTGCTGCCACCATGGAACGCACATCGGCTGCTCCCGCAGCCGCCGTCAATCCATTTCAAGTAGCTACGCCCTTCCCTGCCGCGACCGCGACGGCCACTGTGTACGCCACAACGATTACCGATGGCGCTCTGGCAGTGGCTCCGCAGACTGCTGATGCTGCTCCCACAATTGAGCAAATTCGCCATGCCGTCGGCAGTGCGCTGGTCGAGGGCGGTCACGTCTCGGCGGCACAACTTCTCGGCGCGGGCAAATGGACCATCGATGGCGCCAACCTGCGCATCGAGGTAGCCGGCATGGGAAAGAAGATGCTGGCCCTGACTGTCAATGCGGCTGCGGAAAAGATCATTCGTCAGGAGTTGCAGCGGCTGGGCGCGCCCTCGCGCTTTCTCGTTGTCCCCGGCGAAGGCGCAGCGCAAGCTGCGCCGATGGCCGCGCCACTCGTCGGCAGCATACAGGAGGCAGCGTTGGCCAATCCGTTAGTTCAGCGTGCGCGCGAAATCTTCAAGGCAGAAGTGCGCAGCGTCGTCGATATGCGGCAAAAATAATTACGCTCCATATGAGGAGTACTAGCCATGCTCAACCCGCTCAAAATCTCCGAGATGCTCTCCCAGGCCAACCAGATGCAGGAGGAGGTTCAGCACAAGCTGGCCCAAACTGTGGTCGAGGGATCGAGCGGCGGCGGCGCAGTAACCGCGACCATGAACGGCAAGAAGCAGCTCCTCAAAATCCGCATCGAGCCAGCGGCGGTGATTGGCCTGGGCGGCGACAAGCCCGATGTGGAGATGCTGGAAGACCTTGTAGTGGCCGCGGTCAACGACGCCGGAAACAAGGCCGATGAGGCGATAAAATCCAGCGTACAGGGAATGTTGGGCGGGCTCAAGCTGCCGGGAATGGGATAACTACCGGTCAAATGAGTCCGTATGATTCACAGACCATTGACTACTGATCACCGACCACTATTTCTCAGGGAGGCGCAACCCGTGACCCGCTATGCCGAGCCAATGGCGCGGCTGATTGAAGAGTTGAAGAAACTTCCCGGAGTGGGGACCAAGAGCGCTCAGCGCCTCGCTTTTCACATACTGCGCGCCAGCGACGAGGATGCGGCGGCTCTCTCCGAGGCGGTGCGCGGCCTCAAGGCAAATCTGCGCCTGTGCTCCATCTGCAACAACGTCACCGATGTCGATCCCTGCGCCTATTGCGCAAGCTCTGCCAGAAACCATCGCCTGGTCTGCGTAGTCGAGGAGCCCACGACCATCGCCGCTGTGGAGCGCACACGAAACTCAAATGGCGGCTACCAGGGCGTCTATCACGTGCTTCACGGCACACTCTCGCCCCTGCACGGCGTAGGGCCCGATCAGTTGCGCACCGGCACACTCGTCGCTCGCGTGGAACGCGGCGAGGTGGATGAGATAATTCTGGCCACCAGTCCCACTCTCGAAGGCGAAGCCACCGCTCACTGGCTGGCGACAGCGTTGCGCGGCTTTAAGGTCCGAATCACACGCATCGCCACTGGCGTTCCCGCCGGAAGCGACATCGAATACGCCGACGAGGTGACCATGGCGCGTGCGCTGGATGGACGCCGTGAGGTTTAATTCGGAATAGCTCGGAGGATAGCGCGGTCCTAATCACGTGTAACGGAATCACGCGTAACGGAGTGCTTTATGATACGTGTCGGTTTAGTTGGGTTTGGAATGGTAGGGCGGGTTTTTCACGCTCCGCTGATCTCTTCGGTCGATGGGTTGGAGCTTGCCGCGGTAATGGAGCGCACCTCGGACAATGCTGCCCAGCGATATCCCGGAATCACGACCTATCGCTCTCTTGAAGCCATGCTGGCCGATGCCTCGCTCGATTTGTTTGTGGTCGTCACGCCTAGCCAAAGCCACTTCGATGTCGCCAGCAAGATTCTCAAAGCCGGTAGAAATGTCATTGTGGACAAGCCTGTGTGCACATCATCAGCGGAAATTGCCCGGTTAATGGAGCTTGCGGCAACTCATAAAGCCCACCTCGTCCCGTTCCATAACCGGCGCTGGGACAGCGATTTCCAGACAATACGGAAACTATTGCATGAAGGTCTGCTGGGCCGTTTGGTCTACTTTGAATCCCGCTTCGATCGCTGGCGCCCTGATCCCCCTACCGACCGCCTCTGGAAGGAAGACCCCGCCTCCGGTGGAGTTCTGCTTGATCTGGGAACGCATCTGGCCGACCAGGCTCTGACGCTTTTTGGCAAGCCGGAAGCAGTCTCCGCCGAGATTCTCTGCGAACGCGAGTGGGCGCGCGCCTGCGACGCTTTCACCCTTCGCCTGCGCTATCCGGGCCTCTCAGTCGTCCTCGGCGCCAACTGCCTGACCACGCCAGCACGCCCCCGCTTTCACCTGCGCGGCACAAAGGGAAACTACTGGAAGCTTGGCCTCGACCCGCAGGAGGCAGCACTGAACAAGATCACTCACATCGACGATCCGAACTGGGGTAAGGAACCAGCCTCAGAATGGGGCACGCTCCACATTGATATGGAAGGCAAAACAGTCACCCGGCCCATTGAACCCATCCCCGGCGACTACCGGCTCTACTACGCTGGTATCCGCGATGCCCTGCTGGGCAAGTCACTGGCTCCCGTGACTGCCATGTCCGCATGGTGCGTAGCGCGTCTGCTGGAGTGGGCCTTGGAAAGCTCTGCCAAGCGTAGCGAAAGCATTTGCGATTGGAGCGAGGAGCCGAAATAGGGTCGAAATCATCGGAGAAATTTAACTTCGTCTGTGCGCTAACGCAACTCACGGTTTTGGATCAAGGATGCGTGTTGCACAGACACCTGCATCGAAGAGCGCTGCTATGCCACACTCTGAAGTCAGCATCTTACGGGCATCAATCCCCACGCCGGGAACGATCCACAGCTGCTGCGATGCAGCTTCGGTAGCTAACTCCGGATGGCGCAATTCAAGATAGCGGAAGTAGGCCTTGCCACGGAAAAAGCGGTTGGGGCCTTCATCCTCCCCAGCACAGCTCGTATCGGTGGATGGCTCATTTGGATCAATGGCCTCGGTGCCCAACAGATAGACGACATCGCGATGAACATAGCGTTGCTCAAGCGCAGCAAAATCGGCGTTGGCAGCATAGGGCGGAGGATCGTCGATGCCGTACCTCCAGTGGTTGTTGTCGCCGGAACACTCGCGAGGGGGAACGGCAAAATTGAAGTCGCCAGTCGAGTCAAGCGCCGGGCGCTCGGAAGAGAAATATAAATAGGAAGATGGATTGACTATGACGTAGCGAAGATGAATCCCGCTATGCACTAGCGCGTCGCCTCCGCGACCGGCAACTGCGTAATGCTGGACTATCAATCCACCGCCTGCAATACCCACCAAAACAACGTTCTGAAGATTGGGCAGAAGAATATGGTTGGAGAGCCGTTCGAGTATTGCGTCGAGCGCGTCGAAGGAACTGACCGGCACGTTGTGGGCATTCTCGCCGTCTTGCCATGCACCATGTTTCCAGCGTAAAACTTCTTCTGGAACCTGATTGACCGACGCGTCGATCTCCTCGAGAAACTCGGGCGCAATCAGCAATGTATTCCAATTCTTCTCGCCGGAATCATGAATGGCCCAGTCCGCTACGTTCTTATAACCACCTGCATTGCGTGTGCTGCCGTGAATGATGATCACAGCACGCTTTACCACAGGATAGACGCCTCCCAGATCGGCATTTCGGTCGCGAATCGTGACGTAGAGAGGAAGAAGGCCTTTGCCTTCAGTTGTACTCACCAACAGCTTTTGACTGGGAACATTCAAGACGGCCTTTTTGCCGCCGGGCGAGACTTTGTCTGCGGCATGGGCCGAAGTCAGCAGAATCGATGCAAGCATCAGGCAGGCAAACAGACGGACAACGTGCATTCGAACCTCAATCTAGTCGAGTATCAAACAGCGTCAGTATAGTTGATTTCGTTCAGATTATGCCCTAATGCCTGCTGAGATACTTCATCCCCGTATCGCACATGATCGTGACAACGGTCGCGCCTGATCCCAATTGTTCGGCCAGCCGCAGCGCTGCAATGACATTGCAGCCAGTAGACGTTCCCGCAAAAATGCCTTCCTCACGGGCCAGCCGCAGGACCATGGCCTCGGCATCCGCGGTAGAAACCTGCTCAATCTGATCTGCGATCCCCGTTTGCCAGAGAGGCGGAACATAGCCGACGCCGATTCCATCGATTTTGTGAGCGCCTGGCTTGCCGCCCGACAACACCGGGGATTCAGATGGCTCCACGGCAACGATCCTGATCTTGCCGTTCAGACGGCGCAAGGCTCCCCCGGTGCCCCTCAGAGAGCCAGCCGTGCCTACGCTTTGAACAAATCCATCGATCTTGCCCTCAGTATGATTCCAGATCTCCTCCGCTAATGTTGGATAGGCCGCAAGCTGATCTTTGTTGTTCAACTGATCGGTCCAGTATGCTCCCGTCTCAGCGGCAATGATACGCGCGGCCTCGATCATATCGCGGGTCAACTTCTCTGTCATGCCTCCGCTCTCACTGGGTATGATCTGAAGCCTGGCCCCCAGAATCTTCATGTGTTCGAGTTTTTCCCGCGCAAATGCATCCGAAGTTACGATATGCAGCGGATGTCCCTTCACCGCGCAGACCAACGACAGGGAGACGCCGGTGCTGCCGCCGGTATATTCGACCACAGCGCCGCCTGCTTGCAGGCGTCCGTCAGCTTCCGGCGCTTCGATCATGGCCAGCGCCATCCTATCCTTCATGCTGCCTGTGGGATTTTCGCTTTCCAGCTTAAGCAGGATTCGCGCGCCGTTCCCCGGTACGATGTGCCGCAAGGCCAAAAGAGACGTGTTTCCAATGCAGTCCAGGATGTTCCGTTTCATATCTTTCATAAATATTTCCCTAACCCATGAATCAGATTCTCACTTCTTGTTAATCGGTTCTTTTTCCATCAGCGGCACCCAGAAGCGGAAGCATGCGCCGTGCCCGGGAGCGCTCTCGACCTCAATTTCCCCGCCATGCGCGGCCAATATGGCGCGGCAGATGGCCAACCCCATCCCCGTTCCCTTTCCTTTGCTGGTTCCCTTCTTGCCCCGGTAAAACTTATCGAAGATGAAGGGCAGATCGACGGCATCTATGCCCTCGCCATCGTCCTCGATGCTAAACTCCAACCGTTCGCCCAGGCGCCGGCTGCTCAGCAGAATGCGTCCGCCCGCCGGGGTGTGACGGGCAGCATTTTCAAGCAAATGGCGCAACACGCGGCCCAGCAGGTGCGGATCGAACCAAGCGGACTTATCCAGATTGCCCGTGTCATCGACGGCAATTACCACACGACATGCGGCCAGCGCATTCCGCGACTCCTCCACAGCCTGATCCAGCAGGGCGCGCGGAAGGTGCGGCACACGGTGAACCTTGACCACGTTGGCGTCGATCTCGGCCATTTCAATTGCCTCGCCAATCAGACGATCCAGCCGCGCGCTCTCCTCATCGACGATGGCCGCCAACTCCAGCCGCCCGGCTTCGTCCAATCCCTCACCCTCAACCAACGTGGTGGCAGCGGCGCGAATAGCGGTCAGAGGCGTGCGCAACTCGTGCGTCAGTGAATCGATCAGCGCGGCACGCAGCCGATCCGCCTCATGAGCAGCCTCCAGGCGTGCAGAAGCATCAATTGCCGTGGCGCGGGTGAGCGCGATGGCCACTTGCGCACTGATCGCCGTAGCCACCTCCCGGGTCAGAGCCTCCGGCCGCAAGCCCAACGCGCCCACGGGCTGCATCCCCATCATCAGCGTCCTTACCGTAAAGTCGCCCGGTATAACCTGCGTCGGATTTTGGCCCATAGTCATCGCTCGTAGGCTGGCCTGAATGCTCATTGGCAGGTCGGAGGTTGAGGTATAGAACTGGTCCAGGTCGCGTACATAAAGCACTACCCCGTCCAGCGCAAAGATGCGTGCGATCAAGCGGGGCAGGTCGCGAATCAATCCGGCCGCGTCCTCCTGCATCATCATCTCCTGTGAGAGTTCATACAGTCGCTCCACGTCTTCACGGCGCTGCTCGGCCTGGCTCGCCTGGCCGCGTGCACGCTCGGCCACGCGCCCCACGACCAGGCAGCTCACGAGGAAAGAAATCATCGCCACCCACTCCTGTGCGCCGGCCAACGCCATCGAGCGGTAAGGCAGCAGAAAGTAATAATCGAAAGAAAGAGCGCATAAACCCGCGATATAAAGTGCCAGCCATTGCCCGGCCTGGGTGGACGACCACACCACCAGCACCAGGAAGACCATCCCCGCCGCGGTGGAGTCGGCGCCCAAAGCGACCAACAGAGCCGTGGCCAGTGCCGCCAGCAGAGTTCCGACAATCCAGTGGAGTATTCCTCTCGAATTCGAGAGACCATCCATGAACTTCATGCCAAAAATCATACCGGGTCAGCCCGGATGGTGTAATCTTTTGGGAAAGAAGAAAACCATGCCAGAACGAATCCTGGTAATCGATGACGAGCCGCAGATTACCCGCGTGCTGCGTGCCGCGCTCACCGCGCAACGCTTTGACGTGCGCACCGCCAACGATCCGGAAGAGGGCCTGCTGTTGTTTCACGATTGGTCTCCAGACCTGGTGGTGACTGACCTGATGATGCCCGGCCTTAGCGGAGTCGAGGTCTGCCGCGCCATCCGCGCTCAATCGGCAATTCCGATCTTAGTGCTCTCTGTCCGCGACCATGAGCACTCCAAGGTTGAGGCCCTGGACGCGGGGGCCGACGACTATGTGACCAAGCCCTTCAGCATTCAGGAGTTACTGGCCCGTGTACGCGCCCATCTGCGCCGCGCCCCAGAGCGTGCGACCACGGCACTAGAGACCGGCGACTTCGTGGTGGATGCCGAGGCACACTCGATTACCGTCCAGGGCAAACCCATTCACCTAACGCCCAAGGAGTTTGATCTGCTGCTGCATATGGCCCGCCACGCTGGCAAGGTGATGACGCATCGCGTGCTGCTGACCGCCGTGTGGGGATCGCAGTCGGCCCATCAGCCGGAGTATCTGCGCGTCTTTATCGGCCAATTGCGCAAGAAGCTCGAAGCGGAATCCGGCAAACAATACATCCAGACCGAACCCTGGGTGGGCTACCGCTTTGTTCCCGAGGGATGGACAGGCAACGAGGAGTAAGCGCCGCCCACTAATAACATCCTTATGTGGCTTTTAGTATCATCCATTCATGCATCATCCGGAACAAAAAGAACGACGGCTACACGTTCGGATCAGAAGCGCACTGATTGAGGTTGCGTTCATCGTCTTTCTTTTTTATTCAAACCTTCTGATGGGAGAGTTCACTCGCGCCAACGGACAATCAAAAACTCTATCCTTCGCCCTCCACGATATCTTTACAGTGACGAATCTCATCATCGCCTTGATTGCCGCGGTGATGGGGCATGGCATTTTCCATTATCTTCGCAAGAAACTGTGATGATTGAGGTTAGGGTGTATTCCTGACGGATTTCCCATCCTTACACTTTATTTAGGAATTCTTTTCGATACTCAAACTAGACATGATCCAGAATCATTCTTGAGCAGGCGGCTTCCCCAATCTCCGGCTCATGGAATCGAGAGACACGAGATGCAAGATTTGACGATGTTGCTGTTCACGGTAGTTTTCTTCGGCCTGGCGTTTCTCTACGTCAAGGCATGCCAGAAGCTGAGGTAACCCATGCCAATTGACATCATCACTGTTGTTGCGCTGATTCTGTCCGTCCTGCTGTTTGGTTACCTGACCATCACCCTGCTCTTCCCGGAGAAGTTCTAGCAATGTCCGTTAATGGTTGGTTGCAATTTGCCGTCTACTCGCTGATTCTGCTCGCCAGTGTTCGTCCCGTAGGCATCTATCTGGCTCGCGTACTGGAGGGAGAGCGTACCTGGTTCACTCCGGTGCTGCGCCCCATCGAACGGCTCATTTACAAACTCTGCGGCATCAGTGCGGACAAGGAGATGAACTGGCGCGAATACGCCTATGCGGTGCTGGGCTTCTCGGCCGCTACTCTGCTGCTCACTTATGGTATTGAGCGGCTGCAAAACTTCTTCCCCTGGAACCCGCAGCATCTCGCTAACGTGGGGCCGGATCTGGCCTGGAATACCGCCGCCAGCTTCACCACCAACACCAACTGGCAGTCGTATACGCCCGAGACCACCATGAGCTATCTGACCCAGATGGCCGGCCTCGCGACGCACAACTTCTGGTCAGCGGCGATGGGCATCGCTGTGGCCGTGGCTCTCATCCGCGGCATCAAGCGGACCAGTTCCGCCACCATCGGCAACTTCTGGGTGGACATGACGCGCACGCTGCTCTACGTGCTGCTTCCTGCCTCGATACTCGGCGCGCTGCTGATGGTCGCCCAGGGCGTACCGCAGAATCTAAGCGCCTACACCACGGCCCATCCCCTCGAACAACCGGGCCAGGTGCAGACCATTGCGCAAGGCCCCGTCGCTTCGCAGGAAATCATCAAAATGCTGGGCACCAACGGCGGTGGATTCACAAACGCCAACAGCGCTCATCCATTCGAGAACCCCACGCCGCTCACCAACCTATTCCAGATGTTCCTGATCTTCGTGATTCCGGCTGGCCTCACCTATACGCTGGGCCGCATGACTGGCTCACCGGGTCATGGCTGGGCAGTATTTGCCGCCATGTTTATACTCTTCGCCGCCGGATTCGCCTCCCTTTACTGGGCTGAGTCGCAGCCCCATCCGATGCTGAACGGCGCGGCGCAATACGGCACCGCAACCTCGCCCGCCGGCAACATGGAGGGCAAGGAAGTTCGCAACGGTATCTCTCAGTCATCGCTCTTCTCCAATATCACCACTGACGCCAGTTGCGGCGCGGTCAACACCATGCACGATTCGCTTACTCCGCTGGGCGGCATGGTGGTGATGATCAACCTCAAGCTCGGCGAGGTGGTCTTCGGCGGCGTGGGTGCGGGCTTGTACGGCATGTTGATCATGGTGGTGCTCTCGGTCTTTATCGCCGGCCT
>CAZFMB010000022.1:0-44981 GCA_964520005.1 uncultured Occallatibacter sp.
CCTGCTGATTCTTGGCGGTGGTAAAGGCGCTCACCAACTCGCCCAACCCCGAGCTGTCGATGTAGTTTACGTTTCCCAGATTCAGCAGGATGATCTTTGCACCTTTGCCGATCAGGCCGCGAATGGCTTCGCGCAATTGCACACTGCCCTCGCCCAGGGTGATTCGCCCGCTAAGGTCCAGAACGCTGACGCCGTTCACTTCTCGGGAAGTAATTGTCAATGCCACGGATATTCCTCCTTGTTGGTATTACGATTATCGCACTCTGAACTTCCAGTATACGTTGAAATTTCTGTCCCCTTTGTTCCGGCTGATTATGATTCCTCAATCCGTTACCAAGGTCCGGTATAGGCGTTTATCCCTCTCTGCTCGCCGCCGCCAGATGTTTGACCAGAGTCAGCTCGGTTCCGGGATGCAGTTGTCGAAAGTGTACCTCATCCATGAACGACCGGATGAGGAAAATCCCGCGGCCGGTGCCGCGCAACAGGTTTTCCGGGGCGCGCGGGTCGGGAAGCATCTCCGGGTCCAGCCCCTTGCCCTGGTCGGAAATAGTTATCACCAGTGCATCGCCGGTGTTTTCAAAGCTGGCAGCGATCCATTTAGCAGGGTCGTATTCGTTGCCGTGCAGAACGGCGTTCACCGCCGCCTCACGCGCCGCCATCGTCACGTGGAAGCGTTCGTCCTCGTCCAGGCCTGCTTCGACGGCCAGTTTCTCCGCCTCCGCCTCTACCTGAGCCACGCTCTCCATCGTCGAATTTAGCCGAAGACTCAACCGCTCCGCCTTGGATTTGCTCACCGGCCAAGTCTCCGCATTCTCCGGAACTCTCCCGGAAGCAATTGAACCGCTGTTTCAGCGGCCTTAACGCAGTTTCAATGCTGACTAGGAGTTGTGTCAAGAAGCAGCGCACTCTTACAGTTGCTTGAGCCATTCGCAGGCCGTGTCGCTGCCCAGTGCACATCCCCTTTTTAGAACCTCACGCGCCTTCTCTTTATCCTTGGGCACTCCCATGCCATTCATCAACTGAACCCCCAGATTGTTGCAGGCGGTGGCGTTGTTGCCGTCGCAGGCTTTGGAATAGAGCGCCGCCGCTCGTGTGGAATTCGGGGGGACACCACGCCCCTGATCGTATGAAAATCCGAGCCCTAAGCAGCCGTCGGAGTTGCCCGCATCGCATGCTTGTGTATAGAGTTTCACCGCTCGGGGAAAGTCCTGGGTCACGCTGTCGGCATCGGTAAAGTGGGGTGCCCAGTCGTACAGGTGGCCCAGCTCGCTACATGCCTGCGGAATTCCGGCTTTACAGGCCCGGTCGAAGAGTGGAATGGCCTTCTTGTAGTGTCCCTGATCACTCAATGTCTTGCCCTGCTGACAGATGGCGTCCAGCGTACACTGCGGATCGGATGCGCCAGTGTGGGAAGGCGGCTGCGATTCAGTGCCTGTGGATGTTTGCGCGGGCGTCGCGGACGACAAAGTCGCATCCCGATTCCGGGATTGCTCCCAGGAAAAGAAAAACACCATCAGCACGACCGCGGCGATGATCGCCTCGGGAAGCCATTTCGCGCCTCGACGAGGCTTGACCGCATCCGCCTCCGGTTCCGTATCTGGTTTCGGGCTCAGGCGCGTGAGTTGTCCCGCTCGTGCTGTTTGCGGTTCCGGTTCCGGCTCCGGCTCTGGCTTGATCTCTGCTTGCTGAATCGGCGTCACCAGGGGCAGCGGCGGGGCTTGCTCAATTACAGTCGGACGCCGGATCTCGGACACCGTTGGCTGCCTTTCTGGGACCGTCAACTGCACAGCGTCCAGCAGACCCAGCAACTCGGCTACATCCCTGGGCCGGTCTTCGCGATCCTTGGCCAGCAAGCGCAGTACCAGTGCATCCAGGCCCTTCCATCCTGCCAGCTCCGCGCGCAGGCTACTGGGCGGCCGCGGCGGTGTCTGCATATGCGCAAAAAGCCAGCCTTCGTAATTCTCCTCCTCGAAGACCGTCTGCCCGGTGAGCATCTCGAAGAGCACTCCGCCCAACGCATACAAGTCTGTTCGCCCGTCCAGTTCGCTCGCACGCATGCCCCGCCACTGCTCCGGCGCGGCGTAGGGAGGCGTCAGCAGGCTGCCGCGCGTGGTCTTGTAGACGGTGCTGCTTTCCACTGTGGCCACAATCCCGAAGTCGGCAATCTTCGGCACCCAGCCACTCTTGTCACGCGCCATCAACACGTTCTCCGGCTTGATGTCCCGATGCACCATCCCCAGCGCGTGCGCCGCTCCCAGTCCCTCGGCAATGCCGTGCGTAATCGCCAGCGCCTCGGCCACATCCATGCGCCCGCCGGCTTGATGTATCAGGCCGCGCAAATCCGGCCCGTCCACAAACTCCATGGCGAAAAACAGCCGCTCGTCCTCGGCCCGTTCCAGATCCCCGCAGTCCACCACATTCTTGTGCCGCACCTGGCGCAGCATCCGCCCCTCGCGCAAAAAGCGCCGGGTAAAAGCCTCGTCGCTGTTTAGCTCATGCGACAGAAATTTCAACGCCCGAGGTGCGTCCATCAGCTCATGCCGCGCCAGATATACCGAACCCATCCCGCCTTTGCCCAGTAGTCGCTCTATGCGGTAGGTCTTGCGGATCAGCATTCCCGGACGCAGGTCGATAATTTCGCTCAGCAACCCGCCATGAGTAGGACAGGTCTCGGCGTTATCGGGATAGCCGGTATCGCATTGCGGGCAGATTTTCATCGTTATGCTTGGGTCGGTGTTTGCATTCGTCTGATTGTGTCATTGTGACAGCCCTGCCCGTCCGTGGCAAACGGGAAAATTGCGTAGAGTAAGACCACATACAGATCAAATAATTACCAGAGATTCCACGCGGAAGCAGAGGAAATCGAGCCCTTATCGTGGCCACCGTGCTCGCGCAACAAATCCGCCACGTCCTTATGGTTTTTGACCACCGCCCAATGCAATGGCGTCACACCTCGTGTGGAGAGGGCATCCACGTTGGCCCCGCTGGCCAGCAGCAACTCCGCTACGTCTTTTTTGCCCTTGTAAGCTGCCGTATGCAGAGGTGTATAGCCGTTATTGTCTCTGGCGTTGACGTCGGCTTTGTGGGTCAACAGCAACTGAGCCAATTCTGGTCGATCATTGCAGGCTGCCCAAACTAGTGGTGATGTGCCACTGATGTTTTTGGCATTGACATCCGCTCCGCTGGCTAGCAGAAATCCCGCCAAATTGCTGTTGCCTTTATTGGCCGCTATGAGCAATGCAGTATCGCCATTGTCGTTTTTGGCATTGACATCGACTTTGTTAGCAAGCAGCAATTCCACCACATCCTTATGGCCGTAATAAGCAGCAGTGAGCATAGGCGTATAGCCATTCTCATTCTTGATGTTGACGTCGGCCCCATTGGCCAGCAACAACTCCGCCATGTCCTTGTAGCCTCTAAAGGCTGCCCAATGCAACGGCGTCCATCCCCTGTCAGGCTTGGAATCATTATCGGATTCATCTAACAGTAATTTGATCATCTGCTGCAAGGGATTCAGAACCTTGTGAGACATGGCATTCACATCGGCATGATGCGCCAACAGCAGTACCGCCATATCTTTATGATTCTGAGAAACCGCCCCTTGCAAAGGCGTATTGCCGTATTTGTCTCCGGCATTCACATCGGCGCCATGTGCCAACAGCAGTTCCACTACATCATTGTGGTTACCACCTACCGCCCAGTGCAGGGGAGTTACACCTTGATTGGTAACGGCGTTTACAATGGCGTGGTTAGCCAGCAGATACTCCGCAACATCCTTGTGACCATTAGCCGCCGCCCAATGCAATGCCGTTGTGCCCGTTTGATTCTTGGTAAAAACCAAATTGGGATTGGTTTTGAGCAGCGTCTGGACCTTGGTAATGTCACCCTTCGCGGCTGCGGCACGAAACACGCTTCCCGATTTGTCTGTATGGCAGGAAGTAGCAAAGCCGATCATAGCCAGTGCGAGGATGGCGACAATCGTTCGTCGCGACGCTATCGAGCAGAGAATACGGCAAGAAAAAATGCGCATCGTTCGGAGTCCTTAAATTTCCATAAAGCGTAGCCTGACAAATTTCAATGCTAGACAGATGCGATACTTTGGGTGCCCCCATACTACACGATTCCAGGAACTGTGGGCAGTTTGCATAGACATAAACCGACTTCCAGGCAATGCAGCCACATCATGCGCCCGCACCAAAACTAGCATTATCCTGACATTGTTGTCGGGATAAAATGTATCGCAGTTTGGGCAGAAATTCATCTCTGTGCCTGGGGCAAAGTATGCTTTCGTCTGATTTTGTCATTGTGACAGCCAGGCCATCTGTGGCTAACCTGAAAGCCGCATGGTGTATTCGCTGATATGGCTTGAAATAGGTCATATTATGGTTGCGGGTCTTACAAATTAGCCGTACAAATTACGCCCGTCCTTATCTAAAAACCGAATAAAGTAAAATATAAGCCGATACTGCAGATAGGTATTGTAGCGAACGTTGGGGATCCGTTTCGACGGCGCGCCTCATGATGTTCTGCATTTTCAACAATATCTTGGAATACTGATTTCGCCTGTGTTGGGAAGATGGACTACGGAACATTTTTCTTCGCGAACATCGCCACGGTAACCGTCTTTACGGTGTGCCTCTGCCTGCTTGCGTGCTACAACCGCCGCGTAACGGGAATTGCCTGGTTTGCGGGCGGGCTGATTGTCGGCCTGGTCAAGCTGATTCTACAGGGCCTGGAAGGAAAAGTGCCCATCGTACTCAGCAGTATGCTTGCCAACCAGCTTTACGTTGTCTCCTTCATCTTGCAGTTGATGGGCCTGCGCTGGTTTGTGGTGCGCAAGCCGATGCGGAGCCGATGGCCCTGGATTACCGTCGGGATAGTGCTGGTGATCTATACCGCCATGTTTTTCCTGAGAATCCCGTACGGCGGCAATCTTACCAATATTTCCTTTGTCGCGGTGTGCGGCGCGTCTGCGTGGATTCTGCTGAAGCATGGGCACGGGCCGTTTAAAGCGGTGTCGCGGGTTACTGCGGTCATTCTATGCGCCACGATGTGCGTTGCAGCCTACCGGGCCGCACTGACCAATATGATCTACGCGCGGCCGTGGGAGACGATCAATGCCCATGCCGACCCGTGTTGGCTGTATTCTTTGGCCGCCATGGCTTTTCTGGCCACCTTCATGGTGATGTGCGATATCTGGTTTCTGGTAACCGAACTGGAGAGGGAACTGGCAGAGCAGGCACGCACCGACCCTCTCACCGGAGCGATGAATCGCAGAGCGATGGAAGAAGCGGCACTGCGAGAAACGGCGCGAAGCATACGGCATGGCAGCCCGCTTTGCGCAATCATGATTGACATCGATCATTTTAAGCGCCTGAATGACGCGCGCGGACATGCCGCAGGCGATTGCGCGTTGCAGGCCTTGGTGTGCCAGATAAAAACCATGCTGAGAGGCGAGGATTCGTTAGCGCGGACGGGAGGCGAGGAGTTTGCCATCCTGCTGCCAGACACTGCTATTTCCGCCGGCATCCTCACCGCGGAGCGAGTCAGACAGGCCATCGAGACGCTCGAAATTCCCTTCGAGACCGGGCCGATTCACTTAACCGTCAGCGTGGGAATGGCACAGCTAGATTCAAAGCAGGGTAACTGGGAAGCCATGATGCGCAGCGCTGATGAGGCCATGTATGTGGCCAAAGAAAATGGTCGTAACTCCGTGGCCGTTCAATCTCCGAAATCTGCGCAGTGACCGGCAATCGAAGAGGGCATATATCCAGAGATTGTGCGCCGCTACGGCCATCCCGAGACAAACCGCTGTCACTCGTTTTTGAACGCGCGAGTCTGGTCCCGCGCGCCATGCAGGATATGAAGAATCTTTATCAAGCCTCGCTCCTTTTGGTAATAGATCAGATATTTGTCGGTCGGGAAGACGCGTATGCCTGGAGCAATCTCGTTGCACTTTCGGCCAATCAATGGATAGTCGCCTAACATGGCAAAGCGGTCTTCAATGGAATCTATAAGCTTATCGGCGACATCGATGCCGGCTCGCTGGGCCCAGTAAACAAAGATATTATCCAGATCCCCCTCAGCCTTTTTTGTGACATGAAATTGCATTATTTTTCCGCGGCTTCCGCCAGTAACCGGCGTCCCCTGGCTTTCACTCCGGCAGAGAGTTTGGCAAGGCCGGCACGGCCTTCGTACATGGTGTACTCGCCCCGTTCGATCTCGCCGATGCTTTCCAGAACGCGTCTGCGGATGGCTTCGGTCTGGTTGGCGGTAAAATCGGTCAGCACGTCCTCGACGGTGGGAGCTGCGATGCGCAAGGCGCGCTGATCTGCCTCTTCCATGCGGCGCAAAGCCTCGCGCACCACTTCGCTGGCATTGTTGTAGCGTCCGCTCTTGACTCTGGCCCGAACGTACCCCGCAAGATGGTCCGTGATTGAGACGTTCATCTGGTCCATGAGAATCTCCTCCGGCTGGCAACCGAATCCCTAATTAAAAGCGTATATCCAATGATATGCACTGTCAAACATTGACATGATTTCGGCAGGTGGACAATTGAGCCTTCCAACGCATTCAAAGTCCTTTTCATTGCTTCACAATATCCATCCACAAGTGCCCCCCCAAAGCGATACACTCACATCATGCGCCCACGCACCACAACCCGCATCAGCCTGACGGCGCTGTACAGCACAACGGTGACCGAACCCCACGGCCACCTACTGGCGGTTCAAAGACATCGCCATAGCCTCCGGCAAGGTAGCCGGATTGGTGCTCAAAACCTGCGAAGGAATGTGCATCTTGCCATCATAGGACGTGATAGAGACACCTGCCGGAGTGCTTAATCTACGCTCGGCTGGAGCCATGGTGCTGCTAGTGGAATCCTGACTTAGTCTGTATTGGAAAGATGGACTACGAAACTTATTTCTTCGCGAACATCACTACGGTAACCGTTTTTACCGTGTGCATCAGTCTGCTTGCATGGTACAACCGCCGCTTGACAGGAATGAGCTGGCTTGCCAGCGGGATGATCGCCGGCTTGATCAAGCTAATTCTGCAGGGCCTGGAAGGGAAATTGCCCCTTGTAATCAGCCCTATGATAAACAATGAATTGTACCTAGTTTCCTTCACGTTTCAGTTGATGGGCCTGCGTTGGTTTGTCGTGCGTAAGCCACTGCAGAGCATATGGCCCTGGATGATCCTCGGTTTTCTGCTGCTGTCTTATACCATCCTTTATGTCTTGAGAATCCCGCATATTAGCAATATCCTCAATATTCCCTTTGTGATGGTATGCGGTTTATCCGCGTGGATTCTGTTGAAACATGGAAGTGGGCCATTTACTGCAGTATCGCGCATAACCGCGGTCATCCTCTCTGCAGAGATGTGCGTGGCGGCCTACCGTGCCGGATTGACAAATCTGCGCTATGTACGCCCCTGGCGGATTGTCAATGCCCATACAGACCCGCAATGGATGTATTCTCTGGCCGCCATGGCCTTTCTCGCCGAATTCATGGTGATTTGCGATCTATGGTTTCTGATGACCGAGTTGCAGAGAGAATTGGCCGAGCAGGCGCGTACCGATCCCCTTACCGGAGCTATGAATCGCCGGGCGTTGGAAGAAGCGGCCCTGCGGGAGACGGCGCGAAGCATGCGATATGGTAACCCGCTCTGTGCCATAATGATTGACATCGATCAGTTTAAAAGACTGAATGACGAGCGGGGGCATGCCGCTGGCGACCGTGCGTTGCAGGCATTGGTGTGCAAGGTAAAAACCATGTTGCGCGGTCAGGATTCGTTTGCGCGAACGGGAGGCGAGGAGTTTGCCATCCTTCTGCCGGATACTCCTATGTCCGCCGGCATCCTCACTGCGGAGCGAGTGAGACAGGCTATTGACGCGTTCGAAGTTCCCTTCGAAACAGGGCCTATTCACTTGACCGTCAGCGTGGGCGTGGCCCAGCTCGATTCGACACATAACGGCTGGGAGGAAATGATGCGAAGCGCTGATGCGGCCATGTATGAGGCCAAACAACACGGCCGTAACTCGGTGGCCGTCCAATCTCCAAAATCTGCGCATTGACCGGCAATCGAATGGGGCATCTTCCCACAGATTGTATGCCGATTTCCGGAAACATCAGAGTTGGTGATCATCCCCGGAGGCGTCCTACGGCGTAAGCGCCCCCCCAAAGCGATACACTCACATCATGCGCCCCCGCACCACAACCCGCATCAGCCTGACGGCGCTGCTCGGCACCCCGGTGACCGATTCCCATGGCCAACTGCGCGGGCGGCTCAAGGACATCGCCGTGGCCACCGGCGAGGATGCCGGCAAGGTGGCCGGATTGGTGCTCAAAACCCGCGACGGGCTGTGCATCGTGCCTTCGCAGGATGTGATGGAGACCCCCGCCGGAACGCTCGAGTTGCGCTCCGCCGGCGCTATGGTGCCGCTGGCCGATCAGGGCAATTATCTCTATCTAAGCCAGGATTTGATTGACCGCCAGATCATCGACATACATGGCCGCAAGGTGGTCCGTGTCAATGACGTCGATCTGGAATGGATGGGCCAGGGCGCCGCTCATCTGTTGCGCGTGGCCGAGGTCGAGGTGGGATTGCGGGGCGCCTTCCGCCGAGTCTTCAAGGGCTTGCTGCCCCGCGCCACACTGGAAAAGTTCTCCCGCAAATTTGCCGTCCGCGCTATCCCCTGGGAGTTTGTTGACGTCATTGAGGTCGATCCGGCTCGCCGCGTCAAGCTGCGCATTGAGTACGAGCGGCTGGCCGGGATGCACCCCTCCGACCTGGCCGATATTCTCGAAGACCTGGCTCCCGCCGAGCGCGAAGTAATCTTCACCTCGCTGGATGAAGATGTGGCCGCGGAGACCCTAGAAGAGGTCGAGCCTCGCCTGCAAAAGTCGCTCCTTGAAAAGCTCGACGAAGAGAAGATTGCAGACATCGTCGAGGAGATGGACCCTGGAGCCGCCGCCGACCTGCTGGCAGAACTGCCCGAAGAGCAATCCGACGCCATTTTGGAAGAGATGGAGCCGGAAGAGCGCCAGGAGGTCTCGGAGCTGCTTGAGTTCGACGAGAAATCCGCCGCCGGCTGCATGACCACCGACTTCGTTGCCCTGGGCAAGGACGCCACCGTGGCTCAGGCCGTCGATGAACTGCGTACCTTTGACGGCGACCTGGAGAGCGTTACCGAAATCTATCTGCTCGACGAGCATCGCGTGCTGCGCGGAGCCATTCCTCTTGCCCGATTGGTAATGGCCCAGCCTGAGACGCGTCTCGCCACGCTGACTGAAGCCCGTGTCCTCTCCTGTCCCATGAACCTCCATCAGAACGAACTGGCCGAGCTCTTCGACAAGTACAACCTTCACGCTCTGGCCGTGGTCGACACGCAGGGTCGCATGGTGGGCGTCGTCCAGGCCGACCATGTCATCAGCTTCCTGCGCGATAATTTATAACTTCAGCGGAAGTTTTTCTATGCTACACTTTCGCAAAGCTTAACAAATGCAATTATTATCCTGTATTCCGTCGCCTGAGGTCTGCCATTCTGTGGATTCAGCGCGCGGCCCTGGTTATTTTTGTCGCCTGGAATTTGGTGATCTGTTTCTCTTTTGCCGCTTTTCCACGCGTCGAAGACGCATACGACAAGACTAGCGGACCGCGCTTCGCGCCTGCAACGGGCGGCATGGCTTCATGGCCTGCCGCCCGTCGGTTCCCCGCCGAGTCCGTTTTCTTTCCGCTTCATCTGTCCGCGTAGCCTAAAGTGTCTCAATCCGGAGTATTTTGTGCAATATTGAACATTCCATACATTTTTCTTCCCGCTTACCACCAAGAATTGTAGAGATTCAGTCCCATCTGTGTAACAATCCAAACATGATGGCGTTCCCTAAAATCATTCAGGGCGGCATGGGTGTGGGCGTATCAAACTGGCGCCTGGCTAATGTCGTCTCCAAACTCGGTCAGCTCGGCGTGGTCTCTGGCACAGCGCTTGATTCGCTCTTTGTCCGCCGCCTCGCCGATGGCGACCCCGGTGGGCACGTGCGCCGCGGCCTTGATGCATTCCCCTTTCCCGATATGGCGCAGCGCATCTGGGATGAGTACTACATCCCCGGAGGCAAGGCCGCGATGGCGCCTTACCCGCTGCCGCCGATGCACCAACGCCGCGATATTCGCAAGGTCGTCGAGCTGTGCATCGTAAGCAATTTTGTCGAGGTCTATCTGGCCCGCGATGGCCACAAGAATCCCGTCGGCATCAATTTCCTGGAGAAGGTGCAGATGCCGCACCTTCCGTCGATCTTTGGCGCCATGCTGGCAGGTGTCGGATATGTGCTGATGGGCGCGGGCATTCCTTTGCACATCCCCGGCGTACTCGACGCTCTGGCCGGCTTACGTCCCGCTCAGTACCATCTTGCGGTCACTGGCGCTGCTCAGGATGCTGATACGGCGATGAACTTCGATCCCGCCGATTACGTGCAAGGTCCGCTCCGCGAACTTGACCGGCCAAAGTTTCTGGCCATCGTCTCTTCCAACACCCTGGCCACCACCATGCTTCGCCGGGCCAGCGGGCGCGTCGACGGGCTGGTCATCGAAGGCCCCACGGCCGGCGGACACAATGCGCCGCCGCGCGGCAAGTTGCTGCTCAATGCTGCCGGTGAGCCGGTCTATGGCGAACGCGACATGGTAGACCTTGCGGGCCTGCGCGCGCTGGGCGTGCCCTTCTGGCTGGCCGGTGGTTACGGCAACGCCAAGAGCGTGCGTTATGCGCTCGACCAGGGCGCCGCCGGTGTGCAGGTCGGCACAGCATTTGCCTTTACGCGAGAGTCTGGCATTCGTTCCGATCTAAAGCAGTCGCTCATCGCCCAGGCTACTACCGGCACTGGCGAGGTCTTCACCGATCCGGTGGCCTCGCCCACGGGTTTCCCCTTCAAGGTGGCGCTGTTGCAAGGCTCCTACTCCGATCCGGAGGTAGCCGCGGCGCGTACACGGGTCTGCGACATAGGATTGCTGCGTGAGTCCTACACCACGCCTGATGGCAAGATCGGCTACCGCTGCTCCGCCGAGCCGGTGGCCAACTTCGTAGCTAAGGGAGGCAAGGTCGAGGAGACGGTGGGACGCAAGTGCCTGTGCAACGCTCTGCTGGCCAACATCGGCCACGCCCAGGTGCGCAAAGATGGTGCCGTCGAACCGCCCCTGATTACCGTGGGAGACGATCTGAATTCCGTCGCGCAGTTCCTCGCGCCCGGCAAAACATCGTATGGCGCCGCCGACGTAATCGCGTCATTGCTTAGCCTGACATCCGAGGCAGTCACTGACGAAGAGCCGGTTTACGCCACCGCCTGACGAGTGCATCCAGCATCGAGTCCGGCCATTGACTTCAAAGTCAATGGCCAGATTTTATTTTGGTTAGATAATTGTCGATGGCCTCCTGCCACTCAGTACCGGCTTTTCTATCGTTTTCGCTCATCCTGGCCACACGCTCATTGCCTTGCGGCGTGAGTGCGGTGCGTGTATAAACCACATTCACCCGCGTCGTTCCAGCGTCGATGATTTTGAAGCGAACATCAATGGTGGTCACCAGCAATCCCGGTAGAAAATAAACATACTGAATGTGCCGCGCTTCCAGATCGAAAAGAGTGGTGACCCATACCTTCGTCAACGGTCCATCGTGCACTGTGAACACCGCGCCCTCCACATCGCTAGGTGGTTGCGGATAGATGAACTTTGGATCCCACTCTTCACCAGCCCAGGCGTGTTCGCCGATCGGTCCAAACAACGGCGCAGCCAAGCCGTAGGGGGCGTGCACAATGAAATCGAAGCTGGTGCTAATGTGCAGACATGATTCCGGCGGCCCTGGGATCATCTGACAACACGCTGTCGCAGCCAATCCCGTGACGGCAAGGAGCATAAGAATACTCTTCATTTTCTTTTCTCCTTCAGGTTGTGGCTGTCCGTAGCCTTCAGCGTCATCCCGTAGATCGCTTTAAACTGCTCGATCTCTTTCAGCGTTTGCGGAGAGAAGGGAACCAGCTTGCCTTCGAAGGCGTGCAGAACGATTCCTTCCAGCAGATCTCCCAGCGTCATCTCCTTCAATTCGGCGACGGCCTTGAGCACCTTCAATAAGCGCTTTTCCATGCGCACACCGGTCTGCACGCGCTCTACTACGACAGGTTCACGATGTTGCTGTTCTTGCGACATATGTACCTCCTGTACATGTGTACCAATGTACCATGATAACAATACTTAGTCAATCCAGTTTTTGAGAATCATTCCCAGGTTCGCTGCCGTCAGGTTTCCCGTCCCCGCCCCCGGCCTGTTATGGTCAAAAAGGCGGTATGAACAGACCTTCTATGACTCCACAATAGGAAACGGCCCGAATGTTGAAGCGTTGGCGAACCCGGATACTGCTGTTTTTAGCCGTTCTTGGCCCCGGATTCATTACCGCCAACGTCGATAACGACTCCGGCGGCATCTTCACCTATTCGCAGGCCGGCGCGCAATACGGCTACACCCTTCTCTGGACCATCATTCCCATCACTATCTCCCTCATCGTGGTGCAGGAGATGTGCGCCCGCATGGGCGTGGTCACCGGCAAGGGTCTCAGCGACCTCATCCGCGAAGAGTTCGGCCTGCGACTCACCGTCATCCTGATGGTGCTGCTGGTGGTGGTCAACTACACCAATGTGGTCACGGAGTTCATCGGCATCGCCGGCTCCCTGCACCTTTTTCACGTCTCCAAGTTCATTTCCGTGCCAACTTGCGCGTTCCTTGTCTGGTACATGGTCGTCAAAGGCAGCTACAAAAGCACGGAAAAAATCTTCATCATCGCCTCTTTTATCTATATTTGCTACATCTTTGCCGGGGTGCTCTCCCAGCCAAGTTGGCACGATGCGATGCTGGCCACTGTCCAATTACCGGCTCGCTCAGTGCTGAGCGACAAGGCCTATATCTACATGGCCATTGCAGTCGTCGGCACCACCATTGCGCCGTGGATGCAGTTCTATCTGCAATCCTCCATCGTCGAAAAGGGCATTCGCGTCAAAGACTATGCTGCCTCGCGGCTCGACGTAATCGTCGGCAGCCTCTTCACCGACATCGTCGCCTGGTTTATCATCGTGGCCTGCGCCGCCACGCTCTACGTCCACGGCATGGGAGCCATCCAGACGGCCGCCGAGGCCGCCGAGGCCATGCGCCCCCTGGCCGGTGACTACGCCTATATCCTCTTCGCCTTCGGCCTCTTCAACGCCTCGCTCTTCGCCGCGTCGATACTGCCGCTCTCTACCGCCTACACTGTATGCGAGGGCCTGGGTGTCGAATCCGGCGTGGATAAAACCTTCAAGGAAGCGCCCTTCTTCTATTGGCTCTATTCGTTGCTTATCGTCGGCGGCGCGCTTACCGTGTTGCTGCTGCCTGACGCGCAACTGATCAATGTCGCCATCCTCTCGCAGGTATTAAACGGCGTACTGCTTCCCTTAGTCATCATCCTCATGCTGCTGCTCATCAACCGCGGAGACCTGATGGGCGAGCACAAAAACACGCGCCTTTGGAACATCATCGCCTGGGCTACAAGCATCATCGTGATCGCCATCACGCTGGTCATGCTCTGGGGCATGATGCCTGGACACTAAGACCTGGAACAATATGTACCGCACTGGATAATCGCGAAAACAGTCGGTTCTGTTGCTATTTGCTATGTCGCAGCCTAGACTGATCTTATCCAGAATTTCAGCATTTTGATTCGAAGGAGATGGTGATGGGCGATCTGTTACAGCCAACACACTTGCTGATTGTAATGTTTGTGTTTTCCCTATTCTTCCTATTACCCGTTATCTTTTACATCCTGACTCTGACTCGTACACTGACAAAATGTTCCGCTACATCCATCACAATCGAACCAGGAATGCTATGGCTTTTATTAGTTCCTTTTGTCAATTTGGTGTGGCATTTCTTCGTGGTAATTGGGTTGGCGAAAACTTTGAGCAATGAGTTCAGGGCGAGAAATATTACAAGCGTGGAACCCATGCCAGGACAATCGATCGGCATTGCTATGTGCATATGCGGAGCCTGTGGAATTATTCCTTTTCTGGGTGTTATCGCCTCACTGGCAGGCTTTGTCCTATGGATCGTTTATTGGGCCAAGATCGCAGAGTTCTCACGGATGCTGGATCAGGTTCCGATAACAGGTGTTGGGCAAATTCCGCGCATTTAACTTCTAAACCAAGGGAATTCTCACACGCCCGTCGCAAAAACCACGCAAGAACTTCTCGATACCACGAGACCGGGTGCCACTTTCACGTAGGCAGCTGCCCCCAAATAATATCTATACAATATTTGCAGCCGTCGTTCGTCTTCAGAATTGGATGGATGGGACGTTGAGAATCACCTCAATGATCGAGCAAGACCTGCGCATCTCCGAAATCGTCGCGCAAGAACGATGCCGGCTGCGCAACTTCATCCGCAAGCGCGTACCGCTTGAAGCCGACGTCGAAGATCTTGTCCAGGAGGTCTTCTTCGAACTGGTGCGAGCCAACCGGCTATTGATGCCGGTTGAGTATGTGACCGGATGGCTCTATAGCGTCGCGCGCAACCGCATCACCGATCTCTTCCGCAAGAAGAAGCCGGAGAACTTTAGCGATGCGGCGGTCGAGGGCGAAGAAGGCGAGTTGCTCGCTTTCGAAGATCTACTGATCTCGTCCGAAGCAGGTCCTGAAGAGCATTACCTGCGCAAACTGCTCATGGACGAATTGGAATCCGCGCTCGCCGAATTGCCCGCCGAGCAGCGAGATGTTTTCGTCGCCCACGAATATGAGGGGCGCAGCTTTAAGGAACTGTCGGAGGAAACAGGCGTAAGCGTTAATACCTTGCTCGCGCGCAAGCGCTACGCGGTGCTTCGTCTGCGCGAAAGACTACTGCACATTCACGATGAGTTTATGAGGAAATGAGGAATTAACATGGAAAATGGGTGGATCAAAAGAAACAAGTGGATCTTTGTTGCGGGCCCGCTGGCGCTCGTGCTTTTCATTTGGCTTGGCGGCGAAGTGGTGATGTATCTGTGGAACTGGCTGCTGCCCGCGCTCTTCGGCGTGCGCACCATCAACCTATGGCAGGCTCTCGGACTACTGGTGCTCAGCCGGATTCTCTTCGGAGGCTGGGGCGGCGGCGGCAACGGCCACCACAAATCAGACTGGAAGAAGATGACGCCCGAAGAGCGCGACAAATTCAGAGCTGATATGCGCTCCCGCTGGTGTGGCAGCAAGGTGACGGCTGGGGAACCAACGGAGGAGGGATAACGTACTGTACTTCAACCGAAGCACAGCAGGAGATGCGAGGATGAGCACAATGAAGAACTGGCTGGCACAGTCGTCGCCAGCTTTGAAAGCCAGGTTTGCAGGCATCTTGTATTTATTCACCGGTATGGCTTTCGTATTCGCCGATAGTTTCGTTCGCGGCAAGCTGGTTGTTGCAGACAACGCCGCGGCCACGGCGCATAACATCCTGGCCCACGAGACTCTCTATCGCATGGGTTTTGCTGCTGATCTCATATCGGCAGTGGGCTTTATCGCAGTGACCCTGCTTTTCTTTGATATCTTCAAGCCGGTGAACAAGAGCATCGCTTTGCTTGCGGCGTTTTTCAGTCTCGCGGGATGCACGATCCAGGCTTTTATCTGTTTCTTGCATCTCGCCGCGTTGGTCATATTGGGAGGAGTACAGTATTTGAGCGCGATGAAGTTGGAGCAGTTGCAGGATTTGGCGCTTCTATCACTCAATTTACATGCTCAGGCCAATTGCATCTATATGGTATTTTTTGGCATGTATAATATACTGCTCGGCTGCCTCATTCTTCGGTCAAGGTTCCTGCCGCGAATCATCGGCATTTTCATGATAATCGCGGGTTTGACTTACCAAGCATTTCTTTTTCCACCGCTCGCACAATCTCTCTTCCCATTCCTCATCGGTCCCGCTGGCGCACTCGGAGAACTCTCGCTTGTGTTTTGGCTCATCCTCTTCGGCGTGAACTCGCAACGGTGGAATGAGCAGGCCAGCGCCGCGAATACAATCTAAACAACCAAGGAGAGGAATGAGGATGAGCTTGAACAGTCTAAGAGCATGGATCGCACAATCATCGCCTGCGCTGAAGGCCCGGCTTACCGGAGTCCTATATCTGATCAACGGAGTGGTTTACACAAAGGCCGATAGCCTGATTCACGGCAAGATTCTGGTTAAAGATGATGCCGCGGCCACCGTACATAACATTTTGACGAACGGAAGTGTATTGCAGCTTTCATTCGCCTACAGCCTGATTGCGACCGTGGCGTACATCGCGGTAACTTTCATGCTTTATGAGCTGTTGAAGCCGGTGAACCGGAGCATCTCTTTACTGGCCGCGTTTTTCAGCATGACCGGATGCATCGTCGGAGCCTTCGGCAGCTTTTTTACAATCGCTCCGCTAACTATTCTGGGCGGCGCGCCATATCTAAGTGTTTTCAAGACAGAACAGTTGCAGACAATGGCGCTTCTGTCTCTCAATATGATCGCGGTTGTCGCCTCGGTATCGATGGTATTCTTCGGGTGCTATTGCATCCTGATCGGCTACCTGATTCTCAGGTCTAAGTTCATGCCTCGCATTATCGGCGCGTTTTTGATTATCGCCGGTTTGACGTATCAGCTCTTTCTATCGCCTCCGCTCGCAGCTAATCTCTTCTCCCGCGTCATAATGCCTGCAGGTGCACTCGGAGAAGGATCGCTAATCTTGTGGCTGCTCATCTTCGGCGTGAACTCACAACGATGGAGGCAGCAGGCCGGAACGGCGGGTGAATGACTCCCGGTCCGAGAATCACTCACTAAGGAACGCCTAATGAAAGCGATTGTCTACGACCAATACGGACCTCCAGACGTCTTGCAATTCAGGGAGATCACGATACCCACACCTGCGGACAACGAAGTCTTGGTCAAAGTACGCGCGGCCTCGGTCAATCCGCTGGACTGGCATTTCATGCGAGGCGAACCGTGGTTCATCCGCCTGATGATAGGAATACGCAAGCCAAATGAAATTCGGTTGGGCGTGGATGTAGCCGGCGTGGTGGAAGCCATAGGCAGGAATGTAACTCAGTTCAAGCTGGGAGACGCAGTCTTCGGCGTATGCCGAGGGGCCTTCGCCGAGTTTGTTTGTGCTAACGAAGACAAATTGACGATGATGCCGGCCAACCTCTCGTTTGAACAAGCAGCTGCCGTTCCCGTGGCGGCTATCACTGCCCTTCAAGGCCTACGCGACAAAGGACGCATCAAGCCGGGGCAGAAGGTTCTTATCGATGGCGCATCCGGCGGCGTGGGTACATTCGCAATCCAGATTGCCAAATCCTTCAGGACTGAGGTCACCGCCGTTTGCAGCACGCGTAATCTGGATCGAGCGAGATCACTTGGCGCGGACCATCTCATCGATTACACACGAGAAGATTTCACTCGCAACGGCCAGAGCTACGACCTGATTCTCGCCGCAAACGCGTATCATTCAATCTTCGATTACCGGCGCTCGCTGAACCTGAACGGAATATGCGTTAAATCCGGAGGAGGCAGTGCAAGTCTTCAAGCCATGCTCTCGGAGTCTTTGCTTTCACTGATGCTGTCACTATTTCGCAACAAGAAAATATGCGGTATTATCGCCAAGCTTACAAAGAAGGATCTGGTGTTTCTTAAAGATCTTCTTGAAGCCGGGAAAATTGTTTCCGTAATTGATCGGAGCTACCCGTTGAGCGATACAGCAGAAGCTATCCGTTATCTTGAACAGGGTCATGCGCAAGGGAAAGTCGTACTGACCGTGGAACGCATATAGAAAATATGATAATGCGCGTCTGCCCGTTACAGGCGCTTACGGCAGCTTCCCCGCTTCCATAAGTGCTAGAAACGATGCACCTGAGCACGCTCTATAGTCTGGCGGGAACTTTTTCAGCGCCGCCTCGTATATAACTTCAATATTCTGTTCAAACTCAGCAGCAAATGGCGTAAAAGCGCCTGAGGCAACTTGTAAGCGAAGAGGTTGAAGTGACATATTCTGAAACCGAAAAATCACAGATCAGGTACGCCCGGCTTGCGGGCTTCATGTATCTGTTCGTCGACCTTGTCGACGTTTTGAGTATGCGTATTACCAGCCGTTTTCAAGTTCCGGGCAATTTCGCGGAGACCGCGCATAGGATAGCGGGCTCTGAGCTGCTCTATCGTATCGGGCTGTCCAGCTTTTTAATCGGTGGTCTGTGCACTGTGCTTTTGGCCATGGGCCTTTATGGGGCTGTCAAACCAGTTAATAATAATCTGGCGCTGCTTGCCTTGGTATTTCGATTAGTGGAAGCCACTCTATTCGGAGTCGTATCCATTGTTAGTTTTAGTGCTTTGAGGCTGTATAACGGTACTGACTCTGTGAATGTTTTCGACGCCAAGCAATTATCATTTCTCGTGACCTTAAGTTCCGACGTGGGTTCGGCCGGATTCAACATCGGTGCGATATTCTTCGGCATGGGGTCCATCATCTTCTTTTATCTATTCCTCAAATCGAACTATATTCCAAAGCTCTTGTCTGCTCTGGGCCTATTTGGATCTGTGCTGGTACCGATAGCTTGTTTTGGATCTCTTATTGTGCCGCAGCATTCCGGGATGCTGCAATTTGGCTGGCTGCCTGTAGCTATTGCCGAAATATTAGTGGGCCTGTGGCTATTGTTCAAAGGCGTAAACCTACAGCCGCGTGAAAATGGAACCAGGGATTCAGTCGCGGTACAATCCGCGTGATGAGTGAATTAAGGTCTGGAGGACTATGAAATGACAAATTCCGACATCGATAAACCGTCGCCGAGCCTCAAAGCCCGAATAGCAGGCGTCCTTTATTTCCTCAGCGTACTGATTGGAGGACTCGGCGAGCGTTTCCTTCACGGAAGGTTGGGTTTCGCGGTGGGCCTCATTGCGCTCTCCGGCATGATCGCAATGACGCTGCTCTTTTATGACATCTTCAAGCCGGTGAGCAGGAGCCTCTCATTACTCGCTGTGTCCTTCAACCTAGTGGGAATCGCCTTTGAGGCTCTTCGATTTAGTCCTCAGGGCGTGAACATCGCTATAGTATTATTAGGATTATTTTGCATTCTGATCGGCTATCTAATTATCAAATCGACCTTTCTGCCTCGGATTCTGGGCGCGCTGATGGCCATTGCCGGTTTGGGTTGGATGACCTATTTGTCACCGCCTCTCCAGAACTATCTATACCCCTTCAATCTGGCCACTGGTCTCATCGGACACGCATTGTTGTGTCTGTGGCTCGTGGTGAAGGGTGTGAATGCCCAAAGATGGACCGAGCAGGCCAACGCGGCAAAGACAGCGCCAACTCGCTGACCACCTTCCCCGCGCAGGGATCTAAAGCAGCTTTCCCTCGGCCAAATCTTTAATCAGTCCGCGATCTGCGGCCAGAAACTCATAGCCGGATAAATCTTCCAGCCGAACCCAGCGAAACTCATGGTAGATATGGTTCACGATCTCCCCGGAAAACTCGCGCACCGCAAAGAACTGCAAATCCACCGCGCCGCCATGGCGGTAGTTGTGGCGAATGCGCGTGATCAGCGGGCCTATTGTGGCCTGGATGCCCAACTCTTCGTGTAGCTCGCGGGCCAGAGCCTGCTGCGGGCTCTCGCCGGGCTCGATTTTGCCGCCGGGAAACTCCCACTTCAGCGCCATCGGCTGATTTGGGCGGCGTTGTCCGATCAGAATCTCGCCGCCGCGCACAATCAGCGCCGCCGCCACGAAGCGTAGCGCGAAGCCGGCAGGCCGTGAATCCGTTTTGGGTTGAACTTCTTCCACCTCACTAGTGTAAACGCACCAAATGGCTGTATGGTTCTATTGGAAAATTCCTGGGTAACTGTGTTGAGTCTTTGTCTTGATAAAAATGCAGAACCATGTTGAGTTTTAATCCTGAACTAAGACTTGTCCACCGTCAATGCGCGGCCATGCGCCAGAGTGCCGACCACGAGCGCGTCCATCTCAGCGTGTCCGGTGCGGTGGTTCACGATTGCTGCTCGAATAGCCGTGCGTCCTCCGATCCGAGTTGTAGACGGCGCCACTACACCCGACTCCTGCAACCGGATGGCTATCTCCGCATTCACTGAGTCTGCGGCGCGATAGCGGAAGCAGACGATATTCAGCTCCACCGGAGCCATCAATTCCAACTCCGGCATCGCGTTGATGCGACCTTCCAGATAGCGAGCTAGTGCGCAGCAGCGCGAGATGGCCGCGCCCAGCCGCTCCGTGCCAAGAACCTTCAGCGTGAACCAGACCTTCAGCGCGCGAAAGCCCCGTGAGAGGTCTGGCCCAAAGTCGCACGGCCAGGGCGAGCCCGCAGCCAGTCCTCGTTCTGCCCGCGCAAGGTACGACGTTTGCATTACGAAGGCCTGCCTGTGCGTCTCCGAATCGCGCACCAGAATGAAGCCAGCGTCATAGGGCGCCTGTCCCCACTTGTGAAAATCAAAGGCCAGCGAATCGGCACGCTCAATTCCGTTCAGCCGCGCAGCAAGATCTGGAGCCAGCTTGGCCAACGCGCCAAAAGCTCCGTCCACATGAAACCACAGTTTCTCTCGCTTGCACAGATCGGCCATCTCCGCCAGATCGTCAATCGCTCCCGTATCCACCGTTCCCGCTGTTCCCACAACAAAAAACGGCGTGAAGCCCGCCGCGCGATCCCGCTCAATCGCCGTTGCCAGCGCTCTCAGGTCAATCCGATATCGGCTGTCTGTGGGGATCAGCCGCAGCGCATCACTGCCCAGTCCGGCAATGTCCATGGCTTTGGGCACGCAGCTATGCACCGCGGTCGATGTGTATGCGGTTAGCCGTCGTGTGTCAGCCGCAACTCCGCCATCGCGCACGGCAACGCCCAGAGCAGCGTCCCTGGCAATCACCACCGCCATCAGATTCGCCATCGAAGTTCCCGTGACGAACAATCCGCTCGCGCCATGCGGGAATCCGAAGGTCTCCCGCATCCATTCGCTCACCTGCCGCTCCACTTCGATCGGAATCTGATCGCGGCCACCGAGATTCGCGTTCAGCCCGCCGGCCAGCATCTCCGCCACCATGCCCACCGGAGTGCCGCCGCCATTCACCCAGCCCATGAAACCCGGATGCACATTGCCCATGGCGAAGGGCAGCACATCCCGCATGAACTCCGCATGGACTTGGGCCAGCTCTTCGCCCTTCCGCGGCGCGGGAGATCGAAAGCGCGCCCGCGCTTCCTCCGGAATAGGCTGCCACACCGGCCGCTCGCGTATTGTTTCGATGTAGCCGAGCATATCGTCTAGCATGTCGTGCGCCTGTGCGCGAAATGCAGTCCAATCCGTCGGATCAAGCGTTTCCTGTGCTGCCTGGGAGTCAATGCAGAACATATTCTTTGGATCAATCATGGGCACCTGGGAGATGCATTCTCCCTAAAGAGTATTTTACGTGTGCAGCCGTAGGTCAGGGCTAATAAGTCTGGACTTACACGCTATAGAAGAACTCATTCCGTGCTGCAAGAAGAGTCAGGGCATAACTTTATACGCGCCATAAGCAGGAGGGAGGCGAGGGTTTCAACCCTCGCATATAGTCAACAGAATCATCGCGGGCTTTAGCCTTGGAGGGACGCATTTAGTTATTTCGCACATCTGTGCTACACTGTACTTGCGCTCAGTGATTTGGCCGTGAGCGGCAGCGAGCCCTCGAAAGCAAGTTTGCCTGGCACAGTTTTCCCCAAGCCCCTACAGGCCGGGGCCCCCAAGAAATGGTCTTTGTTTCTTGGGGTGGAGCGTAATCCACATGAGTCTCCCATCCTGGGGGCCTCTGTCATCGGTCTAACCAGGCCCGGCAGTTGTCTGTGCGTTCGTCTCCTCCAACAAAGGAAGCCGCGCCAGCAAACCAGGAAGCGTTTGAAAGCGTGGGAGCGTGGAGCCGGCCGGCAACGAGTCGTCTGGCATGAAGTAGCGTGCGGCAGCTCCGGGCGCAGGCGTTCTCCCCTTGAATGTCTGGCTAGTCTTAGATTCGACTTTCGGTTCTCCCTTACGCAATTTAATAAGCAGGCTCGCGCCCTTGATTGGGTGCGTACGCCTCTTCGTCCGGCTCCGATTGCAGGCGTCAGGGAAACTGGCGCTCGCGGAGCCCACAGGAATGTACCCTATTTTGACAACACAGTTTACTCAGTTTTCTCTTTCGCCCGCCTTGATGGCGCGGCTTGACGCCAACAAATATGAAATTCCCACACCGGTGCAGTCCGGCTGCATCCCTCCCGCTCTCGAAGGCCGCGACGTGCTAGCCACCGCGCAGACTGGAACCGGTAAGACGCTAGGCTTCCTCATACCCATCATTGAGATGATGCAGAAAGTCGAAACCAAGGGCGCATCTGCCCTCATCGTTCTGCCCACGCGCGAGCTTGCCATGCAAGTGGAGCAGGCCTTTCTCGCCGTTCGCACCAGCTCCGCGCAATCCGTGGCCCTGGTAGTCGGCGGACTCGCCGAGCGCTCGCAGCTCGACGCCATTCGCCGTGGCGCGCGACTCATCGTCGCCACTCCCGGACGCCTGGAGGATTACCTCAAGCGCAAGCTTGTCCGCCTCGACGGCATAAAAATTCTAGTCCTCGACGAAGTGGACCGCATGTTAGACATGGGCTTCCAGCCGGCCATCGCCCGCATCGCGGCCACTCTGCCGGTTGTCCGCCAGACCCTCTGCTACTCCGCCACGCTCGAAGGCTCTGTCAAGGAAGTGGCGCGCAAGTACCTCTCGAATCCCGTTCGCGTCGAGATCGGCTCGGTGCTCAAGCCCGCCGAAAATGTTGAGCTGCGCACCTTCGAGGTCGAGGCGGACAAGAAGCAGGAGCTGCTCGAGCACCTTCTGGGTGCAGAGCAGGGAAGTTTCCTGGTCTTCGTGCGCACCAAGCACGGCGCTGACCGCGTGGCGCGCAGGCTGGTTCGCAGCGGTCATTCCGCCACGCAGATTCATGGCGACCGCTCGCAGGCCCAGCGCAACCAGGCCCTGCGCAGCTTCTCCGAGGGCCGTCACCGCGTACTTGTCGCCACCGACGTAGCCGCCCGCGGCATCGATGTAGCCAACGTGGCCCACGTCATCAACTTCGACATGCCCAAGATGGCCGAGGACTTTGTTCATCGCGTTGGCCGCACTGGCCGCGCCTCAGCCCACGGAGTAGCCTCCACCTTTGCAGGCCCGGCAGAGCGCGGCGACCTGAGTAAGATAGAGCGCACTTTGTCCATCCAGATGAAGCGCTTCCGTGTGCGGTCGGCCAGCGATAAAAAAGCGGCGTAAAAGCCGCTATTTCAACTCAATCGTGGGGCGAATTATTCGAAGCCAGCTTCAGTAATCTGCGCCCCACGAGAAACAACCAAACTGGATAAAGCGGTCCGGCGATGGCCAGCAGGATGACGCCGGAGATGGGCAGAATCAGCCCTCCGAGAATGTGCGCCAGATCGAGCCCATGCATCACGATGCCCAGCCAGGCCGTTGTTTTGCTGAAAACCCCTCCCCGCAGCATGACAACCGAGATCAGCACCGCACCGCACTGGAGAAGCACTCCGCCGAGAATGGCGCCTGTGGAGTGCCATATATCAGCGGCCATGATCGCTTCACCTGCGGCCAGCAGTTGCGCTCGCGCAGCCTCGGTAGTCGCCGCCGCAAATTTGTCGCTCAGCGGTATCATCGAAAGCGCGGTTGGCGTAGAGAGCACCAGAGTCACTCCGGCGAAAGCTAGAACCGTAGAGAGCAGAGCATTAGCTCTGTCGCTCTGTTTCAGCGCCACATAGAGGCCGAGAAAAAGCAAATAGTAGAGTGGCAGCACGGCAATTGTAGGTAGGTCCAGCCGCAGCAACCCCACAACCCTGTTATGCTGCAGCAGATCGAAGGCCTGCGCGGCAGTTGCGGGCTGGCCGCCAAGCACCACCATCTGAATCATCGTCGCCAGTGAGTAAACGATTAGAACAAACGCGGCGATGCCTCCAATCCGGCATAGGCCGCTCAAATCACCGGAATCTCCACTGTCAGATTTTTTCTGTTCCATTCCAGTTGCTTCCATGTTGTTAACCTTTGTGATAATTGTGTGACTGGATTCTCTTCTAGAATAACAACGACAGCGATTGTTCTTTATCGATTTACAGTTTCCGCTTTGCGCTTTTGAGTGCGTTGGGAACCCTGCAACTTATGCGTTGGAGTTACGGTCGGAGGTTTGTTCAGACTCTCGTTGAGCGCAATCATCTCCTTTTTTGCTGCGTCCTCCGGGTCCAGACGAGGTCCCGTTCCCGCTTCCTGCTTGAATGAAACAATCTCAAACCCCGCTACTTGCACAGCCCCATTCTCATTACGTTGAAATGTAGCCAACAGCACCGGAGCCAGCGCAGTTTTGCCCCCGACATGGATTCCCGCTCCAGTGGCAAGGTTGCCCAGCGAATAAAAGATAGGAACGCCATTCCATATCTCCCATCCACGGGGCACATGCGGCCCATGTCCCACGACAATCGTAGCTCCCGCATCTGCCGCAGCCCGTGCAAATCCCTTTGTATCGCCTCTGTTATCGCCGAAGCAGCGTTCGTCCCCGGCTGGAATCACGCTGGCAATCTCGCCTTCGCATCCGGCATGCATCGACACCACCACGGCGTCAAAGTGAGCCTTGGCCTCTCGGATCTGTGCCACAGCGGAATCCCGGTCGCGCAAATCGGGAACCCCGGTGAAGCTGGCAAATCCAAGAAAAGCGATGCGCATTCCACCAATCTCCAACACGGCGATGTTGCTGCCGAGCCTGCCCGCCGGCTTGATCCCCGCCTGAGCAAGCGCCGCATCGGTGGATGCCATGCCGCTTTTTCCCCTGTCCTGGGCATGATTATTGGCTACCGAGACGACTTGAACGCCGATTTCAGCTAGAGATTCCGCAATCCACGGCGATTGTTGCAGGCTATAACAATATTCCGATCGGCATCTCTTGGCATCCGCGGCTTTTCCTCCGATAGGGCCTTCAAGATTCACAAACGCCGCGTCGGCCTTTGAAAATGTATCCGACAGTCCGGACAAAAAATCCGCCGTCCCAGCCTTCCCCACATTTGCGGGAACCATCACATCTCCGCCAAATGCAATGACGGCCCTTCCGTCGCTTTGCGCATTGCTCGTCGGTTCTGCGGTCTGGCAGGAACCCGAACCAGACATCCAGGCACAGCATACCGCTAATAATAGGCGCATCCCGTAGAGAGGCAATGCGGTTTCATTGTGCGCTTTTTTCAGAACCATTCAACTCCTTTATTCGCCTGCTCAAACCATATCCGCATATTAAGATTACAGTTGAAGAACCTGATCACAGAATTGGCGCGCCGTTAGGATTCTTGTTTCTCCAACGTTTCCAAGTTCCAGGATATGAGATCGCTTGTCGCCTGTGACAAGATAGTGAGCCTTGACGGCCTCGGACAGATTGAGCAGGAAGCTGTCTCCAGCATCTTCGGCGATATGAAGTTTTGGGAGCGGCTTCGTCCACACCGTCGCGCGGCTCAGGTTGTTGATCAGTATCCCAAAACGATGCGGCTGCAGCGCCGAGCGAAATCGAGGATACCGGCTTGCTTTCCGAATCTCATCTATCTGATCGATACACGTGGCAAGCTCGAATCGCTTCAGGCGCCAAGCCTCGTGAATCTGCGCCGGTGCGCCGGACGGGGCAAGGATGGCACTGAAAAGCACGTTGGTGTCGAGGATGACGAGCATTATTTCTGCCGCGCCCAGGCAAGCGATTCCTCAACGATCTCGTCAATCTCCTCTGGAGTTCTTGATGCATTCTCCTGCTTGATTGCCTGAGCCGTCAGATCATAAATCCGCTCCTTAACCATTTCCTCGACAAAGCGGGAGAGGTCTCCCTTGCGGCCGCCGCCTTCTGAGGCGAGAAACATGCGCAGGGATTTATCTGTTTCCTTGGAGACGACGAGGTTCCAACGAGTGGTGGTAGCAGACATGAAATGCCCTCCATCATCAATATACACCTAAACAGATAAACACACAAACATAGATTAAGGAAAAGTCGTTCATACTGCAGGATGCGGAGGTGATTCGGCTTCCGCTGGAGTATGCTGCATTGTGAATGAAGTTCAACGTGAAATCGTGAGCTGTATGGCGATTACTCTCGTGCTTCACGTGGAGGATTTCCCGATGACCGAGATTCGAACTCATCCCATAACGGATAGCTTCATTGGATGTGATAATCCAATCAAGCTTGAGACTACACCGAGGACCCGTCGATTTTTCCTGCCTTCATTTTCAAAAGATGCTCAGGGGAACGTGCATTTGCGGGGTAAATTCATTTACCAAAAGAAGGCAAGTACCGGATGGGTGGATGAGGATGGACTTTCACTCAGAGATGTTAAAGCAGGAGATGCTATTAGTTTCGAGTTAAACACAGAGGCAATGAACCATTTCCTCGATGGGATTAGTGTATTGCATAAAACGACCGGGATTGCCTCGCTTGAAGAACGTTCTGAGAGATTTAGCGTTGCATTGCGGAACAAAGTGATCGAGATCAACGATGAGACACTCAGGCCACTTGTTCAGGGTCTTATTGATAAGGGCTACGAAAGCAGATTTTGGAGAGAGCTAGCTTCCTTAAAGCCGGAGGAGGCAGAGAAATTTGCTAATGATCAGATTCTCGTTAAACGGAAGACATCTGTTCGAATGTTCGAGGAGGCGATGCAGAAGTTGACTTGGACTGAGCCTGAATGGGGTAAATTATTTGATGAGAATAGATGGATTTTTGGTTTAGGACTTCGTTATCAGTTTCTCTATCAACTACAGGCACAAGCTAACTACGGCGGCTCTGACATCACGGGAAGAGGGGCACAGAAAGGAGATTATCTTCATTACACAGTGGGCGATGCAGCAAAATTTGTCGTACTTGTGGAAATCAAGCGACCAAATTCACTTATATTTCAGGCGGTGCAAAAAGGCCAAAAATATCGTAATGGCGTTCCTGGATTTGATGTCGAATTTGCAAATGCGCTTTCTCAGGTGCAAGTGAACACGCGTACTTGGGAATTAGAGGGTAGCCAAACAGAACCGAATAGAAACCGTATGGAGCAAGATAGAATTTTTACGGTTCATCCGCGCTCATTGCTTATTTATGGCCATACAAGCCAACTCGATACATTGGAAAAGCGTAACTGCTTTGAAATATTCCGTGGACAATTAAAGAACACAGAAATTGTGACATATGATGAGCTGCTGAGTAGAGCAAGATTCATCATTGGGGAAATGTCAGATACAGCCGGTCCGGTGGATTAGGTCAGGCCGGCTGCTGAGATCGTTTACTTGTTCGTCAGCGCTTCCACGCCCGGCAGCTTCTTGCCTTCAAGAAACTCCAGCGAGGCCCCGCCGCCGGTGGAGATATGTGTGATCTGGTCGGCTACTCCGGCTTGGTTAATCGCAGAGACCGAGTCGCCTCCGCCGATGATCGACGTTGCCGCACGGTTGGCCGCAACAGCCCTAGCAATCGCATTCGTGCCCACCGCGAAGCGCGGAAATTCGAAGACGCCCGCCGGCCCGTTCCACACAATCGTCCGCGCCGTCGAAACCACTTCCTCAATCGCTGCAATCGACTTGGGCCCGATATCCAGCCCTTGCCAGTCGGCAGGAAAATTCTTCGAGCAATCCCACACTTGAGTCTTGGCATCGGCGGCAAAGTTGTCGGCCAAAATATTATCCACTGGCAGCAGCAACTTCACGCCCTTGGCCTTGGCCTTGTCGAGAGCTGCCTTGGCCATATCGATTTTGTCTTCCTCCACCAGCGATTTGCCTGTCGTCACGCCCAGCGCGCGCTCAAAGGTGTAAGCCATGCCGCCCACAATGACCAGCGTGTCAACTTTGTCCAACAGGTTGCTGATCACGTCGATCTTGCCAGAGATTTTGGAGCCGCCGATGATGGCCACAAAAGGCTTCTCCGGCGATTCCAGCGCCTTGCCCAGATAAGTAATCTCCTTCTCCATCAGCAGGCCGGCAACAGCGGGCTTGAGAAAATGCGTAATCCCTTCCGTCGACGCGTGTGCGCGGTGAGCCGAGCCGAAGGCGTCGTTAACGTAGACATCGGCCAGCGAAGCCAGCTCCTTGGAGAAGGCCGGATCGTTGGCCTCTTCCTCAGCGTGGAAGCGCAGATTCTCCAGCAGCAGCACCTGGCCGGACTCAAGCTGCCGCGCCATCGTGGCGGTCACTTCGCCGATGCAGTCGGGCGCAAAGGCCACGTTGACCTCCTCGCCAAGAGCTTTGCCCAGCAGGGTGCGCAGCCGGTCAACCACAGGGCGCAGCGAGTACTTCATATTCGGCTTGCCCTTGGGACGGCCCAGGTGCGAGGCCAGAATCACCTTGGCCTTGCGCCGCAGGGCGTACTCAATGGTGGGCAGCGTGGCCACGATGCGGGTGTCGTCCGTGATGGTCGAGCCGTCTTCGGTCAGCGGCACGTTGAAATCAACGCGGATAAACAACCTCTTGTTGGTCAGATCGATGTCGCGAATCGTGAGCTTGGGCATGGGACTTTGCCTTCCTTGAAATTGAGTGGTCAGTGGTCTGCCGGCGATTATCACTGTCCGGTTTTTGTTTCCGTGGCGGAAGCTGAATCGAGCACAGCTTCCATTTCGATCTCCGCGCACCATTTGGGACTGAGCAGCGCGGCGACGATCATGGTGCAGGCGGGACGAATCTCGCCAAAATACTCGCCATGAACGCGTCCCACCGCTTCCCAGTTCTCAGCATGCGCCAAGAAGATTCTAGTGCGAACCACGTCCTTAAAGGAAGCGCCAGCCTCGGCCAGCGCCTTGGCGGCAATTTCGAAGATGCGGCGCGTCTGACCGGCCGCGTCCAATTCGTCTGCGCCCACAGGGCCAGTGCCGGATAAATGAACGGTGTTTCCTACGCGCACGGCGCGAGAGAAGCCAATAATGGGTTCGTAGGGTGAGGTGCCGGGAATATTTTTGCGCATATCTGTTTTCAATGATAGGAGATCAGAGAAATACGATCAGTGGCCAGCGATCGTCTGGCTGACCACTGACCACTGTCAATTGATTACAGGCCCTTCTTAGCCAAAAAGCCAAACAGATCCACGACGCGGCAGGAGTAGCCCCACTCGTTGTCGTACCAGCTCAGCACCTTCACGCTGTTACCGACCACCTTGGTCAACGGAAGATCGACGATAGACGAAAGCGCGTTCCCCTTGTAGTCGGAGCTGACCAGCAGGTTGGAGTCAACGCCCAGAATCCCCTTCAATTCGCCAGCGGCTGCCTTCGTGAAGGCGGCATTCAATGCTTCGACGGTGACGGGCTTCTCGGCGATAAAGGTCAGATCGACAATTGAGACGTTCGGTGTAGGAACGCGAATCGCGAAGCCGTCCAGCTTGCCGGCGGTCTCAGGAATCACCAGCTTGAGGGCTTTGGCAGCGCCAGTCGAGCTGGGAATCATCGACAAAGCAGCGGCACGGGCCCTGCGCAGGTCCTTGTGCGGGAAGTCCAGGATAACCTGGTCGTTGGTGTAGCTGTGGATCGTCGTCATGATGCCGCTAACAAGGCCGCAGGTTTCCAGAACAACCTTGACCACAGGAGCCAGACAGTTGGTGGTGCAGCTGGCATTCGAAATGATGTGGTGCTTGGCAGCATCGTACTTGTCCTGGTTCACGCCCAGCACCATGGTGATATCTTCGTTGCTGGCTGGAGCCGAGATGATGACTTTCTTCACCGTCGCGCCCAGATGCGCCTTGGCCTTGGCTCCGTCGGTAAAGTGCCCCGTAGACTCGAGCACAATCTGCGCGCCCACTTCAGCCCAGGGCAGTTTGGCCGGATCCTTCTCCGCAAAAACCTTGATCTTTTTGCCGTCGACGGTGATGAAATCATCGCCCGCCGTGATGGTGTTCTTCAGGTTGCCCAAAATCGAGTCGTACTTGAGCAGGTGGGCCAGAGTCGCCGGGCTGGTCAAGTCGTTGACCGCCACAAAATCGATCTCCGGGTTGCCGAGCGATGCGCGTAATACGTTGCGGCCGATGCGGCCAAAGCCGTTGATTCCAACCTTTACTGCCATGTCTGTCTTCTCCTTCGTTGCCGGTGAGGTTGTGGTTTAATCTGGTTCGCGCATACCCAGGTTGGGCGATTCAAATCCGCCCGGCATGCATTTCCACCAAACTCATGATCGTATCATTGCAGGTCTGCGGAGACAAAATCAAAACGCATTTCTTCCACATTTGCGCAAATTTCTCGCTTCCTTAGTATGCCGTTCCCAATATAGGATCGTATGTGACAAATTGCACACTATTTGCAGCGCCCTCGGCAAGTATGGTATCCCCGTATTAGTATGTGTTTGAAGGCGGCATGAGAAAACGTTCCCGACGCAACCCCAACATCTCCGAATCCACCGGCAAAATCGGCCAGGAACTTCCCTCGAATCAACAGCGGCCACTGGTGCCGCACTATATGGACGAGGCTCCTGCGCCAACCCTGCAGCCGCGCCAACAGCGGCCCCCACTGCAAATCCAGGCCTCACAGTCTCACTCCGAGCCGCGTCCCGCCAGGCCAGATCGACACTCCAAACAGCAGCAGCCCGCCCAAAAGGAGTGGAATGAACCGGCCGGCTCCGGGCGCTTCGAGCTCGAGACCCAACCGGAGATGCCCTCTCTGGCCCCGCCCGAGCCGCAGGTCGCCGGGCGCTCGCCCCAAGCCCCCAAAGGCTTTGTCGTTCTGGCTATCGGCCTGCCCGGCTCTGGTAAAACCACCTGGTTCCGACGCCGCGGCGTCACCCCGCTCTCCAGCGACCTGCTGCGCAACATCCTCTTCGATGATGTCGAGGAGCAGCGCTACCAGGGGCTGGTCTTTTCCACCCTCCGCTCGCTGCTGCGCGCCCGCCTCATCGCCCGAATGCCTTTGAACTACGTCGACGCCACCAACCTCTCCATCCACGAACGCCGCCAGTGGATCAAGATGGCCCAGAGCTTCGGCTACGAAGTGCAGGCGGTCTTCTTCGACGTGCCGCTCGAAGTCTGCCTGGAACGCAACCGCCAGCGCGACCGCTCGGTCAGCGAAGACGTGATGCGCAAGATGGCTGACAGGCTCAAGCCCCCGGTCTTCGAGGAAGGCTTCGCCAAGATCACGGTGGTCCGCGTCAAGAGCGCAGGGTGAGCAGCACATAAACCCCGCCATTCCAAAAATTTTCCGTGCCCCATCCATTCGCGTTCTGTGCGAATGGGTGGGATACCTCGAACCCTGCAATCTGCCCTACTGCTTGTTCACATCCACGTATTAAAGCGCCGTCGCCACTTGAAACTCATCCTTAGTCAACGGTGTCATCACCCACTGCCACTTGTCTGATACTTACTGTGCTGATAGAAGCCATACAGCAGTGCCCACCACTTTGCATCGTCGTTCACCACGCTGCGCAGCGTATCCAGCATCAGCGTGCCCTTAAAGTGAAGTACCGTTGAGCCTGCATCCATCCCGTACTCACGACAGCTCTCAAAGCTCGTCCCGTCCACAATGAGATAAAGTAGTAATGAAAGCCCCTGAAATTCTATGGACAAACTTCTCATCTCCGACGCTCCTCGCCGCTGGGATTGCCTCAGCCTGGGCGAGGTTATGCTCCGCCTCGATCCCGGCGAGGGCCGCATCCACACCGCGCGCCAATTCCAGCTCTGGGAGGGCGGCGGCGAATACAACGTGGCCCGAGGCCTGCGCCGCTGCTTCGACCTGCGCACCGCCATCGCCACAGCTCTGGCCGAGAACCCCGTTGGCCGCCTGGTCGAAGACCTGATCCTGCAGGGCGGTGTCGATACCTCCCTCATCAAGTGGGTTCCCTACGACGGCGTAGGCCGCCAGGTCCGCAACGGCCTCAACTTCACCGAGCGCGGCTTCGGTGTGCGTGCCGCCGTCGGCTGTTCCGACCGCGGCCACACCGCCATCAGCCAGGTCAAGCCCGGCGACTTCGATTGGAAGGCCATCTTTGGCGACGGCGCCGGTTCACGCTGGCTGCATACCGGCGGCATCTTCGCAGCCCTCTCCGCCTCCACCGCCGAAGTTGCCATCGAAGCCATGGACGCCGCGCGCAGCCACGGCACCCCCGTCTCCTACGACCTCAACTACCGCGATTCCCTTTGGAAATCCATCGGCGGCAAAGCCCGCGCACAGGAGGTGAACCGCGAGCTGGTTCGCAAGGTCGATCTGCTGCTGGGTAACGAAGAAGATTTCTCCGCCATGCTCGGCGTCAAAATCAAAGGCGTCAGCGAAGACTTCAACGAGCTACCCATCGCCGGTTACGAAGAAATGCTCCGCGAGGTTGCTGCGGCCTATCCCAACCTGAAGCTCATCGCCAGCACTCTGCGCACCGCCCACAGCGCCAGCCGCAACGGCTGGGGAGCAATCGCCATCTACCAGGACCAGATCGTCCACGTACCGCAGCGCGACATCGAAATCTGCGACCGCGTCGGCGGCGGCGACAGCTTTGCCTCCGGCCTCATCTACGGCCTGCTCACCGGCAAGCCAATCGAATGGGCAGTCAAATGCGGCGTGGCTCACGGCGCGCTTGCCATGACCACCCCCGGTGACACCAGCATGGCCACGCTCGCCGAAGTTGAACGCATCGTAAAAGGCGGCTCCGCAAGAATCGCGCGATAAACACGGAGGATTAATGTTGCGCCAGATTAGCCAGCTTTTGTGCATTGGATTGTTTTGTTCCTTATGTGCGGCAGGTTTGGCAGCGCAGAACAATCATGGGGACCAGCATGAATCGATAAAAACGCAAGGCCCAATTGCCCAGCCTGTCCAGTTTTTTCGCGACTGCACTCCTAAATGGTTTTCAGCACGTCATTGCGCAATCCTCGAAGAAATGCACTCCGCGAGACTCCGACAGCTAGGCGAGGCACCTTTGACCATTCCACGCGATTCCAATATTAAGTTCTTATACCGTTTCACGTTCGTCAACGCTGCTGCTGGAATTACTGCGAATGTTGCGACAATCTCGATTATGAATGATTCCACCGTCCGCGTGGACGCAAAGGTTGCGGGTCCTGATGGGGACGTTCAATCGTCAAGATCTTTTAGCTTGTCGCAAGCTCAATCCCGGGAGTTGTCGGCGCGTCTACGTTGGCAAGAATTCATTTCCATGGAATCCTTCGGTGTGCCTGAACGGAATCCTCAGGTTGGCCAAGGAGTCCTTTGTATTCTCGAAGGAATGCACGATGAGAGATTTCATGCGACGAATCTATCCGACGCAAACCTGCCTTGGCTCTTCAACCTTAGACGTTATTTGGAGCGTGTAGGTGCCTGGTGAAGTGATCGATTGGCAGGAAAGAATGCCATGGATGCTTGACGTGCGTTACTGTACATGCTGAAATGTCAATCTTTATCAGTAATTAACCGGCCAAATGGAGGAAACTATGTCCGAAACCACAGCGCAAATCATCGAACGTGTAGGTCTGATTCCCGTACTGCGCGCCCGCAACGCCGCCCAGGCCCACGCCGTCGTCAAAGCCATGCTCGCCGGCGGAGTCACCGTCGTAGAAGTCACCATGACCGTCCCCGGGGCTGTTGACCTGCTGAAGGAGCTCAGAAACGAGTACGGCACGAAGTGCCTGCTCGGCGCGGGCACCGTCACCACCGCCGCTGAGGCCGAGGCCACCATCGATGCCGGGGCGGAGTTCATCGTCAGCCCCAGCTTTCATCCAGAGGTCGTAGCCGTCACCAAAGCCAGAAAAAAGCTCTCCATACCCGGCGCGCTCACGCCCACCGAAGCCATCACCGCCTCCCGCGCTGGCGCGGACTACGTCAAAATTTTCCCCTGTTCGGCCGTGGGCGGAGCCAGCTATCTGAAGTCGCTTCTCGCGCCCTTTCCGCATCTCAAGCTCATCCCCACCGGCGGCGTCACCCTCGCAACCGCGGAGTCTTTTCTCCGCGCCGGCGCGCGCGCTCTGGGCGTGGGCAGCGACCTGGTCAATCTGGCCGCCATCGACGCCGGAACCCCGGAGACAATCACCGAAACCGCCCGCGCCTATTTGCAGATACTGGCCAAGTTCCGCGAGGAAAGTGCTTAGAAAAAGTAGGTCGTATTTCCAAATAAGTAATCCGCCGAATCAACTCGGCGGATTGCTGTGTTTGTTTCTGATCGCTGATCGCTGATCACTGATCACTGAGAACTGAGAACTGCTTTCTAAATCAATTCCACTCCCCACAAATCGTGCAGATGCAGCACGCCTTCCACGGTCCCTGTCGCATCCACCACTACCAGTGAAGTAATCTTCCGCTCTTCCAAAATCGCCAGCGCAGTAGCCGCCAGCTCCTCCGCGGCAATCGTTCGCGGATGCTCGTTCATCGCCTCGCCCGCTGTCTTGCTCAGCGCCGCGCCGCCCTCGCGCTCCAGCAATCTTCGCAAATCGCCGTCGCTGATTACGCCGCGCAGCCGTCCCCGCTCCTGCACAGTCGTAATCCCCATCTTCTTCGACGACATCTCGTAGATTACATCCGTCATTGCCGTCGAGGGCGCAACCACCGGCACGGCATCGCCCGCGTGCATCAGCTCGCGAACCTTGGCCAGCCGCTTGCCCAGCTTTCCGCCGGGGTGCAGCTCGGCAAAATCTTCCGCGCGGAATCCCTTGCGCACGCTCACCGCAACAGCCAGCGCATCGCCCAGCGCCAGCATGGACGTGGTTGAGGCTGTCGGCGCCAGGTTCAGCCCGCATGCCTCGCGCTCCACGCCGCAATCCAGCGCCACATCGCTCGCTTTGGCCAGAGTCGAGTTCAAATTGCAGCAAAAACTCACCAGAGAGTCGCCTTTGCGCTTCAGCGTGGCCAACAGTCGCAGAATCTCCTCCGTCTCGCCGCTTGCCGACAGCGCCACAACCACGTCACCCGCCATTAGCACGCCAAGATCGCCGTGTACCGCCTCGGCCGGATGCAGAAACAGGGCCGGGCTCCCAGTAGAACTAAGCGTCGCCGCAATCTTCTGCGCGATGATTCCGCTCTTGCCCATGCCCGTAACCACCACCCGCCCGCGCTCTTCGCCGCAGCGCACAATCAGCTCGACGGCCCGGTCAAACGCCGCAGCCATCGGTCCTTCCAGCCGCATCGCTAGAGCCTCCAGCGCAGCCGCCTCGGTGCGCACCAAAGCCGCCGGTGCGGGCTTCCCACCAGTGTGCTGATTCCCGGTTCGCGTCGGTTTTCCTTCTTCGCTCATCGGTTATTGATGGTAACAGCTTTGCCCCTAGTGCGGAGCAGCTAACTCGCTAACTTGCTACTTCCGCGAAGCGGAAGCTAACTTGCTGCTTCTAAAATAATGCATCAGCATTGTGGCCGCGCTCCTTTGTACAATAAGGTTGAGAGGCCAATCCCCGTGAAGCGCAACACCCTCGTCATTACCGCTGTTCTGATGATTCTGGCCACTTTCGCCTGGGCAGGATGGGCCAACTGGGAGTACCGAAAACAGGCCGCCGAACGGCTGCGAGCCTCGGCTGCACAGGGCGAACTGGTTGTCGATGCCGCAGGTACGCCGCAATACAACACCCCGCTGCTGGGCAAACCCGCGCCTCCCTTCACCCTCGAAGATCTCAGCGGCAAAAAGGTCTCGCTCTCTGACTACAAGGGCCATGCTCTGGCCATCAATTTCTGGGCCACATGGTGCGCTCCCTGCAAAGTCGAAACCCCCTGGTTCATCGACCTGCACAACCAATACGCAGCGCAGGGCTTCGAAGTGCTGGCCATCTCCGCAGACGACATTGACCGCAAAGATCCCAATAAGTTCCGCGACGAAAAGCAGGAGATCGCACGCTTCGTCCAGAAGATGCACATGCCTTACCCGGTTCTCATCGACGGCGACTCCATCAGCGAGCCCTACGGCGGCCTCGACGCCCTGCCCACAACCTTCTTTGTAAACCGCAACGGCGCCGTCGTTGCCGCGCAAATGGGGATCACATCGAAGGAAGAGATCGAAAAGAATATCAAGAAGGCGCTGGAAATTGTAAAGTAGCGGAAGGATTCGCGTGCCTGAGGAAAAACAATGTTTGCTTATAAAACCGGAATTCCTATCTCCATCGCCGCAGCCCTCACGTTTACCTCTTTGCTGGCGATAGGCCAAAGGCCGCTCCTCGACGAGGCGCCACGCTCTGCCACAAAGCCCGCTGTCGTATTTCTCTATCCCGAGCAGGTCACGATTCCTGCCGCCAAGCCAACTACCATCGCCCTTCACTTTCGCATCGCGCCGGGTCTACACATAAACTCCCACACGCCCAGGCAAGAAGAACTCATCCCCACCACCCTCGCCATTCCCGCGGACTCCGGCGTGCGTCTCGATGGAGTTGTTTACCCTCCCGGCGCTGACTTTACGCTCCCCCTCGACCCCACTGCCAAACTCAGCGTCTACACCGGCGAATTCATTCTTCACGCACGCATCGTGGCCGCGCGCGGCGATCATCTGGTCGAAGCGCGTCTTCGCTACCAGGCTTGCGACAGCAATGCCTGCATGCCACCCAAAACGATTACCGCGGCCATCGATGTTATCGGCAAGTGAGCGCGGCGTTCCTGCCATGCATCTTGAAACTCGCTCCGCCATCGGCCCGTCTTTCTATACTGTTATGCGGAGGCTTTTGCCATGCGAACTAGAATGATAGCAGTGTCCATTTTGACCATCGCAGCTCTGGTCGCAGGACTGTCCAACATGATTTATGCCGATTCCCTGACAGTAAAGACCGGACAAGGTAAGGTCCACGGCAAAGCTATTAACGACGGCAAGGTCCGGGCATTTCTTGGCCTGCCCTACGCGGCCCCACCCGTGGGCGATCTGCGCTGGAAGTCGCCCCAACCTATGGCCAAATGGAAGGGCGAGCGCGATGCGTCGAAATTTGGCGCCCACTGCGCACAGAAGCACGTCTTCGACGACCTGATATTTCAGGATGGTAGCGCGAGCGAAGACTGCCTCTTCCTCAACGTCTACGCGCCCGCTGAAGCCAGCGCCAATAGCAAGCTGCCTGTCATGTTTTGGATTCACGGCGGCGGATACGCGGGCGGAGCCAGCTCGGAGCCGCGTCACAACGGCGATTTTCTACCCCTCAAGGGAGTAGTGCTGGTCACTATCAACTATCGGCTGGGAGTTTTCGGTTTTCTGGCTACAACTGACTTGGCCAAAGAGGCCAACGGCGCGGCAGGCAACTATGGCCTGCAAGACATGGTGGCCGCGCTCCAATGGGTCAAAGCCAACATCGGCAACTTCGGCGGCGATCCTGACAACGTAACAATCTTCGGCGAAAGCGCCGGCTCATTTGCCGTCAGTACGCTGATGGCGTCTCCCGCTGCGCGCGGACTCTTTCACAAGGCCATCGGCGAAAGCGGCGCGGCTTTTGCCGGTACTCCGCTCACGGGTTCCCTCGAAGCCGAGGAGAAGAAAGATGACGAGTGGGTAACCTCCCTTGGTATTCACACATTAGCTGAATTGCGCGCCCTGCCCGCGGAGAAGATACTCGCCGCCACCAAAGATAAGCTGTTTAACGGCTTCCCGCCCTACGTGGACGGCCGCCTTCTTACCGAGCCGGTGGAAGTAACCTACGCCGCCGGTAAGCAGGCCCATGTGCCGCTGCTGGCTGGCTGGAATCGCGATGAGAACGCTTTTACGGCCAGAGGCATGACTGTGGAAAAATGGAATGTTTATGCGACCGCGCATTTCAAGGAGCGTTCAGCGGAGTTCCTCCAGCTCTATCCCGCCCAAACAGACGCGCAAGCTCTGCGTTCCTCCATCGACTACGGCAGCGACAACTTCATTGCCTTCGGCACATGGAAGTGGATCGAGGCGCACAGGAAGACCGGTGACTCACCCATCTATCGTTATCACCTTGAGCTGGCCGCGCCGCCCAGCAAATACCACCCCGGCTCATTCGCCTTCCACTCCGACGACATCGAATATGTCTTCGGCACGCTCGACACTCGCCCCGGCGCCGTCTGGCGTCCAGAGGATCGCACGCTGAGCGACCAGATGATGAGTTACTGGACTAACTTCGCCAAGACCGGCGACCCCAACGGTCCCGGCCTGCCCCCATGGCCAAAGTACGACAGCGCCGACTCGCTCATCCACCTGGACGCGACTATCACCTCCGGCCCAGATACCTTCCGCCCACGTTACGAGTTCCTCATGAAAGGTATGCCAGAGTTTCACTTCTGAGTTACCATTTTGCGTACGGAATCATTGCAATAAGCCGCCGGAAATGCTCAAACCGAGTTATAGTGTTCTCCGGAGGTTAAATGATGAAAATGAGACTCGTCTTTATTTGCATAGCCTTCCTGGGATTCCTGGTAACTCCGGCTCTGGCGATGAATTCAGAAGAAGCGAGCTTGGGGCGTTACGTATTTAAGAGTAAGACGCTGAATATCAGTCTGCGCATAGATGCCAATGGCGTCAAAGACCTGGTCATTAATAATACGCCATACCCCGGAGTCATCTCGCCGGGCTATTCGGCTATCACCAGTAGTATTTGTGCCTACATAATTATTGTTTCAGATGACAGTACTCGCATGATGCATGAGATCGATCTGATCGATCGCTATGATGATGCAGGTGACGTGGTTGCTGTTTCTGCTTTTTATTCGGAGAAAAAAATCGAGAGTTCTGGCAAGCCATCGAAAGAAAGTGCAAGAGTTCTGGTCTTCCAACCTCAATTCACTCGTATCTCAATCAGATAGCGTCCATTATCCTAAGTAAAGATGACATTTTGCGGCTAAAGTGAGACTGCATGATAATCTCATTTGTTCCGGAGTGATTATCATTTCGCGGAAGTTACGGTTTTTCTGTCTATGGAGAGACTCGAAAACAGCGCTCTTTCTCATCCCAATATACTCGATCCTTGTTTGCGTCCCACGCGGCAAGCCACTGGTCCTGAACATACTTCCTTCCATGCTTCTTGAGGAAACCGCGCCAACAGGCTTCAGCAGGTATATTTTTATTGCAGTAGCTCTTGAGCGCATCTAATCCCGGCATCGTGAAAGTTGTCCAACTGGCATTGGTAAAAAGATCGGTCAGGATAAAGTAAGAAATGTCTCCAGAGGTCGTTTCGTTCCAATAGTCGTAGATCGGTTCGTTTGTAGCTTGAGTATCTGTAAGCTGAGAGATGAGTATTGGGATTGCGCTCTTCCCTTGTGCGAGAATTTGATCCATCATCTTCGACTCGCAATAGTCTTTGTCTTGTAAACGGCCCTTTGCGCGGCAAGAATGATTCACTTCATCAAAGTTCCAGAGAGGGAATTTGCCGGAATTCTGCATCGCGCTCTGACTGAATAAGTATGTATCAGATAGCAGTGTGAATGAGAGAAAAACAAATGCAATAATCGCACTGGCTCTCGTCTCGCCTGACACTATGTTCTGAATTCTCATCTCGAGTTTCCTAACGAATGTCTGCGTTGACTACTTCACGCCCGAAGCCGTCGCAAATCCCGCCGCTACCGTCGGAGGAATGGTGCTGGCTGGTGGCGGGTCTGCGAAAGAAGAGTTCTTCGCGTTGATCGCGTTGGAATAATCCGGGCCGAGGCCGAGCTTCTTCAGTGCACGAGCGTCAGGTGTCAGCTTCGTCTGCCAGCCCTGGTCGGCCTGATACTTCTGCATGGCCGCTTTGGTCCTCTCGTTCCATTCGCCATCCGCCTCGCCGCTTAGATAATGCTCGCGGATAAGAGCCTGCTGAATCTCCGTTATCCGGTCTGGCGCGATAACCTGTTGGCCGCGTGGACGGCGCGCTTTGGGCTTTCCTTTAGATGTTCCGTGCGCAACCTGAGTTCCGTGCGTTTGAGCAGCGTGCGTCTGCGCGGTGTGCGGCGCGGATTTGCTGGTGGAAGCAGGGTGAGCTGTGGTTCCGTATGCCGATGGCACGGTCATAGCCGTGAATATTGCCAACGCCAGGCTGGTTCGAAAAGTCAGCACGCGCTTCACCTCTGATACGACAATTTCGATCAGACCTACTATCGAAAGTTTAGCGAATTTTCTTGGATTGCGACAACAGGAAATTCGGTTTGTTACCAGGTATACAATGCGTTACGGGAAAAGAGCGCCGGAAACGGAACTCCGCCACCGGCGCCCTCTCAATGCTACTCCAATGTTCCGCCCACCAGGTTCACGCCATTATCGGGATGGCGCGGGTCCACAATTTCAAAGACCACGTCGTCACCTGTCTTCAGTTTGCTCACCACGGCATTAAACTCGTCTTTGGTGCCCGTGGGCTGCTTGTTGACGCGGATGATAACCAGTCCTGGCTCCAACCCTTGCAGGTCGGCGAACGAGCCGCTGTGCACAGCTTGAATAATCACGCCGGGGTTGTGCACTTTAGCTGCTACTGCCGGCGGCATCTCGCGGACCACCAGCCCAAGTTTGGTCTCTCCCGCGTCGCCTTTTTCGTCCTGGTTGGTTTCAGCTTGCTGATCGCCCAACTCCGCAAAAACCTTCTCGCGGTCGCCGATAGCTACCGTAGCATCGGCTTGTTTGCCGTCCCGCAGGTAGCCTATTCGGATACTTGAGCCCGGTCTGCGGCTGGCGATCTCGTTGACCAGGTCGTCGCCGTCCTTGATTGAGCGCCCATCGATGGATACGATGATGTCGCCTACCTTCAGCCCGGCCTTCTCCGCGGGTCCGCCCGGTTGAATCTGCTGCACCAGCACTCCGTTCTTGAAGCCATAGACGCGGTTCACCGCACCCGAGAGGCCCTGGTTGAAGCGGATGCCGATAGAGCCGCGCACCACCTTGTGGCTGCTTCCGATCAGGTCGTTGTAGATATCCACCACCGTGTTGGATGGCATGGCGAAGCCGATCCCCTGATACCCGGCCGACTGCGTGTAAATGGCCGTGTTCACCCCGATCACCTCGCCATTCATGTTCAGAAGCGGACCGCCGGAGTTGCCCGGATTGATCGCTGCGTCGGTCTGGATAAAGTGCTGGAACTGCCCGTTCGCCCCCGGCTGTATCGTCCGGTTCTTGGCCGAGATGATGCCTGCCGTCACGGTCTGTGAGAGCGCAAAGGGGCTGCCGATAGCCTCTACCCAGTCGCCCACCTGCGCCGTGTCGGAGTTGCCCATCTTGACGGTCGGCAGCGGTGTGCTGGTTTCGATTTTGATCACCGCCAGATCCGTAGCCTTGTCCGTCCCAATCACACGCGCCGGACGGCCCTCATCCTCGTTGTCTGGGTCCGTCGATAGCTTCACATAAATCTTGTCGGCCTTCTCCACCACGTGATAGTTGGTGATGATGTAGCCCTTGGGATCGACAATGAAGCCCGAGCCCAGAGACTCGCGCACCTGCCCGTCGTCCCCGCCTTCTATGTCAGGCATCTGACCGCCGAAAAAGCGGTTGAAGAAATCCTGAAAACCATCCTGACCCTGGCCTTGTCTCTGGCCCTGCTGCTGATCCTGGTCCTGATCCTCATCGCCGGGCTGCTGCGGCAGCGGCGTGATGCGGCCGTGAAAATTGCGCCGGCCCTTGTTGCTGGACTGCTTGGGAAGCGTCCGGGTGTTGATGTTGACCACCGCCGGTCCAACCCTCTTGGCAATCTCCACAAACTGATTGGGTGCCACAGTGGAATTATTTACCTTCAGGGGAGTGGCGTCGCTGCTGTCGTTCTGCTTTTCCTGTCCGTAAACTCCGTGTGCGGCATAAGAACCGGCCACAATAGCTACCGACAGCGTAGCAAGCAAGATAAACACGGATGCAAGACGGCGCGCGCGTAGTCTTTCAAAGAACGTTTTCATAGCTTCGTTGACCTCATTCGGATAACCAGCCTCGTGGCTGGTGTGTTTTGTTTGTATTGTTGTTCGGGTTGTTCTACTTGTTCTGTTTTGTTCAGTTGTTCTGGGATCTCAAGTCTTCCATCCACCAACCTTAAGTATAGCCAGTTGCGGGCAAACCCGTCTGGCCGTAAGCTCCTTCGCCCCGGTCTCCTGAGACGAAAACCACTCCCGGAACCGTTACATTCCTATAGACGTAAATGAGCCAAAATTGTCGCGCTGGCTACCCCAACTCCGCGACGAGTAGTTCCAGCAGTTTCTGAATCTGCTCTGCCTTATGCGGGCTTACATCCATAAACTCTATGCCCGCCTTGGTATTGCTCTCCTCCTGGTGGCGTATCACCCCAGCCAGGCGTAGCGTGTAGCCCTTCAGGTGCAGCAGAACCTCGACACTGGCTTTGTCCGTGGCCGGAATGGCGTCATCAGCCTCGATGCAACATCCACCCTGCCCAAAATCAACCAGGTAACCCAGAGCCTTGGTCCCCTCCGGAAAAATGCCGATCCAGGCCGTCCCCCAGCCTTTTGTACGCGGGTGGGCGCGCCGCTCCGTTGCGTTGCTCCCAGCGGCAGGCATCCCTTGATCGGAATGATTGTGTGTTGTATCCATGGCCTCACAATTGAGATTCGCCGGCATGAGCTACACCCATGCGAACCTCTCATTTGATTATCGGCCAGCTTATCGCTCCGTGCAGTAATCTGTTTTTCTTAAGTAATCCCGCCCGCGGCGATGCGAATCTCCGCCGCGTCTAGCAGCCGCAAGCTGTGCCCCTTTCGCCCTGCCCTATCGCGGTACGTATATGACGCAATTGCCGTCCTGCACAGCAATCTTGTAGTAGCGCTCCACAGCATCCATAACATCATCGGTAAAATTCGTATTCGGCCGGCTCATCTCTATCACAGGCTGAGAGGTCTGAATCGCCCCGAATTCCTTCCTGGCGATCCTCTCCACCAGCAACTGTCCATCCAGCTTGCCCAATCTCATCAGAGAGGCGCTGTTGAAGGGATCAAATATGTAGGGTTTGCCCGCATCGTAGCAACGCAGCAGGCTCTCGCAGATGGCTGGTCCGGGTTGCGCGGCCAAAAATGCCACCTCTGATTTGAACTCCTTGCTCTCCGCTATCAAAGGATGTAGGTGCACCGGCGGAATATCTATGCAGGGCATCGGAAAGAGCACAAGCGGCGCCGCCCACCTCCACGGCCCGCCCTTTCGCAGAAGCGGATAATCCGATCTCCACAGAAAATCAAGCAGCACGCCCATGATGATGGATATGGCCAAAAAACAATCAAAAAACATGTTGGCCACGGTGCCCCCGCCTCCGTACAAAGCGATGCCCAACGAAAGCGATATAAAGAAATAGATGGCGATGGCCCTGTATTTTCTTTCGCGCAGGTGGCGAATCGACCACGCCGCGGCGATGATTAGCGAAACTGCGAGTGGTAAGACGATACTCGTGCTGAAAAACATCTTGGAAATCGAGTAGACTCTTGGCGTCAGCATCTGCGCCACAAAGAATGGTCCGCCCAGCCACTGATTGATGTAGAAGGAAGCGGCCAAAAGCGCGATCCCAAAGAGGCCAAACCGCGCCGCCTTAGCCCGCGATACGATCAGTAGGTCAATGAATACGGCCAGTGGCGCGGCAATCAGGTTGTGTTTGATGTTGCCACCCAGCGCAAACAAAAACGCAACCGCCAGAATCATCCCATTGCTGGCCTCGCTATGCAGATACAGAAGGAATGCCGCCAAGATGCACGCTTGGGCCATCATCTGCGGGTCGTTCATTCCGACATAGCTATTTGCCATAGCGATAAACAGCCAAAGGCTCAAGGTAGCCGCGAAAACTCCTGCACCCCAGTGTCCCGTAAGTTTTTTTACGATCCCGCCAACACAAACGCAGATGACTATAAGCGAAATCAGCGAGAGCATCCGCCCGATCATCACGGCATCCCCAAAAACGCGGGAGAGGTTGCCAATCAGATAAAACGATAGGAAGGGATAATTGACCGTCGTCCAGCCGTATTTGTATGGGTACAAGTTATGGTGCAGAGCCGCTTGCGCATTGTAGGCGTTCCAGCCTTCATTGTAGTTGACTTCGACATGACTAAATGCTCGGACCAAAGGGCCAACGAAAGTTAGAAGCACAAAGAAAAGCAGTAGCGACAGAACCAGCCAATCCGGCACGCCTTCCTTGAAAATCCCTCTCGCGGTCAGCTTCTCCACACCAATGCTCGATCCAATCCTGCGCTCCGGCTGGGAACTGCCCGAGGTTTCCCTCGATCTTTCCGGCGTACTCATGGCTATCCTCACTTCAATTTGGTAGATTCCTGTATGTTACTGCATAACTCAGCTCAGGCCCTCCACGCGCCGCTCACAATAGGTATCTCCAGCCCTCCACACGCCCCTCATGAGAAAATATAAGAGCAGCAGTTCTCCGGGGCAGGCGCCCGTTCGCCCCCCAAACAACTTGATTCAACCCCAGCCTCAACCGGCCCCTGCGCGGCCTAACTCCCTCGCGGCCTAACTATAGGAATACTAATGATCAGTGTCAGCAACGTCACCATGCGCTACGGCGCGAAGATCCTCTTCGAGGATGTCAGCGTCAACTTTGTCCCCGGCCGCCGCTACGGCCTCACTGGCCCCAACGGCTCCGGCAAAACCACCTTCATGCGCATCCTCACCGGCGATCTCGACGCCCAGAAGGGAACCGTCGTCCGCCCGCGCAAGCTCGGCGTTCTCCGCCAGGACCAGTTCGCCTTCGACGCCTATCGCGTCATTGACACCGTCATCATGGGCAACAAACCCCTCTGGGCCGCCCTCGAAGAGCGCGACCGCATCTACGCGAAGCCCGAAATCTCCGACGCCGACGGCATGCGCCTCGGCGAGCTTGAAGGCGTCATCGGAGACGAGGACGGTTACACCGCCGAGTCCGACGCCGCCGTCCTCCTCGACGGCCTCGACATCGCCGAGCCCCTCCACGAGCGCCTCATGGGCGAGCTACAGGGCGGACAAAAAGTTCGCGTCCTCCTCGCGCAAGCTCTCTTCGGTAAGCCCCAGGCCCTCCTGCTCGACGAGCCCACTAACTACCTCGATCTCGAATCCATCCACTGGCTGCAGGATTTCCTCAACAACTACGACGGCACCCTCATCGCTATCTCCCACGACCGCCACTTCCTCAACTCCGTCACCACCCACACCGCCGACATCGATTACCA
>CAZFMB010000023.1:0-44279 GCA_964520005.1 uncultured Occallatibacter sp.
CCCAGGGCGAGGCCACGTACATCGAGCAGACCGGCACCGCCAAGGGAGCCGAAGTTCGCGCGGTGGGTTTGGCCAACGCAGAGGCCTACGAGAGACAGGTCGCAGCGCTGGGCAAAGGACCGACGACATTGGTGAACGCCATCAAGGCGCTTGCGGCTGGCGAGGCCTCATTCATGCCCAAGATATTGGTGGTTGGCAATGGGAGCACGCAAGGGGTTCTTGAGAGCCTGGGAACAATGCTGATGGATAAGCTCGACACGAGCGCCGCGGAGCCTGTTCCTGTAAGCACTACGACTGTAAAGCGGAAGCCTGACCCGGCTGCTGGGAGCGGCAAGGCGTGAGTTGCGAATGGGGATGTTGAGGTTCGTGGTTTCCCAGGTCCCCAAAAGCGAGGTACCTGGGGAAGTTACCATGAGTTATGATCGAAAGCGATAGGAGCTTACTCCCTTGAAACAGCCAGACATTGCTAATGTGAGTGGATTGTTCGAAGCCAGTGCTCGGTATAAGGCCCCGGTTTTTCAACGTTTTTATGTTTGGAAGAAACGTGAGCTTACCGCACTTATGGATGACATCGAAACAGCCGATCCCAATCCTGATCATGGGCAATTCCTCGGCGCGATCGTGCTAAAAGACCTTGGAAGACTTAAAGGACCGACGTCACCTTCAAACTACCTTATGGTAGACGGCCAGCAACGGCTAACAACGTTCTATATGTTGTTCGCTGCTCTGGCTAAAATAGCTCGCGATCACGGCGATACTGACACTGCAGAATACATTGCCAAGAACTATCTTGCTGAAGTGAAAAGTCCGAAATTTGCGGGCTTGCCTAAACTCGTTCCAACACTTCAAGACAGATTCGCAATGTGGCAGATTCTCACAACTCATATCACCGAAATCGATTGGAACTTCCGTGATGATCCCGCCGAAGATAAGCTCAATCCTAATGATACCCTTACACCACAATGGGAACGGATACTTGATTACTTTAAAACCACCTTTATAGATAGCAAAGGACTTTTCGTTAAAGACGCGTTCGATCGTACGCTCCGAACTATTCAGGAATATCTGAAATTGATTGTTATTACATTAGATGAAACTGACGACATGAACGCGATTTTTAGCACTTTGAATGCCAAAGGAGTCCGACTCGAACTGTCAGATTTAGCGAGAAACGAAGTATTTAGCAAATTTGAATCCGACGAAGCCGAGAAGGCCGAAAAGTTTTACTCCAAAACGTGGCAACCATTCGAAAAACGATTTCCTGGCAAAACTTTGAATCAATTCTTCCCTGTTTACGCCTATATCGTATTCAAGGGCAAAGTAACGAAATCAGAGGCATTTCCTCGTCTGCAAGTTCGATGGTCAAAATCGAAACCTGGATCAATTCTCACGGACCTCGAGAAATATTCGCCATATTGTATTGGCTTGGCTAAATATGCGAAATATCCATACTTTACCGCCGATCTTAACGCTCATATTGAACGATTCTCGCGAATGCATCCCCCTACTGTTACTTGGCCATTCCTGATAGAAACATTGCATGCAACAGCGGAAAAACGGCTCCAGGTATCAGCAGCGATTAGGATATTGCAAATTGTGGAATCTTTCCTTGTACGGCGCTCACTAAAGGGTCTTGAGCCAACGGGACTTCATGCTGTTTTCAAGACGTTATGGGATAAAACGAAGGGTGATATAGATGTAGTTCTTGAAAAGATTGTGACTAGAACTATTCAAGTTCCAGAAGACGGGGACCTAAGAAGTGCATTAAGCAATCAACCTGTCGACACACGTGTCATGTTGAGGTATATTCTTCAGGAATACGAAAGAGATTTCACTAAGAAGCACAAATATGACTTGACCCCAATCGTCGCTACGATTGAACATATTGTTCCACAGCACCTTAGCGCGGAATGGTCAAAGATGTTTTCTATAAGCGAACATAAGCGTTTAGTGGGATTGATTGGCAACTTGGCAGCCTTAAGCGCTACCCAAAACAAAAGTCTGCAAGATCAGCCATGGACAGAAAAGCGGAAAAGATTTAAGGGATCAGATTTTAAGACTACACAGATTTTAGCACGCGAAAATCAATGGAACCCTGAAGCGATCTTAGATCGAACGCGAAATTTGACGAAATGGATTATCTCCCGCTGGCCTCCATTAGAATCTTTCTAAACCGAAGATCTGCAAAATTCGGAGTTTGCGCGAAGTGATTAAGAAAGCCGCAACCCCTTCCGAGGCTACGGCTCTTTTGCAATTGATTTTCTGCCAACTTACATTTCTTTGACGCCTTCGACGAAGGCTTTTAGCTTGCGACTGCGCGAGGGGTGACGGAGCTTGCGCAGGGCTTTGGCTTCTATTTGGCGGATGCGCTCGCGGGTGACCTGGAAGCTCTGGCCGACCTCTTCGAGAGTGTGCTCGGAGCCGTCTTCGAGGCCGAAGCGCATCTTGATGACGCGCTCCTCGCGCGGGGTGAGAGTGCGCAGGACCTGCGAAGTGTACTCCTTGAGGTTGACGCTGATGACCGCTTCGGAGGGGGAGACGGCGCCACGGTCTTCGATGAAGTCGCCGAGGTGAGAGTCTTCTTCTTCGCCGATGGGGGTTTCGAGGGAGATGGGCTCCTGCGCGATTTTGAGGACCTTGCGGACTTTGGCGACGGGAATGTCCATGCGCTTGGCGATCTCTTCGCTGCTGGGCTCGCGGCCGAGTTCCTGGACCAATTGACGTGAAGTGCGGATGAGCTTGTTGATGGTCTCGATCATGTGGACAGGAATACGAATAGTGCGTGCCTGATCGGCGATGGCGCGGGTGATGGCCTGGCGGATCCACCAGGTGGCGTAGGTGGAGAATTTGTATCCGCGGCGATATTCGAATTTGTCGACGGCCTTCATGAGGCCGATGTTGCCCTCCTGAATGAGGTCGAGGAACTGGAGGCCGCGGTTGGTGTACTTTTTGGCGATGGAGACGACGAGGCGCAGATTGGCTTCGATCAGCTCGCGCTTGGCCTGATCGGCGTCCATGTCGCCCTGGATCATCTCGCGTTGGGTGCGCTTCAACTCAAGGATGAGGACGCCGGCATCGGCCTCGATTTTTTCCAGGTCGGCCTTGCAGTTTTTCTGCTGGCGGCGGTACTCCTTTTTGAGCTCGTCGCTGCGGCTGGATTCGTGCTTCTGCTCGAGGGAGCGGATCTGGCGCTCCAGGGTGCGCATGGTGTCAACGGTTTTGTTGACCTTGTCGAGCAGGCGCTTGCGCTCCAAGGGCGTGTACTTGAGTTCGCGCACGATGCGCGAGACCAGCACTTTTTCTCGAGCGATCAGCCAACGGGCTTTGCGAACGGCAGAGGCCTTGGCCTTGGAGGATGCGGCTTGCTTCTCCTCCAGCAAGTTAATTTTCTTCTGATGCTTGGCGAGGGCGTCGATGCGGGCTACGGTGGCCTTGACGCGCGCCAGCACGATCTCTTCGGTGAGCTCCTCATCGTCGAAGATGACGACTTCCTTGATGTTGCGCACGCCGCGCTTGAGGTCTTCGCCGAGCGCCATGACCTCGCGAATAACGATGGGGGAACGGGAGATGGCCTTGAGGACGCGCATCTGGCCGCGCTCGATGCGCTTGGCTATTTCTACTTCGCCCTCGCGGGTGAGCAAGGGCACGGTGCCCATCTCGCGCAGGTACATGCGCACCGGGTCGTTGGTTTTCTCCATCGTTCCCGGCGTCAGGTCCAGCTCGACATCTTCGCCCTCTTCCGGCTCTAAGTCCTTGTCGCCGCGGAACTTAGGGCCGTCGAGCAGGTCGATGCCCTGGGTGCCGATGGTGGTAATCAGGTCATCGAGATCATCGGGCGAAGTAGCCATCTCCTCGGGCAACATCTCGTTGACATCGCCATAGGTCAGATAGCCCTTTTCCTTGCCGACCTCGATGATGGTGTCGACATCGTGCTCGTGCTCATGTTCGTGTTCAATTTTTTCTTCAGTAGCCAAAATATCCAACTCTCTCTCTAGCGCAAAGCAGATTCAGCACCGTTTTGCGCGTCGGTGCGATGCCCGTAGGAGCGCGCACAAAAATATTTCCCGATGGGAATCAGGGAAACCCGGCGCATACGGACAGAAAATTGCTATCACCCGCATAAAGGATGCGGATTCAGGGGTTTGCTCGGAACAGGATGACAAGCGCTTCAGGATTCACCTGGGTCGCCCGCGAGCCGTAGCTCATGGATGGGGCAAAGGTGCGCGCATCCGCACAGAGATCAATAGAATACCACGCCTTAGCTGTTGATTCCAAGGCAAATCTGGTCAATGTCGAGGAGCCTTATTGGTCAATATGACCGCCGGAATGAGCCATTCTGCTCATTTTCCGCTTCTGCTTCCCTATGATTTGACGCAGTAAAGCTGATTTTGATGCGGGATTTAAGGGCGGGAGGTTAGGCGGAGCTACCGCTCTGGCGACTTCTGATTGTGCAACTGGCGGAGGGCGCGGTCCAGGTCGAGTTTTTGTTGCGTCAGCAGGGCCAGTTCGGCATGGTCGCCGCGGCGTTCGGCTTCGGCGATGAGCGCGCGCAGGTCGCGTTGGTGGCGTTCGATGGCCCGCTCGTGAATCTCCTGAATGGCGCTCTGGACCTCGTTCTCCTCGGGCGGCTTGGTTTCGGCCAGCAGGGTTTCGGCCAGCAAAGCGCGCTGCGCCTCGTCTTCTACCACGTCCATGGGGTCGCGGGCTTGTCGAGCGCTGAGAGCCTGCAGGGCGGCGAAGGCGGCGAGATGCTCAAACCAGGCAGGTTGCTCAGCCAGCGCCTGGGCGGCAAGTTGACGCGAGCGTGCGAACTCCGGATCGTCGATGGCCAGCGCACGGAGCAGAACGCGCTCGACTTCGGTCAGCGTTGTGGCCTTGGCCTCGATGTGGTCGCGGCGGCGCAGCGCGGCTTGGCGCAGTTCCTCGCGCAGGATTGCCGAGTCGATGCCCAGCTTCTGCGCGGCGTCGACGGCAAATTGATCGCGGGCCAGCTTTTCCGGAATGCGGCGAATGTGGGGCAGCAGAAAGTTCATGGCTTTCTGCTTCTGCTCCGCGCTGGCTCCGGGAAAGGCAGTTCGCGCCCGCTCGATGAGGTAGTCAGCCTGTCGGCGCGCGCCGCGCACCGCCTTGGTGTAAGCCTCCACGCCGCGCTCGCGAATATAGCGATCGGGATCGAGGCCGCCATCGAGGGTGACGATCTTGATGTTGAAGCCTTCCTCGGTGAGAAGGGCGATGGATTTTTCTGCGGCGTTAGAGCCGGCGGCGTCGGGATCGAAGTTGACGACGACTTGCGATGTGTGGCGCTTGAGAATTGCCACCTGCTGCTCGGTGAAGGCCGTGCCGCTGGTGGCGATGACGTTTTGAATGCCGCGCAGATAGACCGAGATGCAATCCATCTGGCCTTCGACGAGCAAGGCAAACTCGTGCTGACGAATGGAGGCCTTCGCCTTATCGAGGTTGAAGAGGACCAAACTTTTCGAGTAGAGCGGCGTCTCCGGCGAGTTGATGTATTTTGCACCGGCCTTGTCACCGGTTTCGAGCGTACGCGCGGTGAAGGCGATCACGCGGCCGCTCTCATTGGAGATGGGAAAGATTACACGCTTGCGGAAGCGGTCGTAGATGGAGCCTTGAGTGCCGTCTTCATGCTCCTTGGCGGCGAAGAGGCCGCTGGCGCGGAGGGTTTCGTTGTCGGCCATGCCGCTGAGGCGGTCGCGCAAGGCGTTGAAGCTGTCGGGCGCGTAGCCGATGCGGAAGGTCTTGATGCCTTCGGGGGTGAGGCCGCGGCCGGCGAGATATTCGCGGGCCAGTGCGCCTTCTGGGCCACGCAACTGTTCCTCAAACCATGCGGTTGTTGTTTCATGGAGTTCGAGGAGCTTGGCTCGCAGGCGCGCTCCGGCGGCCTCTTCGGGCGAGGAAAACTCTTTCTTGGGCAGGGGAATTCCGCACTTGCCGGCGACGATGCGGACCGCTTCAGGAAAGCTAACGTTTTCGATTTTTGCGACAAAGCTGAAGACGTCGCCCGAGGCCTGGCAGCCGAAGCAGTGGTAGAACTGGCGGACGGCGTGGACGGAAAAGGAGGGAGATTTTTCCTTGTGGAAGGGGCAGAGGCCGGTGTAGTTCTGCGCGCCGGATTTGCGCAGGCGGATGTAGCCCTCGATCACCTTGACGATGTCGGCCTGCTGCTTGACGGATTGGGCAAAGTCGGACACGGGGCGTATATATTGAGGATAATGCCGCGACCTTCGGCGGCGCATCAAAGCGAAGCTGGCCGGAAGCTATTGCTAGCTTCCTATTGACACGTGCGCACTTCGCTCATACGCTTGAAGTCATGGATGTTCAACTATCGGCGGACCAAAAGGCGTTCTTCAGCATGGCCGTAAAAACGGGCAGGCTTAGTCGTGAGGAAGACGCAGTCGAGGAAGCGCTGCTCTTGTGGGAGGAGCGTGAGAGGACCCGCGCGGAGATTCTCGCTCTGGTCGATAGCGCGGATGCATCTCTCAGTCATGGTCAAGGCCGCGTCATAACTCAGGAATCCATGCGTGAGCTTGCCGACGGTGTAAAGCAGCGAGGCCGCGCGCTGCTGGCCGCCGAACAGGCAGTGAGCGGCTGATGTCCCATCGCATAGCGCCGGAGGCCGAAGCCGATCTGGACGATATCTGGTGCTATATAGCTAGAAAGAGCGGAAGTCTTGAAATTGCAGATCGCTTCGCCGAATTTCTCTCCGATCGCTTTTATCTCCTTGTTAATCATCCATACATAGGCCGCCGCCGTGATGAGGAACTGCGCCCAGGATTGCGGAGCTTTCCTGTAAGGGATTACATCATCCTCTACCGCATCGAAGATGAAGACGTATTGATTCTGCGTGTTCTGCGTGGTAGTAGAGATATAAAGGCGCTGCTGGGTAAGTAGAAGAAGTTCGATAAAAGTCTATGTTATTCCTGACAAAAAACAGCCCTCGATCACCTTGACGATGTCGGCCTGCTGCTTGACGGATTGGGCAAAGTCGGACACGGGGTCTGTATTGAGGATAAGGCTTCAGCTTCTGATATTACATGCGCAAAAGCTCGCGAATCCTTCTCCGTGACAATCAGGGTGTGGGCGCGTAAAATTTTACGCAAGCAATGTATATGGAAAACAGATGGGGTATGCTGACAGCCTGGAACACAGGTAGGGAGTAGTGCTGCCTTCGTAGCCTGCCAGCGGCTTCGCTTTGCTGAGATGGGGAGAATCACATGAGAATGATTGCAGTAATTTTGGCAGTGGTTATGGCCGGCTCAACCGCGCTGGCGCAAGTGGCTGTACCGCCTCCGCCTCAACCAGCCCGCGACAGGACTGATAACGGGCCGTCGCTGGAAGTGACCATGAAGTTTATTCAGGACAAGCTCAACGAGATAGGCACGGTGAACTTTGCCGGCTACGTTCATGACTCGGCCAATAATACGGATGGGGTGCAGAAGTTCTCTGCAACCATCAGCAACATAGCTGCCAATCCGGGCGCGTGTTCTCTTAGCTATCATCGCCTGGTCTTCAATAACGGGAGCAAGGAACACGACGAGAATGTATTCATCAATTTGCGTGACGTACAGAACATCTCGGTACTGCCAGATGAGCAGGATTGGCAGATGTATCTGGCGCGCATTGGAGACTCCGCCAAAACGGTCAAGGATGTTCCGGAGATCTCTGCCCTGGTGATCAAGCTAAACAATGGTAAAGATCCCACCATACGCTTCTACGAACAGGAGTTGGCCGATCGCGTGGCTAAAGCCATGGTTCATGCCGTGGAGCTTTGCGGAGGCGGCCCCAAGCCTGAGCCGTTCTGATTGCAACTGGGAGAATGTGATGCGCATTGCTTGTTTGTTGATGATGATCGTACTGGCCAGCGCAACCGTTGTGGCGCAGCAGAGTGTCCCACCGCCGCCTCAGCCGGTCAATGACGCACCGGCCAACGCTGAAGTTCTGATGCTGCTGCGGGCAGGGATGCCGGATAGCGTGGTCGTAGATAAGATTCATACCATCACTGGCAAGTTCGATACCTCTACCAATGCGCTGATTACGCTTAAACAGGCCGGCGCGACCGAAGCTGAACTGAAAGCGGTGATGGCCCAGGGCGCGGCTCCTATCGACTCGCATTCCGCCGCCGCGCCAACCGACAGCAGCCCATCGCTCGCTGAATCCCTGAAGTTCATTCAGGACAAGGTGAACCAGCAGGGGAGCATTGCCTATTCCGAATCGATGTTTAACGCAAGCACAGGCCAGAATCTGGGGACAACTATTCAAATGTCGCAAGGGATTCAAGTAGTCGCGGTCGATCCGGCCGGCGGCTTATCCCTGCAGGAAAAGGTCTCTGTTGCGGTGAGCGGGATAGGAAGCGTGACCAGCGAAGGGACAACAACGTGGCAGGTGAATTTCAGGGATGTGGATAAGCTGGAGGTTCAGAACTCAGGCGATTACAAGCATAGCCTTGCCCAGGATTATGTGTATCAGGACAGCCCGCAGTTCTATGAGCTGGTTGCGCATCTGGCCTCAGAAAAGACGATACGGCAACATTCCCGGATTACGGTTTGCACAACAGGCGTGATCGTTCACAAGCAGAGCTGCAAACCTACGGAAAAGGATAATAATGTTAGAGTATTTCTGCTTCATTTCCGCGATGAAGATACGGCGGATCGCGTGGCCAAGGCAATGATCCATGCCATTGAGCTATGCGGCGGCGGAAGCAAGCCGGAACCGTTCTGATTGCAACGAAGATGAGACTCGCGCATCCAATCCTTTGCAAGGCAAAGGAGCTTCCCCATGTCGCTACGTCCTGTAAAACAGATATTTGAAACTAAACCCACTATCGAGGGCGCGGGAGTGCGCTTGCAACGCGCCTTCGGCTTTGGAAAAACCGCGGAGTTCGATCCCTTTCTGCTGCTGGATGACTTCCGCAGCGACAATCCAGCGGATTATGTGGCTGGATTTCCCTGGCATCCCCACCGGGGAATTGAAACCATTACCTATGTGCTGACTGGAGAGGTGGCGCACGGCGACAGCCTGGGCAACAAAGGCCGCATGACCGCGGGCGACGTGCAATGGATGACGGCGGGGAGCGGAATATTACATCAAGAAATGCCCAAAGGAGACGCGCAGGGGCGCATGCATGGATTTCAACTGTGGGCCAACCTGCCCGCGGCGCTGAAGATGACTGCTCCGCGCTATCAGGACATAACGGCTGGCGACGTACCGGAGGTGACCGAAGATGATGGGACGCGAGCGCGAGTGATTTGCGGCGAGTTCTGGGGACAGAAAGGGCCGGTGGAGGGAGTTGCCGCCGATCCGCGCTATGTGGACATTTCTGTTCCGCCGGGGAAACGCAAGCGCATCAAGGTGGAGACGACGCGCAACGCCTTCGCATATGTATTTGCCGGCGCGGGAACGTTTCGCGACGCGTCGGAACCACATGCCGTGCTGACGGAGTCGGCTGTTGATCCGAATGCAGCGCCGGTCTATGACGCCAAGAACCACTCGCTGGTTTTGTTTGATCGCGGCGATGAGGTTGTGGTGCAGGCCGGTCCCGAAGGCATCCGCTTCCTGCTGGTTTCAGGCGAGCCATTGGAGGAGCCGGTGGCGTGGTATGGGCCGATCGTGATGAATACCGAGGCTGAATTGCGGCAAGCCATGAACGAGTTGCAGGACGGCACGTTCATCCGGCAGGGATAAGGGCGGCCGGCTTTTCGCGTAGAGGGATGGCGCGCTGATTTCCTCAGTGAAACTTATTTCCCGGTGAGATGCGTCGCAATGTATAAGAAGTATGCCGTCTTGTACGCGCCGATTCACGCTGGAACGAAGATAGTCCTTTCAAGCATGTGGGCGGAGTGACATCAGGCTTTCTCTGAAGGAGAATAAATACATGGGCCTCCGCACACTCGCCGCCATTGCTCTGGTGACACTTCCTCTCGCTTGCATTGCACAGGCCGCGCCGAGCAGCGTGACGCCGCCAAAGAGCTGGGTGGATAAGGATACCGGGCATCGCGTGTGGCGGCTGAGCGACGAGCCGAACTCCGGCGGATTTTATTTCAACATCAATGCGTACACTCCGGACGGAAAGCAGATGGTCTATACCGCGCCGGATGGCATTCATGTGCTGGATTTGGCGACGCGCGCGACCAAGCTGCTGGTGGCGAACCCGCCGCGGCCAGCCGGTGCACCAGAGGCCGGCGCGCGCGCGTTCTGGATGGGCGGAGTTCATGCGCTGATGGTGGGGCACAAGAGCAACAGCGTGTTTTATACACAGACCGATGTGAAGACGGGCGTGACTTCGGTCTACAAGGCGAACACCAACACTGGCGCGATTCGCAAGCTGGTGGACTTGCCGGTGAAGCGATTCATCGTGAGCGTGAATGCGGACGAGACGCTGGCGGCGGGAACCTATATAGTGGGCGACGCGGCGGGGAGGGAGTATGGCTCGAATGCGCCACCGCCGGCGCGACCGGCAGGCTCGGCGGATAGCCGCATTGGCATCGATGCGCAAGGGCCGCATTTTCAGCCCATGAATAAAGGCGAGATGATGGAGCGGCGGCTGGCGTCGCGGCTGCCTCTGGTGCTGTTCACCATTCGGCTGGAACCGGGGCCAAAGGGAGAGAAGCCGGGGACGATCACCACGCTGCTGCACTCGACGGATTGGGTGAACCACCTGCTTTTTTCGCCGACCGATCCCACGCTGTTAATGTATTGCCATGAGGGGCCATGGCATAAGGTGGACCGCATTTGGATGATCCGCACTGATGGCACGCATAACCGGCTCATTCACAAGCGGACGATGCTCAATGAGATTGCGGGGCACGAATTCTGGGGGCTGGACGGGCAGACGATCTGGTATGACTGGCAGTATCCCAAGGGCGAGGTTTTTTATCTTGCGGGTTACAACCTGAAGACCGGCGAGCGAACCGCATATCATATGGAACGCAACGAATGGTCGATTCACTTCAACCTGACCAAAGATCTGTCGCTCTTCTGCGGCGATGGCGGCGATCCGGGGCAGGTGGCGCGGGCCAGCGATGGCGAGTGGATTGAGCTTTTTCATCCGCAGTTGTTCCCGGGCGGCAAAGGAGCGCTGAATTCGCCGGTGATGTGGCAGCCGGGGGTCTTCCGCTCCGAGCGGCTGGTGAATATGTCGCACCACTACTATCGCCAGGAACCCAATGTGCGCTTCTCGCCGGATAAGACGCTGGTGATCTTCACCAGCAACATGTTCGGGGCGAGCTACGTTTTTGGCGCGGAGGTGGCGAAGGCTGAGAAACCGCCCGCGGAGGATGTGCAATCAACGCCGGAACTGTCGCGGAAGTTTAACCCGGTTGATCCGCCGAGTAGCAAAGAGCCGGTGGGGGCACGTATGCCGCGATAAGTTAAGATTAATGATTTGATTTCTCGTTTGTCTGGGGAGGTTTATGACTACTCTCGTTTAACGGTGTACTCGCCCCAGTCTTAGATTCAGCTATAGATCCAAACTCAGATTTACAGAAATCATAAACAAAATTAGCTGTAAGGTGCAAAAGGATCGCCCATAACGTTGTCAGTAATATAGTTTTGATAGGGTTCTTCTTGGCCCAATCAAGGATTCTATAATAGAGGCTCTTTCGGATACGCTTTAACTCTCGAAAAAGAGTTGGCTTGAACTCAGCATCAACCTGTGCATGCCCTAAGCGCGCGAGACAGTCTGCACAAAGTTTCGGCTTATCAAGCGAGTGGACTATTTCAATCTTATTTTGGTTGAAGTCATAAAGACATCCTCGAGTCTCATCGTGATGCAATCTGATTGCTCTATCTAAGCTAATAGACCTACCGCATTCTACATACGTCAAAGTGAGGGCATACAAACACCGCACTATGAAATTTTCAATACTTTGATTTTCCCTGTCGAGTATATTGCCCATCTCAAATAGCGAGAGTACCACCACGCCATTTGGAAGTATACGAGCATAGAAATTCAACTCAAGTTGTGCGCCAATAATCGCAAGAGTAATCTCAGATCGCTTTGATGTTGTGAATACCCTTGTCAATTCAGAATCACTATATCCAGATGGAACCCCCGAAGCATTTGGAAGGGAGTCAATCCGGTCTATACCAACAATATTGAATAATTTGGATTTCCACTTTCGAATGTACTCCAGATCGACGGAATATTTTAGATTTCCTGGGATAACGAGTGTTATAGTCACTGGCACCATACGGCCTCCGACTACGGCTACTTTCATGAAGATAATATCAGTTAATCATTAGCACATAAATATATTTATACTCAATACCTTTCGTTCACACCTCCGACAGTATCTCCGCAGAGAGAATATGCTCCGGAGTGAATCCGCGCTATGCCACGCGCACGCATCATGTTGAAGAAGTGGACAGCAAATACGATTCCGCGCTTATCCCTGCCCCCCGCTCCATTTCAATGAAGAATCTTTTTGTCCCCGAACTGGCCACTAAGAAAGTACAATAGGTGAGTCTAAAACGAAGGAAGGAGTTATCTTCTGAAATGATGCCCCCGACTCAGAACTCTTTTCGTCTGCCCATAACAATTCTCGATTCCTGCACAAATCGCCGAGGGATTCGCCTTGTGACGGCTCTGGCGCCGGCAGCGCTGATTGCCATGTATTGCCTTGCCCTGCCGCATCTTTGGGCACAGGCGACTGCTCCGGCCGCCATTCCCGCGTCAACGCATGGCATTGCCGTCGTCAACATGGATTCCTCGGTCAAGCCGGGCGATGATTTTTATCGTTACGCCAACGGCGCATGGATCAACCGCACCGAGATTCCCCCGGACCGTCGCGGCATCAACGTGTTCACCGCTCTTGACGATCTGAGCCGCAAGCGGACCGCCGAAATCATTAAAGAGGCGGCAACGTCCAATGCGCCCGCTGGCTCCGACAAGCGAAAGATGGCCGACATCTACAACGCGTTCATGGACGAATCCGCCATCGAAGCTAAAGGACTCGATCCGCTCAAGGAAGATCTTGCCGCTATCGCCGCCATTCATAACCGCAAGCAACTTTCTTCGGTACTTGGCAAGACCCTGCGCGCCGATGTAGATCTGCTGAACAACTCCAGCTACCACACCGCAAATCTCTTCGGCATGTGGGTTGCTCCCGGCTTCCGCGACTCGGAGCACTACGTGCCCTACCTTCTGCAGGGCGGCGTGGAGATGCCCAACCGCGATTATTACCTCGCCGACAGCGATAGCATGAAGGAGGTGCGCGCCAAATATGCCGTTCATGTGGCTGCTATTTTTAGGCTGGCCGGCTTCAGCGATGCAGAGGCGCGCGCTGCCCGCGTCATCGCCCTCGAACACTCCATCGCCGAAGCTCAGGTCAGCATTGCGGAGATCGAGGATATCGCCAAGGCTAACAATCTGTGGAAGCGCAGCGACTTTGCCGACAAAGCTCCTGGTCTCGATTGGGACGCCTACTTTGAAGGCGCGGGGCTCGCTAAGCAGCAGGAGTTCATGGTCTGGACGCCCACGGCATTCACCGGCGAGGCTGCTCTTGTTGCCTCGGCGCCGATCGAAACCTGGAAGGACTGGCTTGCCTATCATCTTGTCGAGGACGATGCGAGTTATCTGCCCAAGGCGCTGGCCGATGAGCGATTCAGCTTCTTCGGCAAGATGCTTACCGGGGTTGAGCAGCAACGCCCGCGTTCGGAGCGCTCTGTGATGCTCGTCGATGCGCTGCTTGGTGACGCGGTGGGGAAGATTTACGCGCAGAAGTATTTTTCGCCACAAGCTAAGGCACAGGCCGAAGCCATGGTCGCCAATCTCATCGCCGTTTATCACAAGCGATTGGCCGAGCTGCCCTGGCTCACCGATTCCACGCGCGCCGAGGCGCAGGCTAAGCTCGATACGCTGATTGTCAACATCGGCTATCCGGATAAGTGGCAGGACTACTCCACCTACGAGGTTCACGTCGGCGACGCCTTCGGCAATTCCTGGCGTTACGAACTCTGGTATCTGCGCCACGAAATCGCACGCATCGGCAAGCCAGTCGACCGGCATGAATGGTGCATGGAGCCACAAACAGTGAATGCCGTCAACATGCCGCTGCACAACTCGCTGAGCTTTCCCGCCGCCATTTTGCAGCCGCCCTTCTTCGATCCGGATGCGCCGGAGGCGGTCAACTACGGCGCCATCGGCACCGTCATTGGCCATGAAATCAGCCACACCTTCGATCAGGAGGGCAGCGCTTTCGATGCCAAAGGCCGCATCCGCAACTGGTGGACGCAGGCCGACAGCGACCACTTCAAGCAGGCCGCGGGAAACCTGGCGAAGCAATTCGATGCTTATGAGCCATTCCCCGGCGTTCACGTCAACGGCGAGCAGACCATCGACGAAGACATCGCCGACCTTGGCGGCGTGGCTGCCGCCTACGATGCCTACCGGGCTTCACTGAACGGCAAAGAAGCGCCCATGCAGAGCGGCTTCACAGGCGACCAGCAGTTCTACATCGCCTTTGCGCAGAACTGGGGCTCAAAGGTGCGCGAGGCGGCCCTGCGCAACCAGGTTCTGACCGACTCGCATGCTCCGGGCCAGTACCGCGCACTAACCGTTCGCAACTCCGATGCCTGGTACAAGGCTTTCAACATACAGCCGGGAGACAGGCTCTATCTGGCTCCTGCAGACCGCGTGAAAATCTGGTGATTTCTGCGTGTGAGTTCCGAGTCTGGCGGTAGGTTGTTGTAACTTCGACTGGCTGTCAGATTTCCAACGGTAGCTCGCCTGAGAGAATTTGTTCCGGCGTAAATCCTCGCTGGCGTAGAGTGCGCAAGCTCAGGGCGTCGTGGCGTTTTGCCAAGCGGCGGCCGTTGCTGTCCGTGATCAGACGGCAATGGAACCAGGCGGGAGGATCGAGCGAGAGGGCGCGGTAAAGCAGGATTTGCCGCGCGGTGGATTTGAGCAGGTCTTCGCCGCGCACGACTTCTGTGATGCGCATGGATGCGTCGTCGGCTACGCAGGCTAACTGATAACTCGGAACGCCATCACGCCGCCATACGACAAAGTCACCAAAGTCTCGGCCAGCAACAAAGCGCTGCGGACCAAGATTTAAGTCATCGAATTCGATGGCTTCACCGTCGGGGACGCGGAAGCGCCAGTTGAAATTGCCTGGCTCGGTGATTTCGCGCGCAGCGGAATTGGGCGGCATGGTGACTAGAGCGGCGCGGCATGTGCCGGGATAGACAGGCTCGTCGTCGAGAGGCTCCTGTTCCTGTTGTATGCCTTCATGCGGCGCGCTGAGCGCGGCTTCGAGATCTTTGCGCGAACAGCGACAGGGGAAGAGAAAACCGCCGCGGAGCAGCTTGCGCCATGCGTCGAGATAGATTGCGCGGCGTAGGCTTTGCTGGTACGGCGCATACGGACCGCAGAGAAGCGGTCCTTCGTGCCAGTGAATTCCCAGCCAGCGCAGGTCTTCGAGGGCGGCGTCGGCGTACTCAGCGCGGCTGCGGTCGGGGTCCAGATCTTCCATGCGCATGACCAGAGTGCCGCCGGCGTCGCGTGCCCGCTCAAAGGCCGTCCAGAAGGTGCGCGCGTGGCCCACGTGCAAAAAGCCCGTGGGCGAGGGCGCAAGACGGCCGCGATAACTCGATGGCGGCGATGAGGACGGGCTGGCCATACGAATATAAGTGTAGCCACCCGCGGGGACTGGACGTCCAGGCGGGCGGCGCTTGCGCGCCAGAAGGATTGTGGTTTAACTGTCTTTCCGCGAAAAATAAAATAACAATGGCTGGGGTACATGGCGTTAAGATAATGCTAGTTTCGGATAACTCATATCGGCTACGCTAATCAATCGAGGCAAAATATAGTGCGTTGTTTGACTGCGTATGAGTTAATGCCGACAGACGCACCAGCGACTCGACGGGATATGGCGAGCGCCGAAGATTGAATTCGCGAACGGAGGAGATTCATGCATTACGATCAGGTCAAGAACCTATTTCCAATGGCCTTGCAGTTGTTGCTGTGGCAAATACCTTACATGCTGGTGTATATTGCCGGGTTTGTCGTTGCATTGGTTAATTGGCGGAGATACCCGAAGCCTAGCCTCCTGGTGGTTATTGCAACGTCGGTATCATTCGTAGTCAGCATCGTGTGGGCGTTTGCATTTGCATTCGTTTGGTACTTGCGGACATCACAGGGCTGGACCATAAAGACATACGGATTTATCAACTCAGCACTGAGTATAACCCATACCATTCTTGGTGCGGGCGCGTTGAGCCTGTTTCTATTTGCGGTATATATAGGACGGAGAAGCGAGCTAACAGCCGGGGAGCAGGCGAGCCAGGGAGTACGGAGGGTATCACTGCCACTCTATGTCAGCTCGATTGCCGTTGGCCAGTTACTGGGAGGACCGCTCTTTTTGTTCGGGGTGATCTTGTTCGCGATCAGTAGTAACTCCTACTCAAGCGATAGCTCAAGCATCGTATACGGCTTGATGATCGCAGTGGGAGTGATACTGATGCTCACGGCTTCCATTCTGTATCTGGTTCTGATTTACAAGGCATGGGAAAGCATTCAAGACGGATATGCAAGAACCACTCCAGGTCAGGCGGTGGGGTTTTTGTTTATTCCGTTTTATAACTTCTATTGGATATTCCAGGCGATACCTGGCTTCGCGGACGACTACAATGCTTATCTGATTCGCGCGAAGATCTCCGCTCCGCCGCTGGACAAAGGACTCTTGCAGGCCCAGGCAATTCTACAGGTGCTCAGTGCCATTCCATATTTAGGAATGATTTTTGCGCTGGCATTGATGCCGATTAATTGCATTGTCGCGGCAAAAATCTGTACGGCCATCAACGCGCTGCCGGAAACCGCGGCATCAGCGACGCCGGCGTAATCACTTATGAGCTGACTTGTCCGTGAAGCTTCCCATCTTGTTTGGCCGGGCGTGCAAGAAGCCCGCGGGCGAGGGTGCGAGAAGGTCGCGATAGACGGGCAATGCCGTAGAAAAAGCTGGCCATGCTGGTTAACAATGTAGCTAGCATGGCCAGTGTTGCAAAGTGAGAGTTTGCCGCGGGATGTGTGTTATTGCGATTCATTCCCTCTGTCAGCGTTATTGCCGTGATGATGCTCGTAATTACCGAGTTGATTGTTCAATTGATCGGGATCGACTGAGACTTGCACTATATCGAGTTCGTGGCCGTCGAGATCCACCACAAACATTCCCATTCGTTTGCCCTCGGGATGCACGAAGATCAGTGTCTGCTCATTGCCTGTGCGGCCGGTTTCGCGGATCATGCGATGCCAATCCGGGCCAAGCTTCTGCTCGACCATGCGGTTCAACTCGCCGCCATCCACCGGCGCGGCGAAGTGCTCGAACTCCGCCACGTGAATGTTGCTCACACCCGCTTGCGTAGCTTTGCCGGCAACCAGGCTGATGAGGCTCATGAAGGGAATTCGCGTAGCCCGCACATGATAGCGGCTCTCGATGGAGCTTACGACGCCATCAAACCCGCCTTCGCCGCCGGCCAGCACAGTCACTGGTATCAGCAGTGCCGCAAATACAATGAGGAAAATCAATAGACGTTTCATTGCTGGCCATCCTTCTTGTCTTTGGTTTTAAACTCAACGCCACCCAGAGCGGAGTCCAGTCCGCTGATGTTCTTGAGCTTGCTCAGGTCTTCCAGGCGGATGGGGCCAAGAATCAGCACGATGGATACCTCCTTCGGTTCTACATCCAAGATGAACATGCCGACTGTTTTGCCGTTAGCCATCTTCACCATCACGTCGGTGGACTCGCCGGTTTTGCGGACACGTTCCCGCACAATCGACGACCACTCGGCGCTCTCGTAGTACTTGCGCAGTTGCTCGATCTGCCCGGTGTCGAATTGCCCTTCCTTGTCGAACTCATAATCGCGGACGTAGATGCCCTCCAAACCGTCGATCAGTTGCCGGGTTTCGGCTTTGTCCTTGTCTTTGCCATTCATGAAACTGGAGGCAAATGCCAAAGTGTTCTTGTCCAGCGTGACCTCGTCGACACTGGAGGCGCGCGCGGCCAATTCCTTTTCGATAGGAGAAGGCGCGGGTAATTGCGTGGCTTGCGCAAGAGCGGGCAGAGACAGCGCGGCTGCCGCGAAGATAAAAGTGATGATGCGGTTTTTCATGAAGGCTCTCCTTATTTCTGGTTGGCGCGGCCGTGAGCCGCAAGTTGCTGATTCATGTGGTTGAGCGCGTGATTGGTGATGCGCAGAGCGAGCAGAACTTGCTGACGGGCTGCTTCGCCCTTGCGTTGCCGCTCTCGCTGATGCCAGGCAAAGCCGCCACTGAGCAGAAGAGTAAGAACAAGAACAGCAGCGAGACGTTGCCAGAGATGGGCATGGCTTTGCGGGGCTCGAGAGCGCCGGTTCCGCAGAATTCGGTTTTTCAGGCTGGGCGGCGCGGGCTGACGCGCAAAGGCCTGCCGAAGTTCCTGCTCAAACTCATCCATAGGCTCAAACTCCACGCGCGTACTCCTTTTCGCGAACGTACTCTTTCAAATGGACTGCTGCCTTGGCGCGGAGCAGCTTCAGGCCGCGTTGCAGATGGCTCTTGACCGTGGCCACAGGCGCGTCGAGCGTGGCCGCAATCTCCTCCGGTGTAAGGTCCTCCTGGTAGCGGAGAAGCAAAGCCGCGCGCTGCGGCTCGGGCAAGGTCGCCAGCAGGTCTTCCAGGCGCCCACCCAGCGAAGATATTCGGGGCTCAGGCTGAAGGCCGTGATGCTCTTTTATCTCGACCCACAGGTCCAGTCCGCGCACCTTGCGCCGCCGTAGCGCATCCGCCGAGCGGCTTATGGCCACACGGCGCAGCCAGAAGCATGCATGCGCGGCGGATTCGATCTTGTCCAGATGACGGTCCAGCTCGAGAAAAACATCCTGGGCAATCTCCTCGGCGAGTCCGCGGTCGCCGGTCATGCGCAGGGCGAGCGAGAAGACCATCGACTGGTGCTCGTCCACGAGTTGTTCAAAGTCCGGCTTCCAGTCGTGGGCCATGGGTTTCGCTTCTACTCTCTTATCCGCAAAAAAACGAAGACGGGGATGCAGAGAGTACGCAATTCGACTGAAAAAGTTGCAATCGCACATGAAAAGGCCGGAGCATTTAGCTCCGGCCTTTTTGGGGTCAATCTAAAAGCCAGTCTACAGACTTTGCGGCACGGTCAGCTCCACGGTTTGCCCTTTGCGCCATACGCGGAAGCTAGAGGCAGCGCCGCTACGGACGGTCTGGACAAACTGCTGCATATTGCCGACATCCGCGCCGTTCAACTGGAGAATCACATCGCCGGCAAGAATGCCCATGGTGTCTGCCAGGCTTCCATTTTCCACGCTGACGACGACGAGGCCTTGAGCTTTGGTTAACTGAAGGGGCGTCATGTCGTCCTGAATGACGGGGCGAACCTGAAAGCCGAGGTGAACGCCAGAGGGCGGCGCAACTGGAGCAGGAGCAGCGGAAGGCTCAGCAGCGTTTTGCTGTGCTGGGTTGGTGACCTGCTGGCGCAACTGAGCGGCAGGGACGTTGGGGTGAGGAAAACTCATATCGACGGTCAGAGGGCCGCTTTTGCGCAGAATCTCCGCACGCACCACGCCGCCCTGCGGCTTGGTGATGGCCTCGGCGAAGGCCGCTCCAAATGTTTGTTGCGTACAAGCCTGGCCGTTGACGGTGTGCACAACATCATTCTCCTGAACGCCAGCTTTCTCAGCGGGTCCATCCGCATCCACTTCACGAACCAGGCAGCCGGTTTGTCCGGGATGCTTGCGCTGTTCCTTATCCGACATCGGCCCTAAGGCCATGCTGAAGGACATGTTCAGATTCTTGCCGTAGGCCACCGCCAAAGTCGCCAACGCATCGGCAACCTGATGAGCGGTTCCCTCGTCAGAGACGCAGATGATTCCATTTCCGGACTCTTTGCCCATGGGATACACGCACCAGGGGGTTGGGGAGTAAGCGGTGTTCCTTATCTCAAAGTACTCAATGTTCGCATAGGCGATCGAAGCTACAGAATCCTGCGTGTAGGGGGTGGAGATGGAGGTTAATCCGAGCAGGCCCTGGGGCACATCCTTCACGCCGCTCTCGGTAAAGAACAGGTTGATCCCCAGTTCGTTCTGGGTGAAATTCGTCAGCGTGTAATGGGTCGACGCCGAGTACCAGCCTGCGGGGGCAAAGTGCGGAGAGAGGAATTGCAGGCGGCTGGCTGCCTGATCGACTCTAGCCATGTAATGCGGCTGATACCAATGTGTATTTCGCGTCAGCGAGAAGGCCGGCGAAAGAAGAGTAAAGCATAACGCTACCGTGAAGAAAGTGCCGCGTCGAGACATATTCAATCCACCCTTCTGAGCGCTGCCAGGTCTTAAGCCTTAAATGACTCCGTCATCTACAGGCAATGCTGGGGAGAGTGCAGCGCCGCTGGTGGTGAAGAATCTCGCCCGGAATGGCTCGCCTTATATTTTATCGCTTTAGGGTTAGAGGTTAATGCCAAGAACAGGAATGCACGGATTAGAACATCTCCGGAATAGTGTGGAAGGCTATGCGCGTGGGGGCGGCTCTGAAAGCGGTGAGCATGGTGGCAGGGGCGAGGGTGCTGAGTCCGTACTTACTGTTCAGCGCGTCCATGGCGGCGACGAGGCGCGCGCGATTCTGCTCTTGCTCCGAGCCTTCGAAGAGACTCAGTGTGTGCAGATGGTCGGGGACAAGGCCGTTCAGATGCACGCCGATGAAGTAGGGCTTCTGGTAAGCGGCGCTGGTGGGGCGCGAGGCCCACAGACGGCTGAGGGCGGCGATCAGCGTGAGGTTGTCCTGGCACTCGGTGAGTTTAATCTCGCCCTTCCATCCTCGCGTGGGCATGCCGAAGCGGCTCATGGGTTTCTTTTCACTGCGGGGCACGGCAAAGCCGATGACCAGCCCGATGCTGCTGGCCCACAAACCGTTAGCGCGAAGACGCATGGCCACCTTGTGCAGCAGCTTGTGCGCCACCGCCCAGGCTTTTTCCGGGGTGCGCATCTCGGGCGCGAGCACGTGCTGGTGGCTCATCGACTTGAGGTGCTCGGCCTCGTCCATGTCGAAGTCCTCGCCGCGGAGCCAGTGACCCAGCCGCGAGCCCAGCACTGAACCCCAAACCTCGCCGGTCTGGTCGCAGTCGAGGGCCAGCAGTTGGTCCATGGTTTGAATGCCCTTTTCGTTGAGCCGCTTCTCCATGCGCGAACCAATTCCCGGCAAGGCGCGCAGCTTGAGCTGGCGCAAGGCTTCGGGCAGAATGTCGAGCGGAAGCGCCACCAGGCCGTCGGGCTTCTCCATGTCGCTGGCCACCTTGGCCAGGTAACGGTTGGTGGCCAGGCCGACGGAACTGCGCATCATGGGGCCGACGCGCTCCAGGATGCTCCGCTTCACCTTCCGGCCAAGCTCCATGGCCGCCAGCAGAGGCCGCTCCCGGCCCATCAGGCGGCAGGCCATCTCGTCGACCGAGAGCACCGCCGTCACCGGCAGGCAGCTCTCGACGGCCTCGACGATGCGGTGATGGTACTGGACATAAAGCTCGTGCCGCGCCTCGACCAGCACCAGGCCAGGGCAGAGCAGCTTGGCGTCGGCGACGGCGGTGCCGGTTTTGACGCCGAATGCTTTTGCCTCGTAACTTGCTGCAAGGCAACAGGTTGTATCGGCCATCATGGGCACAATGGCTATCGGGCGGCCGCGCAGCTCGGGGCGTGTGTCCTGCTCCACCGAGGCAAAATAGGAGTTCATATCGACAAAGAGCCAGTTGAGCCGCTGGCCGTCGTCCGGGCGGGTATCCGGCGGTTGGGGAGCGCAGGCCGACGCCGACTGTCGCTGTTCCGGCCACTCCTCAGATTCGGGAGACGGATTGGGAGTGGTTGCCATATCGGATTATATTCGCCTTTTATTCCCCTAAAAGCAAGTGGAAAAACTAAAAAATCGTCGATAATATTTTTGACGATCCTGAACCCGGACCCGAAAAATGCGTCAAAATAGGTGAGCAAGCGGGTCCATACAACGGCAGTGTTTCTGGAAGATGTTGTAGTTGGTGAATGACGATGGACAGCCTGGTGCAATGGTTTATGGCCTATGAAAACGCCGTCGCCTTCCTGGTTACGCTGGGAGTGGCGTTGCTCCTCGTCTGCTGCCTGGAGTGCGTGACTTCTCCGCCTCGCGATAAGGACGACATCTTCAATCGCCATACGGTTTAGGGGCGGCGCGAAGAACACTATGCCTACTTCCTCGTGTCTCGGTGTCTAACTAAAGATATGAGATTTTCTTTATCGTGCGCATTGCTGCTGTTCGCTTCAGTTGCTCAAGGTCAGGCATCACCCAAACTTCCCTGTGACTTCTCCGGTGAGCTGCTGCGCAACAGTCAAGGTAAAATTATTCTCTTCACGTCAGAGGAGATGAAGGAACGGGCAACTCACAAGGTTGACCTGGATGCGTCTATCAGGCGCATGGATTTTCGCAGCATGGCTATCGTTGACGTTCTCGTTGGCTCCTCAGGCGAAGTCGTTTGCGACAAAGGCCTGATTGAAATTCCATTGAGTGGCAAACCGGTTGAAACTGCTTTGCGATCATGGAAATTCAAACCTAAGAAACAGAACGGCAGGCCAGTTGCCTATCTTGGCCGCCTAGAATTTATGCTCTGCAATGTGGATTGTGGCGAGGAAGCTTTCGGCGTATCGCTACTGAAGTAACTTCCTCGACAGTTGGCGCAAAAGCATTGGCATTCGAACGAAATTACAGCGCACTCATTGAACCGCTGGTTTCAGATACATCTCAAAGTGCGCCAGAATGCGGTTGAACAGATGCTGGCGCACATCCGGGCCGGCGATGGAGTGCGTCTTGCGCGGATAGATTTGCAAATCGTAGGGAATGTCCGCTTCAATCAATCTCTGCACAAACTGCACCGAGTTTTCCATATGCACGTTGTCGTCGCCGGTGCCATGCGCTATGAGCAGCCGGCCCTTCAGGTTGGCCGCCGAGTTGACGACCGCAAACTGCTTGTAAACGCTGGAGAACTCCGCTGGCTGACCCATGGTGCGCTCGGTATAAACCGAGTCGTAGTTGCGCCAGTCGGTCACCGGCGCTACGGCAACCCCGGCGCGGAAGCGATCGGAGTGCGTCATGGCGTAGAGCGTAAAGGTTCCGCCCCAGCTCCATCCCCACCAGCCGAGGCGTTTGGGGTCGAGTTGCGGATAGCGGACCAGCACCGCGTCCACCACGGTCAGTTGATCCTCTAACTGCACAGCGCCGGAGTTATGCCAGGCGGCCTGGGCAAAGGCGCGCCCGCGGCCGCCCATGCCGCGGTTATCGGCGTGCAGCACCGCATAGCCGTGCTGCGCGAGCAACTCATCGAAGAGCAGGCCGTCGCCCCAGCGATTGACCACCGTTGCTGCGCCCGGCCCTCCATAGGGATTCACAATTAGCGGGACAGAGGCTGGAGCCGCTCCCTCGGGCAGCAGCAGCGTGGCATAGAGTGTTGTGCCGTCGTGGGCCTTCACCTCGATTTGCTGCGGCGCGCGCAAGTGGTAAGGCTCCAGAGCGCGCGTCGCCCAGAGAAGATTGCACTTGCCCGCCTCCGCGCATAGCCGGATTGTTGGCGGCTCCATGCGCGACGATTGCCGCTCCACAAATGCGCTGCCCACAGGTGCAAAGATGGCCACATGCGTTCCCGAGCTCGCGGTCAACTGCTTCCGCTCGCCCGCAAAGTTGACCTGCCACAACTGCTGATCGAGTTGACTGCCTTCGTTCGAGGCGTAGTCAATCATTTTGCCCGGCAGGACTACGCGGAAGACGTCGCCCACCTCGAAATCGCCTTGGGTCAGTTGCCGCTCTAGTTTGGCTGTGGCGTGAACCGGATCGGCTTGGTCATAGTTATAGAGATACAGATGGGTATGCCCGTCGGCCCAGTTTGTCAGCACGATGCTTCCGTTGCCCACCCAAACGTCGTACTTGTCATTGATAAACTTGTCGTCTGTTAGTTGCAGCACGACGTGCGCCTGCCCCGTTTCGGCGTCAGCAAAATAAAGATCGCGATGCTGTTGGTCGCGGGTCAGCGTTTCGATCCAAATGGTTTTTGCGTCCACCCAGCCAAAGCGCGGAATGTAATCTTGTCCTGCGCGAATGGGCAGAGTGGCCCAGACCGTCTTGCCGCCGCCAGCGCTGACCACGCCGACGCGGACAGCCGGATTGGGGTCGCCCGGCTGCGGATAGCGCTGCACCTCCACTGTTGCGTGTGTCGGAATCCAGTCGGAAATGGGATACACCGGTACATCGGCCTCGTTCATCTCCAGATAGGCAAGCTGCTTTGAATCCGGCGACCAGAAATAATTGCTGCGCACGTCCAGCTCTTCTTCGTAAACCCAATCCACTTCGCCGTTGAGTGTGGTCTTCACGGGAGCGGGAGCCACCATGGTCATCGGCGTGACAGGATCTTTGAGCCGCACTACTGCCAGTCCGTGCTCGCGAATGAAAGAGATCGAATTGCCGTCGGGCGAAAACTTGGGATCGTCGCCCGAGGCCTCGCCTGTCGAAGCCACCTCGACGCCCGCGCGCGTGTGCAGGTCATAGAGCCACAGGTGGCCAGTCATGTCGAAGAGCAGGCGAGCCGAATCTGGCGCCCAAAGGTAGCTGGCCATCTTGTAGCGCTCGCGATGGTCGCGGTCCTGCTCCGATGCGCCGGCGCCGCTGAACGAGGCCAGCCGGGCGCGATTCACGATTACGTACGCATCGTCAGAGCCGGGCTCCATCTCCGACAGTTCGCCGGCCACCATGAAGGTGAGGTGCTTGCCGTCCGGCGACCAGGCCAGCCCCTCGGGCTGCATCCCAATCAGCGGGCCGTGCCCGTAGATCGCATCCACAGTGAGAGGTTTGGCCGGCTGCTGGCCGGCCAAAGATAGCGTTTCAAAAGGAAGAGCAAGCAAGCAGAAGAGCAAAAGAGCGGATGTGCGAGTCAAGAAGAATTCCTCCAGGAGTGGAGCGCGGCGTAGCGGAAAAGCGGTCCGCCAATCAATAACTATAACTCCGTGCCCCACTCCGCGATGACGCGCAAGCAATGCGCTTACCGCTCTGCCGCCGCTCTCCTGCGATGGGCTCTCAGAAACTGGCGCACTATTCTCCATAGCAATTGCACACCGATGACGACGCAGAGGAACAGCGTAACCCGGTAGATCGCCATGTTGATGGAATCAAGCGCGCCACCGTAGCGCGCCATGTCCAGCGCGGGATGCTTGAGCAGGACATAAGCATGATCCCGCGCGGCGAAGAGCAGAATATCAAGCGGGATCAATCCCAGGGCCGACATCACAATGCGCTCCGCGTTCTGCCGCTGCCACTTTCCGAGATACAAGGCAATACAGCGCCAGATCAGTTGCAACACGTTCAGCGCCACTACCCACCAGTAGACATGTATCCAGACAGGACCCAATTGGAAGGGTAAGGCGCTCATGTAAGCCGCACCCGGTCCCAACAGCAAATATGGGTGATGAGGGAAGAGCAGAAACCAAATCAGAAATAGAGCGCCAAAGACCACTTCGGCAACGGCGTGTGCGTACGTGCGCTGCTTCCCTCCATGCGCAGCTTCCTTCACCACCGGGGGCAGAGCACTGGGCGACCAATTGACGGAGGAAAGAGCGGACTTGTTGAACTTCTCCGGGTAATGCGTGGCCGCGAATTCGAGCGCCGCAAAGATGAGTGTGACCCACGCGGCTGCCGTCATCAGAACGACAGGCACGCGCAGCGCCGCTTCCAGCACGTCCATCCAACTGGGGGTCAGAGTGGCAATCAGCACCGCGCTCACCACCGTGTAGATGATTGCAGCCCAGAAGAAAACCATTCTCAGCACAAACCAGTACGTGGGAAAAATGGCTGGGCCGATCAGATATTGCTGCGGCTGATAGCGCGCGGCGACCCGCATCGGCGGCCCGATCTGCCGGAGCCAATCTTCTGTTTCGGCTGGGTTGAGCGGCCGTCCCAGCTCGGCTTCTTTATCCTCAAGCTGCGACTCCAGGTTGGCCCGGAGTTCGGCGAGGATGTCGTCCTGCCGCTGCCAGGGCAGATGCTTTTTTACGGCTTGCAAATAACGATCGAGTAAATCCATGGCGTTCTCCTTTGCTCCTTACAGCATGTTGTCTATGGATGCGTTGATGGCTTGCCACTCCTTGAGCAACTTGACGAAGATCACTTCGCCGTCGCCGGAGAGGCGGTAGAACCGCTTATTGCGTTTGTCTTCTTCGCGCCATTCGCTGCTCAGCAGCCCTTGAGTTTCCAGGCGCCGCAACAACGGGTAGAGTGTGCTTTCGTCGATTTCCAGCCCACGTTCAGCCAAGGCCTTGCGCAGCGTGTATCCGTAATGCTCCTGGCGAAGTTGCGCCAAAACTGCCAATGTCAGGCAGCCGCGCCGCAGCTCCAGGCGAAGGTTCTCAAAGATGTTTTCTGTGATGGTCATGGTGTACCTCAAACACTGTACTATACACACTGTATAGCATACAGTGTGTGATGTCAAGTACTTTTTCAAATATTTTTTCCACATTTAGGATCTCCTGCAAAGAGCCGCTATTTGGCCTTCTCTTGATTTCGGTAGGATGGGTGACGAAAGCGGACTCATCGTATGGCAGCACAATGACTTGCGCCACGTGGCCCAAGCGGTATATCTTCCGTTTCATGCATTGGTCATCCCCACAAGAACGGCGCTCACTGGGCCAGGCGCGGCGCAAGCAGGTAGGCCGCCAGCAACACAGCGAACTGAAACCCAAGGCGCGGCAGACTCCAGCTCTCGACCTTGTCGCCCGCTCGATGCACGGTCGTGTGCCCGCGCTCATCCAGCTCAAATACCAATTGATGGCCGTGTCGCCCTTCGGCTACTTCCGCGGCGCGGTGCCGGTGATGGCCGCCGACCTGAGTGTGCTGCCGTCGACCGGCATTGTTTGCCAGCTTTGCGGCGACGCCCACGTGCGCAACCTGGGCGCCTTTGCCGCGCCCGACGGGCGGCTGGTTTTTGACATCAACGACTTTGACGAGACCATTCGCGGGCCGTTTGAGTGGGACCTGAAACGCATGGCGGCATCGCTGGTGCTGGCGGGGCGCGAATCCGGACACAAGGAAGTCTCTGCGCGTGCGGCCGTGGAAAAATTTGTTGCTCGCTACGCCGTCCAGATGCGCGCCTTTGCCAAGATGCCCTTGCTTGAAGTGGCGCATTTTCAAGTTCACCGCATCGAAGAGGTTGCTCCGGTGCATGATGCGCTGATGAAGGCCGAGCGGTCCACGCCGCAGCACACGCTGGAGAAGTTGACCGAACTGGCCTCCGAGAAACACGATGCGCCGCGGCGCTTCATCGAGTCGGAGCCCATGCTGACTCGCGTCACAGGGCGGCAGGCCGAGGCGGTGCTGGCTGCGCTGGGAGATTATCGCGAGATGCTGGAGCCGCAGCGGCAACATCTGTTGTCGCTGTATCGCCCTGTGGACGTGGCTTTCAAAGTGGTCGGCACAGGCTCAGTGGGTCTGCGCGATTATTGCATTTACTTCGAAGGCAACGGGGCCAAGGACCCGCTGTTTTTGCAGATCAAGGAGGAGCCGGCCTCCGGTTACGCGCCTTATCTGCACGATGCCGCGCCGCCTCGCCACAACGGCCAGCGCGTGGCCGAAGGCCAGAAGGCAATGCAGGTGCAGTCGGACCCGTTTCTCGGCTGGACGAACATCGCCGGGCGCGATTATTTGGTGCGGCAATTGAACGACCACAAGGGCTCTATTGAATTGGATGACTTGGAAGGCAGCGGCTTGGAGGCTTATGGCGAGGTCTGCGGCGAACTGCTGGCTCGCGGCCACGCCCGTTCGAGCGACCCGCTGATTTTGTCCGGCTACATCGGCTCTGGTGATGGTTTCGCTGAGGCTCTGGCGAAATTCGGCGCTGCCTACGCGGATCAGACAGAGAAGGATTGGAACGAGTTGAAGCGGTCGGGCAAAGCTGACAAGAAGCAGTAAATATTATTTGCTGCGACTTATTGATAGGTTCACGGCGCTCTATCGTTTTCACAAGTGCGTGAATATAGATAGGGCACCATGTATTTCACTCTAACAAACTAATAGGGGTACCTCATCGGTGAGGTTCAGGATAGGTTACTACTTAGAATTTTTAAGTCTTCGCAACATCTCCTTCAAATCAGTGTTAGTACACATGAACGTATCACTCATGGCCACTCCCGACCTGAGGGAAAGAGATGAATGTCATGTGTTGTTCTTATCGCCGTATTTTGTTTCTGCTTCTACCCGTCTTTTGCTTGTTGCTTGCCGGTTGCTTAGGCTTCCCTGGCGGGTCACAATATAAGTTTTCAACCAATGTTATCGTCATCGCTCCCGCTACTAGTGTTACGGAAGGCCAGCCAGTAACCTTGGAGGCTGATATAGCCGGTGGGACTAACGCGAGCGGAACGGTAACCTTTTATAACGGATCGAACGCAATCGGTACCGCGCAGGTCGGCGTCAGCCCATATTCCTTGAATGGATTCGCAGAGCTTTCGGCTACATTCTCTTCCAGCGGCGTGCAGAGCATCACCGCGAAATATAGCGGGGACCAGTTTAATTCATCAAGTACATCCCCGCCCATCTCGATTGGCGTGTACAGCAATAACTTGTCAACCTCATCGCTGACTCTTCAGGCCTCCACCACCACTCCGCAATACCTAACTAATGTAAACTTAACGGCTACGGTCTCTCCCTCGGTCGCTACGGGCACGGTCACCTTTTATAACGGTTCGACCAATATCGGCAGCACTGCCGTCAATGGCGGCACTGCCAGTGTGACAACTTCGTTTTCCGCGGGAGGCACATATACACTGCACGCAGTCTATTCCGGCGACTATAACTATCTTTCCAGCACCTCGAATTCACTCATCATGAATGTCAGCGGCCCGCTGGTGACCGCGACCACTCTGTATACAGGAGCCAGCTCTATCCTTAAAGGCGACAGCATCACTTTGTATGCCTATCTCCATCCTGCCACAGCCACTGGCACGGTTACGTTTTATAGCGGATCGACTGCGATTGGCACAGCGAACGTAAATGCGGGTGTAGCCACGCTGACTACCACGATTGCCAACTCGGGCGAGATCACCTTGAAAGCAATCTTTGCCGGAAACGCTTCATGGGAGACGAGCACATCGAATCAGATTTCTCTCTTCGTTTCTGGCAACACTCCTGACACCGTCGTGCTGCAAGTTAATCCTTCCTCGCTGATCATCGGCTACTCCGCGACGCTGACGGCCACTGTTTCATCAGCCGCAGCGACAGGCACGGTAGTCTTTTATGACGGCAGCAGCGAGATCGGCATGTGCACGGTTGCCGGGGACACGTGCACGCTCGTGAATACCTTTATGAGTGCGGGATCCCAGAGCCTTACGGCCGTTTATAGCGGAGATACAACGTATATCCCGAACACCAGCAGTCCCGTTACACTTAGCGTCAGCAATCCGGGACCAACGCCAACCACGACCACGCTAAGGCTGAGTGAAACCTCAGGCTTCACCGGAGATCGGGTCACGCTGATAGCCACCGTCGATCCTCCAGCGGCGACCGGGCAAGTAAGTTTTTACGATAACGGCAGCTTTCTGCAAAGTGTGGCGCTTTCGTCAGGCTCGGCCGCCTGGTCGCAGGTCTTCTGGCAGGCTGGCGACAACAGCATCACCGCGGTTTATGACGGAGACACTACATACTCTTCGAGCACGTCAAGCACGCAGGTTCTGATGCTCTACGATAACTCTGACTAATCTCAACAATCCACAGACGGAATGACCACCTGTCCGAGCGCCTGACACTTTGGCGGTTGGCGCAGGTGGTCATAATTAAAACTTTGTGTCCAATCTTGATGGCAGGCGGGAAACCTATCCATATTTTTATGCTCTACCCGCGAACTCCCGCGTCTCGGTGTAGACCTTCACCTTTTCGCCCACCTGAATGTAGAGCGGAGCCTTGATCTCCAGGCCGGTTTGGAGGCGGGCGAGCTTGGTGACGTTGCCGCTGGTGTCGCCGCGCGCGCCGCCCTCGGTGTATACCACCTCCAACTCGACCTTCTCGGGCAACAGCAGGCCGATAGGATTGCCGTTGAACTTGTGCAGTTGGATGATTACGCCCTCGACGAGCAGTTCCAGGGCATTGCCCATCATGTTGCTGTTGAGGGTATGCGTCTCGAAGCTCTCCTGGTCCATGAAGTGCGAGCCTTCGCCGTCCGTGTAGAGATACGAGGCTTCGACCAGCTCCAGATCCGGCTCCTTGAAGCGCTCGCCGGCTTTGAAGGTCTTATCGAAAACCGCCTGGGTGAGCAGGTTGCGCATCTTGAGGCGGACGAGCGTTTGGCCGCCGCGCGCCGTGGGCGTGGAAACCTCGGCGTCCATGCAGTAGTAGGGGGTGTTCTCAAACTCGAAGTACATCTTGCGCTTGACGGTAATCGCTTCCAGCAGTGCGGCCATGGATTCCTCAAAAAATCAGACATTCGCAGCCGAAAAGCGCGTGTGTGCTCGTTCGGCTCCCTATTCATTATAGGAGGACGATGTCTCTCCGCGCTTGCTCCTTTTATCTGCCAGCCGCATCTAATTAATGAGCCCGCAAATGCGGGCATCTCTTAGAGAAGAACGAGAACGACATGGCGCGTGAACTGCTTACCGCACGACTGGAACGCAAAGACTGCATCTCTGAAGTTGCCCAGTGCTACCACTTTGTCTTTGTCATCGACGAGGTGGCGAGCTTTCCCTATGCCGCGGGGCAGTTCGTCAGTGCCGTGGCGCTGGACGCCAAAGGCAAGCTGCAGACGCGCGCCTACTCGATAGCCTCGGCCGCCAACGGCAACAGATTTGAGTTATGCGTGAATCGTGTCGAGGAGGGATTTTTTTCCAACCACTTGGCCGACCTGCCCGACTTGCCCATCGGGGCAGAGATTCAAATGCATGGGCCGCACGGACACTTCATCCTTCACGAGCCCATCACCGACTCGATTCTTGTGGCCACCGGCACAGGCATCGCGCCCATGCGCGGCTATCTGCAATGGCTGTTTCCAGAGGGTGGGCCGGATCGCAGCAACGGCAAGCAGATCTGGCTGGTCTACGGCACGCGCCACGAGAGCGATATCTACTATCAGGCCGAGTTCGAGGCGTTGGAGCGCCGCGTGCCGAACTTTCATTACCTGCCCACTCTGAGCCGCGCACTGGATAGCTGGGCTGGGTTGCGCGGTTACGTGCAGGAGCACATGGCCAGGATTATCGAAGAGCGCGCCGCGCGGCTGGGGCAGACGCTGCCTATGCCCCCGGCTGATCCCGCGCTGCCAGCCTCGGAATTGAACTTCGACATCTACGCCTACATTTGCGGACTGAATGAGATGGTCTCAAGCGTGCGCGAGCGGTTGAGCGGATTCGGCTGGCACAAGAAGCAGATTGTCTTTGAGCGATACGACTGAAGCCGCTACAGATCGAAGAGTTGCTGCAATCGCCGAGGTCACGATAACAAGAGATCCAGGCTACGGTTGAGGCGCCTTCGCGGGCTCATCCACCTTCGCTCCATCGGGGTTGGGCTCAGGCGAAGGAGTCTCCGCTGCGGCCTCATCTCCCGTGAGCATGCGGGTCTCTGCGCGAAACAGGTGATAGTGGGTAAAGAGCGTGTCGTTGATGCGCATCCGGAAAGGAGTGGCTTCGGCAGCATTGGCTTGCTTGATGAATAATCCAAAATTAGCTTCTGAAGTTTGGACCGGATTCCGGACTACGGAGAGGGCCACGCTTTTCAACGGACAAATGTAGTTTCTTTGTCCGATCTCCATGGGACCATATTCAACCAGAAGGTCAGCCCTGACATTTTGGCCGGACGGTTCGAGATCGGTCAGCACTGTGATGCGCAAGATGGATCCATCTGCCGGGTTGGCCGCGATCTCGCCATGATAAGCGGGAAACTCCTGCCGCGTCTTCGTAAAGTCCGGAGAAAAGACGCTGAAGTGTGAGGATTCCTTGGCAACCGAATAACGGAAGACCGCAATGAGCCCTGATGAACCTTGCTCCCAGTGGCTCCAGGTTACCTTCCCATGGAGCGCATCGCCGATCACCGTGGCAAGAATCAAACTAAACTCCCCTTTCGACGACATCTTTAATTGGGAGGGGTTCTCTTTCACGTATTTCCCGGTACTGTTTTGTTGGAGCTCCTGCCCATTGCGATAGAAGACCGTGGTATTCGATGCTTCCACTAGAGATAACGGCTTGTGGATGATTGCCTTGTCTGAAATAGCCGCCTGCGTCAACTCTGTTTCGAAGCGAGTTGTCTCCCGCGTGGCAAAGAAGTTGGGTAGCGCATGGGCCTTCTGATCCACATACTTAACGATCAGAGTCAGCAAGGAGTTTTGTGTGGCCTTGTCCGGCGGGGCATTTTGGGGAAGATCCCGAGCAGGCAAATCGAGGAACCCTGCTTCATCGCAAATTCGAATGAGCGCCTTGCGGGAGGCCGGACCGGGCAACTTTGCTTCCATTTGCGCCAGCCGCTCCTCGCTCAGACGCTCGGAAAGAAGCAAACCGGAGAGTTGAACTTCCACGCTCCAGTCGTGCTTTCCGTGGGCCGTGTCGAGTATCTGCTCCAATTGCTCCGCCGTGACTGGCCGGGACACCTGGGATACACTGTCCGCAAACGCTGGCGCTGCCAATCCCGCCAGAAGCAGCAATACAAACTTCCGCATACGCACCCCCGTTGAATGATCCTGACCCTAACAACCGTGCATCCTTACAGATTAAACAGCTCCCTGAGCCGCCGGGTCTGTGCGCGGCTGACTGGGATCTCGGTCTTCTGTTTGTCGTTCATGCGCAACTGGTAACTGGACTTGAACCACGGCACCACCTCGCGGATGTGGTTGATGTTGACCACGAAGCCGCGATGAGCGCGCCAGAAGACTGCCGGGTCGAGCTGATCGAGAAGCTCTTCGAGCGTACGGCATTTGGAGCTGCCCTCGAAGCTCTGGGTCACCACGCGAATCACGCCGTCGTCGATAGCCGCAAAACAGATCTCCGCCTGGTCGATGAGCAGAAGACGGCTCTGCGCCTGGACGATCAGCTTTGTTGGCTGGGGCGTGCGCGAGGCGCCCTGCGGACGGTTAAGCAAACGGAGCAGCGACTCGATTTGCGACTCCGGCGTTGAGCCTGATGCACCATTGGGTGTGCTGCCGGCTAAACGTCCCCTCACCCGCTCGACGGCCTGTTCGACGCGCGCGCGATCAAAGGGCTTCAGCAGGTAATCGACCGCGTTCACGTCGAAGGCACGCACCGCGTACTGATCGTAGGCTGTGGCAAAGACGATTTGTGGCAGCGGCATCTGCGGTGGGGCCAACTGCGCCTGCTGCGGCGCTTGCAGCGCGGCCACCATACTTGCCTTCGCCCGGCGCTCCATCAGCTTCTGTATCACGGCAAAGCCGTCGAGGCCGGGCATCTGTACGTCGAGGAAGACCATGTCGGGATGGTGCTCCTCGATCAACTCCACGGCCTCGATGCCATTGGCTCCCTGGGCCACCACATCCACTCCGCCTAGCTGGGCGAGCAGGTAGGCAAGCTCCTCGCGGGCCAGTTGTTCGTCGTCGATGATGAGCGCGGAAAGGGTCATGCGGAGCGAAAGATGATTGCAGATTGATTGTAGGGAGGCAGCCGCGATGGGTCAATTGCCGCGGCTGATAAGCTGGGCGCATGGGCAAGCAGAAGCGGGAGGCGGAAAAAATCGTACGGGTGCGGCGACGGCTGCTGGAGTGGTACGAGCGCTCGCGGCGCGACCTTCCCTGGCGTCGCAATCGCGATCCATATGCCATCTGGGTTTCGGAGATTATGCTGCAACAGACGCGCGTTGCAGTGGTGGTAGAGCGTTACCAGGCCTTCATGGCGCGGTTCCCCACGCTGATGACGCTGGCGCGCGCGCCGGAGCAGGAGGTGTTGGCCGCGTGGAGCGGGTTGGGCTACTACCGGCGCGCACGCATGTTGCACAAGGCTGCGCAACATGTTGCTGACCACGGCCAGGGCAAGCTGCCGCAAATGGCGGCGGAGTTGCGCCTGTTGCCGGGCATCGGCGCTTACACGGCAGCAGCCGTGGCCAGCATCGCTCACGGCGAGCGGGTGGCGGTGGTGGATGGCAATGTGGAGCGAGTGCTGTGCCGGTTGGAAGGCTGGAAGGCGGGCAGCGGCTCTCAGCTTCGGCGTAAGATCGATGCCTTGGCCACCGATCTGGTGGACCCAGACAGGCCGGGAGATTCCAACCAGGCGCTGATGGAGTTGGGCGCAACCCTCTGCTCGCCGCGCAATCCACGGTGCGAGGAGTGTCCGGTGGCCGACGATTGCAAGACCCAAGGAGAACATCCGACTGCGCCTCGGCCGAAGATGTTGCGTCGCGATGTGGCTTACGCGCTCACGATGCGCAACGGGAGGAAGGCAGGCCAGACGCATCGGGAAGTGCTGCTGGAGCAGAGACCGGCTGCGCAGACTGTGATGCCGGGGTTGTGGGAGTTGCCCTCGCTAATCGATGTAAAAGTCCCCGAAAAAGAGTTGCGGCTGACGGTGCGACACGCGATCATGCAGGTGAACTATTCTGTACGCATCCGCACAATCCTTAAAGACGATGTCGACGCTCTGACCGTGGCAGGCGGTGTGCGGCGCTGGGTTCCGCTAAAGAATGCGCCGGGAATGGCGTTGACAGGCCTCACACGCAAGGTGCTTACCCGCCTGAATCTGATTACCGACATTGCACCGCAGACGGGCGACGACGTACTCTGAAGGGTCCGATATGGAGCAGCTCCTGCGAGTATCCTGCCATGAAAATGAAACAGAAGTTAGTCAGATGCTATCGCGGATTCGGTACTGTGCCCGGTAAGTGGAATGTCGAAGTCTTCTATACTATGTGTTCTCTAAAGCTCTTCACATGCATTGAGTGCGGCGAGATATTTATCATAGACTTCGAAAATCCAAGATTTGCCGGGATGAAAGCGGAGCAAATTGCAGGCGATGCTAAGTGCTCAAAGTGTGAGCGTCTGCTTCGAGAAACGATCCGTCCTTACCCAGAATCCTTTCGAACGGACGAAGGACTTGTGGGGCACTTTGATCCTATGTCTGAGATTCCACTAGATTCAGAATCGTTGGTGAAAGAATTCATTCAAATTTGGTGACTGTACGATGAGGCGTGCTGTTGAAATCGCCTGTTCTTTAACAATAATTCCACAAGGAGAATCCATGCATCGCAAATTAATTTTCGCCGTTGTGGCCGCAGGTATAGTGGCCGTCCCCTTTGTTCGCGCGCAACAAACAGCAGTTAATCCGGTTCCTGAAATTGCCGGGCTGCCTGAGGGCGCGCGCACCGCCGCTGCTTCCATCGATTCGGAGAAGATTCGCGCCCACGTGCGCTTTCTTTCGCTTGATCTGCTGGAGGGCCGAGGCCCGGGCGCGCGCGGCGGCGAGTTGGCCGCCGAATACATCGCCACGCAGTTTGCCCTCGACGGCCTGGAGCCGGCGGGAGACAATGGCACTTACTTCCAGCACGTTCCGCTCTACGCGGTGCATACCATCGAGGAGAAGACGAAGTTTTCCCTGGCGCCTGCAACCGGCCAGCCCATTGACCTAGCATACGGGGCAGAAATTGTGTCGAAGGACCAGACCGGGCAGGCGAGAGCCGACTTCGACGCGCCCATCGTCTTTGTGGGCTACGGCATCGATGCGCCGGAATACCGATGGGACGACTACGCCGGGGTGGATGTGAAGGGCAAGATTGCGCTGATGATCGTCAACCAGCCGCCCTCGGAGGACGTAAAGTTTTTCAAGGGCAATGCGCTCACCTACTACGGTCGCTGGACCTATAAGTATGAAGAGGCCGCGCGGCGGGGAGCGGTGGGCGTGCTGCTGATTCACCGGACGGACCTGGCCGCTTATGGCTGGGAGGTGGTGCGCAACTCACAGTCCGTGGAGAAGAGCTATCTGCAGGACGATCCCAGCGCCCGCCTGCGCGCCGCTGCATGGATTCAGCACGATGTGGCACAGCGGCTATTGACGCTGGGCGGACTCGGCGATCTGGACAAGGCGATTGACCAGGCGGGCAAGCCGGGGGCATTCCACGCGGTTGAACTTCCGGTCAGGCTGCGTGCGCACATCGAGAGCCGCGTGCGCCGCTACGTCTCCGATAATGTGGTGGGACGAGTGCCGGGAGCAAGCGCGGAAAATCAAGCCGTGATTTATACCGCGCACTACGACCATCTGGGCATCGACCCTGACGTGAAGGGCGACAACATTTACAACGGCGCGGCGGATAACGGCACCGGCTGCGGCATTTTGCTGGAACTGGCCAGGGCCTACGCGCAGTCGCCGGTGCGGCCGCCTCATGCGGTCTACTTTGCCTCCGTCACCGCCGAGGAGCAGGGCCTGCTGGGTTCGCAATACCTGGGCCTGCATCCGCCGGTTCCCACCGCGCAGATGGCGCTCGACCTGAACTACGATATGCTGCTGCCCATCGGAGTTCCGCGGTCGGCGAGTCTGGGCAACGCCGACCGCATCGACTTCTGGCCCACGATCCAGATGGTAGCCAAAGCCTTTGACCTGGCTTTGCTGCCCGACCCCAATCCCCGCGCAGGCCACGCTTATCGTTCAGACCATTTTTCGCTGGCCCGGACAGGCATTCCCGCAGTCTCCATCGGCCAGGGCAATCTCTTTGAGGGACACGATGAAGCCTGGGGAAAACAGCAGTCCGAGGATTTTGTGAAGCACCACTACCATCAGCCCTCCGACGAGTACCGCGCCGACTGGGATTTTCGCGGCAACGCCAAAATGGCGCGTTTCGGATTTGTGCTGGGCTGGCTGGCCAGTGAGCAGCCGAAGAGCGTCGAATGGCTCCCTGGAGACGAGTTCGAAGTCGCTCGCAAAGCAAAGCCGGCGCAGTAAGGCTTTCGAAGGCGAATCACAAACTCATGCGGGTTTCCTCTTTCCGTCGCTTTTCACGGGGAAAAAGGAAGCCCGATTTATTGCATAAAAATCTTTCCAAAAATGCTCATTTCAAGTGATTTATTTCACAATTGCGCATTTTTCGACAAGATATTTACATGAAAAGGGTTGACATGTGTTCCCCAGAAGGTAGATTCATCCCAAGATAGGTTTTTCTTTCATTAGATTCCGGATAAAGGCGGCTGCCTGCCTCCCTAGCCAGCACTGTCAGTCGGCGTAGTTTCGCCGGATAAATCGGAAGCCCTTTGAAGAAGCGTAGGACCAATTTCAGGAGGAAAGCGATGCGACGTTTAGCAGTATTTGTGCTTTTTGTTGTCTTTGCAGTCAGCGCCAGATCGCAGTTCGATACAGCAACGGTGCTCGGAACGGTGACCGATCCGAGCGGAGCGGTGGTTCCACACTCTCAGGTGGCGTTGCACAACACAGCTACCGGGGCGCTGGCCACGGCCATCACCGACGACCGGGGAGAGTTTCGGTTTGTGGATATTTCCATCGGCTCCTATGAGCTTAAGGTGACGGCGCAGGGCTTCCAGCCGGCTTCAGCCAAATTTGAGCTGACGGTCGGCGCGCACCAGCGCGTGGACGTCTCCCTGAAGGTGGCTACGGCAGCCACCACGGTAACTACGACGGCTGACGTGACCCAGTTGGAGACCGAATCCAGCGAGCGCGGACAGGTGGTCGATGCGCGTGAAATCGCTGAATTGCCGCTGAACGGACGCCAATACTCGCAGTTGGTGGAACTGACCGCAGGCGTCGTTCCCAGCCCCAGCGAGTTGGGGACAGGATACACGCAACGAGAAGGATCATTCGATATTAACGGCCTGCGCAGCGTTTTCAATAACTTCATGCTGGATGGCCTGGACAACAACTTCTATGGCACATCCAACCAGGGATTCAGCAATCAAGTGGTGCAGTTGTCGCCCGATGCGGTGGCTGAATTTCAGGTGGTGACCAACAACATGAGCGCGGAGTTCGGCCGCTCCGGCGGCGCCACCATTAACGTCGTTACCCGTTTCGGCACCAACCAGCTTCATGGCCGGGCATGGGAGTTTGTGCGCAATACGGCACTGGATGCAGAAGGCTACTTCTTACCGGACGCGAATGCGGCTGGCCAAATACAAAAGAATTCACTGCACCAAAACCAGTTCGGCGTTACCCTGGGCGGTCCGCTGAAGAGGGACAAGCTCTTCTTCTTTCTGGACTACGAGGGTTTCCGTCAGTCCAGTTCCTCTCCCGCTGTGTCTACCCTGCCCACCGCGGCCGAGCGCGGTAACCCGGCAGGCGGCGCTGGCGTAGCTACGACAAGCTATCTGATTGACGATCCCGTCGACGCTAACACGGTTGCAAACGGCAATTATTTACCGGTCGACAACCCTTGCCCCTACGTCGGCCCCATCGGCGGTCCGCAGACTGTCGCAGCGAATATTAACCCGTGCACATCGACCACCTGGCTGGGCATCGGGCTGGGCGAAGGCGGCAGTGCCGCGCAGGCCTTCTACGGCGGCACGCAATACTTAAACCCACCTTATGAAGCAGGGGCCGGGATTCCCAAATCAGCTGTCATAAACTATGCGGCGGCGGTCATCGCATTGCTGCCGGCCAACACCAACAACAACTATTACAACAACTACAACATCCCGCACCCCAACACCTTTGACCGCGACAAGGGCGACGTTAAAGTGGACTATGACGTTAAGAAGAACTTGCGTCTCTTTGCCCGTTACTCGCAAGCCCGGTTCAATGCCTTTGACTTCGGAACCATTGCCGGCGTGGCCGGCGCGAACGGCGACGGCAACGTCTATGCTCCGATGAAGCAGATCGTGGGCGGCGCAACGTGGACCATCAATGCGAAATCCCTGCTGGAGGCCCGCTTCGGCTTCTCGCAGATGAAGGCGGGCAAAACACCGCCGCTGGCCGGGGGCCCCAGTGTGTTGTCGATGTTCGGCATTACCGGACTGCCCACCGACCCGCAGTATACCGGCGGCATCCCCTACGAGTACTTCGTCGATGGCGGCTTCACCAGCTTGGGACGCTTGTTTACCAGCCCGCAATACCAGAATCCCACGGACTGGAATCCTAAGGTCAACTACACCCGGCTGCTGCCAGGCCACACCCTCAAGGCCGGCTTCGAGTACACCATGCTCCACGTGGCGCAGCAGGACCTGCATCCGGTGATGGGCGGCGACGCATATGACGCGCAGATGAGCGGCATATGCTACACGACCTATGCTTGCTATGCTGGTTTTGGAACCGCTTACTACGGACCCGCAACAGCCACAACAAACAAGATGTACGACTATGCCGACTTCTTGCTCGGCTACCGCACCGAAATGGGTCTCTCCAGTCCTACCATCGCCCAAATCCGCGACTGGGGCTGGAACGGCTACGTGCAGGACGACTGGAAGGTAAACAAGCGGCTGACTGTAAATCTGGGCCTGCGCTACGAGTATGCCACCCCCATCTACGAGGCCAACAACCAGCTCTCCAACTTCAATATCACTACCCAAACCATGACGCTGGCCAGCTCCGGCAACCGCTATACCGTCAATCCGAATAAGAAGGACTTCGGTCCCCGTATCGGCGCGGCCTATAGCCTGAACAGCAAAACCGTGTTGCGCGGCGGCTTCGGCATCAGCTATTCGCACTGGAACCGCACCGGATCCAGCTACCTGACCCTGAACGCGCCCTTCGGCATTGACGCGCTCCAAGAGGTCTACCCCAGCCTCACCCCCTATCCGTCTGCTGGAGTAATCGGCTACCTCAACACCGAGGCCAGCTTCCCGGCCAATATGGCCAACCCCGCAACCTGGACCATAGCCGACGCACAAAACACAGCCCTGCAGTACATGCCGGTTGACTCGCCCGACACCCAAGTGCGGAGCTGGTTCTTCAGCGTGCAGCGTGATATGGGCCACAGTTTGCTGGTTGACCTGGCCTACGTGGGCAACAGCGGCATTAATGAAGTCTTTTTCAACGACATTAACCAGGCCGCTCCGCAAACTACAGCCGGCGGCTCTACCCCGCTTACGTGCCAGCCGATTGCAACCTGCACGGAGCGCGTATTCAGCTACCCCGGCTTCGGCTCGATCATCGGCACGCTGCCCTGGGGCTACTCCAATTACAACGGTCTGCAAGCTAAGGTGGAACAGCGCTTCACCAACGGGCTCTACCTGCTGAACACCTTCACCTGGTCCAAGGCCATCGACATCGCCGCACAGTCCCAGGACGGCGGAGGCAATTGCAACAACTGCGGCAACGGCATCCCCTCGGTGCAGAACATCTACGACTGGCAGGCGGATCGCGGCATATCCGCCTATAACCATCCTTTTGTAGACTCGACCGCCGTGGTTTGGACGCTGCCTGTCGGCATGGGCCACCGGCTGGGAGGAGGCATGAACCACGCCTGGAACACGGTGCTGGGAGGCTGGCAGATGACCGACATCTTGCAGGCCCGCAGCGGCGACCCGCTCACCATGGGCTATAACCCCAACAACAACACGCAGGTTTCGACACTGGTCACCATCGACGGCCGTAACGCCTACCGTCCAAATCTGGTGCCCGGCGTTCCGATCAAGAATTCGACCTGGGCCTACAACCCCAGCATTGGCGGCATTCAATACCTGAACAACAGCAGCACCACGCCCGCCTACACCACTCCGCCAGCCAATCTGCCCTTTGGCAATTCGCCTCGCGATGCCGTCCGCGGATTCGATTTCTGGCAGCTCGATACGGGCCTGACCAAGGACTTCCCGATTACCGCGAAAGCCCATGTGCAATTCCGCGCCGAGGCCTTCAACATCACCAACCGGACCAACTACGGAGATCCGAACACCTCGCTTGGCGGCACCTTCGGCGTGATCAATTCGCTTGCGGGTCCCGGACGCGAATTGCAATTAGCCGCGAAGATCGTCTTCTAGACGAAGACTGCCGTTATGTAAAACCTGCGCCAACCATGCGCGGAGGATTCTTTCTGAAGAAGAATCTTCCGCGCATTCTTTTCCCCGGCTCAACGATTTACGCTTTGCATCGCGAGAGATAAGGCGTGAGAATATTGCAGTACACACGTGGGGTGTTATTCATGAATCAAACACTATATAGGCTCAGTACAATCTTCGCCTGCGCGACGCTACTGCCATGTTTGTTTCTGATTTCGGCCATTTACGGCAGCGGTCAACAGACTCCCGCTCCGGCCTCTACTCCGAATTTAGTTCTGGAGGGCGTGGTAGCCGGCTCGCAAAATGAAAGCTATATTCAAGTGCCATTCGCCGTGCCCGCCAATACAGAGCGAGTTACGCTGACCTTTGACTACACCGGCAAGGATCAGCACACGGCGCTTGACCTGGGTTTGCTTGACCCCGCCGAGCTTCGATGCTGGAGCGGCGGAAACAAATCACTGCTCACCGTGGGGATTATGGATGCAACTCCCTCCTGCCTTCCGGGTCCCATTCCTCCGGGTACATGGAATGTACTGATCGGCGTGCCCAACATTCGCCCCAGCGTGCAATCGCACTACATCGTGAAGGTGTACTTTTCGCCCAACGGCGCGGTGGCTGGCGTGCCCGCGGTATTGAACGCACCGCTTCGCGTTGGGCCGGCCTGGTATCGCGGCGACCTGCATATGCACACCGCGCAGAGCGATGGCCAATGCGCCAGCCAGATGGGCAAGATGGTCCCGTGTCCCGTTTATTTCAGTGCTGAGGCCGCAGCCCGCCGAGGGCTCGACTTTATCGCCATCACCGACCACAACGCGACCTCGCAATACAACCCCATGCGCGAGCTGCAACCCTATTTCGACAAGCTGCTGTTGATTCCTGGGCGCGAGATCACTACCTTCCAAGGGCACATCAACCTTCTCGGAACAACTGGATTTATTGATTTCCGCCTGGGTAGCAAAGAGGTTCCCGACATGAATACTTTGTTGCGTAGTGCCGCAAGCCAAGGCGGGCTGACCTCGATCAACCATGCCAGCGCCCCCAGCGGCGAAATCTGCATGGGCTGCGGATGGACGCCGGCATCCAAGGTCGATATGCATCTGCTGACCGCAGTCGAGGCCGTCAATGGAGGCAGCGAGCAATACGGCATCTCCGACATTCCTTTTTGGAATCTGCAACTGAACAATGGTTGCCGCCTCGTGGGGATTGGCGGGAGCGATAATCACCGGCCCATGCAGCCGCTCGATGAAATTGGCTCCATCGGAAGCCCCACGACGGTGGTCTATGCAACCGAGCTATCGACGCCCGCGATTCTTGCCGGCATCCGCTCCGGACACGTATTCGTCGATCTGGCGGGAACTCGCGACCGCCTTCTTGAAGTGACCGCCCGCGCCGGGAACAAGGTTGTCCATGCGGGAGATATTCTCACCGCGTCGGAAGGCGAAGCTGTAGATTTTGATTTGCGCGTAACTGCCGCGGCAGGCGGAACGGTACGCTGGCTGGAGGACGGCCAGGAGGTTGCGCTCAAAACCAGCTCGGCAATTTCCTCGGCTAATCAGAGTTTTTCATTGGCATGGGTGAGCGATGGCCGCCGTCACTGGTTCCGCGCGGAGGTCGTGGGCGGAGGCGGCAAGATGTGGCTGCTGGGCAATCCCATCTACGTCAACTGGGAGATTGCGAATCCGTGCGATAGCCACTGATCGTGCAGACAGTGGCTAGCGCGCAATTTGCCTTACGGTTTGCAGGATCAGCGCATCCTGGAAGGCGTCTGCCGCATCAACTACAAGACGGGAATTTTGCCGCGCCATCGGGGGTTTTCCGCCCAGGACGGCAGAACAGCTAACAAAATCTGAATACAATATCAACCCCCAAGGAGGAACAATGGCAAGCAAGGCAAGCGCGGTTTGGACAGGCTCACTGAAGGAAGGCAAGGGCACGATCTCCACGGCGACGGGCGTGCTGAACAATGCGAACTACTCATTCGCCACGCGCTTTGAAGGCGCCGCTACGGGCACTACGCCCGAGGAGTTGATTGCGGCGGCTCACGCCAGTTGCTTCTCCATGGCTCTGGGCGCGCAGTTGGGCGGAGCGGGGCTGACACCCGCCAAGATCGAAACCCACGCGGCGGTTACGCTGGGCAAGGTGGGAGAAGGATTCGCCATCACCCGCATCGCGCTGACCACTACAGCCAGCGTTCCTGGCGCAACTCCGCAGGTCTTTGCCAAGGCCGCTGCCGACGCCAAGGCCGGTTGCCCGATCTCGAAGCTCTTCGCCAACAACACTGAGATCACGCTCGACGCCAAGCTGGTATAACGGCATCCCCAAACGGAATTCGCTCTGATAGATCAGCCCGCCCAGCCCTCATCGTCCTTCCGTCAATCGGGAGGACGATGAGAGCGGGAGGGCCGTTATTGAGTCCACAGCGATCTGCGCGCGGACGCGCCAGGCGGAGCTTATGTGCGGTTATTCCGGCTGGACGCCGAAGGTTTCATTGGTCGCGAAGTTGTTGAGTGAGACGCCGTTGCTGCCGCCATTGAGCGTTATGGTGAGAGTGGTTTGAATAGTGGCGAGGGGCGTGACTGTAACCGAGTCGGTCTGCTTGATGGAACATACTTCGTTGCAGGTGTCGTAGACCTGGAGGGTGACCGTTTCTGCTGGTAAGCCTTCCGACGTGCTCACCTGTGTTATGCTCACGCTCCCGCTGATTCCATTAATCTCTACGGTTCCGAGATCAAGCGTGAGATCGGCTGCCAGCGGGGCCGGTTCGGCCTGGGGCGGGAAGGGCACTACGTTGTATCCGATGATGGACACCCTGGTTTGCCCGGCGGGGGCGAACCATACTGGGACGACGCTCGCGAGCGTGGAGAAGTTGAGACCCTGGAACGGAGCCGAAGCCATGGGGAGTACGGCTGGAATCACGAGGATCTGGGCCGGTGTAATGGGGTTTGAGACCGGAGCAGCGTAGGTGAAATTGCGATACAGGGCGCTGTTGAACATGCAGCCGCCAGCACCGAGCGCAATGTAGCTTGCCAGGGTTCCCGTTACACATGCGGGAGCGGGCTCCTGGGCAAATGTTGAACTGGAAGCGAGCAGCGCGATCACTGCCGTGAGAATGATCTTTGTTTTCATAGCCGACTTACCTCCTGGGGGTGAGATATACAGCAGCTCAAAAGTAACCCATTTTATGGGTACCGTCAATGGCATTTTGTTGCACTTTAGATTAAAAGATGGTTACTGGCTCAGGATCGCGTGCTGATGACCTCTGCATCCGCTGGGTGAGATTTGACACTGGTTCCCGCATTTGCGAGACTCAAAGTTGCTGCCGGTTCAGCAATCGCTGAACTTGTGTCTCGTGCCGAAGTGGCGGAATTGGCAGACGCGCGTGGTTCA
>CAZFMB010000024.1:0-43540 GCA_964520005.1 uncultured Occallatibacter sp.
AAACCATCGTGCTGGACCTGGTTCCCCAGCCTTTTTTCCGCAAGCTGTTTAGTCGAGCAACAATATCTACCTGCCCAATTATGTCGCGATAAAAACGTACCCCTCTTCCCATTTTTGACCTCTCTTGCCGACGAGCCCACTAAGGCCGTGTGCCCCGGTATCACGTTTGAGATCTCGGGCTACTCGCTGGGCTCGCAGTCCGCTATTGCAACAGCGTTGGCTCGTCGTGGTTGCCGTTGCCGTTCAGCTCATCGGGCGGGATAATGACGGCTGCGGCTATCTTGTCGTCGGCCTCGAGGTTGAGCAGGCGGACGCCTTGCGTGGCGCGGCCGGCGGAGCGGATGGTCTTGGTGTCGATGCGGATGATCTTACCGAACTGGCTGATGACCATCAACTCCGACGTGTCGTCCACCAACTGAATGCTGCTGACGCGGCCGATGCGCGGGGTGACAGCTACGTTTTTGACTCCCACGCCGCCGCGAGTCTGCAGGCGGTACTCTTCGACATTGGTGCGCTTGCCGAAGCCGTTTTCGGTAACGGAGAGAATCAGATATTCGCCCGGCTTGTGCTTCTTGGGCGTGACGGCGACGCCGACGACATAGTCATTCTTGCGCAACTCGATGCCGCGCACGCCATAGGCCGGGCGGCCCATTGAGCGGACATCGTTTTCGTCGAAGCGAATGGCCATGCCCAGATGCGTTGCCAGGAAGATAATCTGGCTGCCGTCGGTGATGCGCGCCTTAACCAGTTCGTCGCCGTCATCAATTCCAATCGCGATAATGCCTCGCGACATGACGTTGGAGAAGTCCTTGAGCGGCGTCTTCTTTACGGTTCCGTTGCGCGTGGCGAAGAAAATGAACTTGCCTTCTTCTTCGAGGTCGCGCACGGGAAGAATGGCGCGCACATTTTCGCCGGGTTGGAGATCGAGCAGGCTCTGGATAGATTTGCCCTTGCCCGCTGCTCCCACGTCGGGAATCTCGTAGACCTTGAGCCAGTAAACGCGGCCGGCGTTGGTGAAGCAGAGCAGAAAGGCGTGGGTCGAATCCACAATCAACTGCGCGACGAAATCCTCCTCGCGCGTCTTCATGCCCATGCGCCCGGTTCCGCCGCGCCGCTGCTGGCGATAGATGCTGATGGGCGTGCGCTTGAGATAGCCCTGGTGGCTGACGGTGACCGCGACCTGCTCATCGGCGATGAGGTCTTCGAGTTGCAACTCGGCGCTCTCGTCGATGATCTGCGTGCGCCGCGCGTCGCCGTACTTGTCGCGAACCTCGGTCAGTTCCTTGACGATGACCGCGCGCAGCTTCTTTTCGCTGCCCAGTATCTCTTCGTATTCGGCGATCTTCATGCGTATCTCGGCGAGTTCTTTGAGGATTTCATCGACCGAGAATTGGGTCAGGCGATAGAGTTGCAGCTCGAGGATGGCGTCAACTTGGCGGAGGGTGAGGCCTTTTTCCTCGTGCGCCAGACGCTCGCGGCCCAGGTTGATGACGATGTCTTTGCCCTTGCCCCAGGCATAGAGATTTTCGCGCGCCTCGACGCGCGAACCGGAGGCGCGAATGATCTTGATAACTGTGTCAAGGTTGTCGATGGCTATTTTGTAGCCTTCAAACTGGTGCTCGCGCTCGCGTGCCTTGCGCAGCAGGAAGACCGTCCGTCGCTGCACAACATCGATGCGGTGATCGATGAAGCAGCGAATGGCCTGATCGAGCGGCAGCTCCCGCGGTTGCCCGTTGAGCACCGCGAGGAAGATCATGGAGAAGCTCTCCTGCATCTGAGTGTGCTTGTAGAGCTGGTTGAGCACAATCTCCGGCTGCGCGCCGCGCTTGAGCTCGATGACGATTCTCATGCCGTCGCGGTCGCTCTCATCGCGCACATCGCCGATGTCGTCTATGGTCTTCTCGTTTACCAGCTCGGCAATGCGTTCGATGAGCTTGGACTTGTTCACCTGATAAGGAATCTCGGTGACGATGATGGCCTGTTTTTCTTTGGTCAGGCTTTCGAGCGCGGTGCGGGCGCGCATCAGGAAGCGGCCGCGGCCGGTCCGGTAGGCCTCGGGAATGCCGGATTTGCCGTATAGGAATCCGCCGGTGGGGAAGTCCGGCCCCTGCACGTGCTTGAGCACCTCAGCGAGGCCGGCCTTGGGATTCTTGACCAACTCGATGGCCGCGTTGAGAACCTCGGTGAGATTGTGCGGCGGAATGTTGGTGGCCATGCCGACAGCAATGCCGTTCGAGCCATTGACGATCAGTGTGGGAATTCGCGTGGGCAACACCGTCGGTTCGTCAGTGGTCTCATCGAAGTTGGGCGTCATATCGACGGTCTCCATTTCGATGTCGGCCATCATCTCTTCGGCGATGCGTTCCATGCGGCACTCGGTGTAACGGTAGGCCGCTGGCGGATCGCCATCGACCGAGCCGAAGTTGCCTTGCCCATCGACCAGCGGATAGCGCAAAGACCAGGGCTGGGCCATACGCACCAAGGCGTCATAGACAGACGAGTCGCCATGCGGGTGATACTTCTTCAAGCACTCGCCAACCACACCGGCGCACTTGGAGTAGCGCTTATTGTGCTGGAGACCCTCGCGGTCCATGGCGGTGAGAATGCGCCGGTGCACGGGCTTCAAGCCGTCGCGAGCATCGGGCAGCGCGCGCCCCACGATCACTGACATGGAATAGGCGAGATAGGAGCGGCGCATTTCTTCTTCAATGTTCATGGAGATAAAGCTGGTTCCGCTGTGCGGCGGGGTGCCACCTTCAAGAGGCAGGAGGGGATTCTGATCGTCTGGCATAAGAGGTCATTTCAGGCCCGCCGGAAGGCGGCGGAAAAGGTCCGGAAATAGCGGGGCCGGGCTCCGAGGGCGTACTTCTATTTTACCTTTTCAAAGAGGGTTTCAGCAAGGCATAAAGTAAGAAATAAGTCCTTATTTTGCTTGAATTTATGACTACTATGAGGTACCCAATTAGAAGCTCGCGAAAGCTCTCGTTCTCTGGCGTGTTTTGGACCTCAATTTAGCCAAGTTATCCACCGTTTCATGGCTCTTTTTCTGTTCTCACATTCATAGCAGAGCCGACAGGCTCAGTACACAAAAGACGGCCTGAAGCAGCACGATGGTTCCAGCAGCGCCCATCGCCAGCCGTCCCCGTGGCCCTTCATATGCATCAGCGAAAACTCCACCAATAAACGTAAGCAGAAAGGGCAGCGCCCAGAGCCACGGAGCGCCGGGTACGCCTGTTGTAACCAGAAACAGCAGAACCACGGCGCACAGCAGCGGCACCGTATTGCCGAAGTAGCGCGACTTGCGCAAACTCAGGAACAACGCCAAAGCAGCAGCGGCAGCCACCGTAATCCCTGCGTTTGGCAATGCGGAAAAGAACCGCCAGGCCGGATCGAGCGAAACCCAAACAAGACCCGCAGCAGAACGGAAATAATAGCTGAATGCATCCGGAGAGAATCCGTAGCAGGCGAAGACGAAGACCAGCGCGCCTACCGTCGCAATAAGCACCACCGGCAGCGTCTGGCTCCTGCGTTCCTCGGCTACCCACAACATGGCAGCCAGACCCAGCATCGCCGTCAATAGTAGCGCAACATTATGCGAGGCCGCAACCAGCCCGAAGGCTGCCGTCAATAGAACAATGCGCGGCCGCCACTTGCGCCTTGGCCCCTGCATGGCATGAGCCACGCCAATGCAGGTGTAGACGCCGCCATACACCCCCAGCGCGGCGAGCACCTCAGAGTTCGGAGTCACGCAGGCGCGGAGCATCGCCGGAGAAAAGCAGTAAAGTGCCAGCGCCGTATAGCCGCCCAGATTGCCGTAGAGCCGTCGTGTCACCCACCACAGGCCCGCGCCCAGCAGGCAGCCGGCCGCGAGAAACGGCAGGCGGAGCAGTAGCAACGTGTACCGGAGCTGGTGGCGCAACTCCCAGGTGGAAAGCCAGCTACTGGTCTGCACCACCCTGTCTTCGGGCTTGCGAAAGCGGTCCAGCCCCCGCTCGGCCAGCAGGTTCAGCGTGAGCGGCAGCCCGGCAAGGCGATAGGCGAGAATGCCATCGCGAATGACCCTGCAACCGGTGAAGTAGCCGACGAGTTGCAGCGGGCGCTCCCAGAGCTGACGCCCGCAATCGGCAAACTGGTAATCGCGATCGGTTAGCGTCTGGTGGCCGGTGAGCCACAGTCCCTGGACAAGAAACACGGCCAGTAGCCCCGCTGCGATGCGCTGCGGCAGATTGAATTGAAAGCGGCGAATTCGTTGAAAGCGGCGGGTCATCGGGCTCAGGGCAACGATACCAGTCTAAACGGTGACTCGCGGGGGTTCCTGGTTTCTCACAACCGGCAAGCCGATTCAGTGCTATTCTCCTCTTTAAGGGCTTGCGCATGAGCAATTTCTTTACACTCGGCCACTCCAACCACGCCATTGATGTGTGGCTTGCCCTCCTCCGCCGGTACGGCGTTGATGTGGTAGTCGATACGCGCAGCTCGCCATACTCGAAGTATGTTCCGCAGTTTGACAAGGAACTCATGCAGCGTTTTCTGGAGGAAGCTGGAATCCGCTATCTCTTTCTCGGCGCGGAGTTGGGCGGACGTCCGGCCAATCCCGCCTACTACGACGCCAAAGGCCGCGTCCTTTACAGCAGGCTCTGCGACGACGCTCTTTTTCAGGCAGCCATTGCGCGACTTGAGACTGGCATGGAGCGCTTCCGCGTGGCCTTGGTTTGCGGCGAGGAAGACCCCGCCCACTGCCATCGCCGCCTGCTCATTGGCCGCGTACTCACCGAGCGCGGCCACACCATGATCCACATTCGCGGCGACGGCCGGCTGGAATCCGATGAGGCGGTTGCCGCTGAAGCCGGAAAGCCGTTGGTCGGCAACCAACCCGCGCTCTTCGCGGAACTCGACGAGGACCAATGGAGATCTACAGCATCGGTTTTACCCAAAAAAGCGCCAGCGAGTTTTTCGACACACTGAAGGCGCACGGCATCAAGCGCTTGATGGATGTGCGCCTGAATAACACCTCGCAACTTGCCGCCTTCGCCAAGCAGGCAGACTTAGCTTACTTCCTTCACGAAATTTGTGGCGCAGCTTACGAGCATGAACCCCTGCTTGCTCCCACACAGGAGATTCTCGACGCCTACAAAAAACAAAAGGGAAGCTGGGAGGATTACACCAAAGACTATCTGGCACTGATTCGCTTACGAAAGGTGGAATCGGCGCTTTCCAAAGAAAGTTTTCAGAAGAAGACAGTTTTGCTGTGCAGCGAATCAACCCCGGAGCACTGCCACCGGCGTTTGGCCCTTGAATATTTGCAGCAGCAATGGAAAGGCTTAACAATCCACCACCTTTGATTGTCAGTTTGGAGGTACGTTCAACACCATGGGCCTCGACCGGATTGTCTGCCTCGCCAACTCATACAAGCACGACCATCGATGTGTCGCCGGAATCAGCCTTATTACAAAAAAGTGGGTCAGGCTTGTCGGTCAGATAGTTCCCGGCTGCCTCACCGTGAAGGAAACCTGCTATCCAGACGGAAGAGAGGTTGCACTGCTGGATATCTTCGAAGCAGAACTCGGAGAAACATGTGGTTCCAACTGCCACCCGGAAGATGTGTACGTGACAGAGAGGCCTTGGCAACCAGTCCGTCGCTTTGACGAGCCTCGCGACGCGCAATTTCTAGCTGCATACGTGAATAAGGGGCCGTCTGTTTTGCAGGGATACGGCGACAGGGTCTATGGCCGCAAAATAGAAGGAACGCCCGTGGAGAAGTCCCTGGAACTGATCCATCCGGAAAATCTGTGGTGGTGGATACGCGAAGAAAACGGCAAGCGCAAGAATCGCGCCATCTTCCGATCCGGAAACGTTGTTCGCGCCTGCTACGACCTGGCTGTTACCGATCCTATCTGGCTGAATAAACTAAACTCCCTGCCCTTGGGAATATATCCTCACGCCCGCGTTTTCGATGGCAAGCCCGCCAAGACCTTTCTCACCCTGAGCCTAAGCGAACCTTTCGAGGGCTTCCACTACAAGCTAGTGGCCGGTGTGGTCAATTTGATCTCCTAAGCGCCGTGTATTTGTCTTCGCCTCAGATCCGTACCTATGCGGACCACTACTCCCCTCCCCCATACATACATTCAGCCGATGTTACCCTATCTTCATGACGGAATGCCTTCAAACCGAAAGGCTCATCCTGCGGCAATGGCAAGAATCAGATCGCCAGCCTTTTCGTGAGCTGAATGCGGATGCGCGCGTGATGGAATTCATGCCCGGCTGTCTGACCCCGGAAGCTTCAGACGAAATGATGGAGCGCATGCAACGGCATTTTACGCTGCACGGCTTCGGCCTTTTTGCTGCCGAGCTTCGCGTAGATCAATCCTTCCTCGGCTTCATCGGCCTATCCGTCCCCAGATTCGATGCGCCCTTCATGCCCGCCGTCGAAATCGGCTGGCGGATCGCGGCACAACATTGGGGCAAAGGGTTGGCAACCGAAGGCGCATGCGAAGTGCTTCGCTTTGGCTTTGAATCCGCCGGACTCGACAGCGTCGTCTCCTTCACGGCTCCTGAAAATATACGCTCGATCCGGGTTATGGTAAAACTCGGCATGACACATGATGCGGCTGACGATTTCGATCACCCCAACCTGCCAGAAGGCCATGCCCTACGGCGCCATGTGCTTTACCGCCTCCATCGCAAGGAGTGGAACCAACTCCGGCTGCTGAACCGCTAACCCATTCGTCGCGATAATCTACCGATCTCAAGGGGAGCGTTAAGCTGATTTTTTATACACACCAGGTTAATCCTGTGCTCCACCTCGGCATGGGACGCTACACTGGTAACGCTATGCTTACACGTCGAAATTTCGTACTGAACACCGCCGCCTGCGCCACACTCGCCCTCACTTCCAAATCCAGTTTCGCGCTGGCCCAATCCGCGAACGTCTATCGCAACCCCATCCTGGGCGGCGACCATCCCGACGCCAGCCCCATCCGCATCGGCGACGACTTTTACCTCACCCACTCCAGCTTCGATTACGCGCCTGGACTGCTCATCTGGCATTCTCGCGACCTGGTCAACTGGCTTCCCGTTGCCGCCGCGCTCCATCGTTATTACGGCACGGTCTGGGCGCCCTATCTCTGCGAGTATCAAGGCCGCTTTTACATCTACTTCCCTGCCGCCGGTACTCTGAACGTGGTTCACGCCGATCACCCTACCGGACCCTGGAGTGATCCCATCGACCTGGGCATCAAGGCCATCGATCCCGCTCACATCGCTGAGAATGGCCGCCGCTTTCTACATATGGCCGGCGGGCGCATGGCCGAGCTTACCGCAGACGGCCTGGCGGTCAAGACGCCACCACACAAGGTCTTCGATGCATGGCCCATGCCCGCCAATATCCGCATGGAATGTACCTGCCTTGAGGGCCCCAAGCTGATGGAGCGCAATGGCTGGTTTTACCTCAATGTTGCCGAAGGCGGCACCGGCGGGCCGGGAACCAGCCATGGCATGGTCTCCGCGCGCAGCCGCCACGCCGACGGCCCGTGGGAGTTCTCGCCCTACAATCTCATCGTTCACACGCCCTCGCGCGACGACCGCTGGCTCTCTCTCGGCCACGGCCGCCTCGTCGATACGCCGGATGGCAAGTGGTACATCACCGTCCACTCATATGAAAATGGCTACCGCACACTGGGCCGCCAGCTCATGCTACTGCCCATCGAGTGGACCACCGATGGCTGGTTCCGCATGCCTCAGGGTGTCACTGCGGATGCGGCGATTCCCATGCCGGTTTCAGGAACAATTCAACAGCCCTTCGCAGATCCTTCCGACGATTTCACCTCGCCGGAACTCGGCCTCCAGTGGGGCTTCTGGCGGGAGTACGATCCGGCGCGCTTCACCACCGGCAACGGCGCACTCACATTGCAATCGCGCGGCAGTTCCCTGGCAGACTCCAGCGCCCTAACCACCGCTGTCGGCGGTCACTCCTACACCATCGAAATCGACATCGAAGTTTCAACCGGCTGCGAGGCAGGCTTGGTGCTCTTCTACGACCCCGGCCATGTCGCCGGCATACTTATCACGCCCGGTGGCATCGAGATCAAAATTCCCAACGGCTCGGTGAAAAACCGCATCGAAAAAGGCGCCGCCCGCGCCACCTTCCGCGTGGTCAACGACCGCCAGGAGGTGGATTTCTACTACCGCCTTCCCGGCCAGGCGTGGCAAAAGACTGAATCCTCGGCAGAGGTCTCCGGCCTGCACCACAATGTGCTGGGCGGCTTTCTCGATCTGCGTCCCGCCGTCTACGCCTGCGGACAGGGGCAGGCCATCTTCCGCAACTTTCGCTACTGGCCGGAGGTCAACGCGCCGGCGCTGTGACCCGGCAATCGCCTGCTTGATGTATCGTGGTAAATAACTCCCCATAGAGGCTACGCTTTGTGACGGCCCCCAACCTTATCGATCTGATCAAGCATGTAAAGTGGGATCATTTTCATTTGTGGAGCTCGTTGCATAGTTTTCTCGTCCCGCTTGGGGCGGCCATTGTTCAGTTTTACCGTTCGTGGATCAAGCGCCGCAACGCCCGCCTGGCGCAACACTGGCCCGTCGCCGACGGGCAAGTTCAGTACATCGACGTTGTTGCTGGAACCAAATTCTACGGCAGCCGGCGACAATTCAACGCAACCTTCAAATACTCCTATACCGTCCGGGATGGAGACGAGGTCAGCTATTACCACGGAGACTATTTCCGCCCGTTTCCAAACAAGGAACTGGCGTGGGAGTGGCTGGAGTTGTTGAAGAACCAACGCATCCGCGTACACTATCAGCCCGGACACCCCGAAGTCTCGGCTGTACTGGCCGCCGATCTGGATGCCCACTTTGCCCTTCCGGCGCGCACGCCAGCCGACCTGCTCTACTACTCGCCGGGAATCGAACCGCGGTAACACAGGGAATAGAGATACGCCAGCGACCCGTCCGTCTGTACAGTGTCACGCTGGAGCAAGAGCGGCGGATATTGCCATCATCCGCCGCTCGCTTCCATTAAGTTGAAAATCATACATCATCCAATGAAGATGGATGGGTAATACGAAGAGTGAAGAACTCAGTGTCTCGTTTTGGCCGGCGTCTTGCAATGAAATTTGTAGTTGAAACCTACGCTGACGGTATCACCCGACAACTGTTCCTTGAAGGGCCATGGACCGGAGCCGTTGTTTGTTACAACGTTGAAAGTTTGAGATCCATAACCCTGGTGCAGATATTCAAACTTGCCGAACCAATTCGACTTGAGGTGGTATTCGACACCGGCCCCGGCCACATAGCCCTTAAAAACCCCTGTTTCGTTGATCGAAGTAATGTCGGTGACCTCAGAACTAAAGTTCCTGTCGCCCTGGAAAAGAACTAATCCGCCTTTCCCGTATAGCAGCGCCTGACCGGCGATCATGCCAAGCCGTCCAGTGATGTTCTCGTACACCCCGGCGTTCATACCCGCCTGGGTATTGCTGGCTGTCCCCGGGTCGAGTGTAGAACCGTTCAGATTCATATAGCCAAAAGCGCCTTCAGCGCCATAGACAAGCGATTGATGCTGGTGGTCCCATCCAACCTGGCCGCCGCCCAGGACTGCCGTGTTGCCGGCGTGAAAGACCTGTCCGGCCGTGCCGGCGGCGGCAAATGAATAGCCGTCGTATCCCACATCGGTTATGTTCAGGTGAGGCCAGAATCCTCCCAGTTGTCCGCCGACATAGATGCCGTTCCATTCCACCGCCGATGCAGGCGCTGGTCCTTGAGAGTGTGATGATTGAGAGTTCGCAGCAGGGGCAATGACAACAATCATGAGCAGTGCTGCGCATGCAAGTAGCAGACGTTTCATGTAAAACCTTCCATGTTTGAATTGAGATGGTTATTGCTATGTGAAGATAGTGCTCGTATTCTCGCTAACGTTTCAATAGAAGTTTCGGTATTGCCGCCCAACGCAACAAAGCCGCTCGCGATGAGCGGCTTTGCCGGCAAGCAATGCGTAATTGTTATCAGTTGAAGATAACTCCCACAGTTTCGTCATAAAACGTAGGTGTCAGTGTACATGTGTTTGGTCCGGCAGCAGTTGACGGATTAGGGTTGATCGTTGCCGGTGCTATCGTACATGTCGAGGACCATCCACCGAAGGTACCCGTGCCTGTCGGTTGAGTAGCCGTTATCGTGATGGGGGTGCCGATGGGATAGGTCGCCACGCAAACGGAGCCGCCAGCGCCGGTCCAACCGGGGCCGCAATGGATTACGTTCTGCGTACCCGTGGCGGAAGGAGCTGTTACCAGCCAATTCGTAGTGTTCACGCCTTCGTTATAGATGGTCACAGTCGAAAGGAGCGCGGATGCCTGTGAGCCCGGGTAGCATGAACCCGGGACAGGACCATTGACGCATGCGGTGGCCGGGATGACAGGATCGCAGGTGAGGCAGGGGCAGGGCAGAACTAGTGGGCAACTGAAGGTTGCCGTAGCGGTTTGGATCGAGCCGTTTGAAATTGCTTCTGCGATAAGAGTGGTGCCTCCACTCCCGTAGGCAGTGACAATTCCGGCGGATGCACCAGTATTCCCGCCCGTGTTGGAATTGACGGGGAATACATTCGGGAATGAAGAGATCCAGGTGACTGAGTCGGTCAAATCCCTGACGTATGGAGCAGACGAGAATGTTCCAATCGCTAAAAATTGCCCGGTACCCTGCAAATTATCCACAGTTAGCGAGCTCGGAATAATTGACAGTGAAAGCAGAGGCTCCGGCGGGGGAGTATTTGTAACCGTAATGGCAGCTGTAGCATTCACCACATTTGCTGGCGTGGTGCCGTTTGCCGGGTTCGTCCATTCGGCGGTGATGGTGGCATCACCTGAACTCGCACCCTTGACCAGGCCAGGTGGGTCGAGTACGCACACAGGAGGTGTGGCAGTGTTGCATGTGCTGGTTTGATTTCCTGTAGTGCTGACCGTGGCAATCGATGGAATGTTGGAACTCCACGCAATCTGCGTCGAATTTGTTGCATCCTCGATTAGACCGGTGTTCCCCATTGTGGCAAGCGCAATTAACTGGCCTGATTGTCCCGAGGCTGACAGCGTTTCAGCGTTGGGAATTAGAGTCAACGCGGTGACGGCCTGGACTCCTCCTCCGTTGACGACTGTAAAGAGCGCGGTGCCCGTCGCCACGGTGTTGCTGGTGGCGTTGGTGTACTCGGCAGTAATCGTTACAACTCCCTTGCTCACCGCTGTGGCAAGCCCCGGAACTGTGCCTGTAGTCGCAGCGGTGCCAATGCTGGCAATCTGCGCGCTGCTCGATGTCCATGCGACCAAGCCGGTAAGGTCTTCCGTGTTGCCTGCCGAGTCCGTTCCAATGCAGATGAATTGGCTGGTATCCCCAGGTACTGCTACCGATTGACTACTGGGAATGATGGTAAGTGAATCTACGGGGTAGGTTGTCGTTCCGCCTCCACCTCCACCAGTTCCGTTTATTACCGAAACTTGTACGGAGGCGGTAACAGGGCCGTTGTAGCCCTGCGCAGTAGCTGTGATTGTCGGGGTGCCTGAGGTCACGCCAGCGCTTACCAGGCCAGTGGAACTGACCATTGCCTCAGTAGGGATTGACGATGTCCACGTGACGTTGGACACAGGCCCGACGGTCGGATGCGCCCCATTGCCGTATGTCCCGGTGACTGTCAATTGTATTGTGGTTGTGTTGCCTACCACCAATTGCAGAGATGTATTCGGTGAAATCGAAATAGAATCCAGCCCGGTACTGGCGTTGTCGCAGCCCGTAAACGGCACTGCGAGGCAGGCAAGCAATAACGCTCCAAAGCAGAAGCGATTGAACATATGGGTCTCCTGGCGTTTCCAACGGCCTCGGCTCCGCCATCCCCTGGCGAAACCGGAGATTATCATCCACATTCGACTATAGGCTTTCTCATCACTATGCGCCAATTCCATACAAAGAGTCCCTATACATACGGAATCAAAACAGTTAATAAGCCTTTAACGGCGCTTGCGAAGATTATCTCGGCTGCATGAACGGCGCAAGCCAGCCCTCTGAATGGCAAGCCGCGTGCTCAGTTCCCTTTGCCCGGCGCACCCCACACCGGCTACACTTCTCCTCAGCATGGCTATCGCCCGCGACAACACACCGGAACGGCTGGTCAGCGCAGCGCGCGCCGACGAAGAGCAGGGCTTTGAGCTGAAACTGCGCCCCCGATGGCTGGGTGAGTTCATCGGGCAATCCAAGGCAAAAGAACAACTTACCATCGCTCTGGAAGCCGCCAAATCCCGCGGCGAGGCGCTGGACCACGTACTCCTCTCTGGCCCTCCTGGCCTGGGCAAAACCACCCTGGCCACCATCATTGCCAATGAGCTGGATGTCGGCTTCCAGCAAACCTCTGGCCCGGCACTGCAAATTCAAGGCGATTTGACCGCCATCCTCACCAACCTGCGCGAGCGACAGGTGCTCTTCCTCGATGAAATTCACCGCATGCAACCGGTGCTGGAAGAAAAGCTCTACACCGCCCTCGAAGACTACAAGCTGGACATCATCATCGGCCAGGGTCCGGCGGCGCGCACCCATGTGATGGAGATCCGCCCCTTCACCTTCATCGGCGCCACCACCCGGCCCGGCCTGCTCAGTTCGCCACTCCGTTCGCGCTTCGGCATTCTGCTGCGCTTGGAGTTTTATTCAGAGGAAGAGTTGCGCGTTATTGTCGCGCGCTCCGCTGAGGTGTTGCAGATTCCCATCGACCAGGATGGCGCGGCAGAGATCGCCCTCCGCTCCCGAGGCACGCCACGCATAGCTAATCGCCTGCTGCGCCGCGTCCGCGACTATGCACAGGTGCGCGGAACGGGCGTGATTGATCACCCCACGGCCAAAGCCGCCCTCACCATGCTGGAAGTGGACGCCCACGGCTTCGACGAGATCGATCGCCGCCTGCTGCTGGCCATTATGCAGAAATACGACGGCGGCCCGGTCGGCCTCAGCACCCTGGCCGCAACCCTCGCCGAAGAGGAAGACGCGCTCGAAGAAGTCTACGAGCCCTTCCTCATTCAGATCGGATTTCTCGACCGCACGCCGCGAGGCCGCGTCGCCACGCGACTGGCTTATGAGCATTTCGGCCTGGCTATGCCCGGCAGGCAGACACCGCTGTTTTAAGTTTCAAGAAGTTATAAGGAGACAAATCATGTCACTTACCGAATCCACCATGCTGGAACTGGGCACCACGGCCCCCGACTTTACACTTACCGACGTGGTGACTGGCAAGACGGTCCGCCGCGACGATTTCCGCGGCCAGAAGGCGCTGCTCGTCATGTTCATCTGCGCCCACTGCCCTTACGTCAAGCACATCGAAAAGAGCCTGGCGACCCTGGGCAAGGATTACGCAGACCAGCATCTCGGCCTCGTCGCCATCAGCAGCAACGATGCCGTAACCCATCCCGCCGATAATCCCGCCGGACTCAAGCAGCAGGCGGAAACCTTCGGCTTCAACTTTCCCTATCTGTACGACGAGACGCAGGCCGTGGCGCGCGCCTACAAAGCCGCCTGCACGCCAGACATTTTTCTCTTCGATGACAATTTCCGTTTGGTTTATCGCGGCCAGTTCGACTCCAGCCGCCCCGGCAACGGCATCCCTGTCACTGGCGAGGATTTGCGCTTCGCCATCGACCTAGTGCTAGCCGGTAAGCCTGTGCCCAAGCAGCAGCGCCCCTCCATCGGCTGCAACATCAAGTGGAAAGGGTAAAGAATGGCCTCGCAACCGTCGCTACTTCTTCTTCCTGAGTTGGTTTCAGGAACAGAATATCGAGACTCTCTGCTTTATTGAACATTTAACGGAATACGTTTCCTATCACGGTAACTATTTCGTAGGGATCACCCGGTTTGGCTTTCAAGCACAAGGCAATTTTTTGTTCTGCAGAACCGCCGTACGAAGCTCTCACAAGATAGGCGGCTTGGATTCCCATCGCCGGTTGAAAAGAATTAATGATTCTTCTTTTCAATTCTCGTTCAATCGGACCGTCCTGTTCGCCTCGAAAATGAATTTCCTTGACCCGTAACTCATCCATACCCTGACCCCTGATCTCTGACCCCTGATCCCTGCCCTACAGCTTCAGCCCCTTCAGATACTCTCGAAGCTGCGGACCAAGATCGCCGCGCTTCAGCGCAAAATCGATCGTCGCCTGCAACATGCCCAGCTTATCGCCCGCGTCGAATCGCGTGCCCTCGAAGGTATAGCCAAAGACCTTTTCTTCCTCAAGCAGCGCAAGAATCCCATCCGTGAGTTGTATCTCGCCACCCTTTCCGGGCTTGGTCTGCGCCAGCAGCGCAAAGATGCGCGGCGTGAGCACGTAGCGCCCAACGATAGCGTGCTTTGACGGCGCGTCGGCGAACTTTGGTTTCTCTACCATGCCGGTGCAGTTGAAGATCCGTTTGTTCACGGGATCCGGTGAGCCGGCCAGTACGCCATAAGCGCTGATCCCAGGCCCTTCCACGGTCTGCGTCGCCAGCACCGAGCCGCCCTTCTCGTCGAAAACCCCTATCAGCTGCTTCAGGCAAGGCGCCTCGGCGTCGATCACATCGTCGGGCAGAATCACGGCAAACGGCTCATCGCCCACCAGGTCTCTGGCGCACAACACGGCGTGGCCCAACCCCAGCGGCTCTTTCTGTCGCACGTAGCTGATTCGCGCCAGCGAGGAAACTCCGCGCGACACGGCCAGCAACTCATGCTTGCCTTTTTGCTCCAGCGTCGCGTCCAGTTCAAAGCTGTGGTCGAAGTGGTCCTCGATGGAGCTCTTGCCCTGTCTGGTCACGATGATGATATGCTCGATCCCCGACGCAATTGCCTCTTCCACGCCATACTGGATGATGGGCTTGTCCACCAGCGCCAGCATCTCCTTGGGGATTACCTTGGTGGCCGGCAAAAACCGCGTGCCCAGCCCGCCTGCCGGAAATACCGCCTTGCGCACCTGCTTGCTCATCGCATCTCCCTCGTCTCAAACAATTTCCGATAGTGCGAGCGTGAAAGCGTGCGCGTGAACGACGATCTCCACACTCACACTCACACTTGGCCCTCACAGCGCCGGCGAATCATCCCCCAGCAGCGCCTGCCGCACTATCTTGATCGGCGGAAATCCCTGCCGTAAAAAGTCGTCATGAAACTTCTCCAGCGAAAACTCCGCGCCTTGCTTTTTCTTCAAGTCATCGCGCAGTTTCATAATCTCCAGCTTGCCCAGCGTGTAGTAGAGATAAGTTGGGTCTCCGGCCCCGCGCTTGGTCTCCACCACTGCCGATTCTTTGGACTGATAGCCTTCCTTTTGAAAAAACTCAACCGCCTCATCGTAACTCATCTTACCGCTATGCATCTCGATGCCGGCAATAAATCGCGCGTTCCTCAGCAGCGCATCCTGCAACTGGCCAAGGCGAAGAAACTTCGATTCTCGCTCGTCCTTGGCGCCCGTTCCTGGCTGGCCATAACCTTCGTCCAGCATCATCTGCTCGGTATAGTGCGCCCAGCCCTCGACGTCAGTGTTCGCGCCCAGCAGCTTGCGCACCCGGCTCGGCGCCTGCGGCAACCACAAAAATTGAATGTAATGCCCCGGATAAGCCTCATGCACCGCCGTTGAAATCACCGTGCCCACATTGAAGGAATGCATGTAGCCCTCAACCTGCGCGGGCGTCATCGCAGGGTCAGGCAGCGTCACGTTGAAATAAGCCTCCGTGGCGCGCGTTTCATAAGGACCCGGCGTGTCCATCGAGGCCATGGTCGTGGCGCGCATAAAGGGCGGCGTCTCTTCCACGATGGGCCGCACATCCGAGGGTATTGTCACAATGTGATGGGCGCGGATAAAACTTACCAGCCCATCAAAGGTGGCGCGAAAGCTATTCAATAACTGATCCGGAACGGGATGATTCTCGCCTAACTCCTCCAGCACCGCGCGCGGCTCCTTCGCCGGCTCCAGCTCTTTGGCAACCTGATTGAAGTGCGCCTGATTCTTGCGCATATCAGCCCAGCCAATTTCAAGCAGCTTATTTAGCGGCAGATCCACCATCTCGTCATACTGAAGTTTTTTTGCGAAGGTTTCCGCGCCGATGCGGAAGTCGCCGTTTGACCTGGCCAGCAAATCCGTCTTCAGCCAGACGAGATAGTCGTTCAGAGCGGCGATCACAGCCGCATTGGACTGAGCAAACTCCGCCTTCATGGCCTGGTCTTGAGCATCGGCAAAGGCCAGAGGAACATCGTGCTCAAAGAAACTCACTATGCCCGGCAATTGCTCGATGGCGATCTCGGTGAAAATGCGTGGCGGATTCTTCAGGTTCACGCGCGCCTCCGCCAGCACTGCCGGCATCTGCTTTTCGCGCGCAACCAGAGAGCGCAGCCGCTCGTCTGGAGAGGCAAACTTCCGCTCCATCAACACAAACGCTCCATTCGCGCAGGTACTCGAATAGTTATCCGCATTCTTCTCCCACGGGCGAATCGTTTCCAACGTCAGTAATTGAGAGCGAATGTTCGCCAGCACCATCTCGCGGTCGCTGCGCGGTACCAGATCGCCCGCTGCGCTATCGGGACGAATAAACTCAATGCGCTTCTCGAAGACCTTCAGAGCGGCAATCTCCGCATCGATATTCTTGCGCGAAAAATCCTCCAGTTGCGCGTCATACTGGTGATAGCCAACCTGCGTCCCTTGCGTCGGGCTGTAGTGAAAGTACACCAGGTCGAAGTACTCGTCCGAAACTTTATGGAATTGCTGTTTCCAGTCTTCCTTTGCCGCATACGCATTGATCGCGGAAACCATACAAACTCCAATCGCAAACTGTGCAATAAATTTCATCAATTACCTCTCATCATCGAATTTCGTTCTCTACTCATTTACGGAATGGGGTACGAGATTTGTTAGCAATTCGTGAATTTCGAGCAATACTTCATCGCTCCGCGCGGTAACCAAAGGATACTTCAACACACCTTGCGGCGTGAACTGCGCGCCACGTTTTGCGTTGCGCTCCACCAGTTGCATCAGTTGCCGCGGATCGATAACCGCATTCTCGCGGAATCGAATGTGCAGCTCGGCGCGCTTGCGATCCACCTGAGCAATTCCGATCCGCTCGCATTCCAGCCTGATCAGCGCCGCCTCCAGCAAATACACCGTCGCATCCGGCGGCGCGCCATAGCGATCTTCCAACTCGGCGCGCACCTCGGCAACAGCCGCCTCGCTCGCCGAACCCGCGATTTTTTTGTAGAGCCGCAGCCGCTGATTTTCTTCCGGCACATAACTCTCATCTATACGTAGCGCAATGCCCAAATTTAATTGCGTCGCCGGCCGCTCCTCGCTGGTCTCGCCCTTCATCTCCTTCACGGCGGCCTCCAGCATGGAGGTGTATAACTCGAATCCCACCGCCTCGATGTGCCCGCTCTGCTCGCCGCCCAGCATGTTGCCCGCGCCGCGCAGTTCCAGGTCCAGCGCGGCAATTTTGAATCCGGCTCCCAGATCGCTGAACTCTTTCAACGCCGCCAGCCTTCTGCGCGCAATCGGAGTCAATTCCTGCTCCGGCGGAATCAGCAAATATGCATAAGCGCGCCGGTTCGAACGGCCCACACGCCCGCGCAACTGGTATAACTCGCTCAATCCGTGCCGGTCAGCGCGATTAATCAGCATGGTATTTGCCAGCGGAATGTCGAGCCCGTTCTCGATGATGGTGGTCGCTACCAGCACATCATATTCGTGCCGCATGAAGGCCAGCATCACGCGCTCCAGCTCCGTCTCGCTCATCTGCCCGTGACCCACGCAAACTCGCGCCGCCGGAACCAACTCTTGTATTCGCGACGCGATTTCGTAGATGGACTCCACGCGATTATGCACAAAATATACCTGCCCGCCTCGCTCCAGCTCCACCTCAATAGCCGAGCGAATAATCTTCTCGTCGAACTTGGCAACCACCGTCTGAATCGCCATGCGGTCCTTGGGCGGTGTCTCAATCACGCTCATGTCGCGCAGGCCCACCAGAGACATATGCAGCGTGCGCGGAATAGGCGTAGCGCTCATGGCCAGCACATCGATCTCCTTGCGCATCTGCTTCAGCCGCTCCTTGTGGCGCACACCGAAGCGCTGCTCCTCATCCACCACCAGCAGCCCCAGGTCCTGAAACTTGATATCCTTGGACAGCAGCCGGTGCGTGCCGATGAGAATATCCACCTTGCCCGTCTCCACTTGCTCAACAATTTTCTTTTGTTCTTTAGCTGTGCGGAAGCGCGAGATCATCTCCACGTTGATGGGAAACTGCGCAAACCGCTGCTTGAATGTCTCGAAATGCTGAAAACTCAAGATCGTGGTCGGCGTCAGCACCGCTACCTGTTTGCCGTCCTGCACTGCCTTGAAGGCTGCGCGCATGGCCACTTCTGTTTTGCCATAGCCCACGTCTCCGCACAAGAGGCGATCCATCGGAGTGGTCGATTCCATGTCGTACTTGATGGCGCGGATCGCCGTAATCTGGTCGTCCGTCTCGCTATAGTCAAACGCGTCTTCAAACTCTTTTTGAAACTCGTTGTCCTTGGAGAAAGAGGTTCCCTGCGCGGTGGCCCGCTGCGCGTATAACTTCAATAACTCCCCGGCCATATCCTGCATGGCTTTGCGGACTCTTGCTTTTGTTTTTGTCCACTGCTGCGAACCCAGCCTGTTCAGCGCCGGCGCCGGGCCCGCATCCGTCGAGCGATACTTCTGAATCAAATCCAACCGAGTTAGCGGCACATATAACTTCGCAGCCTCGGCAAACTCCAGAACCATGAACTCAATCGGCAGCCCGTCCTGCACAATTTCCTTGAGTCCCTGATATTGCGCAATGCCATGCTCCACATGCACCACGTAATCGCTGATGGCAAGGTCGCGGAAATCCGAGACAAACGCCGCCGTCTTTGATCGCTTCGGTTCAGGCCGCGCCGCCACATCGGCTTCATCCGACAGATCGTTAGCCCCAAACAAAATCAAATTCGAGTCGAGGAAGCTCACGCCCGACGCCACCGGAGTGCGCACAATCACCGGCACGCGCAAGTCACCGGCCATGTAACTCGCCTCGTCCAGCATCGTCTCGCCGGGATGCGGGTTGCGGCTGCCCAACCTATAAGGAATCTGGTACTCGCGCAGCACCGTGGCCAGCCGCTCCACGTCTCCCTGATGAGGCGCGGCCAGCACAATCCGCGTCTCGCTCGCCATCAACGTTCGCAACTGTTCTGTCAGCGCCGGAATCGACCCATGAAACCTCAGAGTTGGCCGCGTGTTCAGCTCGATCTCGCCCAACGTCGTGTCCTGGTCCAGCACATCCACCACGCCCAGTTGATCTATATCCAGTCCCATGTGCGCGTCTAACTGTGCCTGTAACACCTCAGGCCGCAGATAAATATCCTCTGGCCTTATCAGCGAGCCTATTCCGGATCTTTCATGCCGCTGCTCAACCTTATTCCACCAGCGATCGATCTGGTTGCGCACCATCGCCGGCTCTTCGATAAACAGCGCGCACTTAGGCAGAAGGGTGAGCAACGATTTCTCCGCTCCGGCTACAGCAGAGAAAAATTCCCACCCCGGAAAGACGCTCACTCCTCCGGCAGAGGCCAACTCATCAGCCATCTCCTCGTTTTCCGCAACCACCCGCTGCCGGCTCAGCCGTCCATGCACCGCGGCCAGCAGGCGCTCGGTCACCGGCGTCTCGGTCAGCGGCAGCAGCAGCGCCTCATCCAGCGCCGATTGAGAACGCTGCGTCTCCGGATCAAATTTTCGTATGGTCTCAATCTCGTCGCCGAAAAGCTCAACGCGCACCGGCCTGTCCGACTCCGGCGAATACACATCCAGAATTCCGCCGCGCCGCGTGAACTGCCCCGGCATCTCCACCAGGTCCATCTGCGTGTAGCCCACCGAGGCCAGGTGTGCGGTCAGCGACTCCACGTCTACCTCTTCGCCGCGCTTCAGCGTCACAGCCAGGCCAGCGTAGTAGTCGCGATCAAACAGCTTCAGCGCCGCCGCCTCCACCGGTGCAATCAGAATCGAGACGGCCCCGGTAACCAGCTTCCACAACGCCGCCGCCCGCTGCTCCTGCACGTCGGGATGAGGAGATAAATTTTCAAAGGGAAGCACATCGTGGGCCGGCAGCCGGACAACTTGCGCCGGGTCTACTGCACCGGTTAGCTCGCACCCCGCGCGCAACATCGGCTCCAGCGCTTCGGCAGCCTTGTTGTCGGCCACCACCACAATCACCGGCTGCCGCGCGGCTCGCGCCATCAAAGGCAGATAGATCGCCCGCGCCGTAGCCGTTAATCCGGACACACATCTCCGCCCCGCACCCAGGCTCAAATGCCTGCGTACGCGCTCAAATCCCGACGTGTGCTCCAGCTCCGCGAAGATCTCGCGGACGAACGGGAGAATCATGTGATGCTAGTTTAGCAGTCAGGGACTCGCGAAAGGCTAAACACTAGTGGCCGATGCGACAGCTCATTATGCGCCCACGCGCCGGCGAATATCTTTCAGCAGCACCAGCAGATGCAATGGATCAGCCGGCGAGGCAACAAAATCAAATTGCTCATAATAGCGTCGCGCCTGCTCGTCCTTTGCATGGACGGCAAGCGCGCGAATGCCGGCGATCTCGGCTGCCTGCATGGTTCTGAGCACGGCATCCCGCAGCAGCGCGCGTCCGGCGCCTTTCTCTTGCCAGTCTTTATCAACGGCCAAGCGGGCCATCAGCATGATCGGCACCGGATGCCGGGCAAGCCCCTTCCGCAAGCGTTCCGGCGCATCACTGTACTCAATCTGCCCGACGGCCAGGCTGTAATACCCAACCACAACTTGGCCATCCAGACCGACATATGTCTGCGCCGCTCCCGCACCCTGATTCTGTAGCGCGTGCTTGCGCAGCCAGCTATTCAAATCTTCTTGTCCGCAGTCGAAGGCGTCAATTGGATGATCGCGCCGAAGCTTCTCAATCGTGCGAGGCTCCATCATTTTGCCGCTTCAGAGTCAAAAAATCCCGGCTCATCGAGCAGAGCTTGCAGACGAGGCAAGGGCCGGGCGGGCGCGTCAAGGGCGGCTTGAAAGGCGGCCCACTTCTCCGCATCCAAACCAAAGACACGGCGTTCCGCAAGCGTTTCCTCGGCGCGGGAGAGAGCGCTCTCCATCACAAAATCGCTCATCGAGCGATGAACGGCCGATGCCGCAGCCTGCAGCTTGGCCTTTGCCGCGGGCGAAACCCGCACATCCAGTTTTTCCGTACGCCGTTCCGTCAGGATGGATTGAGTGGCCATGCTATTCCCCCTTGCTTCATTAATTATGACTATTCGTCTTGACAATGTCAAGACAATTATCCCATGTTGTAGCAATAACTACTGTCTGCGCCCCTACTCCGCCACTCCCGCCCGATCGACAAACACCTGCCTGGGAGCCGTTACATCAAGCGCCGCCCCGCCCACCTTCAGCTTCAAAGTTTCTTCACCCGATTTGCGATCCAGGTTGGCGGTAAAGCCCAGCTCGTACTGATTTCCCAGGCGCCGTGCGAGTTCCTCAAAATACGGTTGCAGGGAAACCGGGTTGCCGATTCCAATCCACAAATTTTTGCCGCCGGTCGCTTCGGTTACTTCAGTCAACATGCTCTGGCCGACATTTTCCATATACATAGTTCCGCTGGCACGGCCCTGATTCAGCCAGTAGATGGAATAGACGACCAGGCCCGCGCGTACCGAATCAGTGATTGCAGCCTGCAGATAAGGATCATCGAGATTAAGCTCCGGCTGATAATTATCCACGCCGTCGGTCACCATCACCACTTCGCGCCGCGCCCCGCGATCCCCGGAAGGCCAATGCTTGGCCAGGTCTGAGAGGCAGAAGTAAGGGCTGGCGCTCGAACCCGGAGAGCCTCCGGGCAAGTGAAGCGCGCGCAACACCTGCGCGTGATCCGCGGTCAGAGGACCGGCAAAGATAGCTTGTCCATTCCGCATATACGCAATCGCGGCTTTGACGTTGGGCGGCAGGCCGTTGACAAAATGCTCGATGTCGCCGAATTGGCTTCCGATGCTTTCGCGGGCCGCACTGTCGATAAATATCACCAGTTCCAGACTGTCGTTTGGTCCCTTGAGCGGCGTCCAACGAGTAACGGTGGACTCTTTCCCGTTCACCTTGATGCTCACGTCCTGTTGGGAGATGCTTGCAGTCAAATCTCCATGCTGCTTGGAGAGAACCGTCACCACGGCTCGTCCCTGCCCCGTACTCTGCGAAACTGCCGGCGCCGCCAGCAGCATCGCTCCGGCGGTCATGCAGATCGCCATTTTCAGGTTCATCATAAGACCCCCTTTGAGGCGTAATCTCGGCCCTCGCCCACAGTCTAATCCGGATCGCCTCTACTGAGTTAGACGCTCAGGAGTCGAGTATAGCCCCACTCAACATATGCCCGCAGCGGAATTCGTTACGATGAAAATCCTCTCCTTCGGCACAGCATTGCCGACTCTGTGGTTCTTCAATCTACAATGGAGAAGAAATGACAAAAAAACTGCGCGTTGGGATTCTATTTGGCGGACGGAGCGGGGAGCATGAAGTTTCACTGCTTTCGGCGGCTTCGATTTTGCAAGCTATTGATCGCAATAAATTTGACGTGGTGCCCATCGGCATCAACAAGTCAGGGCACTGGCTAACTTCGGGGGCTGCGCAGGGACTGCTGGAGGGAACCGGGACCGAGGCACCGGAGCCAACGAAACTGCGCGCGGGCGATCCGGCGGCTACTCCCGGAGCACGCGTGCTGGCCGAGGGGCAGCCTACGCTCATGACGCCGGAACCGGCATCTTATATATCCAAGACACCAGGAGATCAACGCCTGGACGGCCAGTCCCTGAGCGGCCAATCCCTCGACGTGGTCTTTCCCGTGCTGCATGGAACCTTTGGCGAGGATGGGACAATTCAGGGGCTCTTCGAATTGGCGGGTATCGCCTATGTCGGTTCGGGCGTGCTGGGCTCGGCGGCGGGCATGGACAAGGATGTGATGAAGCGGCTCTTCGCGCAAGCCGGGCTGCCCATCGTCAAGCACGTCACGGTGCTGCGTGCGGAGTGGGAAAAATCGCCGCGCAAGGCCATTGCGTATGTCGAGGCAGCGCTCCGCTACCCGGTCTTTGTGAAGCCGGCGAATCTGGGCTCGTCGGTGGGCATCTCCAAGGCGCACGACCGCAAGGAGTTGGGACCGGCGCTCGACCTGGCCGCTAAATACGACCGCAAGCTGATCGTGGAGCAAGGCGTGGGCGGCAAGAAGGCCAAGGCGCGGGAGTTCGAGGTCGCGGTGCTGGGCAACGACGACCCCCAGGCCAGCGTGGTCGGCGAGATCGTCCCCTGCAAGGAGTTCTACGACTACGAAGCAAAATATCTCTCCGAAGGCTCGACGGCAGTCATTCCCGCGCGGCTCAACAAGGCCGAGACAAAGCTGATTCGGGAGCTGGCCATCGCGGCTTTCCGCGCTTGTGATCTGGCCGGTCTGGCGCGAGTGGACTTCCTGATGGAGCCGGAGGGCAAGAGGCGCATCTATCTGAACGAGGTAAACACCTTGCCCGGATTTACCAGCATCAGCATGTTCCCCAAGCTGTGGGAGGCCACGGGGCTCAGCTACAAGGACCTGATCTCCAGGCTCATCGAGCTGTCCCTGGAGCGTCAGGTGGAGAAGAACCGGACGAGCTACACGAGGGAATAGTGACCAGGGACTTGACACGCTGGCGAACAAAGATTGCGTCCTTGACTCTAACGAGTACAAATCGCTGATTGGCGATTTTGGCGGTGAAGAGGAATAAGGGGTTAGGTCCCCCAATATGTTCCACGTGGAACATATTCATTCTATTGAGTTTATTCGTTGGTTTACTACATAATTAACAGCAAGATTTTGAAATAAATTTGATGCGTATGGAGTGTCTCCGGGAACAAGGAACAGAAAGCCGCTTGCCGGTGTCTAAAGAGAGAGTGGGGAGCGATAATAGTCTTGGCTACTTCGGTTACTGACCACAGACAACTGAACACTGACCTCTGAAAGGAACTTTCACAATGACCCTGCTTGACGCTCCCCCGTATGACGAAGCCCGTGAACACCGCCGGGTTGTGTTTCTGTACAGCGCCGCGGGAGTTCTGTTTGTGCTGTTTTTGGGCTGGTGGATGGTGGCCGGCCGCCCAGTCGATTGGCCCTGGCACTGGAACAACCATCTGCTGGGAAGAATGACGGTGAACGCATTCTTCAAGGATCTGGAAAAAAACGATCTGCCCGCGGCCTATGGCGTCTGGGTCCACGACAAGGACTGGCAGAAGCATCCTGACAAGTATTTCTACACATTTGAACGCTTCGAAAAAGATTGGAGTCCGGAGAGCCGTGATAACGATTACGGCCGCATCACCAGTCACCGTATTGCCGCCGCGCGCATGATCGGCAACGTACTCCAGACCGGAATCTTTGTTAACGAGCGCAAGAGCAAGGCGATCAATCTGGACTACGACCCCAGAGACCATACCTTGACCTTTTCGCCAGAGGATGTGCAGTTTTTGGAGGGGCCGGGAGGGATTTCGTAGGGGAGATGGACGTTGTGGATACTTTATTGGTTACTCACGAAGAGGCAACAATCCGTGCATTCATCCAGAAGAACAGGCAGGAACGCATCCTCGCACTCCTCGCAAGCCCGAAGCGCAGAAAGGCAATCACGAATGAACTTGCACATTTCAAGTGGCTTGACGATCGTTTTGCGATTCCAATACCAGCCAGCACAGCCCATACAGTGAAAGAAATTGCCACGCTCCTTCGCAAGAAAGGCGCAGGAAAGACAGTCTGGGCAATTTCAGAAGATCGTGACATTGACGGTAAAGAGCTTGAGCTAGAAACAGCTCTAAGGCATATATGGGGCAGGGGCATTGGAACGATTCTGTCTTGTATTCCAGGAAAGCTTGGCTACTTTGAAGATGAAGACTACAGTCGCCTATTGGAGCGGAAATAGACCTAGCAATGATTGACCCTCTCCACGTAGATTGCAATGGAGAAGGATAAAGGCAATAGCAACCGCAGGTCCTTCGACTTCGTTTGTCGCAAGAGCGCGCCAAACTTCGCTCAGAATGACAGCATAGAAAATAGGCTACCTATTCACCGCCGCAGCGCGATGAGAAGGTAGCCTGTTCGGTTTTATGCGCCGGGATAAGCGGCCTTCAACTCTGTTAGCTCTTGCAGCGTCTTCTCCAGGCTGGCGGCATTTTCCACATTCAGGGACTTGTGTCCCGGATCAATCTGCTTGAGCAGGCCGCAGAGCACTGTGCCGGGGGCGAGTTCGATAAAGAGCTGAGTCCCCGCGCCGATCAGCGTCTTCACGCAATCCACCCAGCGCACTGCGCCGGTGACCTGGCGGATGAGGCAGTCGCGGACCTCGTCAGCGGTTGTGACCAGGCCGCCGGTGACGTTGGCGGCTACGGGGATGCGGGGGTCTGCCAGCGTCATCGCGCCCAGCACCCGCGCCACCTCTTCCTGGGCCGGCTGCATCAGAGCGCAGTGGAAGGGTGCGCTGACAGGCAGCATAATGGCGCGTTTTGCGCCTTTGGCCTTGGCTATTTCGGAGGCCTTCTCCACCGCCGCCAAGGCGCCGGAGATGACCGTCTGGCCGGGTGAGTTGAAGTTGGCGGCGGAGACCGTCAGGCCAGTCTCCTGGGCGGCTTCAGCGCAGATTTCGGTTACTAGTTCCGGGCTGAGAGCGAGGATGGCGGCCATAGCGCCCTGGCCTACGGGAAGCGCCAGCTGCATGGCCCGTCCGCGCGCCCTGACGAAGCGCACGGCGTCGGCAAAGGAGTATGTTCCGGCGGCTACGTGGGCCGACCATTCGCCTAAAGAGTGACCGGCTGCCAGCGACGGCTCAATCCCATGCACCGCCAGCACGCGCAAGGTGGCAATGCTCACAGTAAGAATGGCGGGCTGAGTGTTTTCCGTCAGCTTGAGGTCTTCCGCTGGCCCTTCGAAGATCAACTTGGTAATGGGGAAGCCCAGAGCCTCGTCGGCCTCGGCGAAGGTGTCGCGGGCAACGGGAAAACGCTCGGCAAGTTCGCGGCCCATGCCAACCGTCTGCGAACCCTGCCCCGGAAATAGAAAAGCAATTTTAATGGACATGTAACGATAATTTTACAGTAAAACGTGGCGAGTCCGCGAGCTATAGCGGGACCGGAGTCGATATATACCAAAACCATAGTTTTCAAGTCTACGTGACCATCAGCAACGGGATCCCCAGCGTCTGGTCTTCGTCGCCGGGGTGGAAGTAAAAGCCACCTCGAATACTCTCGTCAAGGGCACGTTTACTTTGGGATCACTCGACTGCGCTGCATCAGTTCCAGCGTTTTTTGTCGTTGGGGTCGTCGTCGATGGGGCGGCCGTAGCCGTCGACGTGGGTGGCGCGGCCGTGGGAGCGCATATAGACCTCGAACTTGCGCGCAGCGCGGCGGCGCTTCCAGCGGTAGTAGCGGTTGCGCAGGGCATACAACATCTCGCTGAGACCAAGCGAAAGGCCGCGGCGAGGAGCCAGTCTGATGTAGACGAGGCCGGCCAGAGCGCCGCCCAACTGGGCAAAGGCGTACATGCGCTGATCGCTGAAAAACAATGTGGCAATAGCGATTAGCGCGTAGATGACGGCCAGGTAGCGGGCCTTGATGCCGATGGGCAGGGGGAAAAGCATAAACTGCATGTCGCCGTATAGCGCACCGATGGCCACCAACAGGCCAAAAATACCGCCAAAGCAGCCGTAGAGCGGTATCACGCCCAGAGAATAGCCAAGCAGGTGAGCGCACTCATAGAGCGCGGTTGCGGCGGCGGCTGTTCCCAGGACAGCGGTCACGTAGAGGCCCGTGACCCAACCCGGCGTGTGAAAATTTTCCAGAAAGCCGGCCAGAAACCACAGCGAAAGCAACTCGAAAAGTGTGCCCCACAGCGTAGGATGAACCAGACTGTAGGTAAAGGGCTGCCAAAGGGAGCCGTGCAGGAATACGTAAGGATCAAAACCAAAACGGTTGAGGAATGGAACTGCCGGGTTCGCGATGGCCAACCCCGCCAGCGCCAACGCAAAGTAGGCGCCGAGATTCCAGAGAACCAGGCGGCGTGTAGCGCCATGGAACTCGGGAAAAGCCAACGTATTGGAACCAAGCCTGGGCATAGTGGTCAGTCTAAGGGTAAACCCAGAAGCTGGCGAGTGTGCTGAAAAAAGGCATACAGCCCGCGCGTACCCGCATTTCAGAGCAAGTTGTCCTGAATTCCCCCATAGCGGCGCGGCTCGCTATGACAGGCGCATAGCGTATTCTTCCACTGGGGAGCTTTGGAGGCAGTTTGGTTTTGGTCTCTTGACCGGAGGCCGGTCTTTCTCAAAGAATATACGGAGTAGCACTACAAATATCCGTCATCACTGTGACAAGAAATATCATTTAGAGAGGAGGCTGCCATGCCCAACTGCCCTGAATGCGAGAATGATTTAGATGTTGAATTGGACGAAGTGGAAGAAGGCGACATACTCACTTGCGATGAGTGCGGGACCGAGTATGAGGTGGTGGGCGTTGAACCGCTGGAGTTGACGCGGGTAGGCGATGGCCTGGACACGGACGTTGTGGATTTGCTCGAAGATGAAGAGGAGGAAGAGTGAAGTTGAATCGCATGAGTTTGACGGCCGGGGCGGTGTTTGCCCTTCTTGCGGCCGGTTTCGTTCCCTTGGGTTCGCGGGGTGGGTTCACAGGGCCGGTTGCGGCCGATGCGCAGAACATGGGCTATCGCGTAGTCTTTGGCAATGTAGTGGACGCCAATTCCGAACCGGTGGTCGGCGCCACTGTCTTCCTGAAAGACTTAAAATCAAAATCCATTCGCAGTTATACAACTACGGAGAAAGGTCGCTTCCGATTTACCGGGGCGAAAATGGACGAAGAACACGAGCTCTGGGCGGAAATGAACGGCAAAAAATCCGCCGTCAAAACCATCAGCCCGTGGGACGCGCGCAAGGAGTTCGAAGTCGAGTTGAAGCTGAAGTAGAAATTTACCCGTCCAGCTTTTTCGTCACCAGCTCATTCAGCAGCGCCGGGTTGGCCTGGCCCTTCGTGGCCTTCATCACCTGACCCACAAAAAATGCCGCCAGAGTCTTCTTGCCGCCGCGATACTGCTCCACTTGTTTGGCGTTGGCGGCGATAACCTCGTCGATCAAGGCTTCGATTGCCTTGGTGTCGGTGATCTGCTGCGGCTTCTCGCGCTCATAGACGGCAGCGAAATCCTCGCCCTTTTCAAAACAGACGTCGAAGATCTGCTTGAGCTGCTTGGAGCTGATTTTGCCCTCATCCAGCAGATCGGCGGCCTGAACCACACCTGTCATCGAAACCGGCGACTGCGTCTGCTCCAGACCCTGGGCCTTCAGGCGTCCGCCCACCTCGTTCAGCAGCAAGTTGGCTACGCGGCGCGGGTTGCGAGCGGTCTTGGCCGCAGCTTCAAAGCGGTCGGCGAACTCGCGCTCGGCGGTCAGCGTGAAGGCGTCCTGCTCGGCCAATTCGTACTCGGCGATCATGCGTTTACGGCGCGCTTCAGGCAGCTCGGGGAGCTCCTCGCTCTTTTGCGCAAGAAACTCTGCCGTGAGAATGAGAGGCGGCAGATCCGGCTCGGGAAAGTAGCGGTAGTCGTGGGCCTGCTCCTTCGACCTCATTGAATAGGTGCGCCCCTCGGCCGCGTTCCACAGCCGGGTCTCCTGAACGTTGCGCCCGCCGGATTCGAGAACTTCGATCTGGCGCTCGATCTCGTACTCCAACGCCGCGCGAACAAAGCGAAAGCTGTTGACGTTTTTGACCTCAACCTTGGCGCCAAATTTATCTTGGCCCTTTGGACGCACGCTGACGTTGGCGTCGCAACGCAGTGAACCTTCTTCCATGTTGCAGTCCGAAACGCCGCAGTAGAGCAGTATCTCTTTCATGCGGGTCAGGTACTCGAAGGCCTCGTCGGGGGTGCGGATGTCGGGGTCGGAGACAATCTCGGCCAGCGGCGTGCCGCAGCGGTTCAGGTCCAAATAAGTGCGCGTGGCGGAGTCGGCAAAGCCGTCGTGAATGCTCTTGCCGGCGTCTTCTTCCATGTGCAGACGCGTGATGCCGATGCGTTTCGTGCTTCCATCCGCGGCCGGCACGTCGATCCATCCATGCTCAGCCAGAGGCTTGTCGAATTGAGAAATCTGATAGCCCTTGGGCAGGTCGGGATAAAAGTAGTTCTTGCGCGCAAAGATGGAGCGCTCTCGCACCTCGCAGTTGAGGGCCACGGAGGCCAGCGTGGCGAAGGCCACAGCTTGAGTGTTGAGCACCGGTAAAGACCCCGGCAGCCCCAGGCAAACCGGGCAGATATTAGTATTGGGCTCCGAGCCGAAGTGATTCTGGCAACCGCAGAAAGCCTTGGTGCGGGTGAGCAGTTGCACGTGGACTTCGAGACCGATGACGGGCTCGTACTTGGCCAGAACTTGGGGCGAAAGCGCAGTGGCAGGCATATGTGAATTTTAGCGCGTAGGAACGGTGTGGCTCCGTGACTGTATGTCCCTCACAGTATCTTCTTCCCGAAGGCCGAGCAGGCCAACTCCACCGACAGGTCCGCCGTGCGGTTGTGCTCGTCGATCACCGGGTTGACTTCAACGATCTCAAAGCTCAGCAGCCGCCCGTGGTCGGCGATGATTTCCATGGCCAGATGCGCCTCGCGATAGGTCGCTCCGCCGCGCACCGGCGTGCCCACTCCCGGCGCGTCTTCGGGATCGATCCAATCCATGTCCAGCGAGACATGGAAGCCAGCCGTCCCCTTTCCGGCCGTGCGTAGAGCTTCTTCCATCACCGTTCTCATGCCGCGCTCATCGATGTCGCGCATGGTGTACACTGCCACCCCGGCGCGACGAATGTTCTCCCGCTCCGCGGAGTCGATCTCTCGTATCCCCACCAGCACCGTGTTTTCCGCCAATATCTTGGGCGCGTAGCCGAAAATCTTTGTCAACGCATCCGGCCCCATTCCCAACAGCGCGGCCAGCGGCATCCCATGCACGTTGCCCGAGGGCGAAGTATCCGGAGTGTTGATGTCCGAGTGCGCATCGATCCACACCACTCCGATCTTCTCTCCTTTGCGGCGATAGAACTCAGCCACTCCGGAGACCGAGCCAACGGCCAGCGAGTGGTCCCCGCCCAGCACCAGCGGCGTCATCCCCTCCTCCAGCATCTTCACCACGGCCTCGGCGGTGCGTGTGCAGGTCTGGGCAATTTGTTTCAGATAGTGCGCGTTTTCGCTGCCCGCCGCCTGCGTCTCGGCAATCTCCACACGAATATTGCCCCCGTCGGTCACCTGGTGGCCCAGCGCTTCCAGCCGCGCCTCCAGCCCGGCCACACGTACCGCCGATGGTCCCATGTCTACCCCGCGGCGGCTTGCGCCCAGGTCCAGCGGTACGCCGATCACCCGGATGCGCCGGGGAGGCTGCGCCTGCGCGCCATAGTGCGGAATCGATGTAGTGGAGTTGGTTACTTCAGCGGAATTCGACATAAATCATCTCCCCCAATGGTCATTAAACCAGATTTACGCAAAGCAAGGTTAGAACTCGTTAATTATCGCTGCCTTCAATCACATTCAGGCTTTCGGATATTCCCAGGGTTGTGATTGGCACAGCGGTCATTGCCGATAAGAACTCTCAGGGGCTTTGCATCATAACAACGGTGCATCCTCGACTCTTTCCGATGAAGAGATTGCTTACCATTTTCGTGATCCTATTCGCCTGCGCATCGAGTGCCTGGGCCGCAGCGCCAGTTACGCTGACTACTCTGAGCCAGATTGCCGCCCTCAGCAATGCCCAGGCCAACCTGGCGCAGCCCGCCATCTTCGAGGCTACGGTTACCTACTTTCCTGGCTATGACAGTCTGCTGTTTATGCAAGAAGGCGGTCAAGCCCTTTTTGTACTCGCCACCACTCCTGTGAATCTGCTTCCAGGTGATCGCGTCCGGGTTCGGGGCAGGACGCAGGGGAGCTTTCGTCCCATCGTAGTTAGCAACGATATCACTCTGCTTCACCGCGGCAAGTTGCCTAAACCCTTGCCTGTCTCCTTCGATGAGTTAGTTCGTGGCCAGTACGACTGTGCGCTGGTTACTGTCCATGCCGTGGTCCGCACCGCCGAACTGGGATGGAGCCCGAGCACGCGCGTCACGTATTTACAGTTGCTCATGGATGGCGGTTATGTCGAGGCAATAGTTGACAGCGTCGATGAAAACTCGCTCAGAGGCCTGCTCGATGCCGAGGTCGAGGTCACCGGAATCGCCGGAGGAAGATTCGACAATAAGATGCAGCTTTCCGGTGTCTTGATCCATGTATCTTCCCTGGAGGGCGTGAAGGTTTTGAAGCGCGCCGGCGCCAATCCGAGCTCCGTCCCGGTAACCTCCATGGACAAAATCCTTGCCTACTATCATGTGCGGGATCTCAGCCAGAGAATCCGTGTCAGGGGAAGCATCACATACTATCAGCCTGGCACGGCTATTGTGTTGCAGGATGGCGCCAAAAGCATCTGGATCGCAAGCCCGGCTCGAAGCCCTTTGCGATTTGGCGATATTGCGTACGCCTCCGGCTTTCCCGATATCCATGACGGCTTCCTGGCTTTGTCTCACGGCGAAATCGAGGATAGCGGAGAGTGGGCGCCGGTCACGCCCTATCCGGCAACCTTGCAGCAACTCGGCTATTGGAGCGCCAACACCGCCGTTGGGCACTTGTATGACCTTGTCTCCATTGAAGGTCAGGTGGCAACCGAGGTCCGGGGAGCCATGCAGGACGAGTATATTCTGACATCGGAAGGCCGGCTGTTCTCCGCCATTTACGTTCACCCTGACGCCGCCAGCCAGTTACCGCTCCCGGCCATGAAAGATATTCCCCTGGGCTCCCGAATCCGGGTCACCGGCATCTGCGTTATCGAGGGCACGAACCCGTATAACACCAGTCAAGGAGTGCCATTCCATATCCTGCTGCGCAACTTTGACGATATTGTGGTCGTCGCTCCGCCCTCATTGATCAATATGCGCAACTTGATCCTTGCCGTCGGCTTACTGCTCATCATCATCTTTGTTGTAATCGCCAGGGGATGGGCCCTGGAGCGCAAGGTACGCCGTCAAACCGCAGTTTTATCGGCTCTCACGGAGGCTGAGGCCGAACTGGAACGGCGGCGCAGCGGCATCCTCGAAGACATCAATGGCTCTCGGCTTCTGGCTGAGATTCTCGAAGAAATTACGCAACTGGTCTCCTTCCGGCTCAAGGGCGCTCCCTGCTGGTGTGTGGCTGGCGAGGGAGAGAGTTTGGGCACTTGTCCGCAAGAGCCGCACTCTCTACGCGTCGAACAAGCGGAGATTCCATCCCGCTCAGGCCCGCCGCTGGGAACAATTTATGCCGCGCTCCAGCCTCAGGCGACTCCCGCCGCCTGTGAAGCCGAGGCGCTCCTCAGCGGCACGCGGCTGGCCACCCTGGCTATCGAAACCCGCAAGCTCTACTCCGATCTGCGCCGACGCTCCGAATTCGATCTGCTCACCGATATTCCCAACCGCTTCGCCATGGAGAAGTTCATGGAATTGCAGATCGATGAGGCGCGCCACTCCGGCAGAGTCCTTGGCCTGATCTACATCGATCTGGACAAGTTCAAGTCCATCAACGACACCTATGGCCATCACGTGGGTGACGTATACCTTCAGGCGGTGGCGCTGCGCATGAGCCGCCAGTTGCTGGGCGGCGATATGCTCGCCCGTTTGGGTGGCGACGAATTCGCGGCTCTGGTCTCGCTCCACCACGGTCGCTCTGACATGGAGAAGATCGTCGCCCGGCTGGAGAGCTGCTTTGACGAGCCGTTTTCTGTGGAAGGAATCATTCTCCACGGCGAGGCCAGCATCGGCTTTGCCTACTTCCCGGAAGACGGCGCCACAAAAGACAGCCTGCTTAGCGCCGCAGACGCCGCCATGTACACGATTAAGAAAGGGAAGTGGCAGCCGCCGGCCGAGCCGCAAGAGCCTGACCCGGCAACCATAAACTTCATAGATGCATGACCTTACCAAATCACAACCCAGAGGAACACCACAGGCAGCTCCGCCAGCTATTCTTTATCGAGGTATGTTTCATACCGCAACTCCTGCCGATAGAAGCTGTAGGAGGCTGTCAACACAAAACCAGATCTACAAAATACTCCCGATGAAACATTTGATTCCAGCGTTCGCGATCATTCTCGGATGTGCCATGGCCGCCTGGACAGAGCCTCCCGCCACGCTGACCACGCTGCGCCAGATTCGCGCTCTCTCCAATGGTGTGGGCGACAAAGGGTTTCCGGTGGCCTTCGAGGCAACGGTAACATACTCCCGCCGTGATGAGAGGTATTTCTTCGTTCAGGATGGCGACTACGCCATTTTTATTGTCTTCGATTCGGATGCCGATTTGCTTCCCGGCGATCGCGTTCTGATCAAGGGAACCACTTCGGGGAGCTACAAGCCCATCGTAATCAGCCAGAATGTGACCCTGCTTCATCACGGCGTCCTTCCTAAGCCTGTGAATGCCACCTACAAACAACTCGTCAAAGGACAGTTCGACTGCCGATTGGTTTCCGTGCGGGGGGTGGTCCTGGCAGCGGATTTTGAAGCGAAACAAGCCTGGATGCGAAAAATGATCAGCGACATCCAATTACGCACTGAGTCGGGCCCCATCACGGTATTCCTGGACACCGACGATTTGAATGCACTCAGGAGTCTGCTGGACACCGAGGTCGAGATCACCGGGGTTTCTGGCGGCATGTTCGATGACAAGATGCAATTGACCGGGACGGTACTCTATGTTCCCGGTTTAGCCAAGATCAAGATTTTGGATCGCCCCAAAAACAGCCCATGGTCGGCGCCAGTTACATCTCTGGACAATATCCTCTCCGTATACGATATGCATGATCTCACGCCTAGGATTCGAGTTCAGGGAACAATCACCTATTATCAGCCAGGCCATGCCATCGTTCTTCAGAACGGCTTGAAGAGCTTGTGGATCGATACCATTACCAACGAACCCCTGCGCATCGGTGATCGCGCCGACGCAATTGGTTTTACCAATGCAGGTGATCGCTTCATCTCCCTGATTGATGCGGAAATCCGGGATAGTCAGATATTCGCGCCCATCGCGCCGCGCCCCTCAACCTGGATGCAATTAGCAAACTGGAGCAGCAACAAGCCCGACGGCCATCAGAATGATCTGGTTTCCATCGAAGGAAATGTGGTGGCTGAGGTCCGCGAGGCCACGCAGGACGAATTTGTCATGGATGCCGGGGGCGGGCTGTTCACGGCAATCTACCATCATCCGCCTGAGAACAGCTACCTTCCGCCGATGATGAAAATTCCTTTAGGGTCCAGAATCCGCATCACAGGCATTTGTTCGCGAACAGATACCAAGACGGCTATTCCGGGCAAAGAAGTTCCTTTCAACATCCTGCTTCGTTCCTTTGACGATATACTGGTCATCCAGGGGCCTTCGCCGGTCAACACGCGCAACCTCCTTCTGGTTCTCGGCTTGCTGCTAATCGTGGTCTTCGCGGTGATAGCCCGTGGCTGGGCTATCGAGCGCAAAGTGCGCCGGCAAACCGCAGCGATGGCCGAACTGGAGCGGCAGCGCAGCCGCATCCTCGAGGACATCAATGGATCGCGGCCCCTGGCCGAGATTCTCGAGGAGATCGCGACGATGGTCTCTGCCACACTGGAGGGCGCTCCCTGCTGGTGCGAGCCCGCCGATGGAGCGAGGCAGGGCGCATATCCGCAAGAGCCACACACCCTGCGCATCGTTCAAGCGGAGATTCCATCCCGCTCCGGTCCGCCACTGGGCACGCTCTATGCCGGACTCGATGTCAAAACGCACCGCGCCAACCGCGAAGCTGAGGCGCTGCAAAGCGGCGCGCGGCTGGCCACGCTGGCTATCGAAACCCGTAGGCTCTACTCCGACCTGCGCCGCCGCTCCGAGTTCGACCTGCTCACTGATATTCCCAACCGCTTCGCCATGGAGAAGTTCATGGAATTGCAGATCGATGAGGCGCGCCATTACGGCAGAGTCCTCGGCCTGATCTACATCGACCTGGACAAGTTCAAGTCCATCAACGACACCTATGGCCATCGCGTGGGAGACCTATACCTCCAGGCAGTGGTGCTGCGCATGAGCCACCAATTGTTGGGCAGCGATATGCTCGCCCGGCTGGGCGGCGACGAATTCGCAGCTATGGTCTCGCTTCACCACGGCCGCTCCGACCTGGAGAAGATTCTTGCCCGGCTGGAGAGCTGCTTCGACGAGCCGTTTTCTGTGGAAGGAATCATTCTCCACGGCGAGGCCAGCATCGGCGTTGCCTTCTTCCCTGAAGACGGCACAACAATAGACAGCCTGCTCAGCGCCGCCGACGCCGCCATGTATAAAGTCAAGAACGCCAAGCGATCAACCTAAAAGAGTCTATTGCAGAGCATCCGTTCTTGATTCTCCGCCGAAGTCTGTGCAAAAGCTGCAAAGGCCGCCGCAGTACCCTTAACGCGTCATTCAACCGGATTTCAGTTGGAGCTAGATGAGAACTCTTTAATGATCCATGCCTTCGGTCACGCCCCGGCTTCTATCTGTTTTCGGCATCAATGATTTGCCGGCGGTCTCTGCCGATAAGCACTCTTAGGGGCCATGCGCCACAACGGTGTATCCCGTTTCTTGCCAATGAAGAGAGAGCTTCTCAGCTTCGCCGTCCTCCTCGCCTGCGCCTTGAGCGCCTGGGCTGCGGCACCCGCCCCGCTGACCACCCTGCGCGCCATCCACGCCCTTACGAATGCCGAAGCCAGCCGGGGACTGCCCGTCGCCTTTGAGGCCACCGTTACCTACTATCGTGGTTATGAAACCACATTGTTCGTGCAGGATGGCGACAACGCAATTTTTATTAGCTATCCAGCCGATCTCAAACTTGTTCCCGGCGAACGCATTTTAGTCCAGGGAAAAACGCAGAGTAGCTTCAACCCTATTGTGGTTGCCGATAGTGTCACGGTGCTGCGCCACGGCGTTTTGCCGAAGCCAGAGCCAGCCAGCTTCGAGCAGATGATCCGCGCCGAAACAGATTGCAAGCTGGTAACTGTGCACGGTGTAGTCCGCGCCGCTGACCTTCTGTTAAGCCTGGAGGCCCCCGTGCAGTATATCCACCTTCAGTTGCTAATGGATGGCGGTTATTATGAGGCAAATGTCGATAGCGACGATGCTGGCGCTCTCGCTCGTCTGATGGATTCCGAGGTGGAACTTACCGGTGTCGCCTCGCAGGAATTCGACGGCAAAATGCACGAGACCGGGATTCTGATGCACGTTCAATCGCTATCGGATGTGAAGATTATCCAACGCGCTAACTCCGATCCTTGGTCCCTTCCCTTCACCCCGATGGATCGGGTGATTACCGTCCGTCATTTGCGCGATTCCACACCGCGGGTTCGCGTTCATGGAACCATCACTTATTACCAGCCCGGATCGGCAGTGGTATTGCAGGACGGCACAAGGAGCATTTGGATCTCAACCCTGACCCAAATCCCCCTGCGTATCGGCGATCTAGCCGACGCTACAGGCTTTCCCGATGTCCATGACGGCTTTGTCAATCTCGTGCATGGTGAAGTTCGCGACACCCTCAAGCCCGCCCTCGTCACGCCGCTTCCCTCAACCTGGCAGACACTCACCCCACGAGGCTATGACTCTCCCGGTCATCACCTCGACCTGGTCTCCATCGAAGGACAGGTGGTAACGGAGGTCAGGGAGGCATCCCAGGATGAGTTGGTGCTCGCCGTTGACGGCAAACAGTTTTCCGCTATTTTGCGCCACCCCAATGGACCGCTCGCAACCACCAGGGAGATTCCTCTGGGCTCCCGGGTCCGGGTTACAGGCATTTGCGTCCTGGAATTCTCCAGTCCATTCATCGCCCAGGTGCCATTCAATATTCTGCTACGCTCCTACGACGATATTACGGTCGTCGCCAAGCCGTCCCTGATGAACGTTCGCAATCTGACCATAGTGGTTTGCGCTTTGATTCTTATTGTTTTCGCCGTGATTGCCAGGGGATGGGCACTGGAACGAAAGGTACGCTGTCAAACCGCCGCGTCAGCTGCGCTTGAACATCGCCGCGGCCGCATCCTCGAAGACATCAACGGCTCTCGACTCCTGGCTGAGATTCTCGATGAAATCACGCAACTGGTCTCCTGCCAACTCAATGGCGCGCCCTGCTGGTGCGTAGCTGGCGAGAGAGAGAGTTTGGGCAAATATCCGCAAGAGCCGCACTCTGTGCGCATCGAACATGCGGAGATTCCTGCCCGCTCCGGTCCGCCGCTGGGAACAATTTATGCCGCGCTCCAGCCTCAGGCGCCCCCCGCTGCCCGCGAAGCTGAGGCGCTGCAAAGCGGCGCGCGGCTGGCAACCCTGGCTATCGAAACACGCAGGCTCTACTCCGATCTGCGCCGACGCTCTGAGTTCGATCTGCTCACCGATATTCCCAACCGCTTCGCCATGGAGAAGTTTATGGAATTGCAGATCGATGAAGCGCGACACTCCGGAAGAGTCCTCGGCCTGATCTACATCGATCTGGACAAATTCAAACCCATCAACGACACCTACGGCCATCACGTGGGAGACGTATACCTCCAGGCGGTGGCGCTGCGCATGAGTCACCAATTGTTGGGCAGCGATATGCTCGCCCGGCTGGGCGGCGACGAATTCGCGGCCCTGGTCTCTCTCCACCATGGTCGCTCTGACATGGAGAAGATCGTCGCCCGGCTGGAAAGTTGCTTCGACGAACCATATGTCGTAGAAGGAATCATTCTCCACGGCGAGGCCAGCATCGGCTATGCCTTCTTTCCGGAAGACGGCACCACAAAAGACAGCCTGCTCAGCGCCGCCGACGCCGCCATGTATAAAGTCAAGAACGCCAAACGCCAAATTGAACAGAGTCTGCTTCAGAGCCCGCATTCATGATTCGCCGCCAATGATCGCGCACAATTTGAGGGTCTCAGTTCACCGGCAATTCTGGAATGATGGAAATCGTTTCAGTACCCCCAAAGGTCATTCATCCGGATTTCAATAATAATAGGATGAAAATTAGTTAATAATCAATAAGATGAAAATTACTTAATAGTCCGCGCCTTCAGTCACATCCAGGCTTCCGGATGTTACCTGCGTCAGTAATTAGTTCGATGATCGTTGCCGATAAGAATTCTCAGGGGCCAGGCATCACAACAAGTGTAATCCGACTCTTTGCAATGAAGAGACTGCATCCCACATTCGCGATTCTATTCGCCTGCGCATCAATTGCCTGTGCAGCAACGCCCGCCACGTTGACCACCTTGAGCGCCATTCATGCCCTCACCAATACCGAGGCTGCCAAGCATCCACCGGTGGCCTTCCAAGCCACCGTCACTTACAGGCGTGAAAACGAAACCACGCTCTTTGTCCAGGACGGCAACTCTGCCATTTATGTGACAGCCAAACCGCAGTTCCACATGAAGCCCGGTGATCGCGTTCTAATTAAGGGAATTGCACTGGAGAGCTTTCGCCCTATCGTCGTGGCCGATAGCGTCACCGTGCTGGGCCACGGCGTCCTGCCCAATCCCCTGCCGGTTACCTTCGAGGAATTGCTTCGCGTCCAACACGATTGTATGCGGGTAGTCATGCGCGCCCAGGTCCGCAGCGCTGACGTGGTACTCAGCGCCAGTCGGCCTACAACCTATTTAGTGTTGCTTACAGATGGCAGCCTCATGCGCGCCTTCGTGAATAGCTCCGATGAAAAATTAATCAACCAGTTGATTGACGCTCAGGTTGAAGTCATCGGAGTTGCCGGTATTACCTTCGATGGCAAGACCCAACGGGTCGGAGTAGGGCTTTCGATTCCCTCCCTAGCGGATATTAAAATCCTCAAGCGAGCCGATATAAGCCCCTGGACACTCCCCGAAACCCAGATGGATGAGGTTCTTGACGGTTATCTGGTAAAGGATCTTAGCCGCCGAGTTCGCATCCACGGCACCATCACCTACTATCAGCCTGGTGCGGCCCTTGTACTGCAAAGCGGCGATAAAAGCATCTGGGTCACAACCAAGCACGAGGAGCCGTTGCGCGTCGGCAACGAGGCGGATGTCACCGGCTTCCCCGATGTGCATTCAGGTTTTCTGTCCCTCGAAAACGGCGAGGTTAAGCAAAGCGCGGTTTACGCGCCTATCGCACCCCTGTCGGTCACCCGCGCACAACTCACATCGAGCAAGTACATCTTCGACCTGGTCTCCATTGAAGGAAAAGTTGAGACCGAGACGCGAGAGAGCGGCCAGGATCAGTATGTACTGGTTGCCGATGGCCAGGTCTTCTCCGCCATCTATCGTCATCCGGTTGTCGATGGCAATCGTCTCCGCACTCCCATGAAACAGATTCCGGTTGGCTCCAGGATCAGAGTTACCGGCATCTGCACCCTCGAAGATTCGAATCCCTTCGAGCGAGAGGTGCCATTCGATATTCTGATGCGCACTCCCGACGACCTTGTGGTCGTTGCTCAACCTTCGCTGGTCAACACGCGCAACCTCCTTCTCGCCCTCAGCGTGCTGCTAATAGTGGTCTTTGCGGTGATCGCCCGTGGCTGGGCTCTGGAACGCAAGGTGCGCCGCCAAACCGCCGTCATGTCGGCGCGCACCGAAGCCGAGGCCGAGCTGGAGCGCCAGCGCAGCCGCATCCTCGAAGACATCAACGGTTCCCGGCCCCTGGCGGAGATTCTCGAGGAAATTACGAAACTGGTCACCTCCCAGTTGGAGGGCGCTCCCTGCTGGTGCGAGGTCGCTGATGGAGCGCGGCTGGGAAAGTATCCGCTCCATCCCGATCATCTGCGCATTATCCAGGTCAAAATTCCAGCCCGTAACGGGCCGCCGCTGGGAGTGATCTTTGCCGCGATTGATCCTCTGACGCCGCCCCGCGCCGTTGAATCCGAGGCGCTGTCCATGAGTGTTAGGCTGGCCACGTTGGCCATCGATACCCGGCGCCTCTACACCGATCTGCGCCGACGCTCGGAGTTCGACCAGCTCACCGATATTCACAACCGCTTCTCGCTGGAGAAGCGCCTCGAGGGGCAGATTATTGAGGCCCGCGAGATTGCCGGCATCTTCGGCTTGATCTACCTTGACTTGGATGAATTCAAGCAGATCAACGACCTTTACGGTCACCATATCGGTGATCTGTACTTGCAGGAAGTGGCGGTGCGTATGAAAATGCAGCTCCGCTCCCACGATCTGCTGGCACGCCTGGGCGGCGATGAGTTTGTCGCGCTGCTGCCTATGGTGCGCAACCGCGCCGGTGTCGAGGAGATCGCTCAGCGGCTGGAACACTGCTTCGACGAACCTTTTGCCCTGGAGGAACAGATCCTACATGGCGAGGCCAGCATCGGCGTTGCCCTCTACCCGGAGGACGGCGCCACTAAAGACACCCTGCTCAGCGCCGCTGACGCCGCCATGTATAAAGTCAAGAACGCTAAGCGTTCATCCTAAATGAGTCTGCCTCAGAGCCCGCATTCCTGACTATGTGCTGAAGTCCACGCAAAACAAAGGCCCGGCTTGCGCCGGGTCTTTTGTTGTTAGAAGAGATTGCGAGTCGCGTCCCTATTAAGGCTGATTGCCCAACTTTGTGTTGAAGCTGACTCCGCGCCTTCTTTCTGGCGCGGAAGAGCCGAAGGCCGCTGGCCCCACCGCAGGTGGTTATTCGGCCGCCATCTCCTCGGCCTCGCCCTCCTGGCGCATCAGTTCCAGCTCGCGTTCGGCGGCTTCGATCTCCGCCGTAACCTCTTGCTGCACGCGAGCCGCCGCTTCCTCCAGCTCCGGAGAGAGCTGCACGTTGCGGTAGTACTCCAGGCCCGTGCCGGCGGGAATCAGCCGTCCCACGATCACGTTCTCCTTCAACCCGCGCAGGTTATCGATAGCTCCATTGATGCTGGCCTCGGTAAGCACGCGCGTTGTCTCCTGGAAGCTGGCCGCGGAGATAAAGCTGTCGGTCGAAAGCGACGCCTTGGTGATGCCCAGCAGCAGCGGTCGCCCGGTTGCCGGACGGCCACCATTGGCCAGCACCCGCTCGTTCTCCTCGCGGAAGCGGAAGCGGTCCACCTGCTGCTCCAGCAGGAAGTTGCTGTCGCCCACATCGTCGATTCGCACCCAACGCAGCATCTGCCGCACGATCACTTCGATGTGCTTGTCGCTGATGGCCACGCCCTGCAACCGGTAGACTTCCTGAATTTCGTTCACCAGGTAAGATTGCAGCGCCTTTTCTCCCAGCACATCCAGAATGTCGTGCGGATTGAGCGGGCCGTCCATTAGCGGATCGCCCGCGCCCAGACGCTCGCCTTCCTGCACGTTCACGTGGATGCCGCGCGGCACCAGGTATTCTTTCTCGTCGCCGTTGTCCGCGGTCACATAGATTTTGCGCTGCCCCTTGGTAATTTCGCCGAAGCGCACCACGCCGTCAATCTCGCTGATGATGGCGGTCTCGTGCGGCTTGCGCGCTTCAAAGAGCTCGACAACACGGGGCAAACCGCCGGTGATGTCCTTGGTGCGCGTGCTCTCCTTGGGAATCTTTGCCAGCACGTCGCCCGGTCCCACCTCTTCGCCGTCCTGCACCATCAGGTGAGCGCCGCGCGGCAGCAGGTAACGCTTGTGGCCCTTGGCGTTCTTCACCACGAAGGTCGGCTGCCGCTTCTCATCCGGAGAGTCGGCCACCACCCAACGCGAGAGGCCGGTCACTTCGTCCACCTCTTCGTTCAGCGTGATGCCTTCTTGCAGATCCTTGAACTGCACCGCGCCGCCGATCTCGGTCAGGATGGCGTAGGTGTACGGATCCCACTCGGCAAGCAACTGGCCCAGCACCACGTGTTGGCCGTCCTTCACCTTGAGGCGCGCGCCATAGACCACCTGATAGCGCTCCTTCTCGCGGCCGCGATCATCCTGAATGGCAATCGAGCCGGAGCGGTTCATGGCTACCAATGTGCCATCCCTGCTCTCCACATAGTTCAGGTTGATAAAGCGCACCGTGCCGTTGTTCTTGGCGTCCAGGCGCGATTTATCCTGCACGCGGCTGGCCGTGCCGCCCACGTGGAAGGTACGCATCGTCAACTGCGTTCCCGGCTCGCCGATGGACTGCGCCGCGATCACGCCGCAGGTCTCGCCCAGTTCCACCATGCGCCCCGAACCCAGGTTGCGCCCGTAGCACAGCGCGCAAACGCCGCGCCGCGACTCGCAGGTCAGCACCGAGCGAATCTTCACCTTCTCCACGCCCGCGCCCTGAATCGCCGAGGCGATCTCCTCGTCGATGCCCTGGTTCACATCCACCACGATGTTGCCGTCGTAGTCCTTGATGCGCTCCAGCGACACGCGGCCGATGATGCGGTCCCGCAATTCCTCGATGATCTCGCCCGATTCGACGATCGATCCTACGTAAATTCCCTCGACCGTGCCGCAGTCGTACTCCGTCACGATCACGTCCTGGGCCACGTCCACCAGCCGCCGCGTCAGGTAGCCGGAATCGGCCGTCTTCAACGCCGTATCCGCCAATCCCTTGCGCGCGCCGTGTGTCGAAATGAAGTACTCCAGCACCGTCAAGCCTTCGCGGAAGTTTGCCGTGATGGGCGTTTCAATTACCTCGCCGGAAGGCTTGGCCATCAGCCCGCGCATCCCAGAAAGCTGCCTGATCTGCTGCTTCGATCCGCGCGCGCCCGAGTCGGCCATGATGTAGATGGGGTTCATGGCTCCCTCTTCGTCCGCCTTCTTCATGTTGTTGAACATCTCGTCGGCCACCTTCTCGGTCACCGCCGACCACATCTGAATTACCTTGTTGGAGCGCTCGCCGTTGGTGATGGCGCCATCCATGTACTGCTTCTGGACCTCGATCACCTTCAGATCGGCATCGCGCACCACCGCGAATTTGCTGTCTGGAATTACCATGTCGTCCAGGCCCACCGACAACCCCGAGCGCGTTGCGTACTGGAAGCCCAGGTCCTTGATGCGGTCCAGCATTCCCACCGTCACTTCAAGGCCCAGATTTTGATTACAGTAATTAACCAACTGCCCGATGCCCTTTTTCTTCAGCAGGCCGTTGATGTACGGCATCCCTTCCGGCAGCGCGTCGTTCAAAATTACGCGGCCCACCGTCGTCGAAATGTACTGCTTGTTGAAGTCCACGGGTTCAATGTGCGTCAGATCCTGATCGTCATAAGCCGTGGTCAGGTCCATCACCTTGCCCGTGTAGCGCAGCCGTATAGGCGACAGTGTCTCCACTTCCTTGGCTTCGAGAGCCATCAGGACCTCTTCGTAGTTGGCGAAGACCCGGCCCTCGCCCTTGGCGTTTTTCTTGGCCTTGGTCAGGTAATAAAGACCCAGCACCATGTCCTGCGAGGGCACGGTAATCGGCTGGCCCGAAGCCGGCGAAAGAATGTTGTGCGTGGCCAGCATCAAGACGCTGGCCTCAATCTGCGCCTCAGGCGACAGCGGAATATGCACCGCCATCTGGTCGCCGTCGA
>CAZFMB010000025.1:0-43173 GCA_964520005.1 uncultured Occallatibacter sp.
GCGTTGTTGTCCATGCCGTCGAGCAGGAAGTTGTTGAACATGCTGCGCAGGCCGTTGACGTTATAGGCTCCGGCGCGGACCAGGCTGGTGACGGCGGTGGTGGTGGCGGCGGTTGGCGCCTGACGCGATCCGGTAACCAAAGCCAGCAGGTCGGAGTAGTTGCGGCTAACCAGAGGAAGGGACGCAGTTTGATAGCCGGAGACGGATTGCCCACGTTCGCTGGTTTCGGTCTCGATCTGTAAAGCTACATCGCTGACTTCAACGGTAGTGGCATCGGCCTGTCCGACCTTGAGGGTGAGGTCGATGCGCAGGCGTCCTGCCACTGAGACGGTGATGTTTTTGGCCTCGGCCGGAGCGAATCCAGGCGCACTGGCCTTGATGTTGTAAACGCCTACACGGAGCGACGGAACTTCATAATCACCCGCGCTGTTCGATTTTACGATGGTGGGAATTCCGGTCGCGTTGTCGGTGACCGTTACGCTCGCATTAGGGATTGCGGCCCCACTGGGGTCGTGTATGGTGCCTACCAGACTTCCATTTTCGTACTGGGCGTAGGCGCCCAGAGCTGGAAGTGTCAACAACAGCGCCAAGGCCAGGCGGACCCACCTGGAGATGCTCGCTCGTTGTCCTATATACAGATTTATCGAAGTCATACTGCCTCCAAAAATTTGAATCACACTGCATTTAAGTATGCGAATCATGCATCGTCGCCACGGTTAAAGCTCCGATAAGGCTTTGTTAAGATACAGTCAACGCGGCTGCAAACAATGACACTGCAACTCTCCCATGGGGAGCGTTATCGTTCGACAGAAGGACTCAGACATACACTTGGAGGTAGATTATTGTAAGTAATTTTCCGTCTATGCAAATTAGCAACTTTGCGTTGCAAGAGCCAGGAAAAGCCTAGCCAAGTGCATCGCCTGGAGCCGTCAGGATGTACTGCTTCCAGTACGTTGCCAGCATCCTTGTCGAGCATTGTTAGGAAGATATTGGAAGCCCTTGGCCTACTTTACGGGCAACAGATGGCCGGCCTCAATCCCCGCATTCAAATGTCAATTAACCCATCACGCGTAGGCATTGACGCTGGCGCTGCTGCCCGCATTACCGCTGCTGACGGCCTTCGGGGCGCTGGCCGTGCTGCTTGTGCCTGAGGTGCTGGAACTGGAGTCGCTGCTTGTGCTTGCCGTGCTTCCGTCTCCGTACTTGCTCTCTAGCAGCGCAACCATGGGGTTAGTTGTGCTGGAAGATGAGTTCATTCCGTAGGCGCTATCCAGCATAGAGGTCACCGGGTCGGTCGTGGTGGTCGATGAGGAGTTGCTCGAATCGGAAAGGCTGAGCAGGTCGTCCATCCATTGCACCGTCTGGGCCGCGGCGCTCTCCGCGGTGGCGATTGCCTGGGACGGCGTGGTTTTCAGGTCGTTCTGCACCGTGGCAAAGGCAGATTGAGCCGTAGATAGATTGCCCGAGCTGAGAGCGCTACCCAGCGCGGCCATGTCGGTGGAGAGCTGCGAGGTAGTAGATGAGCTGCCGCTCGAGGACGAAGGCGCCGTATTCAGTTGGCTGTAGGCATTGAACGCATTTTTCGCGGCGGTCAGATTACCCTGCGCCAAGCTCTGCTGGAGCGACTGCCAGGCCTGCTGCGAGGCTGTAACGTTGCTGGAAGCGGCAATATATTGCGAGAACCCCGCGTTCGAAAGTGCAGCTACCGTCATCGTGACCTCAAGTCCGGGAACAGGGACAGACTCCCCCTTCGATGTAAGTCGGCAGATGGAGCCGAAAGATGAGGCATTTTCTTCATCCTGGGAAAATCCACAGTAATATGTAAAAAATAATCTACTCGGACGTGAAACGTTTCATGCGTTCTCGCATCTATAATAGTAATTAGCAGAGGCTTCCCCGAAATATCACCCACCCAAGTAAGGACTTCCCTCCTTCTTGAAGGTTCTTTACGAACCTCTTCCCCAATAACCCCCTGGACCCTCCTCTCTACAATGCCTCTCAAGCGGGCCCGCCGGAAGGCGGGCCCATTGCTTGTCTGTTGCCGGATAGAATGGAAGCCAGATGCGCCCTCCCACGCCAAAGCCCTTCCCCGAGCCGGAAATTCAGCAGATCGACACGCTTTTTGAGCGGGCTGGCCTGCGGCGCACATTGCGTGGTAAAGCCGGCGTAACAACCCGGATGCGCTTCGAGCGCTCAACGCAGCAGGAGCTGATCTCCGCCGCGCCGCTTCCCCGCATCGCCCCCAACGGCGTCCAGTGGCTGGCGGTTCCTGCCTTGGATAAGCTGAAGTGGCTCTGGCACGGCTTCAGCACCCGCCGCGGAGGCCGTAGCCGCGCCTACTGCGCCGATGACACGCAAGGCGAGTTGAATCTTGGCTTTACGAAAGAGGACGACCGTGAAACAGTCGCCCAGAATCGCCGGCTCTTTATCGAGGCGGTCAGCGGAGACCCGGCTACACCGTTGGTTGATGTTCACCAGATTCATTCCAATCTGGTGCTACTGGCGAACTCGGCAGACGCCCACCGGAAGAGGCCCCATAATGCCGATGGCCTGATGACTGATGAGCCCGGCCTGCTTATAGGCATCCGCACCGCTGACTGCATCCCCATTCTGGTAGCCGACCGCAAGCGGCGCGCGGTCGCCGCCTTTCATGCCGGCTGGCGGGGAACTGTGCAGCGCATCGTCGAAAGCGGAATTGGCCGCATGAGGCTACAATTCGGCTCCCGGCCTGAGGACTTGATAGCCGCCATCGGTCCCGGCATCGGTCCCTGCTGCTACGCCGTGGGCGAAGAGGTCCTCTCCAGCTTCGAGTCGCAATTCGCCTACGCCCGCGAACTCTTTCGCGAGGTCTACGACTCCGACCCGGTGCGGAACAAGTATCCGATGCTCTTCATGACGCAGCGCGCGCCGGGACACTCGTCCATCGGCCCCAGCCTGCATTTGAATTTAATAGAAGCCAACCGCCGTCAGTTGCTGGCCGCCGGCCTCAGGCCACGGGCCATCCATTTAGTGGGCGCCTGCACAAGCTGCCATCGAGAGCTGTTCTTCTCTCATCGCGCCTCTAAGGGCCATGCGGGGCGCATGATGAGCGTGATCGGCATCAGGACCGATGCGGCAAGACAATCGTAGTACCTTCCGGGTGATACGATGGGTGCGTTCTCCATCGACTTATAAAGAGTGGCTTTCATGACAGTTGCAAAAGCTGAGGGACAAGAACTCGCGAGGAACTGGAAAGGCTGGCTTTGCGCCTGGCGCGGCGGGGCGGTGTTGCTGGGTGCGCTCATGCTGACGTGGCCGGCATTCTATAACGGCTTCCCGCTGATTTACCCCGATTCAATGACCTATATCGCGGATGGCGGCGTGGTGGCGCGAGCGTTGTTGCTGCATCAGTTTAGGGATTACTACGGAGTGCGTTCCTTCTTTTATAGCCTGGGCATTCTCCCCTTTCACTTGAAAATCTCGCTCTGGCCAATCGTCGCCCTGCAATGCCTGCTGGTCGCCTGGATCGTCTGGTTAGTGGCCCGTTCCGTTGCCCCGCGGCGCATGGTCGCGCATTATCTCCTTCTCGTTCTCTTTCTCAGCCTGCTGACCAGCGCCAGTTGGTATGCCGATTTCATTATGCCCGACATCCTCGGCCCACTCGTTTATCTCTCCTTCTATCTGTTGGCCTTCGCGCGCGACACGCTCAGCCGCGCCGAGCGTCTTGGCGTCTACCTCATCGCCGTCTGGGGAATTACCTCCCACGCGACTCACTTATTAGTGGCTGCCGGCCTATTTGTGATTCTGCTCGTATTTGCCGCCTTCGAACGTAAGCCCTTCCTGCGCCGCGTGCTGAGCCTGGGTGAATTGGCGGCGATCATTGCCGTAGCGGCTGTTGCCCAGATGGCGTTGCACGGTTATCTCTACGGCAAACCCTCGCTAAACGGCGAGCGGCCGCCCTATATGATGGCGCGCATCGTCGCCGACGGTCCCGCTCGCTGGTACCTGGAGAATAACTGCCCCAGGTTGCAATGGGCAGTCTGCAACCATTTAAGCCAATTCACCATCAATCCCGACGATTTTCTCTGGTCTGAGAATGGGGCCTACTGGAGCGCAAGCGACGCTGAAAGAGCGCAGATCGATCAGGAGGAGATGCCCCTGGTTTTGGCTACAGTTCGCGCCTATCCCTTCCAGCAGCTCTCCCGTTCAGCCGCCAATTTCCGCGACCAGTTCATGGCCTTCGGCTTGTATGGCTTCGGTCCGAACGGCTGGATGCTGCAACAAATTGAAGAAATGATGCCCAGCGTACGAGCGAGTTATCTTGGCAGCCGGCAGGCGCACGACGCTCTGCCTCTCGACCTATTTACGGAAATACAGTGGTGGACGATCATTGCCTCGTTGGCGGCGATGGCCGTGCTGATTCCCTTACTCTGGCGACGTCACTCTACGCGGCTTGCCGGCCTCACTCTGGTCGTTGTGGCCGCAGTCGTCGCCAACGCAGGGGTCACCGGCGTCCTTTCGGTCGTCGATGATCGCTATCAGTGCCGCGTAATCTGGCTGGTTCCGCTGCTGGCGGCAATCTTCCTTTTAGATTGGTTCCAGGAGTGGGAGATGGTTAAAAGCAGCTTTCGGCGTCTGTCTTCGAGACTGGCACAATGGCCAGCGCGGCGGCAATAAGCAGAATGGGAAAGCACTCCAGCGTGTACCGCGGCTCGGAGTTCTCCAAGGTTGCCAGCAGCAGGCAGCGGAAGATTATAAAGGCACCCAGCATGGCCGCGAAGGGCACACGACGGCGAGCAAAGCCGAGGCCGGCCAAGGCAAGTAGCGCCGCGTTGAGCAGCCCGTAACAGAAGGCAATCAACGAGCCGAGCGGATGCTCATGCCACTCCCACCAGCAGAGGGGCAACACACCCTTGAAATTTTCGATGGCCGGCGGGTCTTTCATCAGTTCGGTACGCGGACGCAGAGCCATATCGGCCACGCGGGCCAGCGGCAGAAGCACATAAAACCTGAAGGGATGGTGGCTGATCCGCTGCTGGGTCAGGGCAGCAAAGCGGGCATCCAACTCCGGCGTAACCGTACATACTTCGTTGTAATCGGCGAGCAACTTCTCCGTCCGCTGATACTCCTCGGCAGAGTCGAAGGCCCGGCTGGGCAGCAGGTGAATATCGAGCGGATCGCTGTCGCCCCTCCAGAAAATATCAGGAGAGGAAACGTATTCAATCAGCCATGTTTTGGTCCAGCGGTTGAAGCCGGGCAATGGATCATCGCCAGGATCGTTGGCATAGCGCGGAGCCAGCGGCTGAAATACATGAAAGACGCGATAGTTGCGGATGGTCCAGGGAACGAAGGGAAGCGCGGTCAGCAGCGCGCAGAGCAGCGTGGCCCGCAACGCGGCTGCCGGTGAAGAGCGTCGCGTATACCACCAGATGCCGGGAACAATGGCGGCAGAAAGCAGCCCGCCATCGGGACGAAAGAGAATGGCGCAACTGAGGGCCGCGGCGGTGAGCGTCAGGTAGCCCCACGGGATTCGGCCCTGTGAACGAATGCCGCTAATCAGGCGGCCACCGGCAAACAGGCCCAGAGCGACACAGAAGATGGAGATGGTCTCGGTCATCGGAGTCGCGGTGTAGTTCGCGGTAAAGGGGCAAAGAACGGCCAGCCACAGCGCCCAGTGAGCGGCGCGCCGCGAGACGTGGTCGCGGACAAATCCGGCGATCAGCAGGCACGAGGCCAGGTCGATGACCATTTGGATGGGACGAACCGGCTCATAGTTTCCCATGCCAAAGAGCTTGAAGATAATCGCCAGAAAGAACGGATAGCCAGGCAGCCGGATGAGCGTCAGGTGAAAGGGATTATCCAACGCATAGGCATGATGGACAAGCAGATTCTTGGCGATCATCCCGTAGACGGCGCTGTCGTCGTCGAACTCCGGATAAACCAGAATAAAAAACAGCCTTAGCGCGGCGCCTGCCAGCAGGGCCAGCACGACGCTCCAATAAGGCAACGCCGCCCGGGTGAAGGCCTTGCGCGAGAGACACGCCGACTCTCCGCCGATCCAGGAGATGGAAGCTGCAAGTGCGCGGCGTGCGAAAGATAGAGATATTTGAGGAGCCATGCTTTGAAACTCTAAAACTGCCCACCGGGCCCGCCTGATAAGGGTTCAAGCAGGAACGACTGGCGCTATATGCTTCGAGAAAACCCCGCGCTCAATGGGCTTTGGCTTCCTGGGGATTGACCAGGTCGCGCAGCTCCTTGGACGGCTTGAAGTAGGGCACTTTCTTGGCCGGAACATCGACGCGCTCCCCGGTCTTGGGATTGCGCCCGATGCGGGGTTTGCGCTGGCGGGTGCGGAAGGACCCAAAGCCGCGAATCTCAATCTTGTCTCCGCTCTTGAGAGCCCCGATCACCGCTTCGAAGATGGTCTCGACGATCACTTCGCCGTCGCGCCGCGTCAACTCGCCCGCCGATGTCACCTTTTCCACCAGATCTGCCTTTGTCATGTCCTCTAGCCTCCCCCTCACAGCATAAACGGATTCTACCCATTCTGGCTCGAAAATCAAAGCTCCTTTGTGAATTTGAACCTTTTCCCCTCAATAGTTTGCCGGAAATACCCTGTGCCGTAGTCCTGGACAGCCAATTATGCCCCGTGGCGTTTATGATGTCCTGTTACATTCCCTGCGCATTCCCAACCCCGGCAAGACGGGTGAGAGGGCGCGGGAAGGGGACGAAGACGTGAAAGACGATATCAAAGGCAAAACCGGCAAAAGCGCCCGGCCAAAGTACAGCTTCGTAATTCCGGTCTACAACGAGAGCGCCCGCGTCCTGAAGACGCTCAACTCGGTGGTGAGTTGTATTCGCACCCGCGGCTGGAATGCCGAGGTTCTGGTGGTCAACGACGGCTCAACCGACTCGACAGCCGACGTAGTGCGCACCTTTGCCCAGACCGCTCCCGAGATCCGGCTGCTCGAAAACCCCGGTAACCGCGGCAAAGGCTACAGCGTGCGCTCCGGGATGCTGCAGGCTCAGGGCAATGTCGCGCTCTTCACCGATGCCGATCTATCTGCGCCCATCGAGGAAGCCGAACGCCTCTTTGCCGCCATCCAGCAAGGCGCGGACATCGCCATCGGCTCCCGCTGGCTAGAGAAAGACCGCCAGACTCAGCGCCAGCCCCTCTATCGCCAATTCTTCGGACGCTGCTTCAACGCCGTCACCCGCTCCATCATGCGCCTGCCTTTTGCCGACACCCAATGCGGCTTCAAGGCCTTCACCCGCGAGGCCGCCCAGACCGTCTTCCAGCTTCAGACCATCGAGCGCTGGGGCTTCGACCCGGAGATTTTATTTATCGCCCTCAAGCGCGATTTCTGGATCATCGAGGTGCCGGTCACCTGGGCCCACGACGAGCGCTCTCGCATGAGCTACCTGAAAGACGGTATCAAAATGCTTCAGGAGATCACTATTGTCCGCTGGAACGCCTTCCGTGGACGCTACGACAAGCCAGTAGACGCGCCTCCTCGTGTACCGAGGGACAAATAACAGGGGCGATTTGCGATTCGCCGCCAATTGAAACTGCACTTCACGCGGCCGGCTTGCGCTTCATCAGCGGCGATGAGAAGGTGGCCATCGCCGCCACCACTACATTGGCCACCACCACGGGGAAGGCGTGGATGATCACGCCGTAGATCACCCACAAAGCGGCCGCTCCCGCCTGCACGCGGCGCAGCGACTTGGCGCCTTTGCACAGGTAGGAGCTGGCGAAAGCGGCGGTCGCGACCCATCCAATCCAATCGAGTCTCATCAGGCCACCGCGCGAACTGCCGTAGGCTCGGCTCTGCTGATGGTCAGCGTGTCGGTTCGCACCTTGTCCCACTCCTGCAAGACCAGCCCGTGCTGCTCGAAGAAAGCGCGAATGCGGATGGAGTCCCATCCGGCGATCTCCTCAAGAATGGGCACCAGCACGCTCAACGCATCCTCGCTCAGAATGGTGCGGCTGGCAATGGGTGTGATGTAGCGGTTCTCCGAGACGGCGATGGTGAGCCCGGAGAGGCGGTTGACGTGCAGCATCACGTGCACATCCGAGCTGCCGTCGCCCACATAGACGATGCGGTCATGGCCGACGCGCAGTTGGTTGCGCAGCTCCTCCACCACCACCACCTTGCCGTAGCCCGCGGGGACTCTCACGATGGATTCAATCTCTCCCGTGGCAGCGTAACGAAAGCGCGTGCCGTAGATGCGGTCGGCGGGCACAATGCCCTCCAGCGCGGATTGAATCACCTCTTCGGGCGCGGCCGATACCACGTAGAAAGTGAAATGGTTGCCGTCCAGGTTCTCGATCAGTTGTACCAGCAGGCGGATATTCTTTTTCAAGCGGATCCGCTTGCCGGCTTCGACCAGGTGCTCCCGGCGCACGCGCCGGAACTCCGGATCGTGCAGCAACAGATAAGCCAGCTCTCCGCCTTGCTGCACCATGTGGATGCGCGACAGGCCGGCGATGCGCTCCTCGAATCCTGAAAGTCCCAACAGATCACTCAGCACGATCCCCGAGTCGTTGAAGCTCAGCGTTTGATCGAAATCGCTGACCAACAGATATTCTCTTGCAATTCGTCCGCTCTCGTGTTCCATAAACACTTCTCCTGATTCCATCGACACTCCTCCTGATTCAGTTTTTTCATGTCGTTCGGAAGGGGTTGATGGGCTATGCGATTAAGTTCGCGTGTAGTGAATATTGGCTTTCGCGGCCGTTACTAGATTGATACCAGTATACCAAGTTAGATGTTATGGATTCATAAAGGATGCAATCCCGAATATGAGATTCGTCTCATGCTTGCGACAGATTCAAAGTATCGGAATGTGGTGCGCGGTCTCCCGCTCTTGCGACAACAAAAGTACGTCGCAACTATGGGACAAAAGGTTAAGCGGTCCGGCTCTTTTTCCCAGGCGATTTCTGAAACATCCCGCCCATGGTGCGCGTCTTTTTTGACAGGCGAGGTCTCTGGCTCGCCTATACTTGGTCAGGAGGAAAGCATGATCCGCAGGATAGCCTTCGCACTTCTCTTCGTCGCCTTTACCGCCATCGGGGCCCACGCCGCGGACTTCAACGGCAAGTGGACCGCCGAGTTCGATACTCAGATCGGCGTGCAGAAGTATACCTATGAGTTCCACGTCGACGGTGCAATCGTCACCGGCAAGGCCATCAACGAACACGGCGAAGCCGCCATTCAGAACGGCAAGATCGACGGCGACACCATCACCTTCGTTGAGATGTTCAACTTCAACGGCATGGACATTAAGATCACTTACACCGGCAAGATCAACGGCGACGAGATCAAATTCACCCGTCAGGTGGCCGACTTCGCCACCGAGCAACTAACCGCAAAACGGGTCAAGTAGCTCGCACCTCTACTCCATATGCTGGACGGTTGAGGCTCGTGGTTCCCCAGGTAGGACAGATTTGATAATCCGGGCGGACCTGGGGCACTGCTTCTTAGGATGGTCAGAATCGGGCCACACGCCGTGATGACGCTTGACATAGATTCGTTTATAAACGATAATTCGATCATGTACGAGATTCGCCATTACCTGACGAGAAGCGGGAAAGACCTCTTCATGGAATGGCGTGAAAAACTCCGCGACACAAAGGCGAAGATTGCTGTCGACCGTAGAGTCAACAGAATGGAATTGGACAACTTCGGCGATCACAAGCCTTGCCGTGGCGGGGTGTGGGAGTTGCGCATCGACGTTGGGCAGGGTTATCGCGTTTACTACGCCATTGCCGGAACTGAGGTGGTCTTGCTGCTCTCGGGAGGCGGCAAGCGAACGCAGGATGCGGATATCGACCGTGCCAGCGCGTACTGGCTGGACTGGCAAGGGAGGGTGGAGGAATGAGAGACAGAAACCACGACGAAGCCATGGCGGAAGAGTTCAAGAGAAAGCCCGCCTACGCAGTGGAGTTGCTGAACGAGATTCTTGAGGAGGGCGAACAGGGCGAATTGCTCATCGCTCTGCGTCAGATGGCCAAGGCCTTCGGCGGCGTTCAGAGTGTGGCGGAAAAAGCCAACCTCAACCCAACGCAGCTCTACCGCACATTATCTGAAGAGGGCAATCCGGAATTGCGCAGCCTTTCCGCAATTCTCAAAGCCATGGGCCTGCGCCTCGCCGTCGAGCGCGTCCGCGCAGCTTGAGTTTCTGGTGGAAACTGTTAGATGGGGTTCGTGATCTCCCACATCTAAAAATCGAGATGTGGGGTACACGATTCATTGATACGGATCTACGCCTCCCGCCTCCGGCAGACTTACTGAGTGGATGCAGCCAGATCCCAGCATTTACTCGGGACGAATTCACTGTCACCAGAATCATTGTGGCAGGCAAATTCACAAACTGTTACAGTGCCAGTGTGTAGGTTGGAGACATAGACCCTTCCTCCCTCCTCCGTCAGAGATAAGTCACTTGGCCCGGAAGGATGAGTGCGGCCAAGCACCACACACTCCTTTTTTGCGCACGCACTGATCGTTCCAGTCGAATGACTCACCATGAGCGTCCCATAAGCATTGCAGGACCACTCGGTTCTAATGATTCCGATCGACTCAAACTCACGGCCTGTCGCTTTGGGGCTGTCTTGCGGACCTTGATTTATGCCGCAACCGCCCACGCTAACAATAATTGCGGTAGACAACGCAATGACGCGAAGCGCGGCTACAACTCCACTTCTCGCGACCTTTCTGAATGAACTCATATAGCTTCCAGTCCCTTGCATTGTTCGATCCTTTCCGTAAAATACTCTCCTATGCCGTCGCCGCGTCCGCCACCGACTGCAACCCCCGCGCCTCGATCTCGAACTCGCGGATTTTGTATTTCTGTATCTTGCCGCTCAGAGTGGCCGGAAACTCGGTGACAAAGCGAACATGTTCGGGAATCTTGTAGTAGGCGATCTGTCCTTGGCAGAATTCCTTGATCTCTTCTTCCGTGGCTTCGACGCCCGGCTTCAGCCGCACCCAGGCGCAAACAATCTCGCCCAGCCGCGCATTGGGAATGCCCACTACCTGCGCCTCGCCAACCTTGGGATGGGTGTAGAGAAACTCCTCCACCTCACGCGGATAGATGTTTTCTCCGCCGCGGATAATCACGTCGCGCGACCGCCCGGTCAAGTGGATGCAGCCATCGTCGTGCATGATGCCCAGGTCGCCGGTGTGCAGCCAGCCATCCTTGCGAATCACTTGCGCGGTTTCCTCCGGATCGCCGTCGTAGCCCTTCATCAGCGCGTAGCCGCGAATGCAGAGTTCGCCTTGCTCGCCGATGGGCACTTGCTGGCCAGTTGTTGTGGAGACGATCTGAATTTCGGTCTGCGGCATGGCGCGGCCCACCGTCTTGACGCGAATCTCGATGGGGTCGTCGGCGTCGGACATGGTGGTGACCGGCGAGGTCTCGGTCTGCCCGTAGGCAATCACCAGCTCGCGGCAGTGCATCTCGTTGAGCACGCGCTTCATCAGCTCCACCGGGCAGGGCGCGCCGCTCATCATGCCGGTGCGCAGGCTGGTCAGGTCAAAGCTGGCAAACTCCGGCAGCGCAAACTCGGCGACGTACATCGCGGGCACGCCATACACAGAGGTCGCCCGCTCGTCATGAACGGCCTGAAGCGTGAGTCGCGGATCAAAGGTCCAGTTGGGCAGGATGAGGGCCGCGCCGGTGTTGAGTGATGTCATGCTGCCGATGACGCACCCATAGCAATGAAACAGCGGCACCGGCACAACGATCTTGTCCTGCTCTGTATAGTGAAATCCCTGCGCCAGGAACTGCCCGTTGTTGACCACGTTGTGATGGGTGAGCATCACTCCCTTGGGCAGCCCCGTGGTCCCGCTGGTGTACTGGATGTTGGCCACATCGTCCGCGGCAACGACATCGGGCAATCGGCCCTCGGCGTCCAGCAGCGCCGGCCACTCCGGCGAGTCGAAGTAAATGGTGTGTTCCAGCGCCAGCGTCAACCCGTGGCGCGCGCGGCCAAGAATCTCCTCGTAATCGGCGCGCTTGTCCTTGTGCCATAGGAACAGTACCTTCATGCGCGAGCGTTGCAGCGTGAATTGCAGCTCATGCGAGCGGTAGGCAGGGTTCACGTTCACCAGCGCCGCTCCGGCGCGCGCGCAGCCCATGTGCATCATCACCCACTCGATGCAGTTGGTGGACCACAGGCCTACGCGGTCTCCGCGGCGAATGCCCAGCGACCAAAGCCCGCGCGCCACGCGGTCGGCCACTGCGCTCAACTCCGCCCAGGTAAGACGTTTGGATTGATGGCATGAGGCTACGGCAAGGCGGTCGGGATAGCGGCTGGCGGTGCGCTCCAGCAGGCCGCCAATGGTCAGATCGAGGAGAGCGCGGCTAGGGCCGCGTGAGTAACTCAGGGCACAAATGTCTTCTTCAACAGGCATGGCTTTTGTTTTATGGAACGAAGGGCAGTGTACACCCGCGTACCCAACTAAAAAGTGTGACCCAGCCCACAAATCTCAGTATGTAGATGCAGCCCTGTTGGATCGGCCTACAACCTACTGAATGATAAAGGCGAACAGCCATAATCTGTCTCCCGTGTAACCCTGGAGACCGCTATTTCCGTCCAATCTTCTTGAGGATAGCTGTGATGGCCAGTTTTCGTTGTCCATGCTGCGGATATAAGACACTGGAGGCGCCCGAAGCGCTGGCCTTGTGTCCCGTCTGCTGGTGGGAGGATGACGGCCAGGAGGACGGCGACGCCTCTGAAGTACGGCTGACCGTGAACGGAACCCTCAGCTTGGCCGAGGCCCGTGACCACTTCGCCCGTTGCGGCGCGGCCCATCCCCGGTTTTTGCCTTACGTTCGCAAACCCCAGCTTGCTGAGAAGTAGTTCCATTTCAGATACCTAGTGCCTTTTTCGATGCCTTTAGCTCCAAATCCTGCCCAGCCGGTTTGACCCTGCCAGCAAACCCACATACCATGAGAGAGGGATTTCTCTCATCCGCGCGGGGTTGGTGTGCTCGCTGCGGCAATCTTTACCTGCAAACTTGCCGAAAAGTAGTCGGTTTGCGGCCTTGAACGCTGTTTTCTGGACCAAAACAGGCAGTTTATCCCCCATTCTGGCAGTTTGTTTGGCGCACACAGCGCGTGGAAGGCAAAACGTTGAGCTCTACCGGCACAGTCGAAAACAATTCACAACCTGACGAGCCCCAGGCAGTTCATGAGGGCCCCGAACATACCCACGATCACTCCGATCATGACCACGAAGGGCATGATCACGAAGGGCACGACCACCATCACGGCCCGGTTTTGAACCCCGATTGCACTCGCGAATTAGTGCTGGACATTCCCGCCGAAGAGGTCTCCAAGGCCTACAGGACGGTGACCGGCAACTATAAAAAATACGCCAAGATCCCCGGCTTCCGCGCCGGCAAGGTTCCGGAAACTGTGGTCCGCCGCCGCTATGCCGACGGCATTCGCAAAGACGTGATCGACGGCCTGCTCCCCGAGCGCTTCAACAAGGCGGTTCAAGACCTGGGCATCAAGCCCGTCGGCGAACCGCGGGTAACCGAGCTGACCATCGAGGACGGCAAGCCGCTGCATGTAAAAGCAATCTTCGAATTTGTCCCTGAGTTCTCCATCGAGGGCTACCAAAAAGTCACCGTGGAAAAGCCTACGGTGGAAGTCACCGAAGAGGAATACAAGCACGAATTGGAGCAGTTGCGCGAGTCGCGCTCCACCATCGAGCCGGTGGAGGAAGACAGGGCTCTGAAGGACGGCGACTGGGCGCAGATCACCTACAAGGGCATCATCGATGGCGAGCCCGAGGCCGCCCCCGTTGCGGGCGAAGATACTCTGGTCGAAGTGGGCGGCAAAGACACCGTGGAGGCTTTCACCTCTGTTCTGCGCGGCGCCAAACCCGGCCAGGAGATGAAGGCCGAGGTCATCTATCCCGCAGATTATGCCGAACCCAAGCTGGCCGGCAAGACAGTGGCTTACAACGTCGAGGTCAAGGCCATCAAGAAGCGCACCGTGCCGGAGCTGAACGACGATTTCGCCAAAGAGCTGGGCCACTACGAGAATCTGGCGGAGCTGGAAACTCGCGTCCGCGAGCATCTGGCCAGCCGCAAGCGCCGCAGCGTGGAAGGCGAGACCAAGGAGCGGCTTCTCGCCGCTATCGCCGAGCGCTTCCCCTTTGCGGTTCCCGAGTCGCTGGTGCAAGAGCAGATTGACGCGCGTTTGGAGCGCGGCCTGCGCGCCTTGGCGGCTCAGGGCATGAACACCGAGCAGATGCGCAAGCTGGATTTTGCCCGCCTGCGCGACGCCCAGCGCAACGGCGCCGTGGCCGAGGTCAAGACCAACATCCTGCTGGAGCGCATCGCCACGGAAGAAAACATCACCGTCAGCGACGAGGAACTGGATCGCGAATTGCAACTGGCTGCCGTGCAGTCTGGCGAGACGCTTGATGCATTACGGACGCGTTTGAAGGCCGACGGCGGTCTGACAAGAATCAGGGAGCAGATGCGGCGCGAAAAAACCGCGTCTGTACTCTACGAACGGCTGCCCGCATAGGGCACATAACCAACGAAAGAGCGGGAAGAAGAATTTATGGCATTGGTTCCCATGGTGGTTGAGCAGACGAGCCGGGGCGAGCGCGCCTACGACATCTACTCCCGTCTGCTGCGCGACAACATCATCTTTCTAGGCACGCCCATCAGCGACGATGTCGCAAATCTCATCGTGGCGCAGTTGCTCTTCCTCTCCGGCGAGGACCCGGAAAAGGATGTGCATCTGTACATCAACTCCCCCGGCGGCTCTATCTCCGCTGGCCTCGCCATCTACGACACCATGCAGTTCATCAAGAACAAGGTGGAGACCATCTGCATCGGCCAGGCTGCGTCGATGGGAGCGTTTCTGCTGCTGGCCGGCGCCAAAGGCAAGCGCTTTGCCCTGCCCAACTCGAGGATTCTCATCCATCAGCCGTCTATGGGCGGCCTCAGCGGACAGGCCACGGACATCGACATTCATGCCCGCGAAATCCTGCGCGTCCGCGAGATTACCAACAACCTCATCGCCAAACATACTGGCCAGCCCCTGGACCGCATCGAGCGCGACGTGGAGCGGGACTTCATCATGAACGCAGAGCAGGCCAAAGAATACGGCATCGTCGATGAAATCATCGACCGGCCGCGCACGTAACCAATGGCGGAGCAGGCTCGCTCCGCTTAAAACTCGAATTCAGCTATACTCTTCAAAGGGAGCTGGTAGATGAAAATGCGCACGGGACCCGAAGAAACACTGCGCTGCTCGTTCTGTCACAAGTCGCAGGACGCCGTGTCCAAGCTGATCTCGTCGCCCAGCGACTACCCGCGCGCCTACATCTGCGATGAGTGCGTAGCCGTCTGCAATTCCATTCTTGAGGACGACCGCAGCGGCGGAAATGTCCCCGTTGCGGCTAATGTCGCCGGACACCTGCCCAAGCCGCAGGAGGTAAAAAGCTTCCTCGACGATTACGTCATCGGCCAGGACCAGACCAAGAAGAAGCTCGCCGTCGCTGTTTACAACCACTACAAGCGCATCCAGATGAATAAAATGCGCAACAGCGATATTGAGCTCTCCAAGTCCAACATCCTGCTCATCGGCCCCACCGGATCGGGCAAAACGCTGCTAGCACACACCCTGGCCAAGATGCTCGACGTGCCCTTCGCCATCGTGGACGCGACGACTCTTACAGAAGCGGGCTACGTCGGCGAGGATGTGGAGAACATCATCCTCAAGCTCTTGCAAGCCGCCGAAGGCGACGTGACTCGCGCCCAGCAAGGCATCATCTACATCGACGAAATCGACAAGATCGGCCGCAAGGACGAGAATCCCTCCATCACCCGCGATGTCTCGGGCGAGGGCGTGCAGCAGGCCCTGCTCAAGATTCTCGAAGGCACCGTGGCCAACGTGCCGCCGCAGGGCGGACGCAAGCACCCCCACCAGGAATTCACCGCCGTCGATACCACCAACATCCTCTTCATCTGCGGCGGAGCATTTGTCGGCCTGGAGCGCGTGGTAGGCCGCCGCGTGGGCAAAAAGGCGATGGGCTTCAAGGCCATGGACGCCGAGGCCGATGCCGCCACCACCCGTTCCCATCGCGACACCGAGTTGCTGCGCCGCACCGAGCCGCAGGATCTGATCAAGTACGGCCTGATTCCGGAATTTGTTGGCCGCCTGCCCGTTGTGGGCGTACTCGACGAGTTGGACGAGTCGGCGCTGATCGAGATTCTCACCAAGCCGCGCAACGCCATCCTCAAGCAGTATCAGCGCCTCTTTGAATTCGAGAATGTTCGCCTGCACTTCACCGTGGAAGCCACCGCTGCCATCGCCCGCGAGGCCCTGTCTCGCAAGATTGGCGCGCGCGGACTGCGCATGATTCTCGAAGAGCTGATGCTCGACCTGATGTTCCACCTGCCAAACAACAAGAGAGTCCGCGACCTGGAAATCACCAGCGACATGGTCGAGCGCCGCGATCTCTCCCTCTGCCTGCTGGAAAAAGCCGGATAGGGATTTTGCTCCAAGCTGAAATGGAAAATGTCCCTTTAGTCCTCACCAGAAGAAGAGGCTTTTTGAGTTAGTCTGACAAGGTGAATCAGCAACCACATATGCGATAGTGACGATTGAGTTTCAACGACGGCTGCACGACCAAGCTCTGATACAAATATTAGTTATCACCCATTTAGCATGGGTATATGCTATGTTCAATCCTCAGTCTGAAGGAGCATTTATGGATCAGTTGAAAGTCCGTTCAGCTTTACGTTGCGCAGCTATCTTGGGGGTCATTCTGGTTATGATCGCTTGTAAGTCCAGTGTCAATCCACAAAACACTACCCCCATTCAGGCCTCTACTTCTGGCTCTAATTCTGCTGCCGTTGGGCAAGGCAGCCCAACAGCGGCAGATAGTTCTCTTGCTGCCGAATGGGTCCCGGTCAAGGCAAACTGCATTGTTTATCACACTGGATACGATGGGACGATCGTTGCGCGTGACGTCTCGGAACCGACGGGAACTCTAGCCAGGTTCACGTGCAATGGGAAAAATGTCGAGATCGCCAGCAAAAAGATGGTGAAGGGAATCATTCTCACCAAAGACTATGGCAATGTGAAAGTTCACTTTATGAGCATGATCGCCACCGTTGGCGCTCACGATTTTACAACTGTGGGAGAGGGCCATGCACTACCCGAGAGGGTGATCGATATGTCCGTCCAGAATTCCGCGGTTGAACGTTTCAGGGCTCAGTTTCCATAAAAGAATTTGCTATGTATCCCAGGTTTCACTCCTGAGACCTGGGATACCCCTCAACTCATCGTACTCGGGTGCTCACCGTGTATGGCTTCAATGAGTGCGTCCTTGCTCTTCTCCTCAGAGGCGCCTGCCGTGGATGAACACTCTTACGAAACAACTCACCGCCTTTACGGATACTCCTCGACCTTTATTACAAGGCAAGTCACCGTCTGCTCCCCGGCAACCAGCATCTGATGCGGCAAGCCCGCCGGAACGTGCGCCACATCGCCCGCCCTCAATTCCTGCCGCACTCCACCCTCAATCGAGCTTCCGCGCGTTTCGCCCGGCTTGACCAATCGAGCGCCCATCACCGTGCCACCAGTCACCAGAGTGGCCCGACCCTCCAGCACATAAAAGACATCGGCGAAATTCTCATGCACCTCGGCTTCGCCGTCGCGGCTGCGAAACGAGAGCATGGCGCAATGCCGCGGATACTCCTTCAGCGTCTCGCTGGCCGAGCCGTCTCCATGCTTCGCCAGCTTGTGCAGATACGCCGCCCGCTCCAATAAAACCGCCGCTGTCCAGTGATCCGGATGCAGCACAGTCTTCTCACCCTTAGCACGCGCTCTCGCCGCCGGCGTAACACCCTTCTCCGCCGGAAGCAGTTCCTTGAGAATTTGGTTTTTAATCTTGTCCATCACGCCTCCCAGTTTACGCCCAGCTCACGTCATCCCCGCCACTTCCCTTGCCCGCAAAAAAATCTCCAGCAACATGGGCCGCGTCAATTTCCCGGTGTTGGTGTTTTGCTGTGAGGGATGATAACTGGCAATCACCGTTACCCCATTCGGCAAGGTAAACTCCGCGCCGTGAGCAAAGTTCATGCCCGTTCGAGAAGCAATCAGTCCGCTGCGTCGAGCGTGCGCCAGAAATCCGTCGAAGGCGATTTTGCCCAGGCAGACCACCACGCGCAAATTCTTCAGCAGACCGATCTCCTCGTCAAGATATGGGGCGCAGTTGCGCTGCTCCTCCGGCAATGGCTTGTTAGCTGGCGGAGCGCAGCGCACCAGAGCGCTGATCCACAAATCGGTGAGCTTCATTCCATCGTCGCGGCTCTCAGCCCTGGGCTGCGAGGCAAAACCGGCCTCATGCAGCACGGGATAGAAAAAATATCCCGACCCATCGCCGGTAAACATCCTTCCCGTCCGATTTGACCCATGCGCGCCCGGAGCCAGCCCCAGCGCCATCACCCGCGCCCGCGGGTCTCCGAACGATGGCACCGGCTTGCCCCAATATTCACAATCCAAATAGGCGCGTCGGCGCACACGCGCCACCTCGGCACAATATGAGCGCAGACGCTGACAGCGCTTGCACGCAACGATGCGGGCATTCAATTCTTCCAGCGAAGAGCGATCAGCAGCCATGATGAAATTCTAAGCCCTGGCAAGAAAGAGCGAGTTCCTATTCCCTATTACCAGTTACCTGTTCACTGTGCCGTGACTTTTCTGTATGTGCTATATTTTTCTTACTTAAAATTATGGAGAATATCCGCAATGCCACCACCTGCAAATCTCGAATTTTTGCGCCGCGCCATCGCGCTGGCCACTGACAACGTGCAGCGCGGCACGGGCGGGCCCTTTGGCGCCGTCATCGTGCGTGAAGGCCGCAACTTGAGCGAGGGCGTAAACACAGTCACCGCCGCCAACGACCCCACGGCGCACGCTGAAGTAAACGCCATTCGCGCGGCCGCCAAGGCTCTGGGAAGTTTCTCTCTGGCCGGATGCCAACTCTACACCAGTTGCGAGCCTTGCCCCATGTGCCTGGCCGCCGCCTATTGGGCGCAGATTGACGCCATCTACTACGGAGCCAGCGCCGAGGACGCAGCCCTGGCCGGCTTCAACGACACTTTCATCTACCAGGAGATTCGCAAAAACAACGCGGATCGAAAGTTTCTCCCCGCCAAGCAGTTGCTCAGTGAAGAAGCCTGGGCCAGCCTCGCCGCCTGGATCGCCTCGCCGTGCAAGATCGAATATTGAAGCATCGCTTCTGCTTGCATAGCTTTCCTTAGCATAAGCACCATGCTTTCCGTGCCCATAATAATATTGCACGATACATGCCAACGGGTGTAGGCTTTACCAGCACGCAGATGCACGCACCAGGGGTGCGAAAATATGTCTCACAAAATTGCATTATGGCCCGTATTGCTGCTTGCATTTTCGCCTGCGGCCTTTGCTGACGGTGTCGTCCTCTACAACACCATCCCCGCCACACTGCCCGTCAATCTTCCTTCTGAAGGGTACGAAGCTGCATCCATCAGCGAGTTAGGAAACCTGATTCAATTTGCGGGAAATGATTCCGCCTACACCATCACCAGCGCCACCATCGTCATGAGTGATTGGGCTCCGCAGTCCGATTGGACTTCCGAGATCAACGGCACAACCATCACCTCCACCGGCTTCTACATCCCGCTCACGCTGAATCTGTACACCGTCGGCGCCAACAACTCGGCGGGAGCGCTCCTCAAAAGCGTCTCCGTCGATGCCTTCATCCCCTGGCGTCCCCCCGCCACCAGCACATGCGGAAGTGAATATCTGGGATCCGATGGCGTCTGTCACGGCGGATCGCTCTCCACGGTGAGCTTCGATCTCGGCGACCTCCTCACCTCCAGCGAAATCATCTACGGCCTTTCGTTCGACACCGAGCACTCCGGCTATGACCCCACAGGCGTTCCCGGCCCCTACAATAGTTTGAATTTTGCGCTCTCCACAACGCCGCCCTCCGTGGGAAGCAATCCTCTTTTCAACACCGCATACGTTGCTGCCAACGGCGGCACATTGGGCCCGGACACGGGCTGGGACCCCTATAGCGGCGCCGTAGAATTCTCCGGAGAGGCGCAGCAATCGAGTGTTCCCGAGCCTTCTTCGCTGCTGCTGCTCGGCTCGGGGCTGATCAGCCTGTCGATACTCATCTTGAGCCGGCGCAGCCTAACTTCCGCCCGTCTCTGAATTTGAGCCGGTAACCATATTACAGATGCCGTAAAAAAGTCTTATACTTCCAGCCATGCGCGTACTTCAACTCACCTTGCTCTTCGCCGCCTCCGGCCTCGCCTTTAGCCAACCAGCCTCTTTGCCCGCGCCCTGGCAGATGCAGGACTCCGGCACCACCGCCAGCCTGCGCGGAATTTATTCCGTGGACGGCACGGTAGCCTGGGCCAGCGGCAGCGGTGGAACGGTACTGAAGACCATCGACGGCGGCGTGCATTGGGAAAAGTGCGCCATTCCCGACGCAACCACCGACGGCGCAACCCTCGATTTTCGCGGCGTGCAAGCCTGGGACGCGAACAAAGCCATTGTTATGGCCTCCGGGCCGGGCGAGAAAAGCCGACTGTATAAAACTACCGATGGATGCGGGACATGGAAGTTGATCTTCACCAATCCAGACGAGGACGGGTTCTTCGATGCAATTCTGAGAACAACGGAGGGGAAACTTTACGTACTTGGTGACCCAGTAAAGCGAATCTTCGCCCTGTTTCAGAGCGAGGATCTAGGTGAAACATGGTACGCAGCGGGCGAGCTAGGCAGAGATGCTCAGGCTGACGAAGCATCGTTCGCTGCAAGCAATTCTGAACTCACTTCATATGGGCCATACCTGCTCTTTGGAAGCGGAGGAGGCACCGCGCGCGTATTCGCTACAAGCGTTAAATGCTCACCGCCGTCCGGAAATCCCAATGGTCCTGCAATAACCAATTGTGTCGTCGGATTCCGCTCTTCAGAGGTGCCTGTAGTTGCAGGCTCACCGGCTTCGGGCGTGTTCTCAGTCGCTGCACGACAGTTTTCAGCCAAGAGTGGCATGATAACCGCCATCGTTGTCGCCGTCGGAGGAACTTATGATCATTCAGATAGCGCAGCGCGTACAGCTGCCTTCAGTACCGATGGCGGCCAGCATTGGACCGCCTCCACCACCCCGCCCCACGGCTTCCGCTCCGCTGTTCAATGGTCCGATGCCTTCAAGCTCTGGATCACCGTCGGCACCAATGGATCGGATGTGAGCCGCGATGACGGAAAGACCTGGCAGCCCCTCGACAACGGCAACTGGAACGCGCTCTCGCTGCCCTTCGCCGTCGGCCCCAACGGCCGCATAGCCCGCCTCAACCCTGCGACTCTTTCACCAGCCGTTACCAACGGAACCCAGACAGCGCCTCATCCACCCCCGGCACAGTAAAATAGGGCCAACCGGATGACTCCAGCCTCTCCAACGGTTGACACTCCACGCACCCGCTCTGCGCGGGAGCCGGAATCGCGGACAAAATCCGGAAATACGCCCATCATTCAGGTCCGGAACCTCGAAAAAACCTACACCACCGCGCGTGGCGCGCTCACACTTTTTCAGGGCCTTAGCCTTGACGTCGAAACCGGCGAGATGGTGGCCATAGTGGGCCAGTCAGGAGCGGGCAAGAGCACGCTTCTGCACATTCTGGGCGCTCTGGACGCACCTACCTTGGGAACCGTCACTTGCGCCTCGGTCAACTTGGTACAGCTTTCGCCGCAAGAGGCCGCGGCCTTTCGCAATCGCGAGATCGGCTATGTCTGGCAGTTTCATTACCTGTTGCCGGAATTCACGGCTCTCGAAAACGTGGCCATGCCGTTGCTGGCTCGCGGCGACAGAAAGCGGGATGCGCTGTCGGCAGCGGCCAACTGGCTCCGCGAGGTGGATTTGGAAGATCGCGGTTGCCATCGCCCCGGAGAGTTGAGCGGCGGCGAGCAGCAGCGCGTGGCGCTGGCCCGCGCGCTGGTCAACAATCCCCGGGTGCTGCTGGCCGACGAACCTACCGGCGACCTGGACGAGACCACCGCCGGCCGTGTATTTGACCTGATCGAGCGGTTGCACAAAAGTCACGGCCTCACCTCGATTCTGGTGACGCATAACCTTGACTTGGCAGCGCGTTGTACGCGAATCTTGCGCTTGGAGGCCGGCAAACTGGCCCCTGGACAGAGGTCCGCGCCGGTGGCGTATACTCCTCAAACGGAAGCCCGCACAGGACAGGTTTAAGCGAAAAATGCGCCTTTCCGGCAGGAAACTGAGTCTAATCAAGCAGGCAGCAACTTTGAGCAAGTTGGCGTAACTTTGAACCAGTTGGAACACGGGAGGCACTGATGTTCGAACGCTATACGGAAAAGGCGCGGCGCGTGATCTTTTTTGCACGCTATGAGGCCAGCCAGTTCGGCTCGCCTTATATCGAGACCGAGCATCTGCTGCTCGGCCTGCTGCGCGAAGACAAGGCGTTGACCAACCGCTTCCTGCGCTCTCACGCTTCAGTGGATTCGATTCGCAAGCAGATTGAAACGCATACCACCGTCCGCGAAAAAGTCTCCACCAGCGTGGACCTGCCGCTTTCCAACGAGTGCAAGCGTGTGCTGGCCTATGCCGCCGAGGAAGCCGAGCGCCTGGGCCACAAGCACATTGGCACCGAGCATTTGCTCCTCGGATTGCTGCGCGAGGAAAAATGCTTCGCTTCTGAAATTTTGATGGAGCGTGGCCTGAAACTGGCGCAGATTCGCGAAGAGCTGGGCCGCGTTACTCAGGAAAAAGCCCAGCCGCAACAGCGCCAGCGCGACACCAGCCTGCTCAGCGAGTTCAGCCGCGACCTCACTCAGGCCGCCATGGAAGGCCAGCTTGATCCGCTCGTCGGCCGCGAGGGTGAACTGGAGCGCGTGGTGCAGATCCTCTGCCGCCGCACCAAAAATAACCCCGTGCTCATCGGCGAACCCGGAGTCGGCAAAACGGCCATCGTCGAGGGTCTCGCCCAGCGCATAGCCGACGGCGAGGTGCCCAGCTTCCTCGCCGACAAGCGCATTTTGGGATTGGATTTATCGCTCATCGTGGCCGGAACAAAGTACCGCGGTCAGTTCGAGGAGCGACTCAAGAACATCATGAAAGAGCTGATGGACAATCAGAACTCCATCATCTTCATCGACGAGCTGCATACCTTGGTCGGCGCGGGCTCCGCCGAAGGCTCGCTCGACGCAGCCAACATTCTCAAGCCGGCCCTCAGTCGCGGAGAAATTCAGTGCATCGGCGCCACCACGCCGGGCGAGTTTCGCAAATCCATTGAGAAGGACCGCTCCCTCGAACGCCGCTTCCAGGCCGTGAAAGTTCCTCCGCCCAGCGAGGCCGAGGCCATCAAGATTATCCACGGCATCAAGGATCGCTACGAAAAATTCCACGCCGTCAGCTACACCGATGACGCCGTGGAGTTTGCCGTCTCTCACGCCAGCCGCTACATTCCGGACCGCTTTTTGCCCGACAAGGCCATAGACCTCATCGACGAGGCCGGCGCGCGCGTCAAGCTCCGCCAGACCTCGCTGCCCGAAGAGATCACCGAAGTCCAGAAGCGCATCAAGTTCATCGTGCATCGCATGGATTCGGCCATCGCCAATCACGAATTCGAGAAGGCCCGCTTCTACTCCGACGAGGAGCGCAAGGAGCGCGAAACCCTGCGCGCCCTGCGCGACAAGTACCACCTCGACGACTCCGCAAGCGGCATCGTCGCCCGCGAAGACATTGAAGATGTAGTGAGCCGCTGGACAGGCGTGCCCATCAACAGCATCAAGGAAGAAGAAACACAGAAACTGCTGCGTGTCGAAGAAGAGTTGCACAAGCGCGTCATCTCCCAGGAGAAGGCCATCAGCGCCCTGGCCCGCGCCATTCGCCGCTCCCGAGCCGGACTGAAGTCACCCAACCGGCCCATTGGCAGCTTCCTCTTCCTCGGTCCAACCGGCGTCGGCAAAACCGAAATGGCCCGCACCCTGGCTCACTTCTTATTCGGCTCCGACAAGGCCCTCATCCGCTTCGATATGTCGGAGTTTATGGAGAAGCACTCCGTCTCCAAGCTCATCGGCTCGCCTCCAGGCTACGTGGGCTACGAGGAGGGCGGCCAGCTCACCGAGCGCGTAAAGCGGTCTCCTTATTCGGTTGTGCTGCTCGACGAAATCGAGAAGGCCCATCCCGATGTCTTCAATATTTTGCTCCAGGTCTTCGAGGACGGCCAACTCACTGACGGCCTGGGCAACACCGTCGATTTCAAAAACGTCATCGTCATCATGACCTCCAACATTGGCGCGCGCCACCTGCAAAAAAAGCAGGGCCTGGGCTTCGCCAGCGACCGCGACGAGATCGTCAGCGACAAGGTCGAGGAACTGGTCAAGGGCGAGGTCAAAAAGACCTTCAACCCAGAGTTCCTCAACCGCCTCGACGAAGTCATCATCTTCCAGGCGCTCAACGACGCCGACCTCATACAGATCGTCGAGCTGATGGTGCAGCAGCTTAACGCCAATCTCGTCCAGAAGTCCATCACCATCTCGGTCACCGAGGACGCCAAAAAGTGGATCCTCGATAAAACTCTTGGGGACCGCAGCTACGGCGCGCGCCCCCTGCGCCGCGCCCTGCAACGCTACATCGAGGATCCCTTGAGCGAAGCCATGATCGGCGGACAAATCATCGCCCGCCCCGCCTTCCTCGAAGTCTACCTCGAAATCGACCAGCTCTTCTACCGCCCCGTCAGCGCCGACGAGACCCCCAGCGAAGAAAAAGCCGCCGGCGTGCTGCTCTTCAGCAACTGAGGCGAGCGCGATTCCAACAGAAATCTCCCGGCCGATCCGCCGGGAGATTTTTCTTGCCATGGATGCTTCAAGATGAGCGCCATTCCGAATATCCCGTGAACAAGTCTACTTTTGCTCTCATATCCAGCTTCTCCTGATTCCTCATAAATCCTTTATGCGCTTTCTGATAAAGCTGAAGTACAGGGGGCGGATTCACACCCTGATTTTGCGCAAGAAAGCTGCAAGTCCCCATGAGCGCTGCCCATCCATTGCTGTTGGATACGCTCTTCGGAGAGTATCCGCTCGATCAGGCCTTTGACGAGATGCGCCAGCCCTACGGCGAGGTGCGCGACCATTATCGCGCGCTGGCCGAGACCCTCGCCGGTTTGCCACCGGAGGAGTTGCAGCGCCGCAAGCAATCTGCCGACCTCTCGTTTCTTACCCAGGGAATTACATTTACCGTCTACGGCCGCGAGGAGGGCACGGAGCGCATCTTTCCCTACGACCTGCTGCCGCGACTGATTACCGCCGTGGAGTGGGAGCGCATCGAGCGCGGACTGATGCAACGCATCACCGCCCTCAATTTCTTCCTGCGCGATGTATACTCCGAGGCAAAAATCCTTAACGATAAAATAATTCCGCGCGAGCTGGTCTACAGTTGCAAGCATTACCGCCGGCAGATGCGCGGGTTGCAGGTGCCGCGCAATGTCTATGTCGCGGTTGTCGGCTCCGACCTGCTGCGCCTGAACTCCGGCGAGTTTGTCGTCCTCGAGGACAATCTGCGCGTGCCCTCCGGCGTGAGTTATATGCTCACCAACCGCCGGGTAATGAAGCAGACCTTCCCGCAGTTATTCTCAAGTTATGGAGTCAGGCCCATAGAGCACTATCCGCAACTGCTCTTATCCACTCTGCGCTCACTGGCTCCAGAGGGAAGGCCGGAGCCGAAAATAGTCCTTCTAACTCCGGGGGTCTTTAACTCGGCTTACTTCGAGCACACCTTTCTTGCCCGCCAGATGGGCATCGACTTGGTGGAAGGCCGCGACCTGGTGACGCACGACAATATCGTCTATATGCGGACCACAGATGGATTGAAGCGCGTGGACGTGATCTATCGCCGCGTCGATGACGATTTCAGCGATCCGCTTGTCTTTCGCCCCGATTCATCGCTCGGCTGCGCAGGCCTCTTCAACGCCTATCGCGCCGGCAATGTTACGGTGACCAATGCCTTCGGCACCGGCCTGGCCGACGACAAAGCCGTGTATGCTTATGTGCCGAAAATGATCAAGTACTATCTCGACGAAGATCCAATTCTGAATAATGTCGAGACCTACCTTCTCGGCGATGCGGTCGAGCGCAGGCACGTGCTGGACAATCTGGATAAGTTAGTCGTAAAGGCGGTGGGCGAGAGCGGCGGCTACGGAATGTTGATCGGCCCGCATTCGACGGCCGCCCAGCGTGAGGAGTTCGCCCGCGCCATCGAGGCCAATCCGCGCAATTATATCGCGCAGCCCACGCTGGATTTTTCGCGCGCGCCATGCCTGATTGGCGATCATCTGGAGCCGCGCCATGTGGACCTGCGGCCTTACATCCTCTTCGGCGACAAGATCAACATCGTGCCAGGCGGACTGACTCGCGTGGCTCTCGAAAGAGGTTCGCTGGTGGTGAACTCTTCGCAGGGCGGCGGCAGTAAGGATACCTGGGTGCTGGAGTAACTTGAGCGAGTGAAAGAGTGAAGGAGTGAAACAGGGATCGCGCGTTTTTCACTTGTTCACTTATTAACTTATTCACTATTTCACTATTTCACTTTGAGGGTGTCATCATGTTATCTCGCGTTGCTGACAGCTTATATTGGATGAGCCGCTATCTGGAGCGCGCCGAGAACACTGTGCGCCAGCTCGACGTGACCATGGGCATGATGCTTGACACCGGAGGCGCCAGTGAACGAGAGCGTTGGCAGCGGCTTGTCGCCGCGCTGGGCAAGCCTGCCGGACTGGACTGGAACGGAAACCTGGAGGCCATGGCTCATAAGCTGGTCTTCGACAATCTCAACCATGCGGCTATAACATTCTGCGTCAATGGGGCGCGCGAAAACGCCCGCCAGGTGCGCGAAGAAATCTCCAGCGAGCAGTGGCAGCGCCTCAACCGGCTCTATCATCAGATTCACTCGCCGCAGGCGGAGACTCAATTCACCTCCAGCATCAACGATCTGCTCTCCTCGATTACCGATGGCATTCATCTCTTCAAGGGAGTTACAAACTCAACCATGATTCATGGCCAGGGCTGGCAGTTTATCCGTCTGGGCCGCTATATCGAGCGCGCTTATGCAACAGCTACGTTACTGGAGGTTTATCAGCCCGATCTTTTTCATCCGATGGAGCGCGAGCATGAAGGCTATCAGTATCTTGAGCTGGTCGGCCTGCTGCGCTGTTGCACTTCGTTTGAAGCCTACTGTCAGGTTTATACGGCGGATGTATCTGCCGCGCGCATTCTGGAGTTTCTGCTGCTCAACCAGGACTTTCCCCATGCCATCCGCAACTGCGTGGACAGTATGCGCGAGGCGATTGACTCCATTCAGCGCACCGGCGGCCGCCGCCCGCCCACGGAGTTGATATCCGGCATCGGCCGCCTGCACGCCATGCTCGACTTCACCACCATCGATGAGATCATCCACGGCGATACGTCGACCTTTCTGCATAACATTCGCGAACAGTGCCTGCGCATTCACGAACTTATCTATCGCTACTATGTGCATTACTCGATTCAGTCCGCGCTGGCAAGTTAAGGAGAGCATGCATGAATTTTTATTCGATCCGCCACCTTACGCGCTTCCGTTACTCTCATCCCATCAGCGAGAGCATCATGGAGACGCGCATGCATCCGCGCTCGGACTCCAATCAACACTGCTTGAATTACTCGCTCTCCGTCAGCCCGCGCTGCCGCGTCTTCAATTATCGCGACCATCAGGGCAACACCGTCCAGCATTTCGATATTCCCGGCGAACACAATCAGTTGGTCATCGTTGCGGAGTCGGTTATTGAGCAGCAGGTCTTGCCCGATGTCCCCGCTTCGCTATCTCCCGACGCATGGGAGGCGCTTGACCAGTTAGTCGAAGAGGGCGATTACTGGGAGATGCTGCTGCCCTCGACTTTCGCCGTCGAAACTCCAGCACTGACTCTGCTCGCTAAACAAATGGGAGTAACCCGCCGCGACGATCCGTTGATGTTAGTCCAGGAGCTGAATCAGAGGTTATTTAATTACTTCGACTATGAGCCTCGCTCCACGCGCGTCGACTCGCCGATAGATGAAGCTATTGTCAGCGGCAAGGGCGTCTGCCAGGACTTTGCGCATACCATGATTGCCCTGCTGCGCCATGTGAAGATACCCGCGCGCTATGTCTCCGGCTATCTCTATCGCAGCCGCGAAGATAAGGATCGTTCCACTCCGGACGCGACTCATGCATGGGTCGATGCGTTGCTGCCGGGTCTGGGCTGGGTGGGCTTCGATCCTACCAACAACCTGGTCGCTCATCATCGCCACATTCGCACCGCCGTGGGCCGCGACTATGCCGATGTGCCTCCCACTCACGGCATCTTCCGCGGCGCCACCGAGAGCGAGTTATATGTCGCCGTTCACGTGGAAGCCAGTGACGAGCCGCCGGCTCTCGACCGCACGCTGCCCATCCCCGAAGACTGGAGCGTGCTGGTCGAGCGCGCCCAGCAGCCCCCCGCGCCCATCATCCCGTTTGTTGACTTGCAGCAGATGCAGCAACAACAACAGTAGAAAATGGATCTCGCTCAGCTCAAAAACTCGGCGATGGCGCTGACCACGGTCTCCTGCTCGTCCTCGCGCAGCTCGGGGAAGATGGGCAGGGCCAGGACCTCTCGCGCGGCTCGTTCGGCTTCGGGGAAGCTGCCCTCGCTATATCCCAGGCCCTTGAGAGCCGCTTGCAGATGGAGCGGGACGGGGTAGTAGATCTCCGAGCCGATCTTGCGCTCGGTGAGATATGCGCGCAGCTCGTCGCGGCGGGTGGTGCGGATCACGTATTGATGCCAAACGTGATGGGTGCTTGGAACCTCATGCGGCAGGATGATGCCGTGGATGGGATAGGGGCCGGCTTCGACCAGTCCCGCGGCGTGAAAGAGGGCGTGATAGCGGCGGGCGACGGTGCGGCGGAGTTGATTCCAGGTATCGATGTACTTGAGCTTGACGGAAAGGATGGCTCCCTGGAAGCCGTCCATGCGGGCGTTCCAACCGGTCTCGTCATGGTAATAGCGGCGGCGCATTCCGTGCTGGCGCAACATACGGGCACGCTCGGCCAGTTCGTCGGAATTGGTGGTGACCATGCCGGCGTCGCCCGCGGCGCTGAGGTTTTTGGTGGGGTAAAAGCTGAAGGCGGCGACATCGCCTAAAGCGCCGGCTTTTACACCTTGATAATCCGCTCCCCAGGCTTGGGCGGCGTCTTCGATGAGCTTGAGATTGCGCTGCTTTGCGAGGTGGTCGAAGGCTGTCCAGTCGGCGCATTGGCCGTAGAGGTGGACGGGGAGGATGGCCTTGATGGACGCGCCTTGCGGGCCGCTGAGAAGGACTTCGACGGCTGCGGGGTTGAGGTTGAATGTGACGGGATCGATGTCTGCGAGTAGCGGCGTAGCTCCGGCGCGGAGGATGGCGCTGACGGAAGCGAAGAAGCTGAAGGGGGTGGTGACGACGGCGTGACTGGTGGTGATTTCGGCGGCGGCTAGAGCCAGCCAAAGAGCGTCGGTGCCCGAGGAGCAACCGATGGCGTGGGCCACGCCTAGCCTTTCCGCAGCGGCTTTTTCAAAGACGGCGACCGGCTCGCCGAGAATAAATTGCTGCGAGGCCAGGACCTGGCCGAGGGCGTTCAGAAGTTCCTGATGGAGGGGCTGGTACTGGCGTTTGAGGTCCAGCATGGGCACCGGCTGGGCGGCGGAATGAAACGATTTCGGCTCGGCAGTCACAATCTTATGCTAGCAGCCGCGTGGAGTCAGGAGTCCCAAAAGAGGGGATTGGACGGCCTGAGTTAGGGCTGGCGGTGAAAACACCGTTTGGCCAAAAACAAGGCGAAAGTATGGCGCACGGGGCGGAATGTTAGCTGGAATAGCAATTTTCTTGAATTGAGGGTTGTAAAGGTAGAAAAAGCTCTATATTGTTAATAAATTGCGGTATTGGCGACTCCGGAGCTTCCGGCGACGCATCCGTTGATTTTTACGAACGCATGCTATTCATTAGCATCCACATCGCGAGGAAAGCAGGAGATCGGCATATGGACACCAAGCCGGCACAAAATATTCAGGACACGTACCTGAACACGGTCCGCAAGGACAAGACCCCCATCACGATTTATCTGGTCAGCGGAGTAAAGCTGACCGGCAAGATCCGGTCATTTGACAAGTATTCCGTGCTTCTGGAGAACAACAGCCAGGAGCAGTTGATCTTCAAGCACGCTATATCGACGGTGGTGAGCAATCGGGGATCGCTGCACAGCGATCACCGCATGGCAGGCATGGCCACCGATGTTGTTCCGGCCCCCTCCGCAGCTTTAGCCGCTGGGGAACAACGATAGCAGGCGGGAAGCGGTTCCCCTTGGCCGTGGAGGCAAGCAAGACAGGCGTTCGGAGTTCCCTCTCCGCAGCAGGCATGGGGCGCGAGAGTGGAGGACCGGAGCGGGCGATATTGGTGGGAGTGGACCTCGGTCTCCGCTCCCGCGGCAACCACGCAACCCAGACGGACGCGCGGAGAGGGATGGTGCGCCCGGGGCAGGCTGGGTTGGATTCCGGAGTGGATACGGCTACGAATCGTGATGCGGGCGCTTCCCCGGCGCGAGTTGCCGCGGCCCGCTCACTGACGGAATTGGATGCGGAAGAATCTCTTGCGGAGTTTCGCGAACTGGTGGCCAGCGCCGGCGGCGTGGTGGCCGCGGAGATCATGCAGCGGCGCGATAGGCCCGATGCGGCCACGCTGATCGGCTCCGGCAAGGTGGAGGAGATTGCGGGGGTGGTTGCCTCGACCGGGGCTGACCTGGTGCTCTTCGACCACGACCTGACGCCAACCCAATTGCGCAACCTTGAGGCCGCGCTGCCGTGCCGCGTTCTGGACAGGACGCAAATCATTCTGGACATCTTTGCCCGCCACGCACGCACACGCGAGGGGCAGTTGCAGGTGGAGCTGGCGCAACTGGAGTACATGCTGCCACGGCTGACCGGCAAGGGGAAAGCGATGTCGCAATTGGGCGGCGGCATCGGCACGCGCGGCCCGGGCGAAACCAAGCTGGAGACCGACCGGCGCGGGATCAAGCGCCGCATCGATAAGCTGAAACTCGATCTGAATGCGGTTCGCCGAGTGCGCAAGCAACAGCGGCAGCGGCGGGAGTCCGTGCCGGTGCCGACGGTGGCGCTGGTGGGCTACACCAACGCCGGCAAGAGCACGCTCTTCAACCAACTGACCGGCGCTGCCGTGTTGCAATCGCCAAAGATGTTCGCCACGCTGGATCCTAAACTGCGAGCCATAGAACTGCCCAGCCGCCGCAAGGTGCTGCTGTCGGACACGGTGGGATTCATTCGCAACCTGCCGCACACGCTAGTCACGAGCTTCCGCGCCACGCTGGAAGAAGTGGCGCAGGCTGAGGTGCTGCTGCATGTGCGCGACGCGGCTTCGACTTACGGCGAGGAGCAGAAGACGCAGGTGGAACGGGTTCTGGGCGAACTGGAATCGCTAGGCAAGCCGCGTGTCGAGGTACTAAATAAGATTGACCTGCTGGGCGAGCATGAGCGAGAAGGATTGCTGGAGCGGAGCAAAGCCGGGGCGGAGGTTGCGGTTTCCGCGCGCACTGGCGAGGGAATGGATGCACTGCTCAAGGCGATTGATGGCGCGCTGCACTCCGATCCGGTTATCGAAGCCGAGTTGTGCGTTCCACAGCAGGAGGGCGCAGTGCTGGCGGCCATCGAGGCGGGGATGGTGGTGCATTCGAGAGAGTACGAAGGCAATCTAGTTCGATTGAAAGTGAGCGGTCCGGCCTCACTGGTGGGGCGGTTGCGGCAGTACCGGCTGCGGGAAGAATAGGCGGATCATTCCGTGCAAATTCGGCTGGCGGCCTATCCTTTCTTGAAAGAACTCTATGTAATCGTGGAAGGCTGAAAGAGTTTTCTTCGATAGATAAACTAAAAATTCATCTCCTCGATAGGTTTCCATGTTTTACTAAATCAAGATTGTGGATGATCGCCGCTGAGACGAATCCACAAACAGTGAGGTCACTATGACAATTGAAAACCATCCGGTAGCACTGGTTCCCCCCACGCGCCGGCAGATATTCGCAGGTTTTGCTGGTGTTCTGGGCACTCTGGCCCTCGTCTCAAGCTGCGAGGCGCAACCTCAATCGACGGAGATGCAGCAAATACCCGCCACCGCAGCTATTCAGGCTCGCACCTCCATTCACTATGACATCAATTTCAAGACTAGCCCGCAGCGATTTTATGCGGCTTTGCTTGACGCAAAGCAATTTACCGCGTTCTCAGGCCTGCCGGCGGTCATCGATCCCAAACCAGGCGGCGCGTTTTCGCTCTTTGGCGGTCTGATCGAGGGACGCAATATTGAATTGATTGAGAACCAGCGCATCGTGCAGGCATGGCGCCCAACCCATTGGGATAGCGGGGTCTACTCCATCGTCCGGTTCGAATTGAAGCCTCGAGGCGACGAAGCCGTACTTTCCTTTGACCACACCGGTTTTCCTGCTGGAGAGTTTGATCACCTGGATTGGGGCTGGAACAACCACTACTGGGAGCCGCTGAAGAAGTACCTTTCCTAAGCGCCACACACTTCGATTGAATTTTCAGTTTGACACGCCGATGGAGGCAGAATGAACTCGATACTCAGCAGCACGAACGCTTCCATCACCACGCTTACCAGCCGCGAGGTCTATCGCAACCACTGGATGCGGGTGCGGGAGGATGAAATTCTACGCTCCAATGGCGAGCGAGGCATTTACGGCGTGGTGGAGAAGCACGACGCGGCTGTCATTTTGCCTATCGAGCAGGGGCGCGTCTGGCTGGTGGAACAGTTCCGCTACACCATTGGGGAGCGAGCACTGGAGCTGCCGCAGGGAGGCTGGGAGATGGAAGTTGAAAACCCCGAAGAGCTGGCGCGCGGCGAACTGAAAGAGGAGACCGGGCTCGTTGCTACGCAAATGATCTTCCTGGGGACCCTATGGGAAGCCTACGGATACGCCCGGCAGAGGATGCATATCTTTTTAGCCTCCGGCTTGACAGCGAAAGAGAAAGAGCCGGACGCCGAGGAGCACGACCTGGTGGTTCGCTCCGTTACAGTCGGCGAGTTTGAGGAGATGATGCGCACCGGGGTGATCCGCGACGCCTGTACGCTGGCCACCTGGGGGCTGTATCTGTTGTGGAAGGGGCGGCAGGGGTAAGAGTGGGAATGGAGGGAAGTGAATTCGCGTCGCTTATATAAGTGAGAGCGGGCGTGCCTTTACGGCGGTAGTGCAAAGCAACCGGAAGACACGCGCCTCAAAGAGACTTTTTGCTCCGGTTTCTGACTTGATCCTTTTCACACGACGCGATACCTCCGTGTAGGTTTTCATCATTTTTGTTACGGAATTGCGTTCGTGCTCGGGCGGCTCAAAGGCATTGCCAAGCTCGCGCATAACACCTTCGACAGTTCCCTGATGGATATGGGGGTCTGATCCGCTTAGGTCACTGAGCGATTTTGAAGCGCGGCGTTTCATTGTCTCGAAGACGAACCAGTCGTGAGGTGAGGAATTGAGTTTGGCTGAGGCAACTGCAAGACCAAGCTCAAAGGGCATGTTGAAGCGTGGTGTCTGGGGAGGAGTGCGATCCAACTGAACTCTGGAGAGATCGTTAATCGAATGGCGGCAACCGCGGATCAGATCGAGAATCTTGTCCAAACGGTTCTGACCGCCGGGTATCTCAATGGTTGCGCGCGGCGAGAGACCAATGTGTATCAAGCCCGAAATATAGGCAAGATATAGGCGTCCAAACCGTCTATCGTAAGGGATGTTGAGAAAGACAGTTTTGTTCTGGAGTTCAGGCGGCTTTGCGCGCACGGCTCTTTGTCTTCCTTCTGGATGACCTTTTCGCCTCGAACATTGAGGCGTTGGCAGTAGACCGCCGTGGCGTCTTTTTGTCAAAAAGACCAGCCACGAACTCTTGATCCGCCTTACTGAGGCCATACTGCTGTACAACCTCTTCCCAGGTCAGCCTCGGGGTCGTGATGGTAACGGAGTGAGCCATATCAGTTCTATGATACCTCGTTTCGCGTTTTTCCGTATGAGAATATAGCTGTTGCTGCCGCCCTATCCGCGCTTCTCGATGGGGATGTAGGGCGCGGGATAGGGCGGGCCGATGTATTCGGCGCGGGGACGGATAAGGCGGTTATCGTCCAACTGCTCAATGATGTGAGCGGCCCATCCGGCCATGCGGCTGATGGCGAAGATGGGGGTGTAGAGGTCGATGTCGATGCCCAGCGTGGCGTAGGTGGAGGCGGAGTAGAAGTCCACGTTGGCGTTGAGCTTTTTGTCGGCGTTGATGTAGAGCTCGATGGCGCGGGAATAATCGAACCACTTGGGCACGCCAGCGTCCTTGCCGAGCTGCTCGCTCATCTTGCGCAGATGGGTGGCGCGGGGGTCTTCGGTTTTGTAGACGCGGTGGCCGAAGCCGGAGATCTTCTGCCTTGCGGCCAGCATTCCTTTGACGTATTCAACCGGATCGGCGCCTTCTCTGTCGATCTCGTAGAGCATGCGCATGACGCCTTCGTTGGCGCCGCCGTGCAGCGGCCCCTTGAGCGCGCCGATGGCGCCGGTGACCGCGGAATGGACATCGGATAGGGTGGCGGCGATGACGCGTGCGGCAAAGGTAGAGGCGTTCAACTCGTGCTCGGCGTGCAGCACCAGCGCCATGTCCAGTGTGCGGATGGCCGTCTCGGAGGGTTTGACGCCATTGAGCATCCACAGGAAGTTGGCGGCGTGCGTCAACGAGCGGTCGGGCGGGACCACTTCTTTCCCCTTACGCAGCCGGTCGTAGATGGCCACGATCATGGCGAACTGCGCGGTGAGGTGGAAGCATTTGCGCACATTGGCGTCGTGGGAGTTGTCTTTTTCGTCAGCGTCGTAGAAGCTGAGCGCGGAGACCGCGGTGCGCAACACCTCCATGGGGGTGGCGGTGGCGGGAATGGCGCGCAGCATGTCGATGATGCGAACGTCGAGGCTTCTGGCCAGCGTAAGTTGCGACTCGAACTCGCGCAATTCGAGCTCGTTGGGCAGGATGCCGTTCCACAGCAGGCTAGTGGTCTCTTCGAAGGTGGAGTTCAGGGCCAGTTCATGAATGTCGATGCCCCGATAGGAAAGCACGCCGGCTTCTCCGTCGATCCAGCAAATGCCGGAGTTCGCCGCTACTACTCCCTCCAAACCCTTCCCAGCGACAGCGGTCGACATAGCTTTCGGATTTCTCCCTTAAGGTGATACTTAGGTGGATGCGGCAATTTTACCTGAGATTCAAAAGAGCCCCGCATGAAAAAGTGCTGTAAAGATGTTTATATCCTAGAGCTTCTATGGTTGTCACGAATGGCGGGACACAGCGGTGGGAAAAAGGGTCGCAACACCATTTTCAGGCTTTGACTGTATAAAGATGGGCATCTTTTCCTGCACAGGGGGGAATATTTCTATAATCAGTAGATTACCCCAGATTGTCCGCGGCGTGAGCTTCGTAATCTGGCTGCCCGGGTGGATTCCCGGTTGGATTTAGGGTGTTTTAGGATAGAATCCCGTATATTGCGGCGTCTAGCCATCCAGGAAGACGTCTCAACACAACGAACAGTCCGCGCGACGGACCACGAAAGAAAGGCAAACACATGAGCGAACTTGACGATAAAGCCCGGAGTTACACGGGAGCGTTGCTGGCGGCCATTGTTGTGGCCCTGTTGGCTGGGGTGTGCGGACTGATCTGGAGCTATACGCTCAGCAGCCGCCTGAGCGGCCAAGAGGCCGCGTTGGCCGATGCCAAGGAACAGAACAAGAAGCTGGCGTCTGATCTGCGCGAAACCGACGCCCGCCTCAAGGTGGCCACCGAAGAGCTGGGCCAATCCCTGGGGTTAACACAAAAGCAGATGGATGCCCGCGCCGAGGAGATCCTTCGCCGGGAGAGGGCCGTGGAGAGCGCCCAGAAGCAGACCGCGCAGGCGGTAACCGGGCTATCAACGGATGTCTCGGGGGTGAAGACAGATGTGGGCGGGGTCAAGACCGATTTGACCAAGACACAGGGCGACCTGGCCACGGCGATCAGCCAGTTGCAGTCGATGAAGGGTGATTTGGACGGTCACAGCACCCTAATTGCCCGCAATCACGATGAGCTGGAGTTGCTAAAGCACAAGGGCGACCGCAACTACTACGAGTTCACTCTGACCAAGGGGCAATCGAAGCCGGTGGGCACGGTGAGCCTGCAACTGACCAAGGCTGATCCCAAGAAGAACCTCTTCAGCATGACTGTAGTGTCGGATGACAAGCCGGTGCCGAAGAACAACAAGGGAGTGAACGAGCCGCTGCAATTTTATAGCGGCAAGGAACCGCAACTCTTCGAGATCGTGGTGAATAACGTCAGCTCGAAGAATCAGGTCTCCGGCTACCTGTCTTCGCCCAAGAGCGCGCCGGCTCCGCCTACTGTTCCATAACAGCGGTGTGGGGGGCGAGCGTCAGGTTGTCCTGATATTGGAACCTGAAGGTGAAGTTCAAATCCTTGCGCGCCTCCCACTCTTGCCTGGACATGCGGAAGATCCAGAAGGCGGTGCCCTCCACGCTCTGTCCGGGCTCGAGTGTGGCGCGTGGGGAAAACGGGTTGGTGCGGAACGCAGCCAGCCCTGGGTAGGCAAGAAATACCTCATCGTATTGGCTGGTACTCCCCGCGGATACGGAGAGGATGCCATCAGACTGCCCGAGATTAGCCAACACATCCTGAAGGACGAGCGGGTTCTTGCTCTGGTTCATCAGCTTGATGCGTGCAAAGACCAGAATCTCGTCGAAGCTCTGCCTGGGCATGGGCTCGCCATTGGCGTCGAAGCCCGAGGTCACGACGTGGTTGGGGTGAGCCCAGACCTGAACAATCTCTCCACGTGCAACGGGCGGCTTTTGAGTGGACAACACCACCAGGGCGAGAATAATGGTCACCAGTATGGCCGCGACTATGGCCGCCAAGACCACGTGGCTGCTGCCTCTGGTTAACTCTTCGCCGCGGGCGGTATCGTCAATATCTTTCCGGGAATACTGATGGAGTAAGCTCATCGCGCCCTTATCTTATCTCTCCAGGCGCATATCAGGCTATGAATTCAAATATTTTTTGCGAACCATCGTCATAATAATTATGTAGGGCTCTCATGGGAGGCGGCTGTATCCGGTCGCTCCTACGATCAACACATGAGGCTAGGAGAGAACGAAATGGCGCAACATGTATGCCCTTGGTGGCTTGGCTATTTGCTGCTCAACCCTGTCCGGAGCTGGATGCACAACCCGGAGAAGCTGCTTGCCCCCTATGTGCGGGAAGGCATGACGGTGCTGGAACCCGGACCCGGCATGGGCTTTTTCACGCTTCCGCTGGCGCGCAGAACGGGGCCGGCAGGGCGGGTTGTTACGGTGGATATCCAACCCAGGATGCTGGAAAGCCTGCGACGCAGAGCTCTCAAGGCCGGATTGCTGGAGCGCGTTGAAACGCGCCTAGCAGAGCCGAATTCCATGGGGATCGACGATCTGAAAGGCAAGGTAGATATTGTATGGGCGTTTTACATGGTGCATGAGTTGCCGTCGGAAGAAGCCTTTTTCGGCGAAGCGGTTGCGGCGCTCAAACCGGGAGGATTGCTGCTGCTGGCGGAGCCCGTCGGCCACGTCAAGCCAGTGAAATTCCAGCATGAATTGGAGGCAGCGCAGGCGGCCGGGTTTGAAGTGACTGATCGTCCCGCGATTCGCAGGAGCCTGGCGGCGGTTCTACGCAAGAAAGGCCAAGGCTAATGGGGGATCGAAGGGGAAGTGCATGCGGAAAAAGCCGCTCAATACACGCGCTCATGGGCGGAATGCATAGAACGCAATACACTTGTAAGCTATTGCGCAGATTGTGACATGGGGGAAAAAACGGACACACCGCAAACGTCCGCAGCGTAACGGTTACTCATTCGCCCGGTCTTCAGCGCCTCTAGGTCTCGCTCATTACGGCGCTCTGGGCAGCGCTATGGACGGCGCTCGGGGTGGCGCTCGGGTTAGTACCCCTCAGACGGATTACTGCATCCGCCTGGGCGCCCTTTTGGCCCTGGACGATATCGAACTCAACATCATCGCCCTCTTTCAGCGTTTTGTATCCGTCCAACTGAATCGATGAATAGTGGACGAATACATCCGGCCCATCTTCACGTCCGATGAAACCGTAACCCTTGGCGTTGTTGAACCACTTGACCTTCCCTTTGTACTGTGCCACAGGGTCCTGCCTTCCTTACGTCCTGTGATGTACGGCGAGTGATCGAACAGGGGAACTCCCGCCGTTATGCATTTTGACGCAAAAATCCCATGAAAAGATGCAATAAAATAGACGAAAAGCGCACAAAAATGAGACAGGGCCGGATTGTGGCCTCCGGCCCTGCTGTGTAGTTTGCTTGATAGGGCCTATTTGGGCCGTTATTTCTTGCCTTTTCCGGCGTGCCTGCGCGCATACAGAAGCACGGCGGAGAGCGTTTTGCCGTCCAGAATCGCTCCTTTGTCAATAAATTGCAGGAGTTCGGAGAGTTTGACCAGGCGAAAGTCAATCTTTTCATCGTCTTCCGGATGCGCATCACCCGCTATCAGGCCCTCGGCGACATAGACCATCATCGACTCGCCCAGAAAGCCGGGGCTGGCGAAGTACTCGATCAGGGGCTTCCATTTTTTGGCGTGATAGCCGGTCTCCTCGGCAAGCTCTCGCTGGGCTCCCAAGAGTGGGTCTTCACCAGCTTCCAGCTTTCCGGCCGGCAGTTCCCATAAATAGTGGTTGGCGGCATGGCGATACTGCCGCTCGACCACCACCCAGGGGTCGTGCTTGCTTTTCACTTTGTCGATGGCCAGAATGACCACGCTGCCGTTGTGACGGATGATGTCGCGGGTAGCCTCTTTGCCGCCTGGCTCGATGAGTCGGTCGCGCGATACCCGGAAGAGGGGCCCTTCGAAGACAGTCTCGGAACCAAGCACTTCAGCCTTCTCCTCCGTCAGGGGCAGAAGCCCTGTGTGCGCCTTCTTCTCCTTGGCCTTCTTGGGCAGTTTTGCCTTCTTGTGGGCCTTCTTCTTCTTGGCCTTCTTCGGCGCCTTTACCTTCTTGTGGGCCTTCTTCGGCACTTTTATCTTCTTGAGGGCCTTGTTCTTGGATTTGGCGGATTTCTTCTTCTTGGGTTCGGCGACCGCGGCTTTTTCGGTCTTGGCGTCCTTGTCAGCTTTCTTCTTCTTGGGCATCTCTTGTCTCTCCTCCCGGGGCGATTGGAGCGCACTCGACAACATGCGCAATCAGATACAGAGTATACGCATAACGCTGCCTATGCCGCATTAAAAAGTACTTGTGCATCAATCGGGTCCGGCGTGGCATCCTAAACAGGAGCCGAATCCAAATTTCCGTGCCCGCAGATTGGGTTTGTCCCGGGATTCCTTATTACCATGAGAATGAGTTGCTGACCGCAGAGTTCCATCCTATTACTGGCGTGCCGGGACTAAGCCGGCTGTATCTGGAGTACTGCTCCGCAGCGGAGGCGGCGCGCGGGTTCTACGCCCCTGGCTCGTGGGATGCGAGTTGGCGGGTGAGGCCGGAGATTCCTGCACACTGGCCGGAACTGGCCGGGCTGCTTGCCGGGCAGAATCCGTCATCTTCGGCAGCCATTGATGCTTTGCGCGGCGGCGCGGGAGTGGTGGTCACCGGGCAGCAGGTGGGGATCTTTGGCGGACCGCTGTTCACGCCTTTCAAGGCAGCTACGGCGTTGGCTCGCGCGCGAGAGGCCACGGCGGCGGGACGGCCTCATGTTGCGATCTTCTGGCTGGCCACGGAAGACCACGACTTTGCGGAGATCAACCATGTGACGTTTCCGGCGCGGCGCGAGTTGCGCACGCTGACCTATGCGGCGGCGCCGGAAGCGGCGCGGCCTGTAGGCGGCCTGGTGCTGGACGAGTCAATTACGCCGCTGGTGAATCAGGCGCGGGAGCTTTTGGGCGATTCCGAAGCCATGGATGCGCTGGCCGAGGCTTACCAGCCGGGGCGCACACTGGCGCAGGCCTTCGCTGAGTTTTATTCCCGGGTTTTTGCGGCGCAAGGGTTGCTGGTGGTGGACGCGAGCGGACGCGAATTCCACCGCATAGGTACGCCGGTGCTGCGCGCGGCTCTGGAGCGCGCCGACGAGCTGCATACGGCGCTGGTTGAGCGCAGCCGGGAGCTTGAAACGTCCGGCTTTCACGCGCAGGTGGCGGTGGGGCCGCAGTCCAGCCTGCTGTTTCTCATCGACGAACGGACGGGAGCGCGCGTGGCGCTCAAGAGGCTGGCTCCAAGCGCAGAGGAACCGAATGGGTTGTGGCAGGCGGGGCGGCAGAGTTTTTCGACGGCGGAGTTGCTCGGCATTCTGGATGCCGAGCCGGAGCGGATCTCGCCTTCGGCGCTGCTCAGGCCGGTCTTCCAGGATTTTCTGCTTTCGAGTTCGGCCATCGTCGGCGGACCTGCGGAGATTGCTTACTTTGCACAATCTGCCGTGCTCTATGAACGCATTCTGGGGCGAGTGACGCCAGCTTTGCCGCGTTTTTCAGCCACGCTGATTGAGCCGAAGATCGGCGAAATGCTCAAGAAGCACGGGCTGACGCTGGAGCAGGTTTTCGCGGAGAGTGCCGCGTCGCTGGCGCAGTCGCTGGCAGCCCGAGCGATGCCCGTTGAAGGCAGGCAAAAACTTGACGGAGCGGACACGGCGCTGGAGAACGAGCTTACGGCGCTGCTGGAGTGGATGACTTCGATGGATGCTGGGCTGGGCCAGTCGGCGGAATCCGCAGCCGGCAAGATTCGCTACCAGATGAGCCGATTGCGGCGTCTGGCGGCTGATTTCCAGTTGCAGCAAGAGGCCGCGCTCACGCGCCAGGCCGAGGCTGTCAGCCAGGCGCTTTATCCCGGCGGCGCGTTGCAGGAGCGGGTGCATGGCGCGGCCTATTATTTTGCGCGCTACGGTTTTGGGCTGGCGGAGGAACTGACCGCGCAGGCCGCGAAGTGCAGCACGGGGCATACGGAGATGTGGCTGTAAATCAGAGATCAGAGAACAGAGATCAGGACCCGGGCTGCATGGCGCTCGAAGGAAGAGACAACGCAATGCTAGACTGATTGAATCGTTCTGGAGGATTCCGCAAATGAAAACTTTATATCGGATTGGCGCTGTCCTGCTGATTGCCCTTGCTTCAATCTTCCTCTCCCCTGCCCTGTCGGCGCAGGAGACGCGAACTGCTACGCCGACACCCGCGGCGGGCGCGGAGACGCATAAAGACGCCGATAAGGACAAAGAAGCGACGCCCATTCCGCCGGAGAAGGCCGTGGCCACGCACCACGAACTGGCGCTGGGAGGCAAGACACTGAAGTACACGGCGACGGCCGGCACGCTGCTTATCCGCGACGAGGAGGACAAGCCCAACGGCAGCATCTTCTACGTGGCTTACACGCTGGATGGCGCGGACGCGCAGACGCGGCCGGTAAGCTTTCTTTATAACGGCGGGCCCGGATCGGCATCGCTGTGGCTGCACATGGGTTCCTTCGGGCCGGTGCGCATTGCGACCGACAGCCCTAACCCGACCGCCGGACCGCCCTTCAAGCTGATTCCCAACGAGTACTCGCTGCTGGATAAAAGCGATTTAGTTTTTATCGACGCGCCGCTGACTGGCTACTCGCGCGCCGTGGGCAAGGGGACGGCCAAAGACTTTACCGGCGTGGATCAGGATCTGAGAGCCTTCGACCGATTTATCCAGCGCTACCTGAACGTGAACCAACGCTGGAACTCGCCCAAATTTCTTATCGGCGAATCTTACGGGACGACGCGCTCGGCGGCGCTGGCCGACATGCTGGGCAACGACGGAGTGCAATTGAACGGCGTGGTGCTAATCAGCTCGATTCTGAATTACGGTGTACGCGCCGGCGGCTATGACGCCATCTACATCTCCAACCTGCCCAGCTACGCGGCGGCGGCATGGTACTTCAACAAAATTCCCAACAAGCCGGCGGATCTGGCGGCGTGGGTGGAGCAGGCGCGCGTCTTTGCCTCCGGGCCGTATGCGCAGGCGCTTTTTGCCGGCCACAACCTGCCAGCGGCGCAACTGGATTCAGTAGCAAAAGAAGTAAGCCGGCTAACGGGCCTGAGCGTGGATTACGTGAAGGAGGCCAACCTGCGCATTTCGCCGACGCGCTTTAGAAAAGAAGTGTTGCGCGACGACCGCAAGACGCTGGGCCGCTACGATATGCGCTTTGAGGGCGTGGATGTGGATGCTGCCGGCGAATCGCCCAGTTACGACCCCTCCGATGCAGGCATCATGGGCGCCTTCGTCGCTGCTTTGCATGATTATCTCCAGCGCGAGCTGAAGTACGAAACGACCGACGCATACCGCCCTAGCGTTGATATGTTTGGCCAGTGGGACTTCAAGCACAAGCCCACCAGCGGCGGCGGTGGACCGGGCATGGGCGGCCAGACGCAGTCCGAGCCATGGGTGGCCGCGGATCTGGCCAGCGCCATCCGCAAGAATCCGCACCTGAAGGTTTTTTCGGCCAACGGCTACTTTGACCTGGCCACGCCGTTCTTTGCCACGGAGTTTGACCTGGCGCACATGAACCTGGAACCGGCGCTACGCGGCAATGTGCAGTTTGGCTATTATCCGTCAGGGCACATGATCTATCTGAATGTGGATTCGCTGCGCCAGTTGAAGAGCGACCTGGCGAAGTTCATCGGCAACGCAGCGGGGAATTAACACACTTATCGTTTTACTTCCCCGGTCCCCAAAGGCGAGGGACCGGGGGCACCCATTTTATTCTGATCTAAACTATTAATTCCCGAGCCATACGCCTTTCCGCTGCGTAAATCAGGGCAGGGTGACCAGATCGTGCCAGCCGTAACCGGGGTTGGCGCCGGTGTCGTTGCCCGTAATGGCGCCCTGGTTACTCATCCAGTGATAGTTGGAATAGCTGTCGATCTTGTACTGCGAGCCGCTGACCGGATCGACTACGTCGGTAGTTCCCAGGATGGAGTTTTCTCTCTTGCGAGAGATTTCGTCGTAGACCTGCGAGCGCTGCTCATAGCCCTTGACGATCATCTCGC